>NZ_JBIASC010000033.1:0-1112 GCF_042890485.1 Streptomyces sp. NPDC002181 | reverse complement strand
AGTTCGAAGCCGTGGTTGACGAGTTCGCGGGCCGGGAAGATCATCGAGCGCTTGTCGCGGTTGGCGACGGAGATGAAGGCGCGGCCCTTGGTGGGCAGCGGGCCGTAGGCGCCGGCCTGGGATTTGGCGTAGGCGGTGCCGAAGACGGAGTCGATGCCCATGACCTCGCCGGTGGAGCGCATCTCGGGGCCCAGGACGGTGTCGACGCCGCGGCCGTGGATGTCGCGGAAGCGCGACCAGGGCATGACGGCTTCCTTGACGGAGATCGGCGCGTCCAGCGGCAGGGTGCCGCCGTCGCCGGTCTTGGGGAGCATGCCCTCTTCACGCAGTTCGGCGATGGTGGCGCCGAGCGAGATGCGGGCGGCGGCCTTGGCGAGGGGGACCGCGGTGGCCTTGGAGGTGAAGGGGACGGTGCGCGAGGCGCGGGGGTTGGCTTCCAGGACGTAGAGGATGTCTCCGGCCATGGCGAACTGGATGTTGATCAGGCCGCGGACGCCGACGCCCTTGGCGATGGCCTCGGTGGAGGCGCGCAGGCGCTTGATGTCGTGGCCGCCCAGGGTGATGGGGGGCAGGGCGCAGGCGGAGTCGCCGGAGTGGATGCCGGCTTCCTCGATGTGTTCCATGACGCCGCCGAGGTAGAGCTCGGTGCCGTCGTAGAGGGCGTCGACGTCGATCTCGATGGCGTCGTCGAGGAAGCGGTCGACCAGGACCGGGCGGGTCGGGGAGATCTCGGTGGATTCGGCGATGTAGGAGGAGAGGCGGTCCTCGTCGTAGACGATTTCCATGCCGCGGCCGCCGAGCACGTAGGAGGGGCGGACCAGGACGGGGTAGCCGATCTCGTCGGCGATGGCCTTGGCGGCCGCGAAGGTGGTGGCGGTGCCGTGCTTGGGGGCGGGCAGGCCGGCCTCGGCGAGGACCTGGCCGAACGCGCCGCGGTCCTCGGCGGCGTGGATGGCCTCCGGCGGGGTGCCCACGACGGGGACGCCGTTGTCCTTGAGGGCCTGGGCGAGACCGAGGGGGGTCTGGCCGCCGAGCTGGACGACGACGCCGGCGATGGGTCCGGCCAGTGATTCGGCGTGGACGATCTCCAGCACGTCTTCGAGCGTGAGCGG
>NZ_JBIASC010000032.1:0-1290 GCF_042890485.1 Streptomyces sp. NPDC002181 | reverse complement strand
GCCGTTCTCGTCCTGGAGGACGGTCGGATCTTCCGGGGCCGCGCCTACGGCGCTGTGGGGGAGACCTTCGGCGAGGCCGTGTTCTCCACCGGCATGACCGGATACCAGGAGACCCTCACCGACCCGTCGTACCACCGGCAGGTCGTCGTGATGACCGCCCCGCACGTGGGCAACACCGGGGTCAACGACGAGGACCCCGAGTCCTCCCGCATCTGGGTCGCCGGCTACGTCGTGCGCGATCCCGCCCGCGTCCCCTCCAACTGGCGCTCGCGGCGTTCGCTGGACGAGGAGCTGGTCAGGCAGGGCGTCGTCGGCATCAGCGGCATCGACACCCGGGCCCTGACCCGTCACCTGCGCGAGCGCGGTGCGATGCGGGTGGGCATCTTCTCCGGCGAGACGGTAGCCGCCGACGCCGAGCTGCTGGCCAAGGTCCAGGAGCAGCCCCAGATGAAGGGGGCGAACCTCTCCGCCGAGGTCGCCACCAAGGAGGCGTACGTCGTCCCCGCCATCGGTGAGAAGAGGTTCACCGTGGCCGCGGTCGACCTCGGGATCAAGGGCATGACCCCGCACCGGATGGCCGAGCGCGGCATCGAGGTCCACGTGCTGCCGGCGACCGCCACCGTCGAGGACGTGTACGCGGTCGGCCCGGACGGGGTGTTCTTCTCCAACGGGCCGGGTGACCCGGCCACCGCGGACGGCCCCGTCGCGGTCATGCGGGGTGTCCTGGAGCGCAAGACCCCGCTCTTCGGGATCTGCTTCGGCAACCAGATCCTGGGCCGTGCGCTGGGCTTTGGCACGTACAAGCTGAAGTACGGGCACCGCGGCATCAACCAGCCGGTGCAGGACCGCACGACCGGCAAGGTGGAGGTCACCGCGCACAACCACGGCTTCGCCGTGGACGCGCCCCTCGACCAGGTCTCCCAGACCCCTTACGGGCGCGCCGAGGTCTCCCACGTCTGCCTGAACGACCAGGTCGTGGAGGGCCTCCAGCTGCTGGACCAGCCGGCCTTCTCCGTCCAGTACCACCCCGAAGCGGCAGCCGGCCCGCACGACGCCGCCTACCTCTTCGACCGTTTCGTAACCCTGATGGAGGCCGAGCGTGCCTAAGCGCACCGATATCCAGTCCGTCCTGGTCATCGGCTCCGGCCCGATCGTCATCGGACAGGCCGCCGAGTTCGACTACTCCGGCACCCAGGCCTGCCGCATCCTCAAGGCCGAGGGCCTGCGGGTCATCCTGGTGAACTCCAACCCCGCGACGATCATGACCGACCCGGAGATCGCCGACGCCAC
>NZ_JBIASC010000031.1:0-1364 GCF_042890485.1 Streptomyces sp. NPDC002181 | reverse complement strand
ACGTCTCGAAGTCCTTCTCCGGCCCGGCCGGATCGCAGCTCGTCCTGGACGACATCAGCCTCGATGTCGCGCCCGGCGAGTTCGTCACCATCCTGGGAGCCTCCGGCTGCGGCAAGTCCACCCTGCTCAACCTCGTCGCGGGACTCGACAAACCGTCCGCGGGGACGATCGAGACGGCCGGCCGGCCGGCGCTGATGTTCCAGGAACACGCCCTGTTCCCCTGGCTCACCGCCGGCAAGAACATCGAACTCGCCCTGCGCCTGCGCGGAGTCCCCAAGGCCGACCGCAAACCCGAAGCCGAACGCCTCCTGGAACTGGTCCGCCTCGCCGGCGCCCACGGCAAACGCGTCCACGAACTCTCCGGCGGCATGCGCCAGCGCGTCGCCCTGGCCCGCGCCCTCGCCCAGGACAGCCGCCTCCTCCTCATGGACGAACCCTTCGCCGCCCTGGACGCCATCACCCGCGACGTCCTGCACGGCGAACTCACCCGCATCTGGGCCGAAACCCACGTCTCCGTCCTCTTCGTCACCCACAACGTCCGCGAAGCCGTCCGCCTCGCCCAGCGCGTGGTCCTGCTCTCCTCACGCCCCGGCCGCATCGCCAGGCAATGGACCGTGGACATCCCCCAGCCCCGCCGCATCGAAGACGCCGACGTCGCGGAACTCTCCGTCGAAATCACCGAACACCTGCGTGGGGAGATCCGCCGCCATGGCCAGCACTGACACCACCCCCAGGGCCAAGACCGACGACCTGGCCGGTCTGGAAGCCGGCCTCGACGCCCTCGACGCCGTCCAGACCCACCGCACCCCCACCCGCGAGGTCCTCGTCAAAAAGGTCCTCCCCCCGTTCATCGCCATCGGCCTCGTCCTGCTGGTGTGGCAGGTGCTGGTCTCCCTGAAGGTCACCGACGAGACCAAGCTCCCCGCACCGTCCGCGGTCTGGGACAGCCTCTCCGACATGTGGCTCAAGGGCACCCTCCTCGAAGTCGTCTGGACCAGCGTCTCCCGCGGCCTGCTCGGCTTCCTCCTCGCCCTCGCCATCGGCACCCCCCTCGGACTCCTCGTCGCCCGCGTCAAGTTCGTCCGCGCCGCCATCGGCCCCATCCTCCAAGGCCTGCAATCCCTGCCCTCGGTCGCCTGGGTCCCCCCGGCCGTCCTGTGGTTCGGCCTCAACGACGCCATGATGTACACCGTCATCCTGCTCGGCGCCGTCCCCTCCATCGCCAACGGACTCGTCTCCGGCATCGACCAGATCCCCCCGCTCCACCTCCGCGCCGGCCGCACCCTCGGCGCCACCGGCCTCGCCGGAGCCCGCCACATCGTCATGCCCGCAGCCCTCCCCGGCTACCTCGCCGGCCTCAAGCA
>NZ_JBIASC010000030.1:0-2843 GCF_042890485.1 Streptomyces sp. NPDC002181 | reverse complement strand
GGTGTCGGCGTACGAGCTAAGCTCCCCAGTCGCGTACGGATGAACGTCCCCAGCTCCGTCGCGGGAAGCAGCACGGCTGAGGAACCTGGTTGAGATCGTCAGGCCGGCCGGAGACACTCGCACGATGAGTCATAGCGCATCGTCCGGATCGGTCGAACGAGGTTGGGACGACCCGTGGTACCGGGTTCGCACGGATGCCTTCGAGGCATCGTTCCTGCCCACCCCGGACGAGGACCTGGAATCGGTGTGCAACGTCGACGTCTTCGTGGACCTCGAGGACGGCTCCCGGTGGAGCGCGACCGTGTTCACGGTCGCGGAGGTCGAACGCTTGATGGAGACCTGGGCAGGAAGCGGCGAGGCTCTCGGCGGCCGCTACTTCTGGGTCTCGGACGGCCTGATCGTCAGGGATCCCGGCATCGACAGCATGACCCACGTGATCGCCGGACTGATCGAGACCGATGAGTTCACCGCGATCTTCCAGCGACTCGAAGACGACTGACCAAGCCCCCGGCCACTTCTGTGAAGGGCTTATCAGGCTACGTCTGTGTCCCGCTCGATAGCCTTGAGCCGGTTCTTGAGCCGGTAGCTGGGGCCGTTGATGGAGATCACGTCGCAGTGATGCAAGAGCCGGTCGAGGATGGCGGTGGCGAGGACTTCATCGCCGAACACCTGTCCCCATTCGCTGAAGGTCTTGTTCGAGGTCAGAATGATCGAGCCCTTTTCATACCGCTTTGAGATGACCTGGAAGACCAGGTTCGCTTCTCCGCGTTCGAGGATCTCGTAGCCCACCTCGTCGACGACGAGGACGCCCGGCCGAAGGTAGGTGCCGAGCTTGTTGGCCAGGCGACCTGCGGCTTCGGCGGCTTTGAGGTTGCGGACCATGTCGTCGAGGCTGGTGAAGTAGACCGAGTAGCCGGCCCGGCAGGCCGCGACCGCGAGAGCGACGGCGATATGTGTCTTGCCCACCCCCGGCGGACCCAGGAGAGCGGCGTTCGCCTTGGCCTCGACAAACGAGAGCGTCGCGAGGTCTTTGACCTTGCGCGGGTCGAGGTCGGGCTGGAACGAGAAGTCGTACTCATCGAGCGTCTTGTGGTGCGGCAGCCGGGAGAGCCGCAGGCCCTGGCGGAAGCGACGGTCGTCGCGGACGGCCAGTTCCTCGGAGAGGACCAGGTCGAGGAAGTCGAGGTAGCCCATCTTCGCCTCGTCGGCCCGGCGGGCGAACTCGTTGATGGTCTCCGCGAGGTGGGGCAGGCCGAGCTTGCCGGCCGTGGTGCGGATGCGGTTGCCGGTGAGCTCACTCAAGAGGATTCCTCCGTCGCTCGATGGGTGGTGAAGGGACGGGTGCCGGTCAGCTCGTCATAGACCGACAGCGGTCGGCGCCCGACCTCGATCCGGGTGGCCGCGGCCCGGTTCAGCAGGGCCTGCAGCGGGCCGGTCTCCTCGCCCCGCGGCCGCTCTTGACGAGGCTGGACCGGGATGTCGCCGGTGGTGGTCCGGCGGCCCTTGCCGGTGGGCAGGCCGTCCCAATGCGACTCGTCGACGACACGGGCACCGCGGCCGATCGCCCTGGGATGGGCCGCCAGCAGCGTGCTGCCCTGGGCGTCGGCGAGGGTGGCATGCAGCATGACCTGGGATTTCGTGGCTCGGATCTCGACCAGCTGCCTGGCACGGACTCGGCGGGCCGGCACGGAGTAGAGGTTGCCGTCGAAGGCGATCAGGCAGTCCTTGCCGACGTGCCGCAGCTGCCGTTCGGCCACCAGATAGGGAGTCGGCGGCAGCGGCTTGAGAGCCGCGTGATCTCTCGCCGCCCGCTCCGCGATGACCTCTCGGTGCGTCTTGTGGATCTGGGCCCGCCGCACGGGCACCCAGGCGGTGAACGCGGCGTCCATCTCTTCGACGGAGGAGAAGGACCGGCCGGACAGGACGTGGTCGCGGACGATCAGCACCTGCCTCTCGACCCGGCCCTTGCCCTGCGGCCGGTAGGCGGCCAGGACGTCGATGTCGAAGTCGTAGTGGCCGGCGAAGCCGACCGCTTCCGGATGCAGCGGGACCGCCTCGCCAGGAGCGACGTGACGGCGGACGACGGTCTTGGTCCGGTCGTAGACGATCGTCATCGGTGCCCCGCCGAAGTGGGCGAATGCCCGGCGGTGGCAGTCGAAGAAGGTCTGCAGGTCCTGGCTGGTGGTGAAGCAGCAGAACGGGTCCCGCGAGTACGACAGCGTCATGTGGAAGGAGTAGACCTTCGCGATGCCCATGTGGGCGAGGATCTTGCCCTCATCGCCCCAGTCCACTTGGGCCTGAGCCCCGGGGATCACTTCGAACCGGCGGTGCATCCCGGCCAGTTCCTTGGGAGTGATCCCCAGTTCCTCGGCGATCCTGGGCCGGGCCGTCTGAACGTAGAGCTTGACCCGCTGATAGTTCCCGGTGAAGCCGTACTCCTGGGCAAGCCGCTCGTGAATGACCGCGGCCTTCATCAGTACCTCGGCCCGGAGCATCGAGTCAATCAGCGGCCCGAACTCGTCGATCACCCTCACCCGCGACCGCCCGCTCGGCGACCGCCGCGGCGGGGTCGCCGGCCCCGGTTCCGAGAGGTACTTGCGGACCGTCTTGCGGTCCAGCCCGGTCTCCCTGGAGATCTCCGACAAGCTCATTGCCCCGGACTCCAGCAGGCCACGAAAGCGCCGAAGCTCCAGCCAACGCTGTGGATCCAAGACCACTGCCAGCCCCCTCCGCCGCCCATATCGACCAAGCAGCAGAGTGCCGAGCGGCAGATCTCACCACATCAGCAACTGTCCCCTTTCATCCGTACGAGGCTGGGGACGTTCACGTGTACGCCGACACGT
>NZ_JBIASC010000029.1:0-4065 GCF_042890485.1 Streptomyces sp. NPDC002181 | reverse complement strand
GGGGACCCTGTGGGAGAGTAGGACGCCGCCGAACAATCATTGTGAAAAGCCCCGTACCGGGTATCCGGTACGGGGCTTTTTGCGTTTACGGGCATGTCGCAGGGACGGTCGCTATCCTGGCCACGTTCCCCTGGAGGCACGATGACAGCACAGCACCTCGAAGACGACGGTCCGCTCATCCCCCAGCCGGCCATGACGCGCGAAGCCCTGCGGGACGCCGTGCGCCGGATCGACATGGCGCACCTCGCCGAGTTCGACAGGGAATGCCATGCGGCGTTCGACCGCGCCGCGGAGACGGGCGCCATCAACCCGCTCCGCTTCTTCCTGATCAAGTGGGCCACGCACGTGGCCATTCACCGCTGGCCCGCCCGCGCCGCGGCACTGCTCGAAGCCGAGCGCGCCGCCGGCGACCCGGCCGCCACGGAGGAACGGTTCCGGGCCGCGATGGAGACCAGCAGCCGCATCCTGGCCGAGGCTCAGCGGGAGATCGGTCAGTGACCCTGCGGGGTGAGGGAGTGGAGAACGAGGCCGGCTGGGCCTGGGAATGCGATCCGAGCCGGCTCTGGGTACTCGGCGACATGCCCGCGGGGCAGCAGGAGCTGGTCGCCGTCGTCATGGAGGGCCTGGTCGACCTGGCGTCGATGGCGATCGACCCCAAGGACGGCAGCCTCTACGAAGACCCCAGCCCCATGCGCCTGCGTACGTACGAGGACGAGCACCTGATGCTCTGGTACCAGACCATCCCCCACCGCCACCGCGTCTACCTGAAGCGCGTCAACCTCTGACCCCTGGTGGTCGCGCTCGGCTCGCAGGACCTTCCGGTTGCTTGGCCGGGTCTCCAGGCGCTCGACGCCGAGAGCCGGCGGATGCGGACCCGGTCCGCGGTCGATACCGAACCAGATCGCGGGCATGTGGTGCCTCCGTGCGGCGGGCTGTGCTGATGCCTCCCGCTGGACGGCCTCACCGACGGGAAGCCACGCCCGACGCCCGACGCCGCCCCCTGGGCGGGGGAACCGTACGAAGGGCTCGCCCGGTCCCGCAGACAACGACGGGAAGACTGACACCTGCGGGGTCGTCTGGACGAGGCTTGACCGAGACGTTCTCCTGGGAGCCTGGTGCCGTGGAAGGTTTCACCGAACAAGGGCTGCGGGACGCGATCAACGCAGCGGAATCTCCGGCCTGGTCCGTGAGAGCCGCTGCAGGACGACGTCTGGCGGCAGCGTCTCGGATTGAGGGTGTCGCCAATGTCCTGCACCGTCTCCTCCTGGACGCTTCCGACACCGGAGTGACCTCGGAGACTGCGGCGGCTCTGTTGGCTCGGAGGGATCTGGCCGGCCTACGTGTCGTGCTCGCAGCCCGTGCAGCCGCGTCTGATGAGGGGACCGCTGATCAGCTCGCTGCGGAACTCGACTGTGATCCACGCTGGGCGACCGGAGAGGACGGCGACGAGCTGATCACGCAACTTCGGACACTGGCGTCGGATCGAAACCCCGGGGTCCGCAGCGAGGCCGTGCTGCGACTTTCACGCTGCCGTTGACCCGGTAGGTGGTTGAGCCCGCCCCGAGCGACGGGTGACCGGCTGAGCTGTCGGGCCTCAGAAGTGAGCCCGGATCTGCTTCACCGGATGGCCCAGCCGGTTTTCCAGCGCCGTCAGCTCGTCCTTGCTGAACCAGAGGCGTTCAGGGTTCCAGATGGCGATTTCGAAGCTGGCGAAACCACAAGGCCACTCGTATTCGAGGGCGTCCAGAGTGGTCGACCCGCCACAACATGGGACCTCGATCGCGAGCGTGGTGAAGCCGTCGTCGCAATGAGCCTCAAGGAGGTCGCCCCACCACTCCGTGTCGACAGACGCCCGGCACAGGGGGCAGCCGATCCGCTCCAGGTTGTCCCCGCAGTCGACGGCGGTCACCTCGTCGTACCACGTCACGTCGATCTCCGCGTCCACGCCGTCGGCGGCACCGGGAGCCAGGTCCTCAACGAGCGCGATGACGCGCTCGACCGCATCGCGGTCCGGCTGCCACCGCGGATCACTCGGAATGACCGACAGGACGTCATCGCTCACGGCTTCCCCACCTCGTCAGGTCCTCGCCACGTCCGGCGCGATGCCCTTCGACCGCAGGTCGTGCTGTCGTTACGGTGCGCCGGTTCGTCTGCGGGGAGGAGCCCTGCCCGCAGGACGTCAGTAGAGCATGTGCCAGGGCCTGCCCGTCGGTTCGGGCGGCGGACGGAGGGGCTTCGGTCGGCGCTGGGCCAGGTCGGTCGGCCTCGCGCTCGCGGACGTGCCGGCGCCCGGATGCCGGACGCCTTCGGGGTACGAGTCAGCCGGGCACCGCGCCTGCCTGCGACCGGCACCGGCGCCGCCGGAGGAGCCCGGGTGGCGACGGCACTGAACCGACGCCTGGAGTTGCACTCGCCGAGCGTTCGCCCGGCATCTGGAGCCCGACTGCGGGGTGGTCGAGGGCCATGTCGACCGGATCGAGATGCTGAAGCGCCAGATCTTCGGCCGGGCAAGCTTCGAGCTTCTCCGAAAGCGCGACGCCATAGTCTCGGGCCGTGACCCACAGCCGGCCCCGGCAGCCTCACCCCGCCGCGCTCCCTCCCTTCCAGACACTGCTGGACAACACAGACTGGGCGTTGCTCGCCACGGCCTGCGGCACGGGAGAATCCCTGCCGGCGGCGCTGGCGCTCCTCACCAACCCTGACCCCCTCATCAGGGAATCCGCCCTCCAGGATGCGCTGGAGCCCGTGACTCACCAGAACAGCATCTACGAGGCCACCGTGCCCGTTGCGCTCTACGTCGCGGCGATCCTCAACCACCCGGCCGTCACGCCAAGCGACTACAGCCACGACGCCAAGACAGGCCCGAACCGTCCAACTCTCGTGCGGCTGCTCGAGTGGCTCGGCGACACCGCCTACGACGCCAACGACGACTGCGTTGCCGTTGACGGACACCTCCACGGTGAGGGGGTACTCGATGAGCACGAGGCGATGCGTGCGTTTCGGGACGCGCGCCCGGCGATCTTTTCCGCGGTTCATGCCCTCCTCTGTCATGACAGCGCCGGCGTGCGCCATACCGCCCTTGTCGCCGCCATCCCCCTTGCAGAGCACCCCCACCTCACCCAGCACCAGGTCGCTCTGGCCGGCCACGGCCGACGGCTACTGGCCACCAGCACTGACCGGTACCACCGAGACCGGGTCCTGGACGCGCTCAAGGCTTGGGGTCACGACACCAGCGGTTCGGAGAACGCGTCCGACATTGCAGCCCGCGAGCACTACGCCCGCCTCCGAGCTGCACGCGCTTCTTGGAACGGCGGGTACAGCGAAGACCCGCCGTTCTGACTCAAGGTCCAAAACACAGAACGCGGCCGGGCTCCAGACAGTCCGGCTTGCCGTGACGGTCGGTGCAGTCGCCGCTGGTCCGGCTCTGCTGCTGGCTGGGACGCCGGTTCCCCGGCGTACTTCGTCGCTTCTAGGCCTACGAGACCTGCGCCGAGTGAGCCCCGCCGCCCCCTGGTGCGCTCCCCGCGCCCGCCGCTCGTGGAGACCGGCCGCGGTCTGTTCTCGTGAGAGAGCTGCCGAGGGTGTGGCTGACCGGGTACTGCGGCAGGCGCCTCGGGGTGGGACCAGCCAGATGGCCCGCAACCGGCAAACCCGGAGCGAGGCCCATGGCCTGGCTACCCGACAGCCCGCCCCGAGAGGCCGGGTGGCGCTCGTTTTGACACCCCGGGGGGCCAGTTGTAGAGTCGAACGGTTGCCTGGAACTGGACAAGTTCGGCAGCCATCCAGCAAGACCCCTCGTACCCATGGAATCGAATTCTGCGGGTACGTACTCGACTCCTCATCCAGGAATCTGAAGCCGGGAAATCCGGTGGAAAACTTCTGATAGAGTCGGACTCGCCGGAAAGGGAAACGCGAAAGCGAAGACCTGGAAAGCAAATCCCGTTTCGACCGGGAGTCAGGCCCGAAAGGATCTGATAGAGTCGGAAACGCAAGAACGAAGAACGAAAGCCCGGAGGAAAGCCCGAGAGGGTGAGTACAAAGGAAGCGTCCGTTCCTTGAGAACTC
>NZ_JBIASC010000028.1:1939-4444 GCF_042890485.1 Streptomyces sp. NPDC002181 | reverse complement strand
TTCAGAACTAACACAGTGGACGCGAGCAACTGAGGACAAGCCCTCGGCCTATTAGTACCAGTCAGCTCCACCCGTTACCGGGCTTCCACATCTGGCCTATCAACCCAGTCGTCTACTGGGAGCCTTACCCTCTCAAGGAGGTGGGAATACTCATCTTGAAGCAGGCTTCCCGCTTAGATGCTTTCAGCGGTTATCCCTCCCGAACGTAGCCAACCAGCCATGCCCTTGGCAGGACAACTGGCACACCAGAGGTTCGTCCGTCCCGGTCCTCTCGTACTAGGGACAGCCCTTCTCAATATTCCTACGCGCACAGCGGATAGGGACCGAACTGTCTCACGACGTTCTAAACCCAGCTCGCGTACCGCTTTAATGGGCGAACAGCCCAACCCTTGGGACCGACTCCAGCCCCAGGATGCGACGAGCCGACATCGAGGTGCCAAACCATCCCGTCGATATGGACTCTTGGGGAAGATCAGCCTGTTATCCCCGGGGTACCTTTTATCCGTTGAGCGACGGCGCTTCCACAAGCCACCGCCGGATCACTAGTCCCGACTTTCGTCCCTGCTCGACCCGTCGGTCTCACAGTCAAGCTCCCTTGTGCACTTACACTCAACACCTGATTGCCAACCAGGCTGAGGGAACCTTTGGGCGCCTCCGTTACCCTTTGGGAGGCAACCGCCCCAGTTAAACTACCCATCAGACACTGTCCCTGATCCGGATCACGGACCGAGGTTAGACATCCAGCACGACCAGAGTGGTATTTCAACGGCGACTCCACCCCAACTGGCGTTGGGGTTTCAAAGTCTCCCACCTATCCTACACAAGCCGAACCGAACACCAATATCAAACTGTAGTAAAGGTCCCGGGGTCTTTCCGTCCTGCTGCGCGAAACGAGCATCTTTACTCGTAGTGCAATTTCACCGGGCCTATGGTTGAGACAGTCGAGAAGTCGTTACGCCATTCGTGCAGGTCGGAACTTACCCGACAAGGAATTTCGCTACCTTAGGATGGTTATAGTTACCACCGCCGTTTACTGGCGCTTAAGTTCTCAGCTTCGCACACCCGAAAGTGCACTAACCGGTCCCCTTAACGTTCCAGCACCGGGCAGGCGTCAGTCCGTATACATCGCCTTACGGCTTCGCACGGACCTGTGTTTTTAGTAAACAGTCGCTTCTCGCTGGTCTCTGCGGCCACCCCCAGCTCACGGAGCAAGTCCGATCACCAGTGATGGCCCCCCTTCTCCCGAAGTTACGGGGGCATTTTGCCGAGTTCCTTAACCATAGTTCACCCGAACGCCTCGGTATTCTCTACCTGACCACCTGAGTCGGTTTAGGGTACGGGCCGCCATGAAACTCGCTAGAGGCTTTTCTCGACAGCATAGGATCATCCACTTCACCACAATCGGCTCGGCATCAGGTCTCAGCCTTAACGAGGGACGGATTTGCCTACCCCTCGGCCTACACCCTTACCCCGGGACAACCACCGCCCGGGCTGGACTACCTTCCTGCGTCACCCCATCGCTTACCTACTACAAGTCTGGTTCGTCGGCTCCACCACTTTCCTTTCCCCGAAGGGTCCGGAACGGCTTCACGGACTTAGCATCGCCTGATTCGATATTGGGCGTTTCAAAGCGGGTACCGGAATATCAACCGGTTGTCCATCGACTACGCCTGTCGGCCTCGCCTTAGGTCCCGACTTACCCTGGGCAGATCAGCTTGACCCAGGAACCCTTAGTCAATCGGCGCACACGTTTCTCACGTGTGTATCGCTACTCATGCCTGCATTCTCACTCGTGAACCGTCCACAACTAGCTTCCGCTGCTGCTTCACCCGGCACACGACGCTCCCCTACCCATCACAGCGGGCGTTGGCCCTATTGCTGCAATGACACGACTTCGGCGGTACGCTTGAGCCCCGCTACATTGTCGGCGCGGAATCACTTGACCAGTGAGCTATTACGCACTCTTTCAAGGGTGGCTGCTTCTAAGCCAACCTCCTGGTTGTCTCTGCGACTCCACATCCTTTCCCACTTAGCGTACGCTTAGGGGCCTTAGTCGATGCTCTGGGCTGTTTCCCTCTCGACCATGGAGCTTATCCCCCACAGTCTCACTGCCGTGCTCTCACTTACCGGCATTCGGAGTTTGGCTAAGGTCAGTAACCCGGTAGGGCCCATCGCCTATCCAGTGCTCTACCTCCGGCAAGAAACACACGACGCTGCACCTAAATGCATTTCGGGGAGAACCAGCTATCACGGAGTTTGATTGGCCTTTCACCCCTAACCACAGGTCATCCCCCAGGTTTTCAACCCTGGTGGGTTCGGTCCTCCACGAAGTCTTACCTCCGCTTCAACCTGCCCATGGCTAGATCACTCCGCTTCGGGTCTAGAGCGTGCAACTCAATCGCCCTATTCGGACTCGCTTTCGCTACGGCTTCCCCACACGGGTTAACCTCGCTACACACCGCTAACTCGCAGGCTCATTCTTCAAAAGGCACGCAGTCACGACCC
>NZ_JBIASC010000027.1:0-9462 GCF_042890485.1 Streptomyces sp. NPDC002181 | reverse complement strand
CAGGGAGCGCCCTTGACGGACCGACCCGACACGGAAGGACAGTGGACTGCCGGGACGCCCCCGGACACACCACCGACCCCGAACACGGGGATCCCACCCCCCGAAGCCCCCACCAACCCACCCGACCCCGAGACGACGAGCCCCGTCCCCGAAGCCCCCGCCCCGCCCCGCCCCGCCCAACCCCTACTCCTCCGGCGGGAACACCGCCTCGCCCGTGCCCGCCAGGGTGATGAGGATCGCCTCCACCGGGCAGCCCTCCGCCGCCGTCAGGACCGGCTCGTTCGCGTCCGTCTCCGGGTCCCGGGGATGCGACTGGCGCGCCGAGTCCAGCGCGAAGCCCTCCGGTGCGTGGTTCACGCACATCCCCGAGCCGATGCAGACCCCCCGGTCCACCTCCACCACCCAGCGGTCGCCCATCAGGCACCCGCCGCGTAGCCCGCCGGCAGGTGGATCATCTTGTGCTCCAGGTACTCGCTCAGCCCCTCGGGCCCGAACTCCCGGCCCACGCCGCTGTTCTTGTAGCCGCCGAACGGTCCCAGCATGTCCAGGCTGAAGGTGTTCACGTTGAAGGTGCCCGTGCGCACCTGCCGGGCGAAGTCGATGCCGTGCTCCACGTCCCCCGTCCAGACGCTGCCGCTCAGACCGAACTCCGAGTCGTTGGCGACCCGTACCGCCTCCGCCTCGTCCCCGTACGGGATCAGGCAGACGACCGGTCCGAAGATCTCCTCGCGTGCGATCCGCATCGAGTTGTCGACGTCCCCGAAGAGGGTCGGCTCCACGTACCAGCCCCGCTCCAGACCGGCCGGGCGGCCGCCGCCCGCCAGGACCTTCGCACCCTCTTCCTGCCCGATCCGGATGTAGTCGAGCGACCGCTGCTGCTGCCGCCTGGCGACCAGCGGTCCGAGCTGCGTCGCGGGGTCCAGCGGGTCGCCGACCACCAGCGCGCCGGCCGCGGCCGCGAGGGCCTCGGCGACCTCCTCGTACCGGCTGCGCGGCGCGAGCACGCGGGTCTGGGCCACGCACGCCTGCCCGTTGTTCATCCAGGCCGCCGGGACGATCCCGGCGATGGTGGACTCCAGGTCGGCGTCCGGCAGGATCACGGCGGCGGACTTGCCGCCGAGTTCGAGCGTGACCCGCGTCAGGTTGCGGGCGGCGACCTCCATCACGCGCCGGCCGGCCGCGACCGAGCCCGTGAACGCCACTTTGTCCACGCCGGGGTGGCCGACGAGGTACTCGCTGACCTCCCGGTCGGCGGGCAGGATCGACAGCACCCCTTCCGGCAGCCCGGCCTCGCGGGCGATGTCGGCGAGGATGTACGAGTCCAGCGGCGACTCGGGGGACGGCTTGAGGATCACCGTGGACCCCGTCAGCAGCGCGGGCGCCAGCTTCGCGGCCGCCACGAACTGCGGCACGTTCCACGGGATGACGGCCGCGACCACGCCCACCGGCTCCCGGCGCACCAGGATCGGCCCGAGCACCCCTTGGCGGTGCTCCTCGTACGGGTAGGCGCGCGCGACCTGGATCGCGGCGTCGTAGACCATCATCGGGCCGAGCGCCTGGGCGAGGACGCTCCAGGAGTACGGGGAACCGTTCTGCGAGCTGATCGAGCGTGCGATCTCCTCGTGCCGGACGGCGATGGCGTCCTTGATCCGGGTGACGACGGCGATCCGCTCGTCCAGGGACATCCGGGGCCACGGCCCCTCGTCGAAGGCCTTGCGCGCGACCGCGACGGCGCGGTCCACGTCCGCGCGGGAGGCGTGCGGGACGCTGCCGATGACCTGCTCGGTGTGGGGGGAGACGATCTCGATCGTGTCGGTGCCCAGCGGATCCGTCCACTCACCGCCGATGAACAGGTGTCCGTGTTCCACGAGCTCGGTCATGGCTGATGCCTCCTGCGGCTTGGCGTTCCCGAACTGATACCAGTTCTAGTTCCAGGAGTCCACGGCCAGGACGGAACCGCCGGGAAGATCCAACCGAGGGTTGCGACTAGTCAGAACCGGCCGCAGATGGTCGACTTGGGCGACTACTGCAACACGTTCTCGTGAGAGTGAGCCGGGCGGCGCAGACGCGGCCGGGCGCAGCGCAGACAGGGAGCCCCCATGCCGCAGGACACGCCGTCACAGGACACGCCTCCGCAGGCCGCACCACCGACCGCCCCCGGGGACGGACCCGGGGCCGGGCCCACCGCACCGGCCACCACCCCGCCCGTCACCCCCCACGTCACCGACCACGGCGGCGGCGTCCGCGGCATCAAGGTCCCGATCCCCGACAACCCGCTCGGCCACACCCTCGTCCACGTCCTCGACACCGACCGCGGACCCGTCCTCATCGACACCGGCTGGGACGACCCGGAATCCTGGGACACCCTCACCGCCGGCCTCGGCGCCCTCGGCATCGCCGTCGCCGACGTCCACGGCGTGGTCATCACCCACCACCACCCCGACCACCACGGCCTGTCCGGCCGGGTCCGGGAGGCCTCCGGGGCGTGGATCGCCATGCACGCCGCCGACACCGAGATCGTCGTACGGACCCGCTCCGCCGAGCCCGGCACCTGGTTCGACTACATGAGCGGGAAGCTGGCCGCCGCCGGAGCCCCCGAGGAGCACATCGCCCCGCTGCGCGCCGCCCGCGCGAGCGGCCGGCTGCGCACCCTGCCCGGCCTGCGGGCCGCCGTCCCCGACCGGGAGATCGTCCCCGGCGAGCTGCTCCCCCTCGCCGGGCGCAGGCTGCGCGCCATCTGGACCCCCGGGCACACCCCCGGCCACGTCTGCCTGCACCTGGAGGAGCGGCATCCGGGGAACCTCCCCGGCAACGGCCGCCTCTTCTCCGGGGACCACCTGCTGCCCGGCATCTCCCCGCACATCGGCCTCTACGAGGACCCGGAGGATGCCCGGGTCACCGACCCCCTCGGCGACTACCTCGACTCCCTCGAACGCATCGGCCGTCTGGACCCGGCCGAGGTGCTCCCGGCCCACCAGCACGCCTTCACCGACGCCCCGGCCCGGGTGCGCGAGCTGCTGGACCACCACGAGGAGCGGCTGACCGGCCTGTGGGAGCTGCTCGCCGAGCCGCTGACCCCGTGGGGGCTGGCGGAGCGCATGGAGTGGAACCGGCCCTGGGAGCAGATCCCGTACGGCTCCCGCAACATCGCCGTCTCGGAAGCGGAAGCCCATCTGCGGCGGCTGGTGAAGCAGGGCCGGGCGGAGGCGGTCCCGGGCAGCGACCCGGTCACGTACCGCGCGCTGTGACGGCGGCGGCCCCCGGGTAAGGGGTGCTGCGGGTGGACGTCACCCTTCCGGGCTGTTACGGGCCGGTACAGTTGACCCGTCGTCCACCCTTCCGTACGGGGGGAAGCCGGTGTGATTCCGGCGCTGACCCGCAACCGTGACCCGCCCAGGCCCCCGCCGGGCGGGGAGCCGGACCGCCCCGTACGCGAGGTGCGCGGCTCGCGCCGCCGGAGCCCCCGGCGGCCGGCACCGTCGAGGTAAACGGAGCCGGAGCCCGGTGCCCTGTACGGGCCTGCCTCCTGCTCCCCAGCACGAGAGGCACCCGCCCCCCATGAACGTCCGCCGCAGCGCCGCCGCGCTCGCCGCCTCCGCCGTGCTCTGCGTGGGCGCCGCCCCCGCAGCCCTCGCAGCGCCCTCCCCCTCCACCCCGCCGGCCCCGGTGATCCCGTCCGGACTGTTCGGCAAGAAGGACCCGACGTACGACGGCGTGTGGCGGCAGTCCTTCGCGCTGCTGGCCCAGCACACGGTCGGCGTGAAGCCGGCCAAGGAGGCCGTCGACTGGCTGGTCGGCCAGCAGTGCGCCAACGGCGGATTCGCCTCCTTCCGCGCGGACGCCACCGCTGCCTGCGACGACAAGACGATGTTCGACACCAACGCCACCGCGATGGCCGTGCAGGCGCTGAAGGCGCTGGGCGGTCAGGACGCGGCGGTGAAGAAGAGCGTGGACTGGCTGAAGTCCGTCCAGAACGAGGACGGCGGCTGGGCCTTCGTCCCCGGCACGCCGAGCGAGGGCAACTCCACCTCCATCGTGATCAGCGCACTGGCGGTGGCGGGCGAGAAGCCGGCCGACGTGAAGTCGAAGGCGGGCAAGTCCGCGTACGAGGGCCTGCTGGCCTTCCAGCTGGGCTGCGCCGCCGAGCCGGCCGCCGACCGCGGCGCCTTCGGGTACCAGCCGGCACCGGACGGCAAGCTCCCGGCCAACGCCGACGCCACGGCCGCCGCCGTCCTGGCCGGCCTGGGCCAGGGCGCGGTCGTGTCCCCGGCCGCCGCCGACACCCCCGCGGCCGCTCTGGCCTGCCCGGCGACGGGCGCCGCCGACCCGGCGGCCGCGGCCCAGGGCGCGGCCGGCTACCTGGCCGAGACGCTGAAGAAGGACGGCCACCTCACGGCCGTCACCCCGGGCGCGGACCAGCCGACCGCGGACACCGGAAACACCGCCGACGCGGTGATCGCCCTGGCCGCGGCCGGGCACGAGCAGTCGGCGGCGGGCGCGCTGGAATGGCTGAAGACGAACTCGGCGGAGTGGGCCAAGGACAGCCCGGCGGCCCTCGGCACGCTGGTCCTGGCCGCGCACGCGACCGGCACGGACCCGAAGTCGTTCGGCGGCACGGACCTGGTGACGGCCCTGAACGCGACGGGTCCGGCGTCCAAGGCGGCGGAAGCCAAGAGCGACGAGGCGGACAAGTCGGCGAAGGCCGAGAAGTCGGACAAGCCGGTCTCGAACGTCTGGTGGATCGTGGGCGCGGGCCTGGCCGCCGGCATGGGCATCGGCGTCCTGCTGAGCGGCCGCCGGAAGAAGAACCAGCTCTGATGCGCCGCCGCGGCCTGACCCCGCTGGTCCTCGCGTTCGGCGTCCTGCTCACCCTCCTGGCCTCCTCCCCGGCGCTCGCGGCGGGCTACCGCTACTGGTCGTTCTGGGAGGCCTCGGGCGGCCAGTGGCAGTACGCCACGCAGGGCCCCTCGACGGGCCGCCCGGCGGACGGCTCGGCCCTGGGCTTCCGCTTCTCGGTGAGCAAGGACGCGGCGGCCGAGGCGGCCAAGCCGCGCGCGGCGGCCGATTTCGCGGCGGTCTGCGCGGGCACTCCGGCGCTGGAGGGCCGCAAGCGGATCGCGGTGGTCGTCGACTTCGGCGTCCCGGCGGACGCCCCGGCCGGCGACGCCCTGCCGCAGGACACCCCGCGCACGGCCTGTGCCCAGGTCGCCCCGGACGCCACGGCGGCCGAGGCCCTGGCCCAGACCGCCAAGCCGCTGCGCTACAACAGCGCGGCGCTGCTGTGCGCGGTGTCGGGCTACCCGAAGCAGGGCTGCGGCGAACCGATCGCGGACACGGCGGAAAAGCCGAACGCGGATCCGAGCACGAATCCGAGCGCGAGTCCGAGGCCGTCGGCGGAGCCGAAGGCCGGGGGCGGCGGCCCGTCGACCTCCCTGCTGGTCGGACTGGTGGCGGTGGCCGCCCTGGCCGCGGCCGCGGTCTGGCAGTCCCGCCGCCGCCGATGACACCGCCGACCGCCCCGGACCCGGCCGGCGCGCCCGCGGCCACCCGCACCGGTGGTGCGGGTACGGCCAGGACCCGCCGTCCCGCACCCGGCGACCTGACCCCGGCCGGGCCCGGGAGGGCCGGGGCGGGTGGTCCCGGGTTCCGCGCTTCGTACGAAATCATCTCGGCCCCGCGGGCCCGGCGCGGCAACGCCCTGCACGCGGGGGCGTGGTGGCTGTGGGCCCTCGGGCTCGCCACCGCCGCCTCGCGCACCACCAATCCGCTGCTCCTCGGCCTGATCACGGGCGTGGCCGGCTACGTCGTGGCCGCCCGCCGCACCGCCGCCCCCTGGGCCCGCTCCTACAGTGCCTTCCTCAAACTGGGCCTGTTCGTCATCGGGCTCCGGCTCCTCTTCTCCGTACTCCTCGGCTCCCCCATCCCCGGCGCGCACCTCCTCTTCACCCTCCCCGAAGTGCCGCTGCCCGACTGGGCGGCCCAGGGGATCCGCATCGGCGGCCGCGTCACCGCCGAGCAGCTCGCCTTCGCCTTCTACGACGGCGCCAAGCTGGCCACCCTCCTCGTCTGCGTCGGCGCCGCCAACGCCCTCGCCAATCCGGCGCGGCTGCTGAAGTCCCTCCCGGCCGCCTTGTACGAGGCGGGGGTCGCCGTGGTCGTCGCGATGACCTTCGCGCCGAACATGGTCGCCGACGTGGCCCGGCTGCGGACCGCCCGCCGGCTGCGCGGCCGCCCCACCGGCGGCGTCAAGGCCGTCCTCCAGATCGGCCTGCCCGTCCTTGAGGGGGCGCTGGAGCGTTCCGTCGCCGTCGCCGCCTCGATGGACGCGCGCGGCTACGGGCGTACCGCGCAGGTCCCGCCCGCCGTCCGGCACACCACCAACGTCCTCACCCTCGGCGGGCTGCTCGGCATGTGCGCCGGCACGTACGGGCTGCTCGCCGCGGAGGGAGCCGCGTACGGGCTGCCGGTCCTCGTGATCGGCCTCGGCCTGGCGCTCGCGGGCCTGCGCCTGGGAGGGCGGCGCAGCATCCGGACCCGTTACCGGCCCGACCGGTGGGGGTGGCGTGCGTGGGTGGTCGCCGGTTCGGGTGCGGCGGTCGCCGCCGCCCTGATCCGCGCCGGGACGGTGGACCCGGCAGCCCTCCAGCCCGGGGTGGTCCCGCTGGTCGCGCCGGCGCTCCCGCTGTGGCCGGCGGCGGCGGTCCTGATCGGCCTGGTCCCCGCCCTCGTGGCCCCCGTACCTCCGAAGGAGGCATCGCAGTGATCCGCTTCGAGCAGGTGTCGGTCACGTACGACGGCGCCGAGCAGCCCACCCTCCGCGATGTGGATCTGGTGATCCCGGAGGGAGAGCTCACGCTCCTGGTCGGCCCGTCGGGCGTCGGCAAGTCCACCCTCCTCGGCGCCGTCTGCGGCCTGGTACCGCACTTCACCGGGGGCACGCTGCGCGGCCGCGTCACGGTCGCGGGCCGCGACACCCGCACGCACAAGCCGCGCGAGCTCGCCGACGTCGTCGGCACGGTCGGCCAGGACCCGCTCGCGCACTTCGTGACGGACGTGGTCGAGGACGAGCTCGCGTACGGGATGGAGTCGCTGGGCCTGGCCCCGTCCGTCATGCGCCGCCGGGTCGAGGAGACGCTGGACCTGCTCGGCCTGAACGAACTGCGCGACCGCCCCCTGGCCACCCTCTCCGGCGGCCAGCAGCAGCGGGTCGCGATCGGCTCGGTCCTGACCACGCACCCGAAGGTCCTGGTCCTGGACGAGCCCACCTCGGCGCTGGACCCGGCGGCCGCCGAGGAGGTGCTCGCGGTGCTCCAGCGCCTGGTGCACGACCTGGGCACGACGGTCCTGCTGGCGGAACACCGCTTGGAGCGGGTGGTCCAGTACGCGGACCAGGTCCTCCTCCTCCCGTCCCCGGGCGCGCCGCCGGTCCTCGGCAGCCCCTCCTCGATCATGGCGGTCTCCCCGGTCCACCCCCCGGTGGTGGCCCTGGGGCGGCTGGCGGGCTGGTCCCCCCTCCCCCTGTCGGTCCGGGACGCGCGCCGCCGGGCCCCGGACCTCCTCCCCCACCTGCCGGCGCCGGCGCCACTGCCTGCACCGGCACCGGCTGGCACGCCGCATCCGGACCCCACCCCCCGGCCGAGCGGTCCGGCAGAGGCGGCCCGCCCCGGCCTCCTGGGCCGCCTGCTCCGCCGGAGCGGGCCGGCCACCGGCCCGGCCCACGGCCCGGCCCACGGCGCCGCCACCGCCGACGGCCGGACGCCCGCGCGCCCGGCCGCTCCGGCGGAGCCCGTGGCCCAGGTCGGCGGCCTCTCCCTGCGCCGCGGCCGCGCCGAGGTCCTCCACGGCATCGACCTCTCCGTAGCCCCCGGCGAGACCATCGCCCTCATGGGCCGCAACGGTGCGGGCAAGTCCACCCTCCTCGCCACCCTCGTCGGCACGCTGGCCCCCACCACCGGCACCGTCACCGTCGGCGGCCGCACCCCCCACCGCACCGCCCCGCAGGAGATGGTCCGCCGCGTCGGCCTCGTGCCGCAGGAGCCCCGCGACCTCCTCTACGCCGACACCGTGGCCGCCGAGTGCGACGCCGCCGACTCCGACGCCGGCGCGGCCCCCGGCACCTGCCGGGACCTCGTCGCCTCCCTGCTCCCCGGCGTCCCCGACGACACCCATCCCCGGGACCTCTCCGAGGGCCAGCGCCTGGCCCTGGCCCTGGCCCTCGTACTGACCGGCCGGCCGGCCCTGCTCCTCCTCGACGAACCGACCCGCGGTCTGGACTACGCGGCCAAGGCCCGCCTGGTCGACGTCCTGCGCGGCCTCGCCGCCGACGGGCACGCCATCGTCCTCGCCACCCACGACGTGGAACTCGCCGCCGAGCTGGCCCACCGGGTCGTGATCCTGGCGGGCGGCGAGACCGTCGCGGACGGCCCGACCGCCGAGGTCGTCGTCTCGTCCCCGGCCTTCGCACCGCAGGTGGCCAAGATCCTGGCCCCGGCCCACTGGCTCACGGTGACCCAGGTCGCAAAGGCCCTGGCCGAACGGACACCCGAGCCCACCCCCGTACGGGCACCCGCGCCCACCCCCGCGCCCGCGCCCGCATCGGCATCGGCATCGGCATCGGCATCCGACCCCCGAGCCGAGGCCACCGGATGAGCGCCCGCCCCCTGCGCATCGGCCCCCGCGCCGCCGCCGCGCTGCTCCTCGTCACCCTCATCGGCATCGCGGCCTTCGGCTGGCCCCTTCTCGCCGACCGCCAGTCCGGCCTCGCCCACTCCCAGGACGCCCCCTGGCTCTTCGCGGGGCTGCTCCCCCTCCTCGTCGCCGTGGTCGTCGCGACCATCGCCGACCAGGGCATGGACGCCAAGGCGGTGGCGATGCTCGGCGTGCTCGCCGCGGTCGGGGCGGCCTTGCGACCCCTGGGCGCCGGCACGGCCGGACTGGAGCCGATGTTCTTCCTGATGGTGCTCAGCGGCCGCGTGCTCGGCCCCGGCTTCGGCTTCGTCCTCGGCTCGGTGACGATGTTCGCCTCCGCGCTGCTCACGGGCGGGGTCGGGCCGTGGATGCCGTTCCAGATGCTGGCCATGGGCTGGTTCTCGCTGGGCGCCGGGCTGCTGCCGGGGGCGGAGAGGCTCCGGGGCCGGGCGGAGCTGCTGATGCTGGCGGCGTACGGGTTCGCGGGCTCGTTCGCGTACGGCACGGTCATGAACCTGCAGGGCTGGGTGCTCTTGCAGGGCATGGGCCAGGGCATCTCGTTCCACCCCGGGGATCCGGTCCCCGCCAATCTGGCGCGCTTCGCCGCGTACTGCGTGGCGACCTCGGTGGGCTGGGACCTGGGCCGGGCCGTGCTGACCGTCGTGCTGACCCTCGCGATCGGCGGGACGCTGCTGAAGGCGTTGCGGCGGGCGGTGCGGAAAGCGGCGTTCGAGGCACCCGTTTCCTTCGGTTCGCGTTGAAAGTGGCCTGGCA
>NZ_JBIASC010000026.1:0-14858 GCF_042890485.1 Streptomyces sp. NPDC002181 | reverse complement strand
CAAGGGTGGAGCGCAGCGACATCGCGGAGCGACGCGACCGCAGGGAGCGCCCTTGACGGCCCGGACCGACACGGAAGGACAGTGGACTGCCGGGAAGCCCCCGAACCCATCCCGGTCCCGAGTCGGGGGTCCTGGCAGGTCGGGGGGCCGGTTCGGCTCAGGCGGCCGGCGTCAGGGTCAGCTCGATCGAGCCGGCCTCGGTCGTGGTGACCCGGACCGACGTCAGGTCCTGGACGTGGGCCGTCGGGGCGTGGGCTGCGGCTCGGGGGCCTATGCCGATCACGCGCATGCCCGCCGCCAGGCCGGCGGCGATCCCTGCCGCCGAGTCCTCGAAGACGATGCAGTCGGCGGGGTCGACGCCCAGCTCGGCTGCGCCCATGAGGAAGCCCTCGGGGTCGGGCTTGCTGGCCTTGACGGACTCGGCCGTGACCCGCACGTCCGGCATGCGCAGGGCGGCCGCCGCCATCCGGGCCGTGGCCAGGGCCGAGTCGGCCGAGGTGACCAGGGCGTGCGGCAGCCCGTCGATCGCCGCCATGAACCGCGCCGCTCCGCCCACCGGGACCACGCCGTCGGTGTCGGCGGTCTCGCGGGCGAGCATCACGCTGTTCTCGGCGTGATTGAGCTCCATCGGGCGCTCCGGCAGGAGGATGGCCATCGTGGCGTAGCCCTGCCGGCCGTGGACGACCTTCAGGGCCTCCTCCGGGTCCAGCCCGTGAGAGACGGCCCACTCCCGCCAGCAGCGTTCGACCACCGCGTCCGAGTTGACGAGGGTGCCGTCCATGTCCAGGAGCAGGGCCTTGGCGCCCAGGACGACGGGTGCGGTGGTCGTGGTGGTGCTGGCCGGCATCGGAGTGCTCCAGACGGGGCGGGAAAGAGAACAAGCGGTTCCGCCCACCGGTCAGGGGTTGCGGGCGGAACCACTTTGTTCCTACACGATACAAAACCGAGGGCGGTCCGCGCCACTCGGTGTCGCGGACACCCTCCGTGAGCGATCAGCCCTCCAGGGCCTGCCGGGTCTGCGGGCCGTAGACGCCCCAGTCGTCGTCGATGCCGTTCTGCCACTGGAAATCCGAGACGGCGTTCTCCGTGCGGCTGTCGAACTTGCCGTTGATCCTGCCCCGGTAGTACCCGCGCCCCGCCAGCAGGCGCTGCATCTTCTCCACCTCCGGGCCCGAGTCCCCGTACCGCAGCGTCGGGCCCTTCGGGGGCGGCGGAGGGGGGCTCTGCGTGCGGCTCGTGCTCGTCGACGGGGTCGGGGACGGGGGCGCCGAGCTGCGGGAGGCCGAGGGCGAGGCGGAGGGGGAGGCCGACTTCGAGGCGCTCGCGGACGGGGAGGCCGAGGCCGACGGGGAGGCGGAGCGCGACGGGCTGCGCGTGGCCGCCGGCTGTGACGGGCCGGTCGGGGCCACGCTCGCGGCGGGCGCCGACGGCTTGGCGTCCAGCAGGACCGTGTCGCTGTCGTCGGAGCGCGGGAGCATTCCCAGCGCCAGGGCCACGCTGCCCATGGCGACCAGGGTGCCGGCACCGGCCAGGATCGTCGGGAGCCGCCGCCTGCGGGGGGAGCGGGGGCGCTTCGAAGGCGCCCCGGTCCCGCCGGTCGCCGCCGGGTCGACCGGCCGGGGGCGGGCCGTCTCGGCCGGCCAGCCCGTTTGTGGCGGGGAGTCGGGCCAGGCCACGGGTATGCCGTACGCCGGGGTGTCCTCTCCCGGGGGCGTCTGCGCGGCCCCGGCGTACCCGCCCGCGGGCCCGGCCACGACCCCCCGCACCGGCTGCGGGGGCGGCGGGTCGTCGGACTGACGCGGCTCGGGGAGCGTCACGTACGGACGGACCCGCAGTGGCTCGAAACCGGCCCCCGTCGCGCACCCGCAGTCGGCGCCCACGGCGTCGCATTCTGGACAGCGCTCAGCGCTCACTGGAATCCCTCCCTGGCCATTGCCTGCGATTATGCAGACCCTCCGGGGCCTGCCCAACCCGCCCGAGAGGCCATATCCGGCCACACCGCTCAGGATGGACATGTTGATCCGGCCCGAGGAGGAACGGATGGCTCAGGATGTGACCACGGACCCCGCGGAACCCGTTCCCGACCCGCACTCGTCCGGCCCGGCCGCCGAACACGCCACCCGCGACGTCCTCGTCTCGATCGGGGCCCTGCTGCTCGGCCTGCTGATCGCCGCCCTCGACCAGACCATCGTCTCCACGGCCCTGCCGACGATCGTCAGCGAGCTGGGCGGGATGGAGCACCTGTCCTGGGTGGTCACCGCCTACATGCTGGCCGCCACCGCCGCCACGCCGCTGTGGGGCAAGCTCGGCGACCAGTACGGACGCAAGAAGCTGTTCCAGGGCGCCATCGTGCTCTTCCTCATCGGATCGGCGCTGTGCGGGCTCGCCCAGGACATGCCGCAGCTCATCGGGTTCCGCGCCCTGCAAGGCCTGGGCGGCGGCGGTCTGATCGTGCTGTCGATGGCGATCGTCGGCGACATCGTCCCGCCGCGTGAGCGCGGCAAGTACCAGGGCCTCTTCGGCGCCGTCTTCGGTGCGACCAGTGTCCTCGGACCGCTGCTGGGCGGTGTGTTCGTCGACAACCTGTCCTGGCGCTGGGTCTTCTACATCAACCTGCCCATCGGTCTCGTCGCGCTCGTCGTCATCGCCGCGGTCCTGCACATCCCCGTGCGGCGGTTGAAGCACACCATCGATTACCTCGGCACGTTCCTCATCGCCTGCGTCGCCACCTGCCTCGTGCTCGTCGCCTCCTTGGGCGGCACCTGGGGCTGGGGCTCGGCCCGGATCGTCGCGGTGGCCGTCCTCGGCGCCGTGCTGCTCGCCGTCTTCCTCTTCGTCGAGCGGCGGGCCGTCGAACCCGTCCTGCCGCTGGGACTGTTCAGGATCCGCACCTTCACCCTCTGCTCGGTGATCAGCTTCATCATCGGGTTCGCGATGTTCGGCGCGATGGTCTACCTGCCGACGTTCCTCCAGGTCGTCCAGGGCGTCTCGCCCACCCTGTCCGGCGTCCACATGCTGCCGATGGTGCTCGGCATGCTCATCGCCTCCACCGCCTCCGGCCAAATCGTCAGCCGCACCGGACGCTGGAAGGTCTTCCCGATCGCGGGCACGGGCGTGACGGCGATCGGGCTGCTCCTGCTGCACCAGTTGCAGCGCACCAGCAGCACCTGGGAGATGAGCATCTACTTCTTCGTCTTCGGCACCGGACTGGGTCTGGTCATGCAGGTGCTGGTCCTGGTCGTGCAGAACTCCGTCAGTTACGCCGACCTCGGCGTCGCCACCTCCGGCGCCACGTTCTTCCGCTCCATCGGAGCCTCCTTCGGGGTGGCGATCTTCGGCACGATCTTCACCAACCGGCTCGACGGCAAGCTGGCCACCGCCTTCGCCGGGCTGCCTGTGCCGCCCGGCACGGCCGCGCTGGTCGAGTCCGATCCACGGGCCATCGGGCAGCTGCCCGCCGAGCTGCGTCCGCGCGTGCTCGACGCGTACGCCTCCTCCATCACCGACGTCTTCCTCTACGCCGTGCCCGTCGTGCTCCTCGCCTTCGTCATCGCCTGGTTCCTCAAGGAGGACGTGCTGCGCGGCTCGGTCACCGCGCCCGACGTCACCGAGACCCTCGCCTCCAACCCCGTCCACCGCTCCTCCCGCGAGGAGGTCGCCCGCGCGCTGACCGTCCTCGGTACCCGTGAGGGCCGCCGCCACGTCTACGAGAAGATCACCGACAAGGCCGGCCTCGACCTGCTGCCCGCGTCGAGCTGGCTCCTGCTGCGGATCAAGAAGTACGGCTCCGCCGAGCCCGCGATGCTCGCGGAGCGGACCACCGTGCCGCTGAAGGTGATCACCGACGCCGCGCGCCAGCTCGAAGAGCGCGGACTGGCGGTACGGGACGGGCTGCCGCTGGTCATGACCGAGCGCGGCCGGGAGGAGGCCGGAAAGCTGGCCGAGGCTCGGGAGGAGTCGCTCGCCGAACTGCTCGGCGACTGGTGGGGTCCGGACCGGCCGACCGACCTGGTCAAACTGGTCAAGGAGATCAACGCCGAGCTCTGCGGATCCGACGCGGAGGAGCCCTTCGACGCCGCGGCCCCCCGCGACCACGCCGCGCACTGACCAAATACAGGTGTCCGCGCCACGTATCTCTGCATCCTTGGCCGTGTACGAACGTTCGAGCTGGGGGGCGCGTGATGTGGTCGGTGGTGTCGTCGGGCGGGGTGCCCGCGGGGGAGCGGTTCGACTGGTACGCGGACGTCATCTCGCGCGAGGTGATGCCCGCCGCGCTGAGCAGCGAGCGGCCGGCGGATTTCCAGGGCGAGGCCGCCGTACTGGACTTGGGGGAGCTCCGTGTGGCCCGGTTCGACCTGTCGCCGCTGCGTTCGCGGCGCACCGCCGCCATGATCCGGCGCGGTGATCCGGAGCAGTACCAGCTGGCGCTGCTGCGCAAGGGGGCGACGTCGATGTCGCAGGCCCGGAACGAGTGCACCGTGGGACCCGGTGATCTCATGCTGTGGGACACCTCGCGGCCCTCGGACAACGTGATGCTCGACGGGGACGGCCAGGTGCGGGCGACGGTGCTGATGCTTCCCCGGGATCTCATGCCGCTGCGCACCCAGCGTCTCGACCGGTTACTGGCCCGCCGTATGCGGGGCGACAGCGGAGTGGCGGCGCTCCTGGCGTCGTTCATGACGTCCCTTGAGCAGCACGGCGCCGAATGCGAACCGGAGGACTTGCGCCGCATGGGCGCGGTGGCCCTCGACCTCGCGGCGGCTTGCCTGGCCCAGCAGCTGGACTCCGAGGAGCAACTGCCCTCCGAGGTCCGCGAACGGGCCCTCGTGCAGCGGATCCACGCGTTCATCGAGCACAACCTCGGCGACCCGGAGCTGAATCCCTCGATCATCGCCGCTCACCACCACATATCGGTACGCAGCCTCCACCAGCTCTTCCACGGGCGGAAGGAGAGCGTCCAGGCCCGGATCCGCCGGCGCCGCCTGGAGCAGTCCCACGCCGACCTCGGGTGCCCCGATCTCGCCGCCCGTCCCGTGCAGGCGATCGCCGCCCGGTGGGGCTTCAGCGGCCCGGTGGTCTTCAGCCGCTCGTTCCGCGAGGCGTACGGGCTCAGCCCCACCGAGTTCCGCGCACTGAGCATCAAGCAGTCCTGCGCCGACCGTTCAGTGTGCCGAGCGGCTCCTGCCTAAATTCGAATCCGTTCGATCAGTGACCACCTCTTACGTGAGGAACCGCATTGAGGATTCGTCCCGTCCTGGCCGTCGCGAGCGTGCTCCTGGCGGCGACCGTCGCCGGCGCGCCCGCCGCGATGGCATCGGGCAACGCCGGGCAGTACTGGTCCGTCACCGAGCTGACCTTCGGGAAGTTCAACACCAACATCGGTCCCCAGAACGACGGTTCGGGCTACTGGTGGATGGAGGAGTCGTACGGCAAGGCCGGCGGAGGCACCATCACGGCCCAGTACGGCTTCAACTACCACGGCTACAGCTACAACAAGGGCTGGTTCACCCAGGCGGCCGGTGACAACTCGTACGAGTCGTTCAGCGACCTCGGCTTCAACGACTGCTCGGACGTGGTCGGCTGGCTCAAGGTCCAGAACCAGGGCACCTTCTACAACGCCCCCGTGACCATCTGCTAGCTCGCGCAACCCCCTTCCGCACCGAATCAAGGAGTCGAAAGCATCATGCGCAAGCGCTCTTCTGTCATGGCCATGGCAGGTTCTCTGGTGGCCCTGGGTCTCGCCCTCGCCCCCGCCGCGTCCGCCGGGAACGTCGACTACGGCATCTCGATGACCAAGCTCAGCAACGGCGAACTGTGGACGTCGATCCGACCCGACAACGTCCACGAGGGGTCGTGGTGGACGATGTCCGAGACGTACAAGAAGACGGGCGGCGGGACCATCACCGCCAAGCTGGGCTTCAACTACCACGGCTTCAGCTACGACAACGGCTGGTTCAGCCAGTCGTCGGGGACCGAGCACAACGAGGGCTTCACCTGGCTGGGCTTCGACGACTGCAACGACATCGTCGGCTGGATGGCCGTTCAGGGGCAGGGCACCTTCTACAACGCCCCCGTCAGCATCTGCGACGGCTCCCGGTGATCAGCGGTCACTGACCACCCTTCCGCGGCCGGCTCCGCCCACCCGGTGGAGCCGGCCCGCTCCACCCCGCCCTCCTCCCGAGGATTGCCCTTCCGTGATCGAAGCAGCCCTTAGCGGCCACCTGCCACTCCTGCTCCTGTTCGCCGCCCTGGCACTGCTCGCCGGGGGCCCCGCGTGGTGGCTCGGGCGCAAGTACGCCGTGTCCCCCTCGGCCGCCGTCGCCGCCACGACCTCCGCCGCACTGGCCCTGGCCGCCACCCTCTACCGGCTCCACCCGCAGGCACCCGCCTCCCGCGTCTGCACGGTGCAGCGGGATCTGCTCGGCAGCCTCCTCGCGCCGCAGGGTCTCCTCAACATCGCCCTCTTCCTCCCCCTCGCCTTCTTCCCGACGCTGCTCACGCGGCGCCCGCTGCCGGTGTTCGCCGCTTGCGCGGTGCTGTCCGGGGCCATCGAGGTCACGCAGGCACTGACCCCGGGCATGGGGCGCGCCTGCGATACCGGCGACCTCGCCGCCAACGCGCTCGGCGCGCTCGCCGGCTGCGCCGCCGGGTACGCGTGGTGCCGGACGGCCTCCCGGGCTTCGGCCGCCGGGGCCCGGCTCCTGCGCGGGCGCGCGGACATCCGGCTGACCTCGATCATCGCCGCTGCCGGGGCCGGCGTGCTCGCCGCCGTCGCCCTGCCCACCCTCCTGATCACCGTGTCCGAGGTGAGCGACGGGCACCGGGCGGATCCCGCGCAGACGAAGGCCGCGGCGGCCGCCGCCCGGGAGTTCTTCGGTGACGCCGCCACGACGGAGACCGTCCAGTACACGCCCGGCTCCCACGGGCAGCCCGGGAGGCTGGAGGTCGCGACCCGGTCGGGGAGCCTGGTCCTCGACTGGCCCTCCCGCGAGGTGCGGTCCGGCAGGCTCGCGGCCGTCGAGCCCGACCGGCCCGGCGCCCCGGCGATCGCCGACGGCGCGGTCCGCGAGGCGGCCTCCGCATTCGCCGCGATCCACTTCCCCTGGGCCCCGCCCGCCGACACCACCCAGGTCACGGCGGCCGGTGGCCCGGACAGCCAGGCCAAGCTGGTGTCCTGGCGCTCGCGCGTCGACGGCGTCCTCATGCCCATGCGCCTCGACGTGATCGTGGGAGGCGACCGGCGGATCCTCGCGTTCTCCGCGGCCAACATCGCGGCTCCGCGGCTGCCGAACCCCGTCGTCACCAAGGAAGAAGCCCAGCACAAGGCCGCGGCGGCCCATCCCGGCGCCGAAGTGACCAGCAGCGAACTCATCGCCAAGCAGGACGCGCAGGGAGCCTGGCACGTGTGCTGGATCACCTCCCTGGCGGGCGCGGCCCCGACCGGCGGCCCGACGGCCCCGGCACCCGGGGCGAGCGCCCAGCCGAGGGCCGGCATGCGGGTCGTCATCCTCGACGCCGTGACCGGCCTGCCCTTCAAGGGCGCGGACCTCGCCCCCGCCTCCGGCTGAGGCGGCCCCGATCCGCCCGTCCGGCGACGGGTCGGGCCGGGCCGGGGCGGGCCGGACCGGCTCAGGCCAGGAGCTTCTCGAACCAGTGCTCCGCATACGGGCCCGCGTTGTACGCCGGTATCTCCGCGTACCCCTGGCGCGCGTACAGGGCCCGGGCCTCCACCAGGTCCGAGCGGGTGTCGAGGCGGACCCGCTCGGCGCCCAGGGCCCGGGCTGCCGCCTCCAGAGCCGTGAGCAGCGCGGCCCCGCCTCCCGTGCCGCGGGCGCGCGGGTCCACGTACACCCGCGTGAGCTCGGCGGTGAGGGGGTCGAGCAGCCGTATGCCACCACAGGCACGGGGCGCTGCGTTCAGCCGGCCGACCACGAACTCGCCCGTCGGCGGGGCGAGGCCGTCGGCCGGATCGTCCCGCAGACCCTCGTCGATCTCGGCCTCCGTGGCGGGCCGTTTCCAGTACCGGCCGGCGACCTCCGCGTAGTACGCGCGGCGCAGCGCGGTCGCCTCCGGCGCGGCGAAGTGCTCGGCGGCGACGGTCCAGTTGGCGGCCGTCGCGCGGACGGTGGATCCGGTGCTCGTGCTCTTGATGTCCATGGCGCCATTGTGGAGTCCGCGCCCATCGCGCCGCGTGGAATATCCACAGGTACAGGCTGATGATAGGAAAAGACGCATATCACCCACACGGAGGGCGTGAAAGCCATGTCCGAGCACCCTGACGCTGCCCTGATCCGCCGCGGCTACGAGGCTTTCGGCACGGGCGACATGGAGACGATGGGCACGCTGATGACGGCCGACGTCATCCACCACGTCCCGGGCAGCAATCCCCTCTCCGGGCACCACAAGGGCCGGGAAGCCGTCCTCGACCTGTACCGGCGGATCGGCGAGGAGACCAAGGGCACCTTCCAGGTCGATCTGCACACGGTGCTGGTCGACGGGCGGGGCCACGTCATGACCTTCCACACGGCCCGCGGCGACCGCGGCGACCACGGGATCGAGATCCAGGGAGGCCTCTTCTTCACGATCGTCGGCGGGAAGATCAGCGACATCGACGAGTGCACGCAGGACATCGACGAGGAGGACCGCTTCTGGGGCTGACCTCCCCGCCCCGCCCCCGCGGCGGCTGACCTCCCCGCCCCGCCCCGCGGCGGCCGGCCTCCCCGCCGCGCCTCAGGGCGACCCGCCCCGCCCGCGGCGGCCGGCCTCCCCGCCGCGCCCCGGCCTCAGCCCTGCGGCTTCGGCGCCGCCTGCTGCACGACCTCGAACGACCACACCGCCGACCCCGAGGCCGCCGGCTTCGGGCGCTCGCCGCCGCCCGGGCCCCCGCCCTGGTGCGCCGCCTTCATGGGCCCCTCCATCCACGCCTGGAAGTCCTCCTCCGACCGCCACCGCGTGTACACCAGGTACTGGTCCGTGCCCTCGACGGGACGAAGCAGCTCGAACCACTCGAACCCGTCCGAACCCTCCACGGCACCCGCCCGCGAGGCGAACCGCTGCTCCAGGACTTCCCGCTGCTCAGCGGGCACGGTCAGTGCGTTGATCTTCACGATGCTCATGCTCGCCATCCTAGGGATCCCGCGCGGGATATCGTCGACCCAGGTAATGAAGTGGTGCATGAAACGCGGCAGCCAGGCGAAGTCAAGGTTGCGGTCAACAGGGCGGGAGGCCGACGAGGCGTGGCTAACGCGGCGGAGCACAGTGGTGCGAACGGACATGCCGGGGTCATAGGCGGTAGCGGCAGACTGGGGGCGGCGCGGCTCCTCCTGTGGGCACTTGCCGGTGTCCTCGCCGTCAGACAGGCCGCCGCGGTACTGCGCGTGCCACCGGGCGAGTGGCTCAACGAATTCCGGCTCCCCAGCGGCTTCCCCGGCTCGCTCTACGACGGCGGCCAGTTCACCGCGACCCCCTTCGCCGGGCTGGTCCTGAAGCCGTTCCTCGGTCTCGCGGCGCCCTCCCTGGAGGTGGCCTGGACCAGCGTGACGCTCCTGTTCGTCGCCGCCATCGGACTGGTGGCCGCGCGAGGCCTGCCCGACCCCGTGCCCCGGCGCACCGCGCTGCTCGCCGCACCCGTGCTGGTCGGCCTGATGATGGTCTCGCTGCCGGTCCGCGCGGCCGCCTCGCCGGGCCAGACCGCCGTCCTGCCCGTGCTGCTGGTGCTGCTGGCCATGTTCCGGGTGCCCGGCGAACGCCCGGCCGGGTTCCTCGTCGGCCTCGCCGCCGCGCTCCAGCCGGCCCTGCTGCTCTTCGCTCCGCTGCTGTGGCTCGCCGGCCGCCGTCCCACCGCCAAGGCCGCCGCCGTGACCTTCGCCGCGGCCACCGCCCTGTCCTGGGCCGCCCTGCCGCGCGACTCCTGGACGTACTGGGTCCACCACCTCGCCGGCACCGGCCTCGGCGGCGCCCCCGACACCCTGGCCAACCAGTCCGTGCACGGCGCCCTGCTGCGGCTCGGTCTGAGCGGCCCCGGCGAGATCCTGCTGTACGCGGCCCTCGCGGCCGGGATCGGCTGGGTCGGCCTGCGCCGCGCCGCCCGCTACGCCCGCGACGGCCAGCTGCTCCTCGCCGTGGCCGTCACCGGCTGCGTGGCCGTCGCCGTGGTGCCGACCGGCTGGCGCCACCAGCTGCTGTGGGTGCTGCTCGCGGTGGCCGGCAAGGTCGGCAAGCGGGCGGCGGACCGGCCCGTGTGGCCGGTGGCCGTGGTGCTCGCCATGACCCTGCCCGCCGACGTGCTGCTGCCCAACCTGGCCGCGCTGGCCCCCGTACGGGACAACGTGCTGCTGCTCGCCGCGCTGGCGGCCGCCTGTGCCGTGCCGTTCCTGCCGCGCTCCTCCCCGTACTGGCGCGAGCCCGTCCCGACCGCGTACGGCCGGCCCGCCGCCGCCCGCTGGTCGCGGGTGCCGCTGATGCCGTTCTGGCGGCGCGTGCTCTCGCGCCCCAACCTGTTGCTGGAATTGCTGCTGATACGTGTGGGGTACTCCCTGTACTCGCACATCCGGGCCGCGGCGCCCAGCAGCCGAAGCCTCGCCGAGGGGCACGGGAGCCAGATCCACGCCATCGAGCGGGCGCTGGGGATCGACATCGAGCGCGCCGTCAACCACGCCGTGGCGAACACGCCCTGGCTGGAGAAGTTCTTCAACTTCTACTACACGTCGTTCCACTTCGTGGTGCCGCTGACGATCCTGGCGGTCCTGTACTGGCGCAGGCCGGGCGACTACCGCTGGGCCCGCGCCTCTCTGGGGCTGGCCACCGTCCTCGCGCTCATCGGCTTCTGGCTGTACCCGCTGGCGCCGCCCCGGCTGATGCCCGGGCTCGGCTTCATCGACACCGTGCACGGGCCGCAGGACCTGGCCAATCCGCAGTACGGGGCGATGACCGCCATCTCCAACCAGTACGCGGCGATGCCCTCGCTGCACTTCGGCTGGTCGCTGTGGTGCGGGATCGTGATCATCATGCTCGCGCCGAAGGGCTGGCAGAAGCTGCTGGGGGCACTGCACCCGCTGATCACGGTGTGCGCGATCGTGGCCACCGCCAACCACTGGGTGCTCGACGCGGTCGGCGGCGCGGCCGTCGTGAGCGCCGGGTTCGGGCTGGTCTACGTACTGTCGGGGCCGCGCGGGGCCGTCCTGCCGGGCGGGCTGAGCGTGCCGCGGCCGCGCGAGCCGGAGCGGTCGGTGGCGGCGTCCCGTACTCGGGCGTGAGCGGGCGTCGGCGTCGGCGGGCTCAGCCCGACGCGGCCGGACGGAAGGACGCGGGGAGCGCACGACGAAGGGGTGCCGGGGAGGGTCTCGTACCCGTCCCGGCACCCCTTCGGTGGATCGCCGCGTCCTGTCAGGATCCGCCCGGTGCGGCCGGCGCGCCACTCGGGGACGATCAGGCGGCCGGGTCCGGCGCCTCGGCCAAGGCCGCGACGACGAGGGCGACCGCCGCCTGCGCGGTGTCGGCCTCTCCGATCACGCGCTTCCGGGTCGGGCTCAGGACCTGGAACCGGCCGCCCGGCAGCGGCTCGACCGCTGGCGCCGCCACCTCGAACGGGTGGCTGGTGCGGGTGCTGAACCACAGGGTGAACCGGGTGGTGAACGGGTAGAGCCGGCGCAGTGACGGTTCTGCGGAAGCGGCGTCGATGAGCGCGAGCACGCCCCGGCTCAGGACCGGGGAGCCGCCTCGTTCGTGCATCAGCCGCCATGTCGTCGGCAGGCGCTGCCAGCGCGCTTCCACGCAGTCGGCCGCCCCGCTTGCCTGAAGATTCATCCGCGCAGTCTGACGGCAGGCCGCTTTCTGGACAATGCCCCGGACACGAACGGGTCCCGACCGAAACCCGGCCGTGCGTACCGCGGACGGCAGGAGCCGGGGCGTGGGAGGTGCGGCCCCTGCCGCCCGGGACCACGGGCCGGCCGTCAACCGTGGCTGACCCGAAGCTCCTTGATGCCGTTGAGCCAGGCCGCCCGCAGCCGTCGCGGCTCCGGCCCGGCCATCCTCAGGTCGGGCAGCGAGTCGGCGAGCGCGTTGAAGATCAGGTCGATCTCCATGATGGCCAGGGACTTGCCGAGGCAGAAGTGCGGTCCGCCGCCGCCGAAGCCCAGGTGCGGGTTGGGGTCGCGGGTGATGTCGAAGCGGTCGGGGTCGGTGAACACCTCGGGGTCGTGGTTGGCGGAGGAGTAGAAGAGCCCCACCCGGTCGCCCGCCTTGATCTTCTGCCCGCCGATCTCGGTGTCCCGGGTGGCGGTGCGCTGGAAGGACACCACCGGGGTGGCCCAGCGCACGATCTCCTCGGCGGCCGTGGCCGGCCGCGTCGCCTTGTACAGCTCCCACTGTTCGGGGTGGGTCAGGAAGGCGTGCATGCCGTGGCTGATGGCGTTGCGCGTGGTCTCGTTGCCCGCGACCGCGAGCAGCAGCACGAAGAAGCCGAACTCGTCGGAGCCCAGGTTGCCCTGGCCCTCGGCGGCCACGAGCTGCGTGACGATGTCCTTGGCCGGGCACTCCTTGCGGGCGGCGGACAGGTTCATGGCGTAGCCGATGAGCTCGACGGCCGCGTTGGAGCCGACCTCCTCGGTGATCGCGTACTCGGGGTCGTCGTACGCGATCATCTTGTTCGACCAGTCGAAGATGCGCAGCCGGTCCTCCTGCGGTACGCCGATCAGCTCGGCGATGGCCTGGAGGGGGAGTTCGCACGCGACCTGCGTGACGAAGTCGAAGCTGCCGTCGGCCGAGGCGGCGAGCGCCTCCGCGACGATCTTCCGGGCCCGGTCCCGCAGGGCGTCCTCCAGGCCGCGGATGGCCCGGGGGGTGAAGCCGCGCTGCACGATCTGCCGTACGCGGGTGTGTTCGGGCGGGTCCATGTTCAGCATGATCAGGCGCTGGGCATCTATCTGCTCACGCTGGATGTGCTCGTTGAAGCGGATGATCGCCGTGTTGGTGGTCGAGGAGAACAACTCGGGGTGCGTGGAGACGTACTTGACGTCCGCGTGCCGGGTCACGGCCCAGTAGCCGTCGTCGTCGAAGCCGGTGACGCCGCGCCGCTGGGGGCACCACCACACGGGAGCGGTCTGCCTCAGCCGGGCGAACTCGGGGAAGGGGACGCGGTCCTGGAGCAGGTCGGGATCGGTGGCGTCGAAGCCTTCGGGCAGCGCGGGACACGACATCGGGCGACTCCAAAGTCTGACGGCCCATCAGAAGTTGGCTTGAAGGTAGTAACGAGTTCTAGAAGTGACAAGGGTCCTCGCGTCAACTGTTGCGTGTGGAATCCGTGGAAGGCGCGTGCAAGACCCTTGCGTGCGGGGGTTACAGGTCATAAGACTGCGGGGAGAACTAGAACGCGTACTAGTTCGGGCGGGGCGCCGGGACGGCCCGCCGCGCCGGCACAGTGCAGGAGAGGACGAGCTCATGGCCGCGGAACCCGTCATCGTCGAAGCCGTACGCACCCCCATCGGCAAGCGCGGGGGCGCGCTCGCCAACCTCCATCCCGCCTACCTGCTCGGTGAGACGTACCGCGAACTCCTCGCCCGTACCGGAATCCAGCCCGACTGCGTCGAGCAGATCGTCGGCGGCACCGTCACCCACGCCGGCGAGCAGTCCATGAACCCGGCGCGGAACGCCTGGCTCGCCATGGGCCTGCCGTACGAGACCGCCGCGACGACCGTGGACTGCCAGTGCGGCAGCTCCCAGCAGGCCAACCACATGGTGGCCAACATGATCTCCGGCGGGGTCATGGACATCGGCATCGCCTGCGGGGTCGAGGCCATGAGCCGGGTGCCGCTGGGCTCCGGATCCAAGCACGGGCCGGGCAAGCCCTTCCCGGACGAGTGGAACGTCGACCTCCCCAACCAGTTCGAGGCGGCCGAGCGGATCGCCCGCCACCGGGGCCTGACCCGCGAGGACGTCGACCGGCTCGGGCTGCTCTCCCAGGAACGGGCCGCGGCCGCGTGGGCCGAGGAGCGGTTCAAGCGGGAGACCTTCGCCGTCCAGGTCCCGACGACGGAGGAGGAGCAGGCCGGCGGTCAGGGCATGTGGCGCCTGGTCGACCGCGACGAGGGCCTGCGGGACACGAGCATGGAGGCGCTGGCCCGGCTCAAGCCGGTCATGCCGACCGCCGTGCACACGGCCGGGAACTCCTCGCAGATATCGGACGGGGCCGCCGCCGTGATGTGGGCCTCGCGCAAGATGGCCCGCGCGCTCAAGCTGAGGCCGCGCGCCCGGATCGTCGCCCAGACGCTCGTCGGCGCCGACCCGCACTACCACCTGGACGGGCCGATCGACGCGACGCGGGCCGTGCTGGGCAAGGCCGGGATGTCCCTGAAGGACATCGACCTGGTCGAGATCAACGAGGCCTTCGCCTCGGTCGTGCTGAGCTGGGCCCAGGTCTTCGAGCAGGACCTGGAGAAGGTCAACGTCAACGGTGGCGGCATCGCCCTCGGCCACCCCGTCGGCGCGACCGGGGCCCGGCTGATCACGACCGCGCTGCACGAGCTGGAGCGCCGCGACAAGGAGTTCGCGCTGATCACCATGTGCGCGGGGGGCGCACTGGCGACCGGGACGATCATCCAGCGGCTGTAGGCGGCCATACGGCGGCCGCGGGCGCCTTCGCCGGCGCCGGCCGCACGGACCCTGTGGGATGGGAAACAGAAGGCCCCGGTGGCCGGACCTGGGGAGGTCCGGCCACCGGGGCCTTCGCACTGCTCGCGCCGTCGGCTCGCGCCGTCGGCTCGCCCTGTGGGGCGGTCACTGGTGGCTTAGTACCAGTGGTGGGTCTGCCAGAAGTTCCAGGCGCCGACGGGGCTGCCGTAGCGGGAGTTCATGTAGTCCAG
>NZ_JBIASC010000025.1:0-29499 GCF_042890485.1 Streptomyces sp. NPDC002181 | reverse complement strand
CGCCAGCCGAGCCAGTCGGTGTCGGTGATGACGCCTCCCAGGAGCGGGCCGGCGGCGGTGGCGACGGCGACGGTGGCGCCGGTGTAGCCGGAGTAGCGGCCCCGCTCACGCGGGGAGATCATCGCGGCCGTGATCACCTGGACCAGAGCGGTCAAACCGCCCGCTCCCACGCCCTGCACGACACGGGCACTGATCAACATCGCCGGGCTCTGCGCCAGACCCGCGATGACCGAGCCGATGATGTAGACGACCAGAGAGGCCTGAACCAGCACCTTCTTGCTCACCAGATCGGAGAGCTTGCCCCAGATCGGCACCGACGCGGTCAGCGACAGCAGCGCCGCCGTGACGACCCACGTGAATGCGGACTGGCCGCCGCCGAGGTCCTTGATGACCGCCGGCAGCGCGTTGGCCACGATCGTCGAGGAAAGGAGCGCGGCGAACAGGCCCACCAGCAGACCCGAGAGCGCCTTCATGATCTGCCGATGCGACATGGGCGTCTGCCCGTGCCCGTCGGTGCGCTCGGGTGCTCTCTTGGGCTTCGCGTGGGCCCGCACACCGCCCGGTGTGATCGTTGCCATGGTCTTCCTTCTCCAACGTCTCAGCTTCACCTGAAGCACAGATCCGCGCTTCTTCGTACCCGGCGGGCTCGCCCGGCCCTGCGATCGACCGCCACTACGGTGCGTCGTCCGGCGTGACCGAGACTCCGACGGGACGCTGTCCACTTTCCAGAGCACATGCGAACGACTACGGTCCGCTCGTGTCCGCTCGTGTCCGCTCGTGTCCGCTCGTGTCCGCTCCGGTCCCGCCGTTCACGCTCTGTCAGGAGCACCCAACGAGCTGGTGTGTGACAGTGGGCCGGGGTGCTGTGCCGGTGGGGCGGCATGATCGACTCGGCGCGGCCATGGTCAGGCGGGAAGCAGCCCCACCCCCCGGCTCGCCCTGCACCGGATGGCAGCGCCCCCTGAGCAGGCGATGTCAGTGACGACAGCGATGGTGAGCGCACGACGACCGCCATGCAGAACGACGCCCCTGCCCCGGACCGAGCCGACGGCACACCACGCGTGCTTCCCCCGTCGGCTACGACGAGTTAAGTACCGGGCGGTTTGGACCGTGTCCTATGTGGTCAGGCGGACGAGTCGCTTGTCGCAGCAGATGCGGCTGCCAGGCCGAGGGATGCCAGGTGGTTGCCGGGGTGGCGTTCGTAGCGGTGGTTGAGTCGGCGATAGCGGGTGAGCCAGGACATGGTCCGCTCGATCACCCACCGCCGCTGGCCGATCCGTTCCGATGACTCGACACCCTCGCGTGCAATACGGACCCCGATCCGCTTGCCGCGTCACCATTTACGCAGGTGGGGAACGTCGTAGGCCTTGTCGGCGGCGTGGAGGCGTTGAGGTTTGAAGTGGCGGCCGCGATGAAGGTCGTGTCTTGTCCCGTATCTGCCTGCGGGCGACGAGCCCATCGGGCACCGTGCTGCGGTCGTACTCGGAAACCAGCGGGTTCGGGAGAGCTGGATGGTGGTCCGGGTGGGAACCGGCTGGGCGTGGGGTGGTTCTGGGCAGGGGTACCGCGCGGGTTCTGATTCGCTGTGTGGGACAAGATGGACCCTCGGATCCGAACGAAGGAGTACTTGATGCATTTCCTGCACGCGCATTTGACGGACCTCGACCGCCATGTGGCGGAAGCGTCCATACCGGCTGGTGACAAGGAGGTCCTGCGCACCCTGGCCCGCACAGTGGCCGATCATGCGGACAGCGGAGCGCACGACAAGGACGCTTTGGCGAAGGTGGCGGACGACGTCCGCAGCGCTGCTTTCAGGTATGAGGCATCGCATCCCCGCATCGCGGCCACGCTCAGCAGCCTGGCCCAAGGCCTCCTGGCCCTGGGGATCTGACCGAAGGGCTGGGGCTCGGGCTCCCAAGCAAGGCCTCGGCGACGGCACTGCGCAGGCACCCAGACAGGCATCAAGCGCTGCGGCGGCTGGGCGTAGCGGCAAGCGCCGACGGGGACGAGCTCTCAGCAGCGGGGTTGGACCTGCATCGCCAGAGTGAGCGGGGGTCGCCTGACCGCGACTTCTGAAATCCCGTGCTCACGGGCAGATTCCTGGATCCGTTCGCGGAATCTCCCCGTGAGTGCGAGAACCTCGGACGCCGCCCATTCACCCGGTGCAAGGTGCTCACCTGCAGACTTGCGCTGACACGACCACGGTGTGCCTCGGGAACCCGCGCGAACTCCAGCTGGCAGCGGCGCGCCCCAGCGGGACACCCGGTTCACCTCGCGGCGGCGCTTCTTCCGCGGGTGCGACATCACCTGCTCCAGGCGGTGGGCAGGCGGTCGGGGCGCTGCGGGTAGCGGGGGCGGGGCCGGCCGATCCGGCGGCGCGGTCGGGGGATGAGCACGGGCTGTTCCTCCAGTCGTCGGTGGGGCGGCGCTCGGATCAGGCGGTGATGCCGGCGATCCGCGCGGCCAGGGCGCCGGTGAGGGTGAAGTCAGGTGCGGCGAGGAGCGCTTCGGCGACAGCGGTAATCCGGTCCCACTCGCGCCCGACGCGCTGCTGGGCGGTGGCCATGACGTGGTCCCAGGCCAGGAGCTGAAGCAGCCTTGCTCACCACGGTGCACGACCCGCGCGTGGACGTAGTCGTCGCGTTGTCGCCCACCTCGCGGGTCTGGTGCAACGTCGGTCCAGGCCGTGACGGATCGCATCACCCGTATCGCTCGTCCTGGACGTGGCAGGGGCGTCCACTGCCTTTCGTTCCGATGGACGACTCGTGGACTTCCCCGGAGCCGGACAGCGGGCCCGTCGCCATCCGAAGCTGGTACGAACTCAGCGAACGGACCTTTGCTCACCTCCTTCCACCAGCAGAGATCCCCGTGGAGGCCGCCAGAGCCGATCTGCTGCTGATTGCAGGCGGCAATGACGCAATGTGGCCGTCGCTGCCCTTCGCCGAACAACTCGCGCAGCGCCGGCGCTCGGCTAGAGCCGCCGTGCGCCTGATCGCGCGCGACGATGCCGGACACCGGCCACGCCTTCCTGGCGAGAGCCCCGCATCAGCGTCCCCGCGCTTCCAGTACGGAGGCACGCCTGAAGCTGACGCACTCCTTGGCAAGGCTGCCTGGCCTCATATCCTCGACGCGTTCGCCGACGGGATCCCACCGGTGCTTACCAGTTGAGCATGAGAGGCCGGTGCGTCTTGATCACGAGGGCTCCTCTCGGTTCCTGATCTGCAGGATGGATCCCGAGATCAGCGATGCGGGTTGAACTGTGTGTAGCGGCCCGGTCCGGGGCGGCCACTCCTCGCCTGCGGCCAGGAGGCTGACCTGGAGTCCTTCCGTTTCGCCGAGCCAGCCGTTGTGCTTCGCCTCTTTGATCCGGTCAGCCAGGCTGCGGATGATCTCGATCAACCGCTTCCGCTGGCCCGGGCCCATCCGCAGCATCGGGCAGCGAACGTTCCTTGACGGGGTGTCAGGTCCGCTTTTCGGAGGCGGTGCGGAAGTGCAGGGCGATCCCGGCGGCATCGGCGAGACTCTTCTCGTCTGCGAGAACGACGGTGCCGAAGGTGGCGGAGTCGGTCCATGCGCAGACGATCTGGTGTCCGGAGGACGGTAGGAAGCCACAGCTCAATTTTCCTCCCCAGGAGCCCGCGTCGAAGCCGGTGACCTCGGTCGCCCGTGCGCCGGCGAAGAAATTGCGGAATTCCTGCGACATGGTGTCCGAGCGCTTTTCCTCAGCCAGCCGTGGGTTCCACTCGACGGCGTTGATCTGAAGCACAGCGCCGACCGGCCCCTCGCCGGGGCCGTCGTAGAACCAGCGCTTGCCCGAGGGGGCCTCCCCGGGCATGAGCTGCGCGAATTCGGCAGCTTCCGCGGGGGTGAGCATCCGATAGGCGCCGACCTGCGCAGCGGGATCGATGACGCGCTGGTGCACCTGGGGCTGCGTCGCATCGGAGGGAGCCTGGGCTGTGGAGCCCTGCGTGACGGGAGCCGCTTCGGCAGCGGACGGCTCCCCCTCGGGGAGGGTGAATGCCCGCAGCAGCCCTATGGCGGCAACGGCTAGCAGCACGCCCCGCAGGACGTTTCTTCTGCGTACAGTCTCCGCGCCGGCTCGCTCGGCGTCACTCTCACTGGTCGCAACGGGGCCACGGCGCCAGCTCCGGGTCGAGAACCAGATGACAACGAGGGCGACCGCGGTCGCGAAGAGCACTCCCAACCACTGCCCAGTGGCGTAGGCCTGCGAATTGATATCGATTGATGACATGTCCATGAAAATAGGTGCATCCCAGCTAGATGAAGATGAAGCCGCACATGCCGTGCTCGGGCCAGCAGCAATCTGTGCTGCGCGATCAAACGCACAGGCGGCGCGAACTGTGCGTGACGATGCGTGCGCGGAGAAGGGGGAAAGGCGCCCGGCCGAGAGTTCTTCTCGGCCGGGCGCCGAGTTCCGTAGGGCGCGCCGATCAGCCTTGTCGGACTAGCCGATGGCGAGGAAGCTGTTCCATCCGTCTTCGTCACGGCCGGCCGCGGGGCCGAGCGTGGCCGCTGTGCCCCAGAAGAGCCACTGGTTCCCGAGGGTGTCCACGGACCAGACGTCCGGGATGCCGTCTCCGTTGGTGTCGGGTGATCCGAGGAGCATGGGAACCTCCGCCCGGCTCCAGCCGGTCGTGGCGTACGTGCTGTCCGCGCCGCCTTCGGACTTGGCTGCGGATTCGAGTGAGGCGAGGTCCACGCCGCCGTTCGTCCCGGCCTTGCCCTTGCGCAGGACGAGTCCGCGGTCGTGGTTGGCGTCGTCGCGGAAGAGCAGGTCGGGGATCTTGTCGCCGTTGACGTCGCGTACGCCGACGATGTCGCGCGGCGCCCAGTTGGCGGCCATCTTCTTGTACGAGACGAAGCTCGATCCCGTGTAGCCGGAGAAGGCCCAGAAGCCGCCGGCCGCATCGAGGGCGAAGAAGTCCGGAAGGCCGTCTCCGGTCACGTCCTCGGTGGCGACGATCTGGCGGAACGTCGCGGGGTCGGGTGCGCTCGCGGGGAGGAGGATCTCCATGCGGCGGCTGATGTCGAACTGGCCGGTGCCGGCGCCGGGGTAAACGTACAGCTTGCCGTCCGGCATCCGGGCCACGAGGTCGGTGATGCCGTCGCCCGGGTACCAGTCGGTGGAGTGGGCGATGAGAGCCGACTTGCCGGTCGCCGAGTCCTTCCAGTAGCCCGCGGGGGCCGGCTTCCCGTTGTCGACGGCACCGGGGAGGTAGACGTCGGTGTCACCCCTCTCGTCGCCACCGTAGGTGCGCAGGTTGCCGTCCTTGTCGATGGCGAGGATGTCGGGGTGCCGGTCACCGCTGACATCGCCGGGCCCGTCCTGACCCGGCCTGGGCCTGACGTAGAAGGGGTATTCGGTCTGCGGGGAGATGTTCCCCGCCTTGCTCACGGTCCGGACGTAGAGGACGTTGGGGCCGGTGGTGTCGACCTGAAGCATGAGCGTGGCCAGGTCACCGCTGGTCGGTGTCGCCTTCTTGTCCCACAGGGGCCGGTTCAGGCTCCACTGGTACTCGCGGATGTCCTCGGCCTTGGCGCCGCTGCCCCGTACCTCGACCACCTGGTCCTTCGTCCCTGCGGGCTCGACACTCCATGTGGAGGCGTCGGGACCGGGCGGCGGGAAGGCCGCGGAGCTGACAGCAGGGGCCGGCGGGATGACCTGGTCGACGGTGAGCGTGCACCAGCCGCCACCCCCGGAGTCCTGGGGGCCGCTGCCGGCGGAGCCGACATCGTCGGTGTCGAGAGTGCGGGAGAGCCAGTAGTACTTCGGGCCGAGGCTGAAGCTCGCGAGGGGCACTTCATGGGTGACGACGCCGTCGCTGTTGGGCGTCAGCCAGTCGTTGTAGACCTGCTTTCCGGTGGCGGCGTCCCAGACCTCGATCTGCACCTTCTTGAGGGTCTCCAGCCCATCGCGGTCGTTGGCCTTGACCTGGAAGGTCACATTGGTCTTGCCGATGATCGTCCCGACCCCGCTGGTCAGGCACGGGCCGCCGGGGAAGGTCTGCATGTTCGCGGCGATCGGAGTGTCGGGCGGGTGGTTGTAGACGATGTCGATGTACGGGGCGGTCTCGCCGTTGGCGATGAACTTCTTCCAGTAGTACGAGTCCGACTCGCTCGGTGCGGCGAAGCCCAGTGACAGGGCCTGCCAGCCGCTGTTCGCGGCGTCGGTGACCAGTCCCTTGATGTCGGGCGCGATCCAGTTGTCCGGGCAGGAGCTGTTGTAGCCGTAGCCCGCCGTCTCGCTGGCCACCCACCGGTTCCAGTAGCCCCCGGTGTTGGTGTTGTTCCATGTACTCGACGAGGTGATGTACGGGGTCGAGTAAATGTCCATCGCCTTGCGGTCGCAGGACCACGAGTACGTTTGCAGTGCGTAGACGGCGGCCGACTTGATGGCCGCACCGTGGAGCTCGCTGCCGAAGTCGAAATTGAATATGGAGCGGGATGTTCCGCCTGTGGTGGACTCATATCCCACGCGGGCTTCGTTGGTGCCGCTCGCGTTGTAGTTCTGCCCGTTGTAGAAGCTGGAGTTTGGTTCCGTCTTGTAGAGCAGGGTCCAGGCGTGTTTGTGTCCCTTGAAGGACGGGTCCACGAAAACCGGGTACACGGTTCCCGGGGCATTGAGGAGCGAGCTGTCCGGCGTCAAAGAAAGAACATTCTCGGCCAATGCGGCCTTGGCGACCTTCACGTGGGCGCCCTCTGCGCCCGCAAGGCCCGCCAAGCCCAGGGTGGGGTGCTGCTTGGCGGCCTCGGTCGACTTCCAGGCAGGCTCGTTGTCGGTGGTGGCGACCTTGCCGGAGGAGTCCCACATCAACGCGGATGGGGAGCCCGCGATCTCCTCGCCCGTGTCATTGCGGGCGCTGACCGCGCCGGACTCGGCATCCAGCTGAAACGCCAGGTCGGGCGAGGCCAGCCGGTACTTCAGCTCACCCAGCAGCGGGTCGGCCGCAGCCTGCTTGTCCTTGATCACCAGCACATGGCTGTAGCCACCGTCCTGAGCCGTCAGCAGCAGGTCGATCCCGGGGCGCACGTTCTCGTACAGCGCCCGGGGTCCGTCGATGACCGGCTCGGGCAGGGCTCCGGGCCAGCTCACCACGAGGTCGTGGCCGTCCGTATTCATCCGCACGAGATCGGTCCAGGCCGTACCGGGCGTGTCCTGTGTCAACGACGCCTGGGTCAGCGACGCCCGCGCCCCGCGCGAAGCACGCTTTGTGCCGGCGCTGAAGACGGTTCGGCTGTTGACCGCTCTCGCCGCGAAGCCGCCTTCCACCCGCTCCAGGCGGGTGTCGATGGGCTTCCACTGTCCGTCCACCTTCGCCCGGATGGCGGCAGAGTACACCTTCTTCCGGAACGAGCCCCCCGGCTGGGCCCAGGTGGTGGTGTTCGCGCTGCGCTCGGCCGTTACCTCGACCTCCTTGCCGCTCTCCTCGGCCAGCCGCCTGGCCTCCGGTGCGGCGATGTTCGCATCGTCGCGGCTCGCCCGCGCCTTGGGTCCTCCCGCCCCGAGGTGTACGCCGACCGGGACCGCGACCGCTACCGCGAGCAGTGCGGCCAGGCCGCCCAGGCTCCGGCGCCGCCGGAACCAAGGGCGCGGCGGCACAACAACTGGATTACTTTCAGCGGCTTTTGGTGGACTCGGGTCCACTGATTCGCTGACAGACATGGCTGTACTTCTCCCCCCTCAGGGCGCGGATTTCCGCGACCTTCGGCACTCACGCGTCATTGTGGGCTGCTCGCCCGAAAGATGAACGGCGAGCTCCCCGCCCGCCTTTCACGCACAGGATGCGCGAGCCGAGCATGAACTATCCCTCCGACATCGTCACGCCAGAACCAGACCCCTGGATTGTCATTTAGAGCCGGTTTGCACCGGATATCCCGCGATATGGGGTGCGTCAGGTGATAAAGCCCACACAGGTTCCGGGAACCATGGATTTTCGTCTCCAACAGCCGCAGAATCAGCTGGCTCATTGTCAGTTTCGTGCCGCCCGTGTGACATCGCCGCGGCGGCACCTCGTGGGGGGGTCCACATGTCGCCGTTCTCGGCGCACAATTTCCGCCTGCCCGGAAATAGAAAGGCGCGCGCCACACGCGCGCGCCTTGCCGGGCGGACAGGCATCGCACTGTCCGTGCTTCTCGTCGCTTCCCTGCTGCCCACCCAGGCATGGGCGGCACCACCCGGCAACCGCAGCGGCGTCCAGCTGCCAGACCTGCAACCGGATCTCAAGGCCAAGCTGGACAAGGTCGCGGCGGCCAAACTCGAAGGCTGGGACGGCGTGGCCGCGCCGCCACCGCAGCAGTTCGAACCGTCGAAGCAGACACTGCCGAAAAGCGATGCTCCCGTTCCGGTCCCGCTGACGCCCGCCATCGCGGACAAGCCCGTACAGGCCGGCAACCTGCCGATCAGCCTCGACAAGGTACAGACCCAGCCGAGCAGCCCTCCTGCGGCCACGCCCTCCGGAACCTGGACGGTCGAGACCAGGAACGATGCCGCCCAGACCCTCGGCCTCAACGGCGCACTGATCAAGGTGACACCGCCCGCCGAGGGATCGGCGCCCGCCGACCTGGTGCTGGACTACACCAAGTTCAAAGACCTCTACGGCACCGAGTGGGCCTCCCGGCTGAAGCTCAAGATGTACCCGGTGTGCATCCTCGACGTCCCTATGCCGTCAGGCTGCGAAGTCACCCCCACGGACGTTCCGACCAGCAACGACCCGGTGACCCAGACCGTCCGAGCCACTGTCGACCCGACCGTCACCGCCACGCAGGGCCTGCGCACCATGGCGCTCAGCAGCGGCGTCGGCGAGCCCAAGGTTCTGGCAACCAGCGACGGTGGCGGAGGCGCCGGCGGCACGTACGCGGCTACTCCTCTGGCCCCGACCGGTTCGTGGACCGCGGGCGGAAGCGGTGGCGGGTTCTCATGGACCTACCCCCTCAACATCCCCGCGCCTCCCGCCGGACCGGCACCGAAGATCGCGTTCTCGTACTCCTCGCAGGCAGTGGACGGCAAGACGTCCGTGACCAACGGCCAGGCCTCCTGGATCGGTGACGGCTGGGACTACAACCCCGGCTTCGTCGAGCGCAGGTACCGGTCGTGCGCCGAGGACGTCAAGGCGAATCCGACCGGAGCGAACAACAGCAGCGCCGCCGACAAGAAGAAGGGCGACCTCTGCTGGGCCGGCGACAACATGGTCATGTCGCTCGGCGGATCGACGACCGAGCTCGTCCACGACGACAAGACAGGGCAGTGGATCCCCGCCTCGGACGACGGCTCCAAGGTGGAACACAAGACCGGCGGCGACAACGGCGCCCTGAACGGCGAGTACTGGGTCGTCACCAGCCCGGACGGCACTCGCTACCACTTCGGTCGGCAGAACGTCGGCGCCCACGGTGAAGGCAGCCCGGCCCCCACCGTCACGAAATCCGTGTTCACCGTCCCGGTCTTCGGCAACCACACCGGGGAGCCCTGCCACAAAACCGCCTTCGCGGACTCTTCCTGCCAGCAGGCGTGGCGCTGGAACCTGGACTACGTCGAGGACGTCCACGGCAACGCCATGATCATCGACTGGGCGAAGGAAACCAACCGCTACGCCCGAAACCAGGCATACGAGGAGAAGGACGCCGCCAAGGTCTCCTACGTCCGAGGAGGCTACCCGGTCCGCATCCTCTACGGTCTGCGTACCGACAATCTCTCGGGTACCCCGTCCGGCCGTGTCGACTTCGATGTGGACGAGCGCTGCATCGTCGAAGAAGCAAAGGGCATCACCTGCAAGGATGATCAGTTCGAGTCGAAGGACTTCAGCAAGCAGCAGAACTGGTGGGACACACCCACCACGCTGAACTGCAAGATCGACGCCGCCAAGTGCTACGTCGGCTCGCCCACCTTCTGGTCCCGCAAGCGGCTCACCGGCGTCACCACCTACGCGCAGCGGACCTCGGGCTCCACCGCCCTGTCCAAAGTCGACCAATGGCTGCTGAACCAGTCGCTCCCCAAACAGCGCACCGACACGCACCCTCCGCTGTGGCTGGACTCCATCACCCGCACCGGATACAGCGCGAACGGCACCCCCAGTGCCCCCCTTCCGCCCGTCTCCTTCATCGCCAATGCCGTGGACATGCCCAACCGGGTCGCCACGAGCCCCGACGACAAGACACCCGGCTTCGACCGGCTGCGGGTGGAGACCATCCGCACCGAGACCGGCGGCGAGACATACGTCGACTACTCGCCTCCCTGCCCTGCCGGCCGAGACCACCCCGCCCCGGACAAGAACACCACGCGCTGCTTCCCCGCACACTGGTCAGCAGACCCGGACGTGGACAAGCCTCCGCTGGAGTGGTTCAACAAGTACGTCGTCGACAAGGTCATTGAGAAGGACCGCGTCGGCCGCCAGCCCGATGTCACCACCAGCTACGAGTACAAGGGCGACGCGGCCTGGGCCAAGGAAGACGACGAGTTCACCAGGCCCGAGCTGCGCACCTACAACCAGTGGCGCGGCTATGCCGAGGTGGCGACCACCCGGGGTGAGCAGCCCGGTACGGGCGGCCCGGAGGCGATCGAGCAGTCGCAGAGCCTGACCCGCTACTTCCGAGGCATGTCCGGCGACGCCGGCCGCCCCGAGATCACGGTCAAGGACTCGAAGGACAGGGACTTCGGCAAGGACCTGCGCCAGTACCAGGGCCAGGCCTACGAGACCATCACCTACGAGAAGGCCGGCGGCAGCATCGCCTCGCGTGTCCTGACCGAGCCCTGGAGCCAGAACACCGCGACGCACAAGCGGACCGGCACCACCGATCTGGAGGCGTACCGCTCCGGCACCGCGCGCACGGACACGATAGAAACGATCAGCGGCGGCGCCACCCGGACGAATCGCACTCTCTATCACCACGAGGACGCGTACGGCCTCGTCGACACGGCCCAGACCGAGGCCGTGGAGCCGGACGGGAAGCTCGTCGGCCAAACCTGCACGGCCACCTACTACGTCCACAACCCCGCCAACAACCTGATCGGCCTGCCCAGCGACCTCAAGACCACCGCCGGCGACTGCGCCCACAAGGACACCGGCGCTCTGGTCTCCGCCTCCCGCACCTCCTACGACGCGCTCGACGCCTTCGGCACCGCCCCCACCAAGGGGCTCATCCGGCAGGTCGAGACCAACGACGCGGCCGGCACCAGCTGGAGCACCACCGCCCGCACCGACTACGACGACCTCGGCCGCTCCATCAAGGTGCTCGACGCCGCCGGCAACCCGGTCACCACCGCCTACACCCCAGCCACCGGCCCGGCGTTCTCCGTGACCAGCACCAACGCGCTCGGCCACACCACCACGACCAAGACCGACCCCGGTCGCGGCACGCCCCTGGAGACCACGGACGCCAACGGCCGCAAGGTCACGACCGAATACGACGCACTGGGCCGTTCCACCGCCGTATACACACCGTCGCAGAAGCCGGGCACCGACAAGGCCGCCTTCACCTTCGACTACCAGATCAAGGAGAACCAGCCCCCGATCGTCACCAGCGGCACGCTGCAGGACGACGGCACCTACACCAAGACGAACACGATCTACGACGGCCTGCTCCGCCCGCGCCAGACCCAGGGCCAGGCACTCGGCGGAGGCCGCCTGATCACAGACACCCTCTACAACGCCAACGGCACGGTCCGCCGGACCAACAACGGCTACCACGCCGATGGCGCTCCGGACGAGAAGATCTTCGTGCCGGAGTCGGATTCCGGCGTCCCCAACTCCACGCAGACCGCGTATGACGGCCGCGGTCGAGCCGTCCGCGCCACGACGCTCCACTTGGGCGTTGCCCAGTACTCCTCGACCACACAGTACGGGGGCGACTGGACCCTCACCCGCTCCGCCATGGACGCAGCCGGGAAGGCTCCCCTCTCGGGCAGCCGCACCGCACGGACCTGGACTGATGCCCTCGGTCGCACCAAGGCCATCGAGTACGCCACGTCCACCGACATCGGCAGCACCACCTGGAACAAAACCGAATACGCCTACGACAACCGGAATAAGCTGACCTCGGTCAAGGACGCGGTCGGCAACCAGTGGACCTACGGCTACGACGCCCGCGGCCGCACCATCTCCACCACCGACCCCGATACCGGAGCGTCGACCTTCGGCTTCGACAAACTCGACCAGCAGATCTGGGCCAAGGACTCCAGCGGCCGCGCCCAGTACACCACCTACGACGCACTCGGCCGCGCGACCGAACTCCACGACGACGCTGCCACCGGGCCCCTCGTCGCCTCCTGGACCTTCGACACCCTGACGGGAGCCAAGGGCAAGCCGGTCGCATCCGTCCGCAACATCGACGGCGTCCAGTTCAAGTCCGAAGTGACCGGCTACGACGCCGAGTACCGGCCAACCGGTTCACGCATCACCATCCCGGACACCTCCGCAGCCACGGGCACGACCAAGGACATCACCAAGGGCTTCGCCGGCAGCTACGCGTACAGCACCACGTACACACTCACGGGCAAGGTTCAGTCGACGACCCTCCCCGCCACCCCCGGCGGCCTGGCGGCCGAGAAGCTGATCACCCGCTACGACCGCGACGGCATGCCCCAGAGCCTGTCGGGCCTGAACTGGTACGCCGCCGAGACCGTCTACAGCCCCTTCGGGCAGATCCTGCGCACGACCTCCGGCAGCGCCCCGAACCGCGTGTGGACGACCAACCGCTACAACCCGAGCACGGGCCAGCTCACACAGTCGACCAGCGACCGGGAGACGGGCGGCCCCAACCGCATCAGTGACGTGTCCTACAAGTACGACGTCGCGGGCAACATCAGCACCGTTGCGGATACACGGGGCGATGGCACCACCGACCGCGAGTGCTACGCGTACAACCCGATGGGCCAGCTGACCAACGCCTGGACCGGAAAGACATGCGCCGCCCCGTCCCTCACCGATGTCGCCCCTGGGCCCGACGGTGACGGCTTCTGGCAGGAGTACGGGTTCGACTCGATCGGTAATCGCACCAAGCTCATCGACCACGACCTGACCGACAAGGCCAACGATGACGAGACCACCTACAAGTACGAAAAGCCCCAGCCGCACGCCCTGACCAAGGTCGAAAAGACCACCCGCAAGCCCGGATCCACAGTCAACTCGCTCTCCACCTACACCTACGACACGTCCGGCAACGCCGAGACTCGGAGCATCGGCGGTGACACCCAGACCCTGACCTGGGACCGACGCAACAAACTCACCTCCGCGAGCAGCCCGGGCATCGGCGCCGTGGCCGTGACCGGCCTGTCCGGCAAGTGCCTCGACGTCGAGAACGGCAACCCCGCGGACGGCACCCCTGTCCAGCTGATGCCCTGCAAGGAGAGCAAGGCCCAGCAGTGGCGCCTGACCGAAGGCACCGTACGAGCCATGGGCAAGTGCCTGACCGCCGATAACGGCCAGGCGGTCATGCGGGCATGCGACAGCGCGAACGAGTACCAGAAGTTCACCTCCGGCACTAACAAGACCCTGACCAGCACGAAGACGGGCCAGTGCCTCGATGTTGCGGGCGGCAACGACGCCGACGGCACCGACCTTATTCTCTGGTCCTGCGCAACCAATGCGCCGAACCAGCAGTGGAGCTTCCCCGACACCGCGACCAAGTACGTCTATGACGCTGACGGGAACCGGCTGATCGAGGAGAACGGTACTTCCCGCACCCTCTATCTCGGCGAAGCCGAGATCACCGTCGGCAAGGCCGGCCAGGCCCTGGACGCGGCCCGTTATTACAGCAGCCCGAGCGGCCCTACGACGGTCCGCCGCACGGGCGGCAAGACCACCGGCCACATCCTGTCGACCCTGCTCGCCGACCACCACAACACCGCCACCACCTCCGTGGATATGGCGGTCGGCCAGGCGGTCACCCGCCGCAAGTCCGACCCGTACGGCAACCCCCGCGGAACCGAGCCCGGCAACTGGCCCGGCAGCCGCACCTTCCTCGGCACGGGCATCGACGACACCAACACGGCCCTGACCCACATCGGAGCCCGCGAGTTCGAATCCACCACAGGCCGCTTCATCTCCGTCGACCCGATCATCGACATCACCAATCCGGTGCAGATGAACGGCTACACCTACGCTAACGGCAACCCGATCTCAGAGTCGGACCCGACCGGGCTCGAAAGCTGCGGCGACGTTGGGTATTGCGGTGGTGGCGGTGGAACCAACGGCCAGTGGCTAGACAAGAAGTCCGGTCCAAACGGTGACGGGCCGAAAGGTGACGGACCGAAGGGGAATTCCGGCCCCAGCAAGAGCAGCAGCAAGTGTGGGGTCTTGTCCAAATGCAACTGGGACAAAAGGGTCGGCCAGGCCAAGAAGTTCTGGCATGAGAACAAGGTCGTGATCGTCTCCACCACCGTTGAGCTCGGTGCCGGGCTCGCCTGTGGAGCAACCGCGCTTGCGGCGGGGGTGGCGACAGGCGGCGTCGGGTTCGCAGTAGCGGCCGGCTGCGGAGCCATCGCGGCAGCCGCTGGCGCCGCAGTGGCCAACTACATGACTCCGAATGCTGACCACAGCACCATGGGCATCCTCAAGACCGAGGCCAATGCTGCCGTCTGGGGCGCGGCGGCAACCGTGGCAGGCGAGGGTGCTGGTTTTGCAGTCGCCGCCGTGGCCAAAGCCGTTGGCAAGGGAGTCGGCGCCGCCGCATCCAAGATCGGTTCCAAAATCCGGGCGGCGGAGCCCAAGACCGAGGCCGTGCCTGCTGGACAAGTGGCGCCGTGCAATAGCTTTGCCTCCGGAACTCTCGTCTTGATGGCGGACGGCTCGACGAAGCCAATCGAGGACCTCGAAACGGGCGAAAGAGTAGTCGCTACTGACCCTGAGGCTGGTGAAACCGTCGCCAAGGACGTAACAGCTACAATCCTCGGCGAAGGATCGAAGAACCTGGTCGAGATCACGGTGACGACGGATGGCGAAAGCGGCTCCGCCAGCGACGTCATCACTGCAACCGACAACCACCCCTTCTGGGTAGTCAGCCTTGCAAAGTGGGTCGACGCCACAGACCTCCAGCCTGGCCAGTGGCTCCGGACCAGCGCTGGCAGCGACGTTGAGATATCAGCCATCAAGCGCTATACGTCTCAGCGTGCAACGGTCCACAACCTCACCGTCGCCGACCTCCACACGTACTATGTGGTCGCAGGCGCCACGCCGGTCCTCGTCCACAATTGCGACGGGCGAACCAACTACATGGAAGCGGACGATCAATTCGCTATTAATCATGCAAACGCGGAGCCGCTCGAAGGTTTTCATGATGTGGTAATTCATGGAACGCCTAACTCGGTGACTCCTACACCGTCTGGATCTTCGCATTACGACCACCGGTGGCTTGCGAACAGGCTGTCACGTGACCCCAGCTATCCAGGTGGAGACATTCGCTTGTGCGCCTGCTCTAGTGGCTCACCCGACGGCTCCTTTGCTCAGGATTTGGCAAACAAAATGGGGGTTAGTGTCCTAGCTCCACATCACACACTCTGGGCGTTCCCTTCGGGTAATCTGTGGGTTGGTCCATCCCGATCCCAAATAAGCAGATCATCTGACATGTGGACACTCTTCACGCCGGGTGGGGGAAGATAGTCTGAGCGCGCAAGAGTTCGGGGCGGGGTTGCGGTGACGGATGTCGCGCACCTCGCCCCCGAGGTGAAATCTTCATATGGATCGAAAGTTGACGTAATGACTACCAGGAACCTGGGATTCTTTAAGGAATTCCCTCATGGCGATAATCAAGGTCCTTCCTTGTTGGAGTGTGTAGAGAAAGGGGATCTCCGGATCCGGGACTCAATTGCTGAATATTTGGAGGGAGGGGCTCTGCTGGCAGCGACCGCTCAGAGGGTGTCCGATGTGCTAAGTGAAGAAAGGCTGGATGCGGGTCTACTTGCCATTGTGACGGATGGTGAATGGATGTGGCCTGCCGACCTTGCATACTATGTACGTCGATATAACATCTCACTTCCAGAAGACTTTATTGCCCATGCTCGATCTCTGGATTGGGTGGCTCCAAATCTGACCTCGGAGGACCTCCTATCGATCGAGGCGGAGATGTTCCCCGGGTGATGCCGACGTCTATCTCTACGAGCCGCTGTGAGCTTCTTCGGTTGCTGTTTCGATGAGTCATGCGACGTCTTGATGGCGAGAGAGCTGTCGGTGACGCCTCGGCCGGGTAGACCGCGGCGGACGAAGGAGCAGGCGCGGCAGATGCGGAAGGCCCCGCCCGATCTGATGATCGGGCGGGGCCTCGCTCGTTCTTCCCTAGTGTCCGGAGGTGCAGTAGCCGTTCAGGTCGGCGATCACGTCGGTGGATCCGGAGTTGTTGTAGAACGTGACCCGGCCGTCCGCGACGGGGACGACGACGAGGTTGGCGACGGTCTGCCCGGGGTGTAGTTGAGGTTCGACACGTCCGGCCGTGCGATCCCGTGCGGGTGGACGATCAGGTGGCTGGCCTCGGTCGGGTTTGTAACCGTGACGTTGAGGACGACGGCGGTGACTCTTTGTGCGGGGACTCCCGCGGTGCCGGTCACCTGGAGGTGGACGACATCGCCCGGACCCACGGCGCCAGCTCGGGCGCCGGTGCCGTCGCGGGTGTCCAGGAGGCGGACCGGACCGGCCGCGGAGAAGGCGGAGCCGGTGGCCGCGTAGTAGCCGGTGACGTCGGCGATGAGGTCGACGGAGCCGGAGTTGTTGCGCAGGTCGACCTTGCCGTTGACCACGGGGACCGTCACCAGATTGGGACGATCTGCCCGGGCGTGAAGTTCAGGTTCGACACCTTGGGCGTGGCCTGCTCGTTCGGGTAGACCATCACGTGTGCGGCCTCTATGGGGTGGACGGCGGTCACGTTCATGACCACGGCCGTGACCCCCGTCGCCGGAATGCCCTTGACCCCGGCGACCTGGAGTGTGACCACCCCGCCCGGCCCGACGCGCTGCTGCTTCGCACCTGTGAATGGGTACGGCGGTGGCGCCAGATGGGCGTCAGCCGGGACGGAGCGAGTGTCCCTGTTCGCACTGCCCAGCTGTAGTGATCATGGATGTCACGAGGTGAGCAAGCTGCTGCCGTCGGGTGCCAATCCCGATGATGGCCGGCTGCCGTGGACGTGCCTGTTCACCCTGAGCCTGGTTGTGAATGGGTGGGGCGGTGGCAGTGGTTGGGCGTCAGCCGGTGTGCGGGGGCTTGCCGTGTTGTGGGGCTTGTGTAGCTCGGGGTTTTCGTGACTTCGGTCGTCTCGCGCTGGTGATCTTGGCTGTCATGGGGCGCCCAAGCGGCTGCCATGAGGTGGTTAGCACGGTCGTGTGCGGCTGTCACGGGTTTGCCTATTCCTGTGTTCGTGGCTTTGGTCGTGGGGTGTGCTGGCGGGTATGGGTGAGGACCGCCGGTTGGCGCGGGGTGTGGTGGTGCGTCGGTTGTTGGCGGTGGATCAGGGGCCTGGTCGGTGTCGTCTGTGTATGTGCAGGTGATGGCCGAGGCGGCGGGTGTGACGGTCCGGACGGTGTGGCGGTGGCTGTCCGAGGCGCGTGAGGGGCGGCTGGAGCCGGTGCCACGGCAGGACGGGTTCGCTTTGGATGGCGAGCAGTGGCAGGTTCTGACGGAGGTGGGCGGGAATGTCGCGGCGTTGCACCGGCGGCTGATGGCTGACGGAGCGCCTTCGGTGGATGTGCCGTCTCTGGGAACGCTGCATCGTGTGGTGCGCCGTGATCTCCAGGCGGGGCGGGGCGGGGCGGGTGCTGGAGGTGGCGAGGCCTTCCCGGAATCGGGTCGAAGCCGGCCGCTATGACCGGGTGCTGGCCGAGTTGAAGCTGGAGCGGGCGGCTGAGGGTTTGCCGGTGGTCGACGCGGCTCCGGCGGCCCCGCCGGGCCCCGGGACAGGCGAGGACGGCGAGGAGAGCACCGGTCCGTCGCGGGGCGGGGTGCGGTTGTTCGTGCCGGGTGCGCGTGTGGTGTCGACGGCCGAGGTGGCTGCGGTCGTGGAGGTGGTGGGACATACGGTCGCTGCGCGGGGGATCGGGTGTGTGTTCGGGGAGCCAGGGGTGGCTGCGATGCGCCGGTTTGGTGTCAGTGGGTGTTGGCAGTGACGGGTGGTCAGCCGGAAATGTTCGTGCTGGTCGGGTGACCGAGGGCTTGGTCGGCACTGACGTGTGAGTGGTGTCTGGGTGGTTTTCACTGTCATAGGCCGGTACACCACCTCGGTCTCCACTGCCATGGAAACGGTGCTTCTTATCCATGCCCGGGTCTCGGCCGTGAGGCTTGGTTCTGGTAGCGGTCAGGGTCCGGCGGATGGGTGCGTGATGGCGGGGGAGCGGGGCGGTCTTCCTGAGGCGGCGCGGGTGGGGGTGCGTGCTGCGGCGGTGAGCCGGCTGCTGGAGCTCCGGGGTAACGGGCGCTTGTCCACGGAGCATGTACGGCTGGCTGCAGGGGCGTTGGGCGTATCGGAACGGACCGTGTGGCGGTGGCTCGCTGCGCCCGTTCCCGGGCCCGGGATGGTCCCGGGTGTCCGGCTGGCGCGAGCGGACCGGTTCGTCGTGACGGACGAGGTACGTGCGTTGCTGGGCCTGTGGCGCGGGAACGTCTCCGGGGTACAGCGGGTCCTGGCCGAGCGTGCTGCCCGGCGGTCGCCTCCGGGGGCTGTGCCGTCGTTGACGACGTTGCGTCGTGCGATCCGGCGGGATCTGAGTGCGGGGGAGCGGGCGGGGCTTGCTGGTGGGGAGCGTGCGGCCCGGAAGCATGATGTGTTCTTGGCCCGGCCGCGCGGGTGGCGGAATGAGGTGTGGGAGGCCGATCACGTTCAGGCCCCGGTCCTGGTCGAGGTAGAGGGCACCGTCCGTCGTCCGTGGGTGACGTGGTTCGTGGACTGCGCGACGAACACGATCATGGGGGTCGCGGTCACGGCGGGGTCCCCGTCGCGGGAGTCGGTGCTGGCGGCGCTGCGCGCGGCGGTGCTCCGCGAGGAGCCGTTCGGGCCGCAGGGCGGCCTCCCGGAGAAGGTTCGGGTGGACCGGGGCAAGGACTTCTTGTCGAAGACAGTCGCGGCGGCGTTCGGTGCGCTGGTGGTCGAGGTAGAGGACCTGCCTGCCTACACCCCGCACTTGAAGGGCACGGTCGAGGGCTTGAACCGGGCGGTGGAGTCGATGTTCCTTGCCGCACTGCCGGGCTATGTGCGCCAGCCGCGCCCGGGCCGCCGCCCTGGGCAGCTGAAGGCCGAGGGCCTGCTCGGGTTCGAGGACTTCACCGTCCGGCTGCTGGGCTGGGTGGAGTGGTGGAACGCCGTCCACCAGCCCGCACCGCTGGCCGGGAAGACTCCGCTGCAGGCGTGGGCGGCGGATCCCACTCCGCTGCGGGAGGTCAGCCCGGAGGAGTTGTGGACATTCACCCTGGAAGACGACGGACGGATCCGGGTGATCTCCACGCGCGGGGTCCGGTTCCGCAGACGGGACTACGTGGGACCGTGGATGACGGGCCAGACGGGTACGGGGGTCCGGGTGCGGTTCATGCCGCACCACGATCACCGCATCGAGGTCTTCGACGCCGGCACCGGCAGGTACCTGGGGCCCGCGGAGGTGGCCGACGAGGCGAGTGCCGAGCAGATCGCCGCAGTACGCACCGCACGGGCCGCCCGCGCTCGAAAGCTGAAGAGGGACCTTTCGGCAGCGCAGCGTGAGCGCTACGCCGCTGTGACGGGTCCGGGGAAGCCGGAACGGCTGGGTGCGGTGTCCGCGGCGGAGGCCGGCGCGGAGCTGGCTTCGACTGACCGGGCCGTTCTGTCGAGGCTGGCGCTGCCGGACCTGATCCCGCCGGCTGCGGCCCCGCCTACCTGGCGCACCCCGCCATCGCTCGCCGTCCGCACCCGCCTCCCCCTCCCCACGGGCACACCTGACGCTGATGTGCTGTCCGTCCCCGGTACGGCGAGTGCTCCAGACGCCGCTACCACTGCTGATTCCGAGACCACCGGTGAGGGAGAACCGCGGTGACCGCTCCCACCTACCAGTACGTCGACCTGCCGGATGCCTCCATCGTGACCACCCGGGCGTTGCTGACCGCGCGGGAGAACATCGCGGACATGGTCGCGGCGCGGGCGATGATGTGCATCCACGGCAACGCCGGCTTCGGCAAGACCCTGGCGGTCAACACCTGCCTGCACGAGCTGGAGGACACCCACGGCGAAGAGGTCTGCCGGGTCACCTTCCGGGCCCGCCCCACCGCCCGCGCGGTCCGCTACGAGCTCTTCGAGACGCTCCGCCTGCCCGGTGAGCCGCCCCGCCACCCCAGCGAGTTCGACCGCCTGCTGAAGACTGCCCTGGCCGAGCGGCCCCGCACGTTCCTTGTCGACGAGGCGCAGTGGCTCAACGGGGAGGCGTTCGAGTACTTCCGCTACCTGTGGGACGAGCCCGCCACCCAGATCGCGATCGTCTTCGTCGGCGGCGCCGGCGCCCACACCGTGCTGCGCCGCGAGCCGATGCTGTCCTCCCGGATCTTCATCTGGCAGCAGTTCACCCGCCTCACCCCCGTAGAGGTCCTCGACGTCGTCCCCCTGTTCCACCCAGTCTGGGAGGACGCCGGCCCCGCTGACATCACCTTCGCCGACGAACAGGCCGCCCACGGCAACTTCCGCGCCTGGGCCCAGCTCACCGCCCACATGCGTACCGCCCTGGAACGCACAGGCCGCCCGCGCCCGGACCGGGACCTGCTGCGCTGGGCCTTCAGCCGCCTCGCATGACCACGCCCGTCCAGGCCCGCCTGGCGGTCGTCCTCGACTGCGGGGACGACGCCGCGTTCACCCACGAGGCCCTGGCCGCCCACGCCCCGCAGGCAGGCCGCATCACCCTACATCCCGCGCCGGGCACGACCAGCGACACCGCCCTGGCCGGTGATCTGCTCTACGCGCTGGGCAAGCCCGCCCACCTCCAGGGCCGTTTCCCGCACGGCCGCCCGCCTTTGTGGGAGGCAGCCTCGGCGTGGACGACGGCCCTGGCCGTGACCCGCCTGACCGTCTTGCGCGCCCACCTGCTCGACGACCGCCGCCTCCAGCGCCTCTTGGCCTTGAGGCGGCAGACCGGCATCCATCTCACTCTCGTCGTCCACCGACCACGTCTGACCGCAGCCCTTACCCGCGCTCTCGGCCCTGTCCCTCACACCCGCACCGTCACCCTGGCCGCAGCCCGCGCCCTCTACTTCGACGGACATCCCGCCGCGGCCACTGCTGCGACGCCGGCCGCGGCATCCGCTGCCTCCAAGCCGGGCCGATGGCTCACCCTGCCATCCCTGGACCGGCTCGTCTGCTATGACAGCCCGGGCCCATGTACGGGCCCTTGCCTGCCTGGCCTGATCGACTGGAGACAACGGCCCGCCCCAGCCCCTCTCACGACCGCCCAAGCCGCCCAAGCCGTCCGCCGGATCCACACCGCGACGGCTCATCCCCGACTGGCCGCGGCCCTGGCCTCCACCCTGTTCACCGGCGCCTCTTTCCAGCAGCTGGCCACCGCCCGCAGCGATGACTTCCATGAGGCCCCCGCGCTCCTCGCCCTCCACGACCAGACCCGCTTCACCGACGGCTGCGCCACCCACCCAGTCCCCGCCTGGGCCACCGCCTTCCTGCACGCGGCCACCCGCTACGCCCACCTCACCGGCACCACACCGCTGCTGGCCGAGCCGTCAGAACGCCCCGCCCTGCTGCGCCTGGCCGAATTTGCCAGGATCCGTCCGCCCCAGCCGCCTGGCGTCCAGAGCGCCGGCAGGCCCGGCACGGTGGTTTGGGACTGGCACGAGGTACGGGAAGCGCGCGGGTACCGGCCGATGCCGGGCACCCGGTGACCCCGGCCACAGGCCGCTCCCTGGGGCCTACTGGAGGGCGAACTCGATGAAGTCGATGTCCTGGAGGGTGACGTGGAGACCGTGAGCGCGTCTGCCGGCGTCGCGGAAGTAGAGGTGTCCCAAGGCTCGGCAGATGATCAGCTCGTGCTGCTCCTCGCTGACACCGGCGTCCAGGGCGGCGAAGATCTGCTGCGTCACCGTGGGGTCCAGGCGCCCCGTGATGCGCCGCATTCGTGGGTCGTCGGAACTGCTGGGACCGGCCCCGAACCCGAACCGGGCGCGGGTGTGGACGACAATGCCGCCTTCCTCGGCCGCGGCCTGCCTGCGGGCACGAATCAGCGGCTGCCAGCGGGCCCGTACGAGTTCCGCGATCTTCTGCTCGTGGCGGGGGCTCGGACGCCCCTGGCTACCTGGCTTGCGGGTCACCCACCGTTGGACGGTCCTCTGGGACACACCCAGAACGACCGCGACCCGCTGGGTAGAGCCCCGCTCCCACCGCAGCAGAGCCTTCAGCTGATCCGCCGTAGTCGCAGGCACCGGCCGGGTGTACAGGAGCCGTTCCAGCCCCTCACCTATGGCACGCACCGTCCTGCCAGCCCCCTCAACACCGAATCCCAAGCCCCAGTAGGTCTACCCTTGCCACCCCCCCCCGGTGACGGCGGGCGGTATCCGGCATACAGCTGACGCCGACATACCCGGTGCGGTAGAGGCCTCCCGGCTCCCGCTGGCGGAGCGTTCAGTGGTGTTGCGCTCGTAGACGGCCCCGGCCTTGCTCGCGCCGAATCAGGCGTGGGCCCAGACGAAGGGTGTCATCCATCTCAGGCGGCGCATTCACTCGAAGTCGCTCCTGTGCCGGTGAGCTTGGCGCCGGCTCCTGTCTGAGCTGAACCTCGTGGTCCAGGACGGCCCGCAGTCGCCCGATATCGCGACGAAGCCCTGGGACGGTGCGCCCCAGCGCCTCGTTCGGATCGGCTGGAATGGTCAACCAGTGATGTGCTCGGGGTCGACTGATTGCGCCTCAGCGAAGGTGCCGTAGTCGGTGGAGCGGTCGATGAGGGTGAAGTCCATGTCGCCAGCGGTGAAACGGCTGGTGTAATAGTGGCCGGTGGCGGCCTGTGGGGTCAGGCCGGTAACGGAGAGGCGACAGGCGCCCTCGTGGCGAGGGCTACGCTGCTGGTGCTCCACGCGGGGAGTGTTGTCGTACAGGAAACCGATCTCGGCGGTGGCCGAGTTCTCGCGGGCTACGACAGTGGCGTTGATCGACCGCGAGGTGCTTTCCTTCGTGCGGAGCGTAGCGTGCAAGCTCCAGAAGGTCTGTTCGATGGCCATGTACGTCGTGATCGGGCCCCGGTTTCCTCCTTCGGGGATGTGGCTTTCCGGGCTCGGCGACAGCATCACGCGCCAGGTGCCAGTCACCCAGGGCCGCCCGGTGAACCGGTGGATGCCCGGCCAGTGCCAGGCCCATTTGTCGAAGACGATCACGCCGTATCCGACTGCGGCCGGGATGTAGGCGAACAGGTAGCGGAACTGCGACGGGTAGAGGCCCAGGAGGATCAGTACAGCGGTGTAGAGGGTGGCCGCGATGGTGGCGCCGATACGGATGGTGCTGGCCTGGTTCATCCTCAGGCCGTGTAGTTGAGGTAGTGCCAGCCGTGCCGGATCAGGTTCAGGGCGTCCTGCTCATCCCACTTCTGGCCTTCTCCGAAGACCATCTTCACTCCGTTCGGCTCCATCATCAGCTTCCACTCCATGCTGGCGGAGTCCAGCTGTCGATATACCTCCAGCAGGCTCCCGCGGACGGCATCGTCGAGGTTGCCGTCCCGGAGGATATGGTCGGGCACGTTGTAGATGAGGCACTCGGAGAAGTAGGACGGCAGGGCGTCGATGACCCCCTCTGCGGTGAGGTCGTTCTCCACGTTCTTCAGCACCCGCACGGCGAACTTGAAGCGCTGGTTGGTCGCGTTGTTCTTCGCACGGCCATTGGCGAGCTGGAGCTCGGGCCAGTTGACGATCTTCTTGCCGTCCCGGCCGAACACGACGCTTCCCTCGTGCTTGCCCCCGACCACCGTGCCGTCGAAGAGGACGTACTTGAAGCAGGGCACCACGTCGGTGCTGGGCCGGCTGCCGACGACCTCCGGCACGTAGAAGGCGACGTTGTGGTCTGCGTCCACGTCGCCGAACGCCGCGGTCAGCGCCGCGTGGACTTCTTGGCGGAGTATGTCCTTCGTCCAGGGGCCCACGTACTCCGCATGCGGCGGAAGCGGCTGACCGTCGTAGTAGAAGCACTCGTTCAACTGCACCTTGATGTCAACGTCACTGTCGCCACGGACGTTGGTTTTGTTCGGGTACGAACCCTTCGCGGAGACCTCGACAGCGACATCCCGGAAAGGCTCATGGGCACTGATAGCGGCCCGCACCATGCGCTCCGCACGATCGAGGCGATCCTGCTCAGCCGGCCCCGGCGGGCTCTTCCACTTGTTGATCAAGGTCAGCCGCTGGTCTGTGGTCAACTGCCGTGCCATGTAGTCCTCCGCCGCGCTGGTGCGTACGTCGACAACAGCCTAGGAGCAGGGTCCGACAACGGAGCTTCACATCGGCGGCGATGTGCACGAGGCCCCGGGCCGATGACCCTAGGGCCTCCCGGTGCTGCACCCAACCGTCCAGCGTCAACGGCAGCCGTCGTTCGCGGTCAGGCCCAGTCGACGCCTAGCTGCGCGAGGGCGGCGTGCTGGTCGGCGGTGAGCTTGTTGCGCCGGGTTTTGGTGTTGGAGATCCACACGCCCAGCTTCACCACTACCGGCTCTGCTTCACCTTCGACTGCGATCTCCTCGCCGTGCGCGCGGGGTACGGGCCGGTCCGCGCCCTCCCGCTCCACCCACTGCGTGAGGGCCGTCAGGCCCCGCTGGAATGCCTGTTGCGCCTTGCTTGGCCCCTTTGCCCCGCGGCTGGCCGTGGGGGCGGGAGGCGGTGCCTGGTCGGGCTCGACGCCGAGCTTGGTCAGCCGTGCCTGCTGCTCGGGCAGCAGGCACGCCCAGTTGGCTGGCTGTTTCTGCTGTTGGAGCCAGCGTCCGATGTCGTCGCCGTCGAAGACGACGCCCGGCGCGATGTGGGGTAGGACGCCGTCGGCGTCGACCAGGTCGGCCAGGATCCGGTAGTGGCGCTGCCAGTCGAGTGGCCAGGGGCAGTTCCAGTCCTTGTCGATCGCGGCGAGCTGCGCGGCGCGGGTCGTGGCGGTGTCCTCGTTCTTCCCGAGACCGTTCTTGGTGCCTTTCCGGCGGAGGTTGGCCATGTGCTGCCCGACGGGCATCATCTCGTCGTCCTCGCCCCACATGGCGTCCTGCCGGGGTGCGAGGTGCCCTGTGGCCCGCCGGTATGACCGCAGGGCGGCGAGCTTGGCCTCCCACGCCTCCTCGCCGGGCTCCCAGACCATCCCGGCCTCGGGTGCGTCCAGGAGGACCTTGCGCCGGTCCTCCAGCTCCCCGGCGCGCAGGGCCTTGCGTTGCTGGTGCACCCACCGTCCGAGGGGGAACGTCTTGGTGACGCCGACCTCGACCTCCACGTCGTACGGGACGGCGTGGACGCCGGTGATCTCGTTCTCCGCTCGCCACCGGATCAGGGCCTGGTAGCCCTCCAGCCAGACCAGGGATTCGGGTCGGTAGACGCGGGTGCGTAGGAACGCGGCGATGGTGGCGGCGTCGCGGGGGCTGGAGAAGTGGAGCAGCGCCGACTCGGCCGCGGAGTCGGTGCCGTCCTCCTGGTCCTCGTTCTCGCCGCCGGTGCCGACGATCTGCCCGTTCTCGTCGCGGCGCAGGTGGGTCTTGCGTTTGCCGCTGGTGAGGGCGCGGGAGGCGAGTTGCTCGACGAGGCGGTCGTCATGACTGCGGAGGCCCTGGAGGACCGCTACAAGGGGTCGGAAGCTGGCGCTGGCGACCATGTCGGTCGGGTCCTCGTTCGGCTTCAGGAAGACGGGCACGATGATGCGGGCGATCTTCGTGGAGCCGTCCTTGTTGAGCCGGAGTGCACGGCCGATGTTCTGGACGATTTCGACCTGGGAGCCGCGGGTGTCGGCGAAGCAGATGGCCTCCACCCCGCGCTCGCCGGTGATGTCGACGCCTTCGCCGAGGACGCGTACGGACGCGAGGAACGCCCGGTGTACGCGCCGGTTGTTCGCGTCGATGCCGTTGGCGAACTGCCGCAGGACCTCCCGGCGCTCGGTGACGAGGTGGTCCCCGCACAACCACGCCGACCACACCCGGTCCGGCGGAACGTGGCGGCCGGCCTCCAGCTCGTAGAACTCGGCCTCGATTGAGGACTTCGGCAGCTTCTCCGCGGCTGCGAGATCGGTGTCGGAGGCGTCGGTGGCGTACAGCTCGGCGGCCGTCTCGGGCAGCTTCTCCGCGAAAGCAGCCGCCTCCTCCACCTTCTGGTGGAAGGTCATGACCGTACGCAGGTTGTACGCCGTGGCGTGCTCCAGGAGGGCGGCCTGCAGGAGCGCCAGGCGCCGGCCCCGCTGCGCCTCCTCGGACTCTCCGCGGACAGGGGAGGGGTCGTGGATCTCCAGGACATCGATCTCGAACCCGGCGAGGATCCCCCGCTCGATCGCTTCCGAGAGCCCCAGCTCGGCCAGCCAGGCGCCGTACGTTCCGTCCGGGTCGTCGGTCATGCTCGCGATCTCGGTCTCCTGGCCCCCAGCACCCTTCTGAGGTCGGGCCGCCGCGAGGATGCGCGGGGTGGCGGTCAGGTAGAGCCGGAAGTCTGCGGGGATCCGGGTGTTGTCGTGGATGGCGGCCCAGGGGCGTCCGAGTTCGCCGGTGGTTCCGTGGGCTTCGTCGATGATGGCGAGGTCGAAGCCCGCCATCTGCTGGCCGTAGAGCCTCTCCCCGCCCGTCAGAGCGGCCTCCAGCGGCCCGCGGACCTTGCGCTGCCCCGCAGGCGCGTTGATGTCCTCGCGGTCCACCAGCGAGGCGTAGGTGGCGAGTACGACGACCGGCCCAGTTCCGGCCCAGAGGGCGAGCTGGATCGGGTTGGTGGTGGTGTGCACATTCAGCTCGTTGAGGACCGGGTCGTTTTCCAGCGAGCACACCGCGATCATCGGTCCCCGGTGGCCTACCAGCCGCCACGCCTGGGCGGTCTGCGCGAGCAGGTCCAGGGTGGGGACGGTGACGAGGATCCTGCCGTCTGGGAAGCACTCCAGGGCGCTCGCGGCGGCTGTGATCGTCTTGCCTGAGCCGGTCGCTGACACGATGGTGCCCCGGGCACCCTGTGGGGGCACGGTCTTTTTTGAGGGAAATCCTACCCATTGGCGGAAACTCGATTTTTGGTCGACTTGGTGTTCTCGGAGCTGAATCAAAACAATTCCCCAGGTTCTGGCAGGACTTGTTTGATGGCTGTGATTCTGTATGCACCTTGCCGGTAGATGCCGCCCGGCCGTCCGTGGAAGGTCCAGGCCCGTGTGGCCGCGTCGCTGAGTGAGCCGGCCATCAGGTGGAGAACGAGCGTGGGTCCGTGCGGGGCGTGTGTGGCTGCCGAATGGGCTGTGATCCGGTAGACGCGATGCATGAGCAGTTCAGGCGCGGCGGTGCCCGAACGCTCGGCGTGCGTTTTCTCGTCCGCGAGTCGCTGCTGGCGCTGCTCTTCGTAGCGCACGGCGCGCACGTCTTCAGCGGGTGCGTACACGGTCACGTGTTGTTCGGTCATCGTGTGAGCGATGCGCCGCCACTGGTTGCGCTGATATTCGGAGATCCACTGCTCGCTCAGGTGGTGCGGTTCGGCCGGAGCGGTGGAGGCGCGGTCCCCACGTTCCTGCGCGAGGTGCAGTTGCTCCGTGACCTGTGACAGGTTGAGGCCGTCCGCTTTCCGGATCACACCGAGCCGGGCGAGCTCATGCGGAAGATAGTGATAAATCACCACGTGCACCTTCTGTTGACGGAGGACTGCCTCGACTCATCGCTACGTTCTCGCCGGCATGCCTCAGGGGCATCAGCCGAGTCCTTTCAGCGCCCATTCGTTGAGTCCCGAGTAGATGGTGGCGGTACGGCACTGGGGCGCGTGCATGAGTTCGGCTTCGCCGCGGTAGATGGCGATCAGGGAGTCGGTGCCGCGCCACCAGGTGTCTGCCAGGCCGGCGACTTCCGGTACGGGCTCGAATCCGTTGAGGTTGAGGTCGTCCACTTCGTCGCCGGTCAGTGTTGTGGTGATGCGTGCGCACCTGCGGGCGTGGTCGGCCAGGGCCAGGGCTTCCACCCATCCTTCGATGCTGGCATGCAGCGGCACCCAGTCTCCGGCGTGGAGGCTGAACTCACCGCCCGGGCCGATCGTGAAGCCGTAGGGAATAGCACAGCGCTGCAGCCCGGCTTCGAAATGCCAGTCCGGGCCAGGTCCTTCAAGCACGTCGCCGCTCAGTGTCCGCGGGCCGCCGTCGTAGTGAGGAGAGGGAGGAAGGGCGAGTCCGCCCCAGACCTTCTCGTAGGCGACTACGCGGTCGATCTGAGCTTCAGGGATTCCGTGATCTGCCCACCTGACCCGGTGCTGCTCCAGGTCCGCTCGACCGGTCCAGTGTCCGTGGAGTCTGATGAAATATTCGGCGCCACGAGTTAGACCGTCAGGGATTCCTTTGTTGGTCGACATCTATGAAGCCTCACTCGATACACCTAGAGGGTCTAGCGTTATTTCTCCAATGGTACATGCTGCATCATGCTAGGGTCAGGGTTCGAGTACACGACTGACGATCAGCGCCGGGAGTGAAGAGGAATCGGATGATCGAGAACCCTTGGACGCCCGCGCATCAGGCGGTGGAGTCCAGTGACCATGCCGAGCTGATCCGCCTTCTCGACGAAGGAGCAGACGTCAACGAGGTGTGCTGGGGGATGACCCTGCTGGAGCATGCCATCAACCTGGAAGGGGACTCGGCACTCCAGTCAGGGAACCCCATCGACAGCCGGCTCACGGCGATCCTTCTGGCCTACGGAGCCGATCCGAGACCGCAACCTCCGGGGGCGGAGGGCGCGATGCACCTGGCCGACCACTACGGTCACGACATTGCCCGCCGCCTGATAAACCTGATCTACGACTACGACCAGGATGCTCACTTCGACACCACTCAACTCCGAGAGGGCTTGGCTCATCGAATGCCCCCGGCCCAGCTCGATGAGTTCATCGCCGCCGTCGAGGCGACAGGCGACCAGGCGGTCGACCTCGACACGGCCATCGCACTCCTTTACGGCACCCGCTAGCCCCGTCCTCGCTTCTGCTAGCCGGGCCCGCTTACGGGCCTTTCGGACTGGAGGCGAAGCCGGAAGTCCGGGGGTGGGAGCGAAGCGGACACCCCAACAGGCCGTAGGGCCTGGGTCCTGTATGGCTTGGATCCCGTGAAACGGGGCCACCTCCCGCGCGCAGCGCGGGAGGTGCAAGGCCGCGGAGCGGCCCAGCACGGGGTAGAGCGAAGCGAAACCCCGTGTAAGTCCGAAGCGAAGCGCAGGACTCCGGCCCGAAGGGCCGGCCCTGGCTCGGCGAAGCCGAGCCAGGGCCGAGCGCAGCGAGGCGGTTCGCTCCTACGCGCGCAGCGCGTAGGAGACCCGTAGCGAAGCGGAGGGTGAGCCCCCGAAGGGGGCTCCGGGGAGCGCGAAGCGCTCCCCGGTCTCTCCTAGGCGCGCAGCGCCTAGGGACC
>NZ_JBIASC010000024.1:0-32945 GCF_042890485.1 Streptomyces sp. NPDC002181 | reverse complement strand
CCCAGATCAAGTGGGGCCTGGACTACATGAACTCCCGCTACGGCAGCCCCGTCGGCGCCTGGAACTTCTGGCAGACCCACCACTGGTACTAAGCCACCAGTGACCGCCCCACCCCACAGCGCGGGCAGCGGACAGCGGACGCACACACGGAAGACGCTCGGCCGGACCCCCGGCCGAGCGTCTTCCGCGTTCTCCGCCCGCTTCCGCGACTTCGACGACGCTCCTCAGGGGGCGGCCGGCTTCCAGTCGCGGGCGAGGAGTCCGAGCAGGACTTCGTCCATGAACTCGCCGAGCACCCAGGCCGAGGAGCGCAGCACGCCCTCGCGGACGAAGCCGTTGCGCTCGGCGGAGCGCAGCATCGCGTGGTTGTCCGACAGCGTCTCGATCTGGAGCCGCTGCATACCGCGCACGACGAACCCGTAGTGGCACAGCACCGCGACCACGTCGGTGCCGTAGCCCTTGCCGCGGGCCGCCGGCAACAGCCCCAACCCGATGTGCGCGGAGCGGTTGTGGTTGTCGATGCCCCACAGGTTCGCCATGCCGACCAGGGTGCCGCCCTCCCACTCGACCACGGAGAACGTCACGCGCCCCTGGTCCTCGGCGTCCACGGAGAGTCGCGAGTCCTTCGCATCGGGTGAGACGGGCCGCCACGGCGTGGCCTCCGACCGCGAGCCGTTGACCACGTCGTCGTAGAGCTCCGCCCGCAGGATCGGGAAGTCTTCCTCGTGCCGGGCCCTGAGCCCGACCTTGTCGCCCTTCAGCATGAAGGCTTCCTATCGGACCGGGCCGGCAGGCGGCAAACCAATAAGACACGTCAACGGACCGTCGGGGAAAGGGGTGTGGCACCGCCGCCGCCCCGATCGTGTCCGGGTGCCTCCCGCGTCGGGGCGAGTGGTGGAACGCTCCAAGACCGGCTCGTGATCATTGTCGTGGGCAGGACCACGGATCGGGCCCGCGCCGCAACAGACTTGCAGGGCGCGGCGGCCCGACCGGCCGCCGCGGCCCTGTTCCGGCGAACCAAGGACTTGCCATCGTGAACGAGCGCGTACTCACTCCCCGCAGTCGGGGATTCCTCTTCCTCGACTCCCACCCGGCAGGGTGCGCGCAGTCGGTCGCCGACATGTGGGAGGCCTGCCCCGCACCCGCCCCCGCCCCCGACGGCGTACCGGAGGGCGACGGGCCGGTGGCTCTGGTCATCGGTTCCTCCGCCGGATACGGCCTCGCGGCCACGCTCGCCGGACTCAAGCGCGCCGGCATCCGCGGTATCGGCGTGTCCTTCGAGAAGGGCCCCACCGCACGGCGTACGGCCACCGCCGGCTGGTACCGCACCGCCGCCACCGCGGACCTCGCCCGCGCGGCCGGGCGGGACCTGGTCCTCCTCAACGGCGACGCGTTCTCCGACGCGATGAAGGACCGGGTCGCCGACCTCGTCGAGCGGCGTTTCGGCGGCCGGCTGGACTACCTGGTCTACTCGGTGGCCGCGCCCCGGCGCACCGACCCCGCGACCGGGACCACGTACGCCTCCGTCCTCAAGCCGATCGGCCTGCCGGACCGCACCAAGACCCTGGTCTTCGACGAAGAGGGTGTTCCCGAGGTCCGCGAGGTCGAGACCGGGCCGGCGGAGGGCGACGACGTGGAGCAGACCGTGGCCGTGATGGGCGGCGCGGACTGGGAGCGCTGGATCGACCACCTCGCCGGACGGGGCCTGCTCGCCGAGGGGTTCGCCACCGCGGCGCTGTCGTACATCGGCTCACCGCTCACGGCGGCGATCTACCGGCAGGGCACCATCGGGGCTGCCAAGGCCCACCTGGAGACCACCGCCCGCACCCTGAACGAGCGGCTCGGCAAGACGGTGGGCGGGCGGGCCGTGACCTCCGTCAACGGGGCCGCCGTCACCCAGTCCTCCACCGCGATCCCCGGGATCGCCCTGTACACCGGCCTGCTGCGCGGCGTCCTCGGCGACGGCCTCGTCCCGCCGATCCGCCAACTCGCCGCCCTGTGGGACCAGCTCACCGGCGCGGCCCCGCTCGGCCTGGACGAAGAGGGCCGGGTCCGCCTGGACACGTGGGAACTCGAGGACGGGGTGCAGGCCGCCGTCGCCGAACGCTGGAAGACCGCCACCACGGCCACCATCGCCGATCTGGCCGACCTCGACTGGTTCCGTGCCGAGGTTCGGCGCCTCTACGGATTCTCCGTGCCCGGCATCGACTACACCGCCCCGGTCGTGACCGACGTCCCCTGGCCCGACCCCACCGGCTGAGTCCGAGGAGGTTCGCCGGTGGTGCGCACGCGGGTTCAGGAACCGAACGCGAGCAGGCGCCGGTCCTCCGTACAGGGCGGCATTCGGCCAGTCCTGACGTGAAGTCTTGACGGCGGCGGGGCGGTTCAGTTGACTCACGCGGTGTCTTGTCCGGTGGTGTAGACCTCGGAGGCGCATCGTGAGTACCGCACGCGTGACACCGGCCCGGCGCCGGCTCAGAACCGCCCTTCTGGGTGTGGCCGGCGTACTCGCCGCGCTCCTCCCGCTGACACAGGCCACGGCCACGGCCGCCGCCGGGGAACCGCCGCCCCCGACGGCGGTCGACCGTTTCGAGGGTGAGATCCCCTTCGCCGGACCGCCCGCCGAGGGCCTCTTCACCTGGGGTGCCGACGGCGACGACCAGCCCCGGCTGGAGCTGCGGGAGCGCGCCGACGCCCCCGAGGGCACGAAGGTCCTGCACGGCAGTTACGACATCAGCGGCTGGGGCGGCTACACCCACGACTTCGCGTTCGACCGGCCGGCCCACGACTGGAGCGCCCGCGGGGGCATCCGCTTCTGGTGGTACGGGCAGAACACCGCGCCGCTGCCGCCCGGTTCGGGACCCCGGATCCACTTCGAGCTCAAGGACGGCGGAGCCAACGGCGAGGCCTCCGAGCTGTGGACGACCTCCTTCACGGACGACTGGCAGGGCTGGCGCCTCGTCGAGATCCCGTTCTCCCGCTTCGAGTACCGGACCGACTACCAACCGGTCGGCGGCATCGACCAGGTGCTCGGCCTGACCGCGATGTGGGGCTACGCCTTCACCTTCCCGGTCGGCCGCGCGGGCGAGTTCATGCTCGACGGGGTGGAGGTGTACGGGGTGGCCGACCCGGTCGTGCAGACCAAGGTCGTCACCGATACGACCGTTCACCCTGTGAAGGAAGGCGGTTCGGCCGACGTACGCGTCTCCGTGGCCACGACCGGCTCCGGACCGCTCGCCGAGCCGGTGACCGTCGGCTACTCCACCGAGGGCGGCACGGCGACGCCCGGAGCCGACTACAAGCCGGTGGCCGGCACCCTCACCTTCCCCGCCGGGACCCCCTCCGGCACCTCCCGTACCGTCACCGTCACCACCGCCAAGGACCGCGACGGCGAGACCGCCGAGACCGTACCGCTGAAGCTGACCGTGACCGGGGCCCGGCCGCCCGCCGAGGACCCCCTCGTCGTGATCGACGCGCACGGGCTCCCGTACCTCGACCCGAAACTGCCCGTGAGCAAGCGGGTCGCGGACCTGCTCTCCCGCATGACCCCGCAGGAGAAGGCCGGGCAGATGACCCAGGCCGAGCGCAACGCGCTGGGAGCCCCGGGCGACATCGCGGCGTACGGTCTGGGCTCGCTCCTGTCCGGCGGCGGCTCCGTCCCCAACCCCAACACCCCGGAGGGGTGGGCGAACATGGTGGACGGCTACCAGCTGCGCACCCGGGCGGCCCGCCTCCAGATCCCGCTGGTCTACGGCGTGGACGCCGTGCACGGCCACAACAACCTCGTCGGGTCGACGATCATGCCGCACAACATCGGACTGGGCGCCTCCCGAGACCCGGAGCTGGCCGAGCGGACCGGCGCGGTGACCGCCGCCGAGGTGCGGGCGACGGGCGTCCCCTGGGACTTCGCCCCCTGCCTGTGCGTGACCCGCGACGAGCGCTGGGGCCGCTCGTACGAGGCCTTCGGCGAGGACCCGGCGCTGGTCACCGCGATGGAGACGGTGATCCGGGGCATGCAGGGCGCACCGGACGGCCGGGACCTGGACCGCCCGGACAAGGTGCTGGCCACGGCCAAGCACTACGCGGGCGACGGCGGCACCGCGTACGGCTCCTCCACCACCGGCTCCTACACCATCGACCAGGGCGTCACCCGGGTCACCCGGCAGGAGCTGGAGGCGGTGCACCTGGCCCCGTTCCGGGAGGCGGTCAAGCGCGGAGTGGGGACGGTCATGCCCTCCTACTCCTCGGTGGACTTCACGGACGACGACGCCGGCCCGGTGAAGATGCACGCCAACGCGGAACTGATCAACGGCGTGCTCAAGGACCGGATGGGCTTCAAGGGTTTCGTCATCAGCGACTGGCAGGCCATCGACCAGATCCCCGGCGACTACGCGAGCGACGTCCGGACTTCGGTGAACGCCGGTCTCGACATGATCATGGTGCCGAGCGCGTACCGGGACTTCCACCGCACGCTGCTCGGCGAGGCGGCCGCGGGCCGGATCCCGCAGGCGCGGATCGACGACGCCGTGGCACGGATCCTCGAACAGAAGTTCAAGCTGGGCCTGTTCGAGAAGCCGTACGCCGACCGTTCCGGCCTCGGGGCGGTCGGCTCGGCCGAACACCGGGCGGTGGCCCGTGAGGCGGCGGCCAAGTCCCAGGTCCTCCTGAAGAACGAGGGCGGCCTGCTGCCGCTGAAGCCCTCGCAGAAGGTGTACGTCGCCGGATCCAACGCGGACGACCTGGGCAACCAGGCGGGCGGCTGGACGGTGAGCTGGCAGGGCTCGCCGGGGCGGAACACGGTGGGCACCACGATCCTGGAAGGCATGCGGAAGGCCGCCGCCTCGCCGGAATCGGTCACCTACTCCAAGGACGCGAGCGCGCCGACGGCCGGGTACGACGTCGGCGTGGTGGTCGTCGGCGAGACCCCCTACGCGGAGGGCGTCGGTGACGTGGGCAACGGCCACGACCTCGAACTCTCCTCGGCCGACAAGGCCGCCGTGGACCGGGTCTGCGCGGCGATGCGGTGCGCGGTGCTCGTGGTCTCCGGGCGCCCGCAGCTCATCGGCGACCGGCTCGACCGGATGGGCGCGCTCGTCGCGTCCTGGCTCCCGGGCACCGAGGGCGACGGGGTCGCGGACGTGCTGTACGGCAAGCGGGCGTTCACCGGACGGCTCCCGGTCAGCTGGCCGAAGTCGCAGGCGCAGCTGCCGATCAACGTGGGCGACGCGGCGTACGATCCGCAGTTCCCGTACGGCTGGGGCCTGACCACGCTCGGAGCGCCCCCGCGGGGCGGCGAGCCGGCCCTGCGCGCCCTGGCGATCGCCGCGGCGGCGGTCGAGCGCACGACCGGGGCCGGTTCGCAGGCCGGCCGTGCGGTGGCGGACCGGGCCCGGGCCATCGCCGCGCAGCGGATCGGCGGCCGCTTCACCGAGGCCTCGGCCCGGCCCTTCGCCGAGGCGGACCACCTGCTCCTGACCGGCGACCTGACGGGGGCCGTGGCCGACTTGACCACGGCCTTCCGGGCGGCGCCCCGGTAGCGGGACGAAGCCCCCGCGCCCGGTGCGCGGGGGCTTCGGTCGCGGGGCTTCGGGTTTCACGGGGCAGGGGCGTCCGGCCGCGGCTCAGCGGTCGTCCGCACCGTACGGGGACGCCGTCGCGGTCGCGGTCGCTCCGCGGTGCCTGATGTTGACGGCCGAGGCCTTGGCCAGGGTCACGGGGTCCAGGAACCGCAGCGGACCGATCAGGCGTTGTGAGAACAGGTGCATGTGCCGCGCCACCGACGCGTCGCGCGCCGCCGCCGAGAACACCAGCCGCTCCACGGGGTTGAACGGGCGGGCCCGGGCGAAGTCGGCGGCCATGGACTGGTGACCGCGCAGCCGGCGCCGGTGCTTGCGCGCGTACGCCCCGAGCGACGTGTCGAGGTCTGCGCGACCGGCCGCGGCCGTGGCGACCGCCTCCGTCAGCCACTGCGCGGACTCCAGGGCCCACCCGCACCCCACGCCCCACAGGGGATCGCTGGTCAGGGCGGCGTCGCCGATGAGCGCGATGCCCGGTGCGGTCGGCTTGCGGCTGTGCAGGGGGTAGTCGACCGTTCCGATGATCTTCGTGATCCGTTCGGCGGAGTCGATGGGGGGTGCCTCGGGCAGGGCCCGGACGAACGCGTGGAAGCTCTCCTCCAAGTCCTCCCGGAAGGCCGGCAGCCGCTTCTTGTCCGGGAGCACCGCGAGGACCGTCACCCCGTCGTCGTTCGGGAACGCGTACGCCATGTCGGGTTCGAGGAACCAGGTCTGGCCGATCCCTCCGTGCAGCGGGAGGTTGCGGAAGTGCGCGAGATACCCGAACCGCGCGTTCTCGTACCGCCGGTCCGCCACCCCGGCCAGCTTGGCCACGGCCGAGTCCTTGCCGTCGGCGCCGACCACCAGACGGGCCCGGATCTCGCGCTCGCCCTGCCGTGTCGAGGCGCGGACCCCCACGGCCCGGCCTCCGGCCCCGCGGACCAGCCCGGTCACGTGGTGGCCGAGGAGCAGGTCCACGCCGGGGGTCTGCTCCGCGCGCGACCGGATCAGCGGGTCGAGGACGCTGCGCCGGACGTTGTACGCGTACGGCAGCTCGGGGCCCGCCGCGGCGGCCCTCGGCTCGATCCATCCCCAACGGGTGTACCAGCGGGCGTGGTTGCGCACCGCTCCGGCCTTCTCCAGGGCCGGGACGAGGCCCAGCTCGTCCAGCACCGGGTAGGCGTTGGCCGTGACGGAGTGGGTGCAGAGCACCTTGTACGCCTCGGGGTCCGAGCGGCGTTCCAGCAGGGCGACGCGGACGCCGCTCCGAGCGAGCAGGATCGCCGCGGCGCTGCCGGCGAGGCTGGCTCCGCAGATGGCGACGTCGTAGTCGTACCCCACGTCGTGTCCCGCGCTCTCAGGCTTGGTCATGCGCTGATTGCTCCCTTCGGTGGTGCTGTCAGGCACATGACCAATGGTAGGGAGGCGTGGTTCCGATGGCTTGGACGCATTTGACCTTGACACGATGACAAGGTCTTCACTGTGGCCGAGGAGGTGGTTCGATGACCACGGCGGACCAGGACATGAAGACGAACGCGGACGAGAACGAGAACGAGGACGCGGACGAGAACACGGCAGCGGGGGGCGCTCTGGGTGCGCTGGACGACGCACGCCCGTCGGTGCGGCTGCGCGCGGCGCTGGCGATCGGCTCGACCCCGGACCCGCGCTCCGTCGGGAAGCTCGTCGAGCGGTGCGCCGTCGAGCCCGATTTCTCCGTGCGCGAGATGCTGACGTGGGCGCTCACCCGGCACGCGCCGTCCTTGACCGTGGCGCCGCTCGTCGATGAGCTCCGGTCCGAGGTGTCGCAGGCGAGGAGCCAGGCACTGCACACCCTGTCCAAGATCGGCGACGGGCGGGCCTGGCCGGCGATCACGGGGGCGCTGCTGTCGGACGCCGACGACGAGGTGGCCCGCAGCGCCTGGCGGGCCGCGGTCGTACTCGTACCGGAGGGGGAGCGGCCCCGGCTGGCCGCGGCGCTGGCGGCGCAGTTGGGGCGGGGCGGGCGCGAGACGCAGCTGAGCCTGAGCCGGGCGCTGATCGCCCTCGGCGAGGCGGCCGCGGAGCCGGCCCTCGGCCCCGCGACGACGGACCCCGACCCCCGCGTACGTCATCATGCGATGGCCACGCGGCGGCTGCTGCGCGATCCGGAATCCGGGTTCGAGTACGCGATCGAGGAGGCCAAGCGCGTCGCGGCCCTGCAGGACCAGCCGGGAGGAGCGTAGTCGGTGTTGATCGGAGAGGTGGCCAGGCGGTCCGGGGTCAGCGCCCGCATGCTCCGGCACTACGAATCGCTCGGCCTGGTGAGTCCGACGGGACGCACCGGGTCCGGGTACCGGGAGTACTCCGGCGAGGACATCCGGCGGATCTTCCACATCGAGAGCCTGCGCTCCCTGGGCCTGTCGCTGCGCGATGTCGCACGGGCCCTGGACGACCCGGGCTTCCGGCCCTCGGAACTCGTGGACGAGCTCATCCGCACCACACAGGAACGCATCACCGCCGAGACGGCGCTCCTCACCCGGCTGCGCCGGATCGGCGCCGCGGAACCCGACGGCTGGGAGGAGGTGCTCCACACCGTCGCGCTCCTGCACGCCCTGGGCTCGGACAGCCCCGGCAAACGCCAGAGCGCGGCCCTGGCGTCGGCGGAAACGAGGCCGCTCCCGGTGGAAGCGCTCGTCGAGGCGGCACTCGGCGAGACGGATCCGAACGTCGCCGGAGCCCTTCGCTGGGCCGTGGCCCGATCGGGCGACGGGGCGCTGGAACCGCTGGCGCAGGGCCTGGCCTCACCGGTGGCCGAGGTGCGGGAACGGGCCGTCCGCGCGATCGCCGAGATCCCGGGCGACGGGGCGACTGCCCTCCTGCGGACCGTCCTCACGAGCCCCGACGCCGGGGTCCGGGGGCAGGCGGCCCTCGCGCTCGGGGCGCAGGGGGTCGCCGACGCGATCCCCGCCCTCATCGACATGATCGTCGAGGGGAGGAACGACGTCGACGCGGCCGACGCGCTGAGCGGGCTGGCGAGCCGCCCCGCACTGGCCGACCGGATCGCCGGCAGACTCGCGGCCCGTCTCCCCCCGGGGCCGGCCGCCGCGCCCGTGCGCCGACGGCTGACGCAGGCGCTCGCGGACGTCCCGGGCGCAGCGGCCACCCGCGCCCTCACGGACCTGGCCCGGGACGAAGACCCGGCCGTCGCCCTGACGGCGGCGTACGTCCTCACCCTGCGCGGTGACCGCTGAGGCCGGTACGGCCGGCCCGCGAGAGAGCCTCGCACCGTGTGGTAACAGCTGTTACCATCGGGGCATGGTGAAAACACAGCTGGGCGCCCGCGTCGACGCGGACATCGCGGAACTGGCCAAGAAGCGCGCCGCCGACCTCGGCTTGAGCATCGGCGACTACCTCGCCCGCCTCGTGCAGGACGACGCCAGCGGACTGCGGGCCCGGTCGGTGGACGCCGCCGCCCGCTTCCTGGCCGAGCACCAGAGCGTCTTCGACGAGGCCGAGGACGCGCAGCGGGCCGCCCCGGGGGCGCGTGCCGCCTGATGGAACCGCACATCGACGTCGCCTGGATCCTCCAGGTCGCCGAAGCGGCCGGGGTGGGCGATCCGGCCCCGGACGACTACGGCGTGCCGGTCTCGGCAGTCGCCCGCCACCGGGCCGAGCTGTTCGAGCAGCCGCTGTACGACGGCCCGTACGCCAAGGCGGCGGCCCTCGTCCACACGCTCGGCCGCTGCCGCTGGCTGGAGCGCTCCAACATGGCCGTCGCGGCGGCCACGGGCGTCATGTACCTCGAAGCCGCGGGAATCCGCGTCAAGCCCACCCGTGAGGACGCGATCGCCCTCAGGGACCTCCTCCTCAGCCCCGCCTGCTCCGCCGGGCGGATCTCCGCGCTGCTGCGCTCCTGGCCCACCGCCACCTGACCCTTGCCGGCCGGCCGCTGCCACGGACCGCTGCCACGGACCGCCGCCACAGGGCCGCCGTTCGCCGCCGAGCGGGTCACAGGCTCGCCAGCAGGTTCTCGAGCGGGGCCGGGACCTGTCCGGGGCGGAGGCTCTCCACCAGGAGGCGGCCGTAGCGGATCTTGCGTCCCTTCTTCGTGCCGAGGAAGCGCCGCAACTGCTGTTGCCGGGGCCGGCCGAGCTGCGCGGGCTGGCGCAGGAAGGTCTGCCAGGCCCGCACGTCGCCCTCGACCCGGATGATCTCCTCGACCGCCGTCGCGCCGAGCGCGCGGATGAACTCGTCCTCCAAGTCCGCGGCGCACACGAAGAACTCCCTGCCCCCCGCCCCGGCCCGCTCCAAGCCGCGCTCGTAGTACGGCCGCTCCCTCTCGTCGCACAGCCCCGTCAGGCGCAGGCCGAGGCCGGGCGGCCCGAGGAGCCCGGCGTAGCGGCCGACGTTCATCGCCCCGCCCATCGGCACGAGGCCCACTCCTTCGGCGGCGAGGTCGCGGCCCCGCCGTGCCGCGAGCGCCTCGACGGCGGCCAGGTCGCTCAGCCCTTCCAGCAGCACCGCCGTCCGCAGCCCCAGCCGTACCGCCAGATCGCCCGCCGGTCCGCCCGGACCGCCCGCGGCCCAGCCGCCGACCGCCTCCCGGAACGCCCCCATGTCCTCCATGGGGCGAGTCTGCACGTCCCGCGCCCGGTGCGACACGCAATATCCCCGCGCGCGGGCTCCGCGTGCCGGCCCGGGGCTCCTCCCACCAGGGGGGACGTCCACCTCCCACCAGGGTGGGCGTCTCCCTACCACCACGGTTGTATTTCGCGCGCGAACGCCGTTCATCTCGCGCCCGTCGCGAACCGGAGGTCACCGGGAAGCGTGGTACCGGCGAACACACCGGCATGCAGGCGTAGTTGGGGGAACTCGGGTGGGAATCGCTTCAAGGGTGAGAACGGCGGCACTGGCCGCCGCCGTGACCGGGACACTGATCACGGGGGCGGCGTCGGCCGGCGTGCAGCCGGCGCACGCCGCGAGCGCCACCGCACAGGACAGTGGGAAAACACCGGCCGGTCCGTCGTCCCGGACGGCGCCGGCCAGGACGTCCGCCAAGGCGCCGGCGACCGTGACACTGATCACCGGCGACCGCGTCGTCGTCGGCGGTGACGGCCGTGTCGGCGACATCGTGCGCGGTGAGGGCCGGGAGGGGATCGTCTTCTCGGTGCGGACCGAGGAGGGGCACACGTACGTCATCCCGCAGGACGGCCTCGCCATGATCGGCGAAGGCGTCCTCGACCGGCGGCTGTTCGACGTCGCCCGGCTGGTCGAGGACGGCTACGACGACGCGCACCGCGACACCCTGCCCCTGATCGTCGGCTACCGGCGCGACGGCGCCGCCGTGGGGGCCTTCGCCACCACCCCCGACGCGCTCGCCGGGGTCGCGCGCGAGCGACGCCCGCTGCCCGCCGTCGACGGCGAGGCCTTCCAGGTGCCCAAGTCCGGTACCCAGGCCCTCTGGTCGGCGGTCACCGGTCGTACGTCCGCCGCCCGTACGCCGGGCGCCGCCGGCCCCGCTCCCGCGGCGCCCATCGCCCGAGTGTGGCTGGACGGAAGGGTCCACACGGCCCTCGACGAGAGCGTGCCGCAGATCGGCGCGCCCGCCATGTGGGCCGCCGGCTACACCGGCGAGGGCATCAAGGTGGCGGTCCTCGACACGGGCGTCGACGAAACCCACCCGGACCTCAAGGGCAGGGAGACGGCGCAGCGGAACTTCAGCTCCTCGCCCGAATCCGGGGACGTAGCCGGGCACGGTACGCACGTGGCGTCCACCCTCGCCGGCTCGGGCGCGCAATCGGGCGGTCTCTACAAGGGGGTGGCGCCCGGCGTGCGGATCCTGGACGGCAAGGTGCTGGACGACGACGGCTTCGGTTCCGAATCGAGCATCGTCAGCGGTATGCAGTGGGCGGTCGACCAGGGCGCGCAGGTCGTCAACATGAGCCTCGGGGCCCAGGACTCCCCGGGTGTCGACCCGATGGAGGAGGCCGTCGACCGCCTCTCCGACAAGGCCCTCTTCGTGGCCTGCGCCGGCAACGAGGGCGACAAGGCCGGCACGATCCGCTCGCCGGGCAGCGCCCCCGCCGCGCTGGCGGTCGGCGCGGTGGACAAGCAGGACCGGCTCGCCGACTTCTCCAGCCGCGGCCCGACGGCCGACGGGGTCACGAAGCCGGACGTGACCGCCCCGGGCGTCGACATCACCGCCGCCCAGACCACACAGAGCCCCTCCTTCCCGCCGGGCAACGGCTACGTCTCCATGAGCGGCACCTCGATGGCCACCCCGCACGCCGCGGGCGCCGCCGCCCTGCTCCTCCAGCAGCACCCGGCGTGGAGCGGCGCCCGGATCAAGGCGCTGCTGACCGGATCGGCCGAGCCCGGCCCGGGACTCAACGCCTTCCAGCAGGGCGCGGGCCGGATCGACCTGGAACGGGCCGTGACCGCGGCGGTCGTCTCCGAGCCCGGCGCCCTGTCCTTCGGTACGCAGTCCTGGCCGCACGCCGATGACGAGCCGGTCGCGAAGGCGCTCACCTACCGCAACCACGCGAGCGTGCCCGTCACGCTGCGGCTGACCGCGAGCGGAACCGACCCGGCGGGCAACCCGGCCCCGGCCGGGATGTTCACCGTCAAGGACGCCGAGCTCACCGTCCCCGCGGGCGGCAGCGCGCAGACCACCGTCACCGCCGACACCCGCCGGGGCACGGTCGACGGGGCGTTCGGCGGTACCGTACTGGCCACCGGGGAGGGCCAGTCGGTGCGCACGGGCCTCGTCGTCGAGCGCGAGGTGGAGTCGTACGACCTCACCCTGCGGCACACGGGCGGCACCGGGCCCGATCCGCTGTCCTTCTACGCGACGGTCACCAGCACGGGCACCGACACCAGCGAGCGCTTCGACTTCCCGAACCACCCGACCGGCGTCGTCACGCGGCGGCTGCCCAAGGGCGACTACCAGCTGGAGAGCTTCGTTCTCGGCCCCGACAACCGGCTGGCCGTCTTCGTGCAGCCGGTGGTGAAACTGACCGCGAAGACCACGATCACGCTCGACTTCCGCCAGGCGAAGCCGTTCGCCATCACCGCCCCGGATCCGGCCGCACGGCTGGTCAGCGCCACCGTCGGATACGAGGACGGTGCCGCGAGGGTGGGCAACGTCTGGTTCACCGACGGACAGACACGGATCCTCACCGCCGCACTGGGCCCGGCCGGCGCCGATCTGCGCGCCCAGTACAACGGGGTGTGGAAGAAGCCCGGTGCGGCGGGCGAGAAGACGGACTACCGGCTCGCCTTCCACCGCAAGGGCAGCTGGTTCACCGGACTCAAGCGCACCGTCACCCGGGCGGACGTGGCCGAAGTGAAGCTCGGATTCGGCGCGTCGGTCAGCGGGGCGAAGGGGCGGATCCGGGTGACCCCGACCGACGCGGACGGCTTCGGCGTCGGCACCTGGGACCCGGTCGACCAGGACGCGCCGCTGACCGCCACGCAGTACGTCAGCGCCGCCGGCGTGCGCTGGTCCTGGAGCGCCTCGCAGGTCAGTGCCCAGGGCGAGGAACGCATGATCTACTCCGAGGGCCCGGTGGCCTACGAGCCGGGCGCGCGCCGGACGCTGGACTTCAACACCGGCGTGGTCGGGCCCGATCTGGGGGCCGGGAACGACCAGCCCGCCGACCGGAGCGGCGATTACGTCAACTCCCGGGTCCAGCTGTTCAACGACGGCGCCGGCCACTCGGGCTCGTCCGTGACCACAGGGGGCTTCGCCCGGCTGGAATCCGGCGGCCGGATCATCGCCGAGGGGCAGCCCGGCGACTGGCTGAGCGCCGAGGTCCCGGCCGCCTCCGCGCCGTACCGGCTGAGCATGGAGGCGAGCCGCTCCGCCGAGGACACGTCGACCAGTACGAAGGTCGCCGCGGTCTGGACGTTCACCTCGGCCCGCCCGCCCGGCGACGAGCCGGTCCGGCTGCCCCTGTCGACCGTACGCCTCTCGCCGGAGCTGAGTCTGAGCGGGACCGCCCCGGCGGGCGGCACCCTGAAGGTGCCGCTGGTGTTGGGCGGAGCGGCGGCGGCGCCCGGTCAGCTGGCCGCGCTGACCGTCGAGGTCTCGTACGACGACGGCGCGACCTGGAAGCCGCTCACGGTGAGGACCGACGCGAAGGGGGCCCGCTCGGTGAGCGTGCGCCACCCCGCGGCGGCCAGGGCCGTGTCCTTCCGCGTGAACCTGAAGGACAAGGGCGGCAACACCGCGCAGGAGACGATCACGAACGCCTACCGGCTCACCGCACACTGACCCGCCCGGCCGCGGCCCACCGGCCGCCCTTCCGCGGAGCCCCCGGACACCGTCCGGGGGCTCCGCCCGTCACCGCGCGACCTCGCCCGCCCCCCACCGCGTGCGCGAAGGATCTCCGGCGGGGAGGATGAGGATCGTGCGGGTCAGAGGGATTGGGAAGGCGCCGGAGCAGGTCCTCGCCCTCGCGGCCATGCTCTTCGCCGTCGCGATGATCTTCGTGGATCAGACGATCGTCAGCATCGCCGCCCCCAGCATCGTCGAAGAGCTCGGCCTGTCGTCATCCGGCATGCAACGCGTGGTCAACGCGTACCTGCTGGCGCTCGCCGCGTGCTTCGCACTCGGCGGGCGCCTCGCCGACGTCCTCGGGCACCGCCGCGTGGTGGTGACGGGCACGCTGCTGTTCGTCGTCTCCTCCGTGCTGTGCGGCTCCGTGCCCTCGGGCGAAGCCGCCCAGAGCTGGCTCGTCGTCTTCCGCGCCACCCAGGGAGTGGGCGCGGCGCTGGTGTTCCCCGCCGCCCTCGCCGTGGTCGTTTCCGTCGTGCCCGTCGGCAAACGCGGCCGGGCCCTGGCCCTGTTCTTCGTGCTCGCCGGCGCGTTCACCGCCCTCGGGCCGCTCCTCGGCGGCTGGCTGACCTCCTGGACCTGGCGGGCCATCTTCTGGATCAACGTCCCCGTGGCCCTCGTCGCGCTCGTCCTGACCGCCCGGGCCCGCATCCCCGACCCCCGCAAGCGCGAACGCCTCGACGTGCCGGGCGCCGTACTCGTCGCCACCGGGATGGCGCTGAACGTGTTCGGGATCCAGCAGTCGTCCACCTGGGGCTGGACCAGCCCCGCCACCTGGGCGTGCGTCATCGGCGGACTCCTCCTCCTCGCCCTCTTCTGCCGGTACGAACTGCACACCGAGGAGCCGCTCATCAAGCTGCGCGTCTTCCGCGACCGGGCCTTCACGGCCGACACCCTCGTGCTCTTCTTCTCGATGCTGGCGTTCGTCCCCGTGATGTTCTTCGCGTCGGTGTACGCGCAGACCTCGCTCAGCGCCTCGCCCCACCAGGCGGCGCTCTACGTGCTGTACTTCTTCGCCGGGTTCGGCCTCTCGGCCCAATGGGGCGGCCGGATCCTCGACAAGCACGGCGCCCGGCCCACGATGAGGCTCGGCACCGCGCTCGGCTGCGCGGGATTCGCCCTGTGGGCGTGGAAACTGACGGACCTGTCGGCCCATGACCAGTGGCCCTACGCCTGCATGGCCGGGGCGGGCATGGGCCTCGTGCTCTCCCCGGCCTCCACCGATGCCGTGAACCGGGCGATCGGCGCCTCGTACGGGGAGGTCACCGGCGTCACGCAGACCGTGCGCAATTACGCGGGAGCCCTGGGAATGGCGGTCTTCGGCACGCTCCTCACCCACGTCACGACCAGCCGCGTCGAGCAGACGCTCACGGCGAAGGGCCTGCCCCCGCAGGCGGTGCCGGGCGCGGCCCGCGGCATCGCGGAATCGGTCATCGGCCACCCGGACGACCGGGCGCCGACCGGCGACGGGCCGACCGCCACGCTGATGCGGAGCTCCTTCGAGGACGTACACATGGACTTCGCCCGGGCCAACCAGTGGGTGTTCTACGGGATGGCCATCGCACTCGGCCTGGCATGGCTGTGCACCTTGCTGCACCCGGGCACGCGGGTGACGGGCGATGCCACGGAGACGGAAGAGGCCACACAGGAGGGAACCCGTCCCTGAACCCGCGCGTCACGGGCGGCGGCCGCGGGATGCCCGCCGAGCGGAGACGGCGATGTACGCCCCGAAGCAGATCGCCCAGATGACGCTGGGCCACGCGGCGATGCGCTCGAACAGGCCTTGGACGTAGGGGTCCGGCCTGAGCCCCGTGAGGGTGGCCGAGACGATGGACGTGACCCCGCACAGGATCCCCGTCGTGCCCCAGTACCGGTGCGCCTGCCGGACCATGCCCCCCAGCAGCAGCACTCCCGCGGCTCCGCAGAAGAAGCACGTTCCGGCGGACAGCAGGTGCACCGCCGGACGGAGGTTGTACGGATTGAAGCCGGTCGACACGAGGCCGGCTCCGCTGACGCCCAGGAGGGCGAACGCCAGGTTCCGCAGGCGGTCCGGGGGGAGGACCGCGGCATTGAGGACCGCGCCGAGGATGAGGCAGAAGCCTCCGACGATCCAGGCGATGTCGGCCGCCTCGTGCCAAGGAGAGCAGAAACGGAATCCTCCGACGCGACCGCAACGGGTCACGCCGAGCGCCGAGATGATGTGGTCCACCGGGTTCTGGCTCGAAGCACGGGGCAGGACGACGGCGTTGTTCACCACGAAGATCTGGGCGAGGGAGGCCCACAGGACGCCCCCGGCCGTGAGCCTCGTCGAAGCCGTGAAGGTGAGTTCGCGCATGCCGCCTGTGCCTTCGGGGGTCCGCTGTGAGCCGTACGGGGCCGCGTGAGCCAGTATGTCCCGCCCGGGCCGGAGCGGGACCGACTCGCGTCGGCGAGTCCCGGGCCGCGTCGCCTCCATCGCCGTCGGCCGGCAGGACGGGCGGGTGGCGGTGGCGGGGAATAGGGTGGAGGTGTACGTCCTGCGCTCACCCCAGGCTGCACCGGCCGCCCGCGTACGGGCCCGGTGAAGGACCAGCCCAGCAGGGGCTCCGGCGTGCAGCCGGCCGCCCGTGGGCGGGCCCAGGGACTCCACCCGTGTGGCCGTGCGCCCGGTAGACCGCCCGGGGCCGGACCCACCCGTCCGGGAGGATGACCATGACCCGCCACTTCCGACGGCGGGCGCTCGCCCCGCTCGCACTGCTGTCCGCACCCGCGCTGGTGCTGGTGGCCGTCGTTCCGGCCGCCGCGCGTCCGGCGGCTTCCGCTTCGGCGTCGGCTCCGGCGGCGTTGCCGTCGATCTGCCACGGTCTGACCCAGGGCAACGATCCTTACCACGTGGGGTGCCGGGAAGGCTATCGCCAGGGTTCGAGCTCGGGCTTCCGCGACGGCAAGCCGCCCATCTGCCGAAAGACCCTTACGCCGCTGATCCCGCCGAACCCCACCGACTTCGTGCGGGGCAAGGCCGAGGGGTACACGTACGGCTACAACCAGTCGTTCGCGACGTCCGCGGCAGCCAACAGGGCCGCCTGCGCCGCCATGAACCAGCCGCAGCCCAAGCCGCCGGCTCCCCAACCCCCGGCACAGACCCAGCAGAGCATGGCCGCCGCCGGTCAGGCCGCCGGCGAGGCCTGGGGACGCGAGGAGGGCAAGGCATGCGTCACGGCACGCACCAACGCCCGCCTGATCCCGCCGAAGACACCCGACGCGCTGATCCTCGCCTACCAGAACGGCTACGCCGTCGGCTACGACACCGCATACGACGAGGCGTTCCGCCAGAACTGCATGAACAAGTAGCGCACCCCCACGAGCACCCGGTCCGCCGTGAGCCGGACCCGGCTCAGTAGGTGACGGTGATCCTGCGTGTCAGACCGTCCACCCGGACGCGCCCTCCCACGGGAACCACGAGCTGGGGGTCGGTGTGGCCCAGGTCGACGTCGAACACCACCATGGTGTCGGGGGCGTACTCCCCGAGGGCCCGCAAGACCGCCTCGCGCTGTCGCAGGCGGAACCGGTCCCTCTCCCGGGCGCCGAGCGGGTTCTCGAACGACCAGGCCTTGGCCCTGCCCACCAGGAGCGCGGGGAACTGCCGGAGCAGCCCGCGCTCGCCCATGCTGCGCAGGATCCAGTAGACCTCTTCGGCCCTCGGCATGTCCTCGGAGGTCTCCAGGAACAGCACGTTGCCCGCGTAGGCCTCGACGGGCAGGACGGCACGGTCCGCCATCAGCAGCCAGGAAATGATCTCCAGGTTGCCGCCCCAGCCGATCCCCTCGACCACGCGGTCGCCGTTGTGCCAGATCCAGCCGTCGGCGGGCTCCATCGCGGGTTCGGAGTCGAAGGTACGGGGGTCCTCCCAGCTCCGGTTGACGTCCCCGAAGGCACCGGCCGGGGTGAGCTCGTACTCGCCCGAGGTGAACAGCGCCGCCCTCAGCGAGGCCTCGGTCAGCGGGTTCAGCGCGCCGGGCCGCCCGAGCTCGACCATCACCGAGCCGCCGTGGTACCCGACGATGCCCGCGTTCCGCAGGAACAGGAGCAGGTTGGTGTTGTCGCTGTAGCCGAAGAAGGGCTTCGGATGGGCCCGCAGGAGGTCGCTGTCGAGGTGGGGCAGGACGGTCAGCTGGTCGTCGCCGCCGATGCTGGAGATCACCGCCTTGATGTCCGGGTCCGCGAAGGCCGCGTGGATGTCCGCGGCCCGTGCCTCGGGGGTCGCGCCCATCGTGCGGGTCGTCGGGTACTCCACGGGCTTCAACCCGAAGTCGTCCCGGAGCCTGCGAAGCCCCAGTTCGTGGGGCAGGGGGAAGAGGCCGGGCAGACCGGACGAGGGGGACAGCACCGCGACCCGGTCACCGGGACGGGGCTTCGGAGGATAAACGGGAGTCGTCATCGGATGATCTTAGGAACCGGTGGCCCCGTTCCCACAGCGGGTTTCGCCGGCCGGGCCGGGCGGCGGCCGCCAGGGTGCCTCGGCCATACTCGCCCCCATGCGCCCGTCGCCGTCCGCCGCCGTCCCCGAGCCGATCTCGGCCGATCCGCCGTTCACGACGGACCGGCCGCTGCTCACCCAGTCGTGGCTGGACCTGGCCTTCGTGCACTGGGCCGCCGATCCCGCCGACGTGGCCCCGCTGCTGCCCGCGGGCACGGCGCCGGACGTGCTGGACGGGGTCACCTACGTGGGCCTGGTGGCGTTCCGCATGCACGAGGTCGGCTGGTTCCGCCTGCCCGGCGTCCCCTACCTGGGATCCTTCCCGGAGACCAACGTCCGTCTCTACTCGGTCGATGCCCAGGGCCGGCGCGGGGTGGTCTTCCGCTCGCTGGACGCATCCCGGCTCATCCCGGTGGCGGTCGGACGCGCCGTGTTCCGCCTCCCGTACGTGTGGTCGAGGATGAGGATCCGCCACGACGGCGACACCGTCACCTACACCAGCAGCCGGCGCCTGCCCGGCCCGCGCGGCGCGCACAGCCGGATCGCCGTGCGCATCGGCGAGCGGCTCGCGGAGCCGACGGCCCTGGAACACTTCCTGACCGCCCGGTGGGGCATGCACACCCAGGCGTTCGGCCGGCCGCTGTACCTCCCCAACACCCACCCGCGCTGGCCCCTGCACCGAGCCGAACTCCTCGACTGCCGGGAAGACCTGGTCGCCGCGGCCGGCCTGCCGACTCCGGCAGGTCCGCCCGCGAGCGTCCTGTACTCCCCGGGGGTTCCCGTCCGCTTCACCGCGCCGGCCCGCCCGGGTGCAGAGTCGTCACTGCGGTGAACTCGCCCGCCCACTCGGGTGAGTTCCGGGCCCGTGCCCTGTCGGCGGGCACCGCGGGCGGCTAGACATCTGGTCCGGCCGTCGTGGCCGTTCCCCAGCACCCCTTTTCCGCCGACGGAGAGAAGGCCCTCCATGAACCACCGCCTGCGTCACCTGACCGCCACCCTGGCCGCCGGCGCCGCTCTGGCCCTCGCCGCGGCGGCACCCGCCGACGCGCGCCCGAGCGGTGTCGACAGCCATTGCGGGAAGTACATCTGTGTCATGACCGCGCACCACAACCGTTTCGTCCAGGACATCACGGTGGAGACCCGGGACGGGCTGAAGGGCACGCTGCGTTCCTACTGGGGCGATTTCCGCAGTGCGAAGGTGAACGCGGCCTCGCACCGGTGGGCGGTGGGCTACGAGCAGAAGAAGGCGAAGCTGGTGTGCGGCGGGCTGGAGCGCGACGGCCGGTCCATCGAGGACGGCATCTGCGTCACCATCTGACCATCTGACCGGCGTGCCGGCGTGCCGGCGGGCGGAGCGGCCCGCTTGGCCGGTTCGAGAACGTCCGATTATCGACCCCCTTCCGGGGAACACGGCGACCCTCGCCCCCAGTTCACTGATGGGAACCGGGGGCGGGCTCGTACGGCCCCTCTCCGACTGTCATACCGCGGGCAAGGAGAACGGCTGTGCGCATACTCTTCACCGGTCCGGCTGCGGCCGGACACCTCTTCCCCATGATTCCGACCGCGCAGGCTTTACGAGCCGCCGGCCACGAAGTGCTGTTCGCGGGTTCGAAGCCGCTCGACCGGCTCCGCGAGGCGGGCTTCGCGATCGTCGAGATCGGCGACGGCCGCACCATCCGGGAGGTGATGGAGCAGTCCTCCGACGAGGAGATGCGTTACGTCGCCCCCGACATGTCGCAGGACCAGATATTGGACAGGGCGGCCCGCGGCTTCGCGATGATCTCCCGCCCCACGGTGGACGGCCTGTTGGAGGTCGCCGGGAACTGGGGCGCCGACCTGCTGGTCTACGACTCGTTCCAGGCCTCCGCCCCGCTGGTCGCGGCGAAGCTGAAGATCCCGTCGGTGATCCAGAACTTCGGCGTCACCTCCGGCCTCGACATGGTCGGCCGGCTGGCCGCCAACTTCACCGAGGCGTACGAGACGTACGGGGTGTCCGGCCCGGCCGAGCCCACCGCGCTGAACATCGTCCCCGCCTCGCTCGGCGGCGACGCGGGCGGCCTGCGGATGCGCTACCTCCCGTACAACGGCGGCGGCACCGTCCCCGCCGCGCTGCTCCGCCGGGGCGACCGTCCCCGCGTCGCCATCACCCTGGGCACCGTGCTCACCGAGATGGACGGCGTCCGCGCCATCGTCCGCCTGACCGAAGCCGCCGCCTCGGTGGACGCCGAGTTCCTGCTCGCCGTCGGCGACGCCGACCTCACCGCGCTCGGCACCCTCCCGGACAACGTGCGCCCGCTGCCCTGGGTGCCGCTCGCCGAGCTGCTGACCACCTCCGACGCGCTGATCCACCACGGCGGTTCCGGCACCCTCCTCACCGCCCTGCAGGCCGGACTGCCCCAGCTCCTGCTGCCCCAGGGCGCCGACCACTTCGCCAACGCCGACGCCCTCACCGCGACCGGCGCCGCCCTGCGGTCCGCCTCCGACGACGTCGACACCGCGCTCCTGACCCGCCTCATCACCGACCCCGCCCTGCGCGAGGGCGCCGCCCGCCTCCGGGCGGAGAACGAGGCCCTGCCCACCCCCGCCGAGACGGTCCCCGCCCTGGAGGCCCTGACCGCCTCCTAGTCGGCGCGGCGGGGCGAAAGGCCTCCGGCCCCGGCGCGGTCCTCCGCGCGCGGGGCCGGGCGGCCGAGCGGCATGAGGTACTGGATCGGCTCGTCCAGGTCGTCCAGGCCCAGCAGTTCGTGCGCCAGGTCGTCGTGCAGGCCGCCGAGCGGGATCGTGCCCAGGCCGAAAGCACCGGCCGTGAGCTGGAGGGTCTGGGCCAGGTGCCCGGATTCCAGGAGGCCCAGCCGCAGCGCCCGCAGCCCGTAGCGGCGGCGGAGCAGGCCGAGGTCCAGGTGGACCGCCAGCACGGCCGGTGCCTCGTCGATCCCCACCGAGTCCGGGTCCTCGGCGGGGCGCGAGAAGTACGAGGACAAGGCCTTCAGCCCGCCGAGCTCCGGCGCGGGGCCGAGGGCGATCAGCGACCGCCGCTCCGGCACGCAGTGGTAGGTGCCCGGGGCCAGCCCCGCCACGGAGAGCGCCAAGAGCCTCACCCGGACGCTGTACAGGGCTCCCGCGCTCGGGTAGGGGCGGTGGCGCAGGGTGCGTTCCGTGCCGTCGGCCAGAGCCTGCCGGGACACGTGGCTCGGCGCGTGGGCGTGCCACAGCACCCCGCCCAGCTCCTCTGCGGTCAGTGGCCCCCGCAGCGCTCCGCGCGCCGAACTGCGGCCGCGCAACACCTCGGCGAGGGACAGCTCCGGCAACGGGGCCGCGGGAAGCGGCCGCTCGGTCTCGGGCCGGTGTCCGGACGCGACGTCGGGCCGCGCGATGCTCCGTACCGCCGTGTCCTGCGGACGGCCGATCTGGAACTTGCTCTGCTCCAGGTACTGGTAGTCCGCGGCGCGCGGCCCGGCGCCGAAGAAGCCTCCCCCGTCGTCCGGCTCCAGCAGCGCGCGCCCCGCGAGCCGGCATACGGCCCGCTCCTCGTCCGGAGCCACCCCCAGCCGGTTGAACAGCATGTGCAGTTGTGACGCCCACACCCACAGCCGGCGCTGCGTCCGCACGGGCGCGTCCGCCGGGTCCGCGGCGGGCACGGCGGTACGCAACCGGGCGTCGGCCGCCCGCACCCGCAGGGCCCACTCCGCGAGCCACGGATCGGCGCAGCCCTCGTCCAGCCCGGCGCGGACGGTGCGGGCGCGCCGCGCCAGGCTCGTGCGCTGGGCTGCGAACACGGTGTTGACGCGGGTGTGGACGGCCGCTCCCGGCAGTGGTCGCACCTCGGCGGCCCAGCGCCAGGAGGCGGCGTGCCGGCGCAGCCAGCCCGCCGAGGCCAGTTCGTCCAGGTCCAGGGCGTACGCCGTGGCGTGGGCGAGGTCCAGGGCGAGCCGCAGCCGCTCGGCCCGCCCGGGCACGGCGCGCAGTGCGGCGACCGCCGTGCGGGTCGAGTGCACGAACAGTTCCTCGGCCACCGGGAGCGCGGCCGGCCCGCCGTAGCGCTCGGTCTCCGGCTCGTACGGTACCGCGCGCACCTCTCCGTGCCGGCCGGGCCGGGTGCCCGCGGCGGGGGTGGTGCCGGCGGCCGACAGAGCCAGTTCCGCCGCCAGTTCCGCGGCCTCGCGCGCCCCGTCCCCGGCGGACCCCGTACCTCGGAACCTGATCCGAAGGTGGGGGCCGCCCTCGTGGTAGCGGATGAAGAACCAGTCACCCGACCCCGGCCCGTACCGGCCGTCCATCAGGGGGGCGAGCGCTCCGGTGACGAAGGCGTCGGTGGCGGGGCCGTCGGTGTGCAGGGTCAGGTGGAGGCTGTGCCAGCTGTCCGCCGGAGCCGGAGCCGGTGCCGGTGCCGGTGCCGGAGCCAGTGCCGGTGCCGGTGCCGGTGCCGGTGCGAGGGTCGCCGTCGCAGCGGCGGGCGACGCGGATGCGGACGCGTACGGGTCATCGGTCATGGGATCGGATCGCCTCACGGGAACGGGTGCGGGTACAGGGGGAGTTCGTCGTGGCGCAGCGGACGCGCGGTGCGCCCCAGACGGTGCGGCACCTCCAGCAGCCGGGCCAGCCCGAGCGTGCGGCGGTTGACATGGCCGAAGGTCATCGGGAGGGTGCCGGGCACGATCACCTTGGCGCAGTGCAGCCCCAGCCGGTCCCGGATCCCGGGCTCGTCCTGATTGACGACGAGCACCTCCAGCCCCTCGGCGGCCAGTCGCGCGACCGTCTCCGTCAGCAGCCCGGTGAGGTCGGCCACCGGGGTGGGCGCACCCGGCCACCGCTCCTGCCAGGGGACCTGCGGGACGTCGCCGAACAGGAACTCCAGCCGGTGCTGCGCCTCCGGCAGCGTGTTCAGCCCCACGTGGTCGTCGAGGCCGACCACCAGCTCGGGCCGCCGCAGCATGGGGCGCAGCCGCTCCGGGTCGCGCGCCCCGCCCGGACCGGCCGGCCGGTGCACCGCGTCCTGGACGTTGGTGACGACCTCCGCCACTGCCGATCGGATCGCGGCGCGCGGATCGTGGTGGGCTCCGGCGGCCAGGAAGGCGCGGGGAGCGTCGCGGTGAGCGCCCTCGTAGCGGCAGAGCGAGATCACCGCGGGGATGCCGAGGTCGTTGGTGGCGTCCAGCAGGAGCAGCCGGTAGCCCAGCAGCGCGGCGCGCGAGGCCAGGTCGGTCACCAGCGGGTCGTCACCGGGCAGGGCGATGCCGGGCAGCGGTGTGCGCGCGTACCAGGCCATCAGGAACGCGTCCCGTTCCGCCACCTCGAACAGCCCGTAGAGGGCGGCCTCCTGGGGGCTGTTCCCGAGCCCGCAGCCGTTCGAGGACTCGTAGACGACCCGGTCCCGGCCGGGGCCCTGCCCGAGGTCCCAGTACGCCACGTGCTCGGGCACCGCCCGGGCCCGCCCGTCGGTCAGCGACCAGCCGTACACCCAGTCCAGTTGCAGGTCCGCGTCGTACGGGACGGTGAGGGAGGCGGGATGCCCCCGGTGGGCCGGGTCGGGCAGACCGAGCCGGGCGGGATCCACGGCGGCTTCCGGACCCAGCTCGGCGAAGGAGGCGCGCAGGGCGGTGCGGCGGCCCAGCGGGCGCATCCCGGCCAGCCGTTCCACGGCCTCGAACAGCGCCACCCGCTCACTGGAGCGGAAATCGGCTGAGCGTCCGTACCCGCCGTCGTCGACCGGACGGCCGTCCGTCACCCAGGCCGAGGTGAGGGCGAAGGCGGAGTCCTCGGTGCGGAACAGCCGGCGCACCGGGCCGAACCGCTCGTCGAACAGCTCGGTCCGCAACCGGTCCGCCTCGGTACGGTCGTTGGGGCCGCGCAGCACGGACGGATCGGGCAGTGGCCGCGGCGTGTCCGCGAAGGCGGCCGCGCCGGGGGAGTCGGCCGGCAGAGGGCGGCACACCGGGCAGCCGCCGACCGGGCGGACGCGATGGGTGGACCAGGTGGCCCGGTGGCCCTGGACGACGTGGACGGTGGCCGACGGCGCCGGAGTCCGCGCCCCCGCCCCCGCGGATGCCCCGGATCCCGCAGCCGGCCCGGATACCTCGGCCGGAGCGGGTTCCAGAAGGGCGGCGGCGAGCAGCAGGGCGGCCTCCGCCATGGCCGGGGTGCCGGTGCCGCCGAGCGCGAGCCGTGGGCTCTGCCAGGGCACCCGGCCTCCCGCGGTGGCCAGTCGCCGGTATTCCACGCACGACAGGCAGGCCCGCGCCGAGGGCTCCAGTACGGGACCGATCACGGTCAGCGCACCGTCCTCGCGCACCGGCGCCAGGCGTACGGGGTGGGCCAGCGCGTGGCGGCTGAGCCGCTCGGCGAGCTCCAGCGTCCACGCGGTGAGATGGACGATGGCCACGCCGGCGGTGGTCTGAAGGGCCGCGGCCGGATCCAGGACGGGTACGGCGCCGGCGAACGGCGACACCACCATCGTGTCGGCAGCCGTCCCGTGCCTCGTCATCGTGGTCGCGGTCATCGCGTTCCTCCCCGCCCTGCCAGAACGGTGAATCCGCACGCGTGCAGCGCGGTCAGGACGGGCCCGGCCGATCCGCCAGATCCGCCAGATCCGCCCGATCCGATGCCGGTGAGGTCCGTCCCACCCGGCCACCAGGGTTCGGGGCGCAGTCCGGTCAGCCGGGTCAGCGCGGCGCTCAGCTCCGCCTCCCGCCGTGCGATCCCGTCCAGCCAGCGGTCGGTCCAGCCCTCGTCCGTCCAGCCCGCGGGCTCGACCCCGGCGACGGCGAGGGGTGCCTCGGCCCCGCTGAACGCGGTGTGCACGGCCCCGGCCGGACCCTGCCCGCCGGCCATGGCCCTGGTCACCGCGCCGAGCGCGGCCAGGGCGGCGGCGTCGGCGGCGGTCGCCTCCACCGCCCGGGCGGTCGCGCCCACGCCCCCGGGCCGGCCGGACGGGTCCCGTACGACGGCCAAGTAGACCCGTTCGGAAGCCAGTTGGTACACCGTCATCCGCATCGGCAGCTCCAGATGCCGGGTCAGTACGGTCCACCAGTGACGGGCCTGCGGATGCCCTCGCCATTCCTGCTCGTCCAGGGCCCGGCCGGTGCCGGCGGAATCCGCGGCGGCGAGGGCGGCTCGGCGCAAGGCCCGTCCGAGGGCGTGCCCGGGGTCTGCGCCGACCGCCACCGGCAGCCCGCCCCCCAGGCACAGTTCGGCCGCACGGCACACTGCCGTGAGCCGGGCCAGGTCCGTCCGCGGAGCCCCGGCCACCAGGAGCCCGCCCACCGAGGCACAGCTCGCGAGCGCGGCGGGCAACTGGGGCAGACCGTACGGCAGCGGCGCGTCGAGCACCCCCAGATACGGGTCGGTCAGTGCCTCGATCCGGCGCAGGGCCCCGGACAGGTCCCCGGCCGGGGCGGGGGAGGGCGACTCGGGGTCGGCCGGTCCGGTGACCCACGGGCGGTATGACGCGTGCGGCGGGCGGGCCGAAGCGACCAGCACGGCCGGATGCCCGGGGAGCAGTCGCGGGTCCTCCTCGGGCCCGGCCGGATCGGGCAGACCGGCCACGGCGCACAGCAGCCGCTGCGCCGCGGCGCCGGCCAGCAAGGCCGTCACCGCCGCGGCCGACCCGTCCGTCACCCAGGCCGTCTCCCGGTCCGTCGCGCCGTTCCTCTCGCCCTCCTCCTCGCCGTCCGTTCCCTCGGCCGGAGCCCGGGCGGGTACGGAACCGGAGGCGCGGGCCATGCGCACCGCGATCGACTCGGCTTCCGTACGCGCCCGTTCCGGCTCGGCCGGGGCCGTGACGAAGCCGCCCTCGGCCGTACGGGCCACGGCCACGGCAACGGGCGGGGTCCCCGCGACCGCCACCACGCGATCGGGGGCCAGCCCCGTGTCCCGGCAAGGCTCCGAAGGGGTCCCGGCGCGGTCCAGCGCGCTGATCAGCGCCGTGGCGAGCGGGCCCGCCGGATCGGCCGCCGCGACCACGGGCCGTGCGGCGGCCAGGACCGCGGCCGCGCGTCCGGGCCGCGGCGCGCAGGCGCCCAGCCAGGCGGCCGGTTCGGCGCCCCCCACCGGATGCTCGGTGAGCAGATCGTGCGCGCGCAGTTGCGCGGTCAGCGCGTCCAGCGCGGACCCGACCCGGGGATCGGCCGGATCGAGGCGGGGCAGGCCGGTCCCCGGGGCGGCACCCCCCTGCACGCCGGGGGCGTGGCCGGTGTCGTGGCCGAGCCGCTCGCGGAGCAGCTCCCACAGGGCCGGCAACGCCCTGCTGCCTTCGAGCGTCACGCTCGCGTCCCGGCCGCGCAGGTGCAGGCCGTCGCGCAGCGGAGTGACCGCCACCCCGGGCCGCAACCGCGGGCGTGGCGGTTCGGTGGCGCTCACCGCGTGCCCTCCACGGCGGAGACGGCCTCGCCGACGCGCGCCTGCCAATGGTGGCCGGTGAGTCCGGGCACGCTGCGCACGACGAGGTGGGCGGCGAGATAGCGCTCGACGGGCCGGACATCGCAGATGGTGAGGAGCCGGTACAGCCCGTTCGTGCAGGCCCGGTAGACCAGGTAGTCGGGACGGCTCCACATCGTGCCCTGCGGGTCGGATCGGTGCAGCAGCCGGTGGAAGTCGCTGTACCGGGTCCTTGCCGCCCGGTCCCAGCGCTCGGCGGTGGCCGGGTCGCCCAGTGCCGCGGCCCGGTCCACGTACTCCGCGCGCACGCCGTTGAAGTCCGCGCCCGCTTCGAACCGTTGCTCCGCGATCCGCCAGGCATCGGCGGACCAGTCGGCCCAGGCTCCCTCCCAGCCGATCTCGCCGCCGCTCGCGATCCGGCCCACCAGAGCGGCGATCCGCCCGCCCACGGCGTCCCAGCGGCGGTCGAAGGCCGCCCGAATACGGCCGTCGTGGTCCTCCTGGACGAGGAAGTCCTCCAGATGGGAGACGTACGAGTAGTGGCCGCCGACCAGCCCTTCGGGGTGCGCGGCCGCGTGGGCCGCGAGCGCCGCCACCACGAACTCCACCCGGGCGGTGGAGGTGTTCGCCCGCTCCTCCAGGAACGCGGCGCCCGCATCGAGGGCGGGCAGGCCGAGGGCCAGCAGGTCCTCGCGCAGACGCACCCCGTCCGGGCCGATCAGCGCGGTCAGCGAGGACCGGTCCACCGGCTCCACCCGCACCGTGTTGTCGGGTACGAGAGGACCGTACGGGGGCGGGATCAGCTCCGCCCGCCCCGCGGCCTCGGCCTGCGCCAGCAGGCGCTTCCCGTCGACGGCGGCGCGGGAGGGGTGCGAGGCCGCGCGGGCGGCCAGTTCGACCGCGGTGCGCTCGGCCGCCGCGGCCACCGGCCCGGGGAGGCCGCGCAGGCGCAGCCGCAGGTGCGGGCCGTGCAGCCAGTGGCGTTCGACGTGGGCGCTCACCCCGTCCGCGGCGGCCTCCCGCGCGAGGGGCAGCACGGCTTCGCGCAGGAGCGGGGTCTTGACCGGCTCGTAGTGGTAGGCGACCACGTCAACGGCGGTGGCGGCGGTCGCGGCGTGCCGGGCGGTGTCCGGGCTGGTGACCGGGGCGTTCATGGGGTGTCTCCTCGACGGACGACGGACGGAAGGGGGGTGGGACACGCCGGGACGGGTGGCGCGGGCGGAACAGGGTGTGGGGCCGGCACGGGAGTTCAGTCCGACCGGGCGGTGTGTGCGGGCCGGTACGTCTCGGCGATGAGCTCCACGGCATGCGCGGGCCGGCTCCGGCCCCCGAAGACGGGCAGCGACTCCTCCAGCACCACACCGCGCGGATGGCGGGCCAGCCAGCCGGAGAGGCAGCGCAGGTGCAGGGCGCTGCCCAGGTCGAGGGCCTGCGGCTTCGGCGCGCGCAGACTCCGTACGAAGTCCTCGGCGGGCCGCCCGGCAGCGGGCTCCGGCACGGCGTGCAGGAACAACTGCTCGGGAAGTCCCAGCAGGGCCCGCCAACGGGCCGCGGTGGCGGCCGGGATGACGTCGGGGTCGGCCGCGAGGTCGGCGCGGAGCGCGGTCAGCACCCCTGCGGGCAGGTGCCAGCGCTGCCGCGCGAGTACCGCGTGACCGTGCCGCAGCCGGGGCGTCCGCTGCACCTCGCCGCCGGGGGCGGCCAGGGTGTGGCGGGGGAGGAGCCGTCGGAAGTCGACGACGCCGCCCGGATGGTCGCAGAGGAACGGCGCGAGGCGCTGCGGCAGCATCACAGGGGCGAGGAAGCCGAGGTAGAGCACGTCGAGGGGTTCGCCGGTGGCCCGCAGCCGCAGCCGGAGCTGGTCGCGGGCCGTGTCGTGGACCAGCTCCACGTCGGCTTCGGCGAACGTGCTCCGCAACCGGTCGGGACCGATCTCCTCGTCGACCAGCAGCGGATGGAGGTTGGCGTTGAAGCCCCCGACCGGCCGGATCTGGGCCGCCCGGGCGCCCCGGCCCAGACCGCGGCGGATCTCGCGGGCCACCTGGGCGCCGGCGCCCCGGGGCAGGTCGTCGAGGAAGCGGCTGGTGAAGCGGCCCCAGCCGCCGTAGACGTGGTTGACGCAGAGCAGCCCGCCGGGGAAGGCCCGTTGGACGAACCACGCGTAGCTCAGCGGGCGGGCGGAGGTCCAGCCGGGCAGCCGGCCGGAGAGTCCGCGGACCTCCTCGGCGGGCAGGACGAGCTCCTCGGCCGGGCCGCCGGGGGCCTCCGCCGCCGAGGCCCGTATCCGCTGGGTGAACTCCTCGCGCAGCGAAGCCAGTTCGGCCAGCTCGCGGGAGAGCCCCGGGTCGCCGGACGGCCGGACGGCGAGACGTGCGGCCTCCTCCCACGCGGAGGCGGTGTCGGGGCCGAACTCCCAGGGGTTCGGGCAGGTTCCTCCGCGCCCGTAGCGGTCGACGAAGCGCTCCAGCGCGGCTCGCCGCATCAGATGCCCGAGGTCGAACAGCTCGGCCAGGGCGGTCAGTTCGCCGAGGACCGCCCGGTCCGCGCCCGCCAGACAGGCGGCGGGATCCGGGTCCTCGCCGGTCCGCACCCCGGGCCGACGGGATGCCGCGGTGGCGATGGCCGCGGGTCCGGCGGCACGCACCCCCTCGGCGCGCACGTCCTCGGCGCGCACGTCTTCGCCGAGCACGCCCCCGACCTGCACGTCCTCGGAGAGCACGTTCAACGGGGCGGCATCGGCCGGCACGGGCCGGCCGGCGTCGGCCAGCAAGCGGCGCCAGCGCTCCGCCAGGCCGGCCAGCAGGGCGGGCCGCTCCGGCGCCGCGGCGTTCGCGAACCCGGCGGTGTCGGCGGCGAGCCGCTCCACCCGGTCGGCCAGGGCCGCGTCCTCGGGCCACCGGCGCAGCCAGCCGGCCAGCGCACGCAAGGGGTACGGGTGCTGCGGATCGACGGGGTCCACCGGGACCAGCAGACCGCCGTCGGCGAGCTGGTCGAGGAAGCGCACGACGGCGGGGTCGGTGCCGGCGCGACCGAGAGCCGGCCCGAGCCGGTCGGCCAGCTCGGCGAGGGGCGCGGGCTCGGCCGCGAGCGCGTCGAGCGCCGTCAGGGCCGGGCGGACGGCGAGCTCCACCGACTCCTCGTGCGTGACCAGGTACCGGCCACCAGCGAAGAGCGTGTGGTCCCGGGTGTACAGGGCCCGCCCGTCGGCGGTGTGCCGCGCACTGCTGGTCATGCGGTGGGCGAGGGTGCGCCGACGGCGCGGTTCGTCGAGCAGCGCGGCGGCGAGCGCCTCCACGAGCGTCCGGTGCTCGCGCACCACGGCCCGGGGCGCCGTTCGCGGCTCGGCCGGCTCGCACGGACCGCCGGACCAGCCCACGGCGGTGAACCACGACAGCGGGCTGGTCTTCGTACTGGCGCGCAGGGCGTGCCGCAGCACCGAGGGCTCCTCCTTGCGGGCCCTGCGCCCGCCTTCGTCCCGGGCGGCCCGGGACACCGCGCGCAGCAGGTCGGCGCTGGTGAGGGCGACGGCCCGGGTGAAGGCGGGGGAGCGGCACAGCTGCGCGAGGGCGGAGCGCTCGGCGGTCAGGGCCTCGGGGGCGGCGGCGGCCAGCTCCGTGAGCAGGGCTTCACGGAACCCGCGCAGGTCCAGCCAGGTCCCGAGCCGGGGCACCCGTACGGGCAGATCGGCGAGGCGGGCCAGCAGGGCGGGGCGGGGGACGCGGCCGTTGTGCAGAGCCCGGCGCAGCGGGAGCACCACCTGGCGGTGGAACTCCTCGTCGTGCCCCGGGCGGGAGGCGAAGAGGTCGTCGCACAGGGCCGCACGCAGTGCGTCCTCCTGTGCCGTGAGGGCGGTGAGCCGGTCGAGCAGGGTCCGTACCCGCGCGGCTTCCCGCGGCTGTGCGGGGTGCGGGGTCACCGTGGTGCGGACCAGCGCGTACGGGACGGTGTGGGCGGGAGCCACCGCCGACGGGCGGGCGGTCCCCGACACGGGCGCGACGCGTTGCGGTGCGACTGGCTGGGCGGGGTACGGCAAGGCGGGCTCCCGTGGTGCGGTCTGGGCCAGTGAGCTGTCCTCCGGCTCGGGCCGCCGCCCGCGCGGCCGGCCCGGGTGGGCCGGCCGCGCGGGAGCGGTCTCGTCACGGCCTTCAGACGTTGGGCGTCTCCACCTGCGGCTGGGCGCAGGAGGACGAACCCTGACAGGAGCAGGAGCCCCAGGAGGCGCCGTTCTCGGGCAGTGCGGCGGTGTCGCTGAGCGCGGTGACGGTCAGCTCGCTGAGGTCCAGGTCCAGGTCCAGGTCGAGGTCGTCGTACCCGGGGGTGGCGGAGTTTTCGGACATGCGGATTTCCTCTCGTTTCTGAGGGAGTGCGGTACCGCGAAGACGGCGTCGGGTGGCCGGCGCCCGCGGGGGACGGGCGAAGTGCCCCTGGAGAACAGATGGTTCGTGGTCGGGTCCATCTGGGTGATCGGGGTGGCGCAGAACGAGTCTCTGCGCAGTCGGGATCGACGGCAACTGCCCGTGTCACCTTGGCCAGTTGTCTCGTCATGTCCGTCACTTCACGGCAGAGCGCCGGTCTCCCGCCGTCGGCCGTGCGGGCCGCGCCCGCCTCGGGAAGCGATGGCGATCGCCGCTCGTGGCCACGGCCGGGGTGGCCGGAACAGCCGGTTCCATCGGGCGCCAGGGGATGCCGGCAGCCGCTGCGCACCGTCGGCACGGGGCATGGTGTACCGGCCAATCCCCGGCCGCAGCCCCAGCCGCGACGGGGCTTCGGCCGGCCTCGTCCCGCTCCGCCGCCTCACCCGTAGCGCCATACCGCCATACCGCCTGATTCGTCCGCGCCCGGCCCTGGCCGTCGGCGTGTACGCGCGTCCTGCGGCCGGCCTTGCAGCAGGCTTCCTCGACGGGCGCATCGTGCGCACACGCGAACGCCGCAGTCCCGATCGAGGGGAGAAACCATGAGCGGAGTCGAGAAGTCCAGGTCCGGTTCCCCGGCCGCTTCACCCGGAACGCGCGCGGGATCCGGCCCGGCGCCGGTGCGGACCGGGCCCGAGCGCGGAGGGTGGCCCCTGTACGAGTTCGCCCTGACGGCGACGCTGATGTTCGCCGTGGTCACGGTCATGCGCTGGGTGCTCGATCCGGCCTCACCCCTCCTCCTCGCGGACCTCCGGACGGCCCTCCTCGTGGTGGGGGCGCTCACCGGGGCGATGGTCTTCGGGCTGATCCGCTCCCCCTGGGGAAGGCTTTCCGGTGCGCACATGAATCCCGCGATCACGCTCGCCCTGTGGCGGCTGAGGGCCTTCCCCGGCCGGATCGTGGGGGTGTACGTCGTCGCGCAGCTGTGCGGGTCGCTCGCCGGGACCGTGCTGGCCCGCCTGGCCTGGGGGCCGGCGGTCGCGCGCGTCGGCTACGGCGCCGTGGCCGCGGCGCCGTCGTGGAACGGCTGGGCCGTCTTCGCGGCCGAGGGAGCCTGCCTGGTCCTCGTCACCCTGATGATCGGCTTCTTCCTCGCGCGCCCGGCCGGGGAGCGGTGGTTCCCCTGGGTCCTGGCGGTCCTCGTCTGCGCGATCATCGCGGTTCTGGGCCCCCTCAGCGGCGGCGCCGCCAATCCCGCCCGCCAATTCGGACCCGCGCTGATGTCCGGAACCACCACCGGTCTGTGGATCTACCTCCTGGCGCCCGCCCTCGGGGCCTCCCTGGGAGCCGCCGCCCACCACCGGATCACGGCCCCTCACAGGGGTACGGCTGGTTACGTTCGGTGAGGTTCGGGCGGTCCCGGGGTGAGGCGTCCCATAGGGCGCACATCACATACGAGGCGGATTAGTAGCTTCCAGGGGTGGCGCTGCGCCCCCTCCACGAGGGTTCCCACCTGCGTGGATCCCGTTGCGGCCGGGGGAGCGTCCGGGGTGGTGGGCTGCGTAGGCGGGTAGTAGGTGGGGTCGTTGCCAGGGCGTCCGGGGGGTGGGTAGAACTGGACGCGTCGCCAGGCGGCCCGGGTTCGCCCGCCGCCGACGAACCCCTCTCCACCGTGTGAGTGGCTCACGCATGCCCCCGGCATGCCGCGACCCCCTTGTCCCCTGTGGAAGGTTTCCCCCGTGTCGAAGTCCGTCATCCGCCGTATCGCCGCTTCCAAGAAGACCCTGGCCGGTTCGTTCGTCGCCCTGGGCGTCGCCGGTTCGATGCTCGCCACGGTTCCCGCCCAGGCGGCTCCCACGAGCGCCAAGGCGATCGCCCAGCAGATGATCAAG
>NZ_JBIASC010000023.1:0-54586 GCF_042890485.1 Streptomyces sp. NPDC002181 | reverse complement strand
TGCCGCGCCAGGAAGGCGTCCAGTCCGGCCCGGATGGTGGGAGCCCGGCCGCCGAAGTGATCGCGGGCGTCGAAGCGGGCGAGGGGGCGCAGGAAGTCGAGGGCGCTCTGCGCCCCGCCGAGGGAACAGGCGCCGATGCCGAGACGGCCGCCGTTGAGGCCGTTCATGGCGATGCGGAAGCCGTCCCCTTCCACACCGAGCCGCCGGTCGGCGGGAATGCGGACACCGTCGAGGATCACCTGGCGGGTCGGCTGGGCGTTCCAGCCCATCTTCCGTTCATTGGGGCCGAAGGAGACTCCCGGGTCCCCGCGCTCGACGACGAAGGCGGAGATCCCGCCCGCGCCCGGCTCGCCGGTCCGGGCCATGACCACGTAGACGTCCGAGGCGCCGGCACCGGAGATGAACTGTTTGACCCCGGTGAGCACGTAGTGGTCGCCCCGGCGTTCGGCGCGGGTGCGCAGCGCGGCGGCATCCGAGCCCGCGCCCGGTTCCGTCAGGCAGTAGCTGCCCAGGGTCGCCGCGGCGCAGAGGGCGGGCAGCCAGCGGGCGCGCTGGCCTTCGTCGCCGTAGCGGTCGATCATCCAGGCGACCATGTTGTGAATGGAGAGGTAGCCGGCGATGGACGGGCAGCCGGTCGCGAGGGTCTCGAAGACGAGCACGCCGTCGCTGCGGGAGAGACCGGAACCGCCGTGTTCCTCGCGTACGTACACGCCGGCGAGACCGAGGGAGGCGGCCCGTCGGATGACGTCGACGGGGAAGTGCTTGTCCTGGTCCCAGGCCACGGCATGGGGGGCGAGCTGCTCCTGCGCGAAGTCGAGGGTGACCTCGGCGAGGGCGAGCTGGTCCTCGGTGAGGGTGGTGGTCACCGCGCTCACCCCATCGTCGGGATGGTGAAGCTCGCGCCCTCCTTGACCCCGGAGGGCCAGCGCGAGGTGACGGTCTTGGTCCGGGTGTGGAAGCGGATCGAGTCGGGTCCGTGCTGGTTCAGGTCGCCGAAGCCGGAACGCTTCCAGCCGCCGAAGGTGTGGTAGGCGACGGGCACCGGGATGGGCACGTTGACCCCGACCATGCCGGTGTTGACCCGGCGGGTGAACTCACGGGCGGTGTCCCCGTCCCGGGTGAAGATCGCCACGCCGTTGCCGTACGGGTGTTCGCTCGGCAGGCGCAGGGCCTCCTCGAAGTCGGCGGCACGGACCACCGAAAGGACGGGGCCGAAGATCTCCTCGCGGTAGATCCGCATCTGCGGGGAGACCCGGTCGAAGAGGGTGGCGCCGGCGAAGAACCCGTTCTCGTGACCCTCCAGGGTGAAACCGCGTCCGTCGACGACGAGTTCGGCTCCCTCGCTCGCGCCGATGTCCACGTAGCGGCGGACCCGGTCGAGGGCGTCGCGGCTGACCAGGGGGCCGAAGTCCGCGTCCGGGTCGTCGGAGCGCCCGATCCTCAGGGTCGCGATGCGGTCCTTGAGGGCGGCGACCAGCCGGTCGGCCGTCTCCTCGCCGACGGGTACGGCGACGGAGATGGCCATGCAGCGTTCGCCCGCCGAGCCGTAGCCGGCGCCGATCAGGGCGTCGACGGCCTGGTCGAGGTCCGCGTCCGGCATCACGATCATGTGGTTCTTGGCCCCGCCGAAGCACTGCGCCCGCTTGCCGTGGGCGGCCGCGGTGGCGTAGATGTGCGCGGCGATCGGCGTGGAGCCGACGAAGCCGAGGGCCTGGACGCGGGGGTCCTCGAGGAGGGTGTCGACGGCCTCCTTCCCGCCGTTGACCACGTTGAGGACGCCCGGCGGCAGGCCGGCCTCCAGGAAGAGCTCCGCGAGGCGCAGCGGTACGGACGGATCCCGCTCGGAGGGCTTGAGGACGAACGCGTTGCCGCAGGCCAGGGCGGGCGCGGCCTGCCAGAGGGGAATCATGGCGGGGAAGTTGAACGGGGTGATGCCGGCGACGACGCCGAGGGGGGAGCGCAGCGAGTGCACGTCGATGCCGGTCCCCGCGTTGTCGGTGAACTCGCCCTTGAGCAGGTGCGGGATTCCGGCGGCGAACTCGACCACCTCCAGGCCGCGTTGCAGGTCGCCGTGGGCGTCGGCGACGGTCTTGCCGTGCTCGGACGACAACAGCCGGGCCAGAGCCTCGCGTTCGCCCTCGACGAGCTGGAGGAAGCGCATCAGGACGCGGGCGCGCCGCTGGGGGTTCCACTGCCCCCACTCGGCCTGCGCCTCCTCGGCGTTGGCGATGGCGGCCTCGGTGTCGGCGCGCCCGGCGAGCGGAACCCGGGCCTGGACGGCGCCGGTGTTGGGGTCGTGGACGTCGGCGAAGAGTCCGGACGTACCGGTGGTGTGCTTTCCGCCGATGAAATGGGTGAGTTCACGGACCATGGATGCCTGCTCTCGTCAGGTTGGATCCGGGGATGGCACGGCGCACCGCCGGACCGCACCCTGGGTGAGGGTGTGCCGCTGCGGAATGCCGTGAGGACTACGAGCGCGGATCGGTGTGCGCGCGCTCCGCCGGATCACCAGGGTCGTGGGTACAAACCGGTGCCATGCGTGTCTGCTCCATCCTCGTGGACAACACGGAACATCCGCGGCCGGTATCCTGACTCCCGGATCCCCGCGCGCCGCCCGCCTTCCCGACAGACCTCGTCAGTGGCGTGTGGATGGCAGCACACTCCCCGGTCACAGTGGCGGGACCGTGCCGGTTTCTCACCGGCTTCCCTGCACCGCGGACCTTGTGCCCACGAACATATAGTTGGACGTCCTAGTAAGTCCAGACCCACCAGCCGGGCGCGCCCAGGGGGTGTCGTCGAAGTGGCTTCGTCCGCCCGTGAGGGCGGGGTCGGCGGGGTCTGGTGCGTGTGACCGCAAGGCGGAGGACGGGGTCCTCCCGCCGAAGGCAGGGGGAGGGGCGACGCTCGCGTCGTCGACCGACGACAACGCCGCGAGCGCGCGTGCCAGACCCCGCCGGCCAGAAGGGACTTCGGCGACACCCCCTAGAGTCGGGGCATGCGCATCGTCTCGCTGCTCCCCGCGGCCACGGACATCGTGGCGGACCTCGGACTCGTCGCCGACCTGGTCGGACGTACCCACGAATGCGACTGGCCGCCGACGGCGGTCGCGTCGGTGCCCGTCGTCACCCGCGCCGAATTCGACGCGGACGCACTCGGCAGCCGGGAGATCTCCGCCGCGGTCGGCGGCGCGGCGCACAGCGGCTCCTCGCTCTACACCCTGGACACGGAGGCTCTCGCCGCGCTCGCACCCGACGTCCTGCTCACCCAAGACCTCTGCCGGGTCTGCGCGGTGTCCTACGAGGGCGTCTCCCGGGCGGTGCGCCTCATGGACGCCGGTCCGCGCGTGCTGAGCCTGGAACCACGGACCCTGGACGACGTCCTGGACTGCCTCGTCACCGTGGGCGACCTGCTGGGAGTCCGGGAAACGGCCGAACGGCGGCGCACGGAGCTGCTCGGCCGGCTCGCCGGGGTCCGGCGCGCCGTGGCGGGCCGGCCGAGGCCGCGGGTGGTGGCCATCGAGTGGCTCGATCCGCTGTGGCCGGCCGGACACTGGGTACCGGAGCAGATCACGTGTGCGGGCGGGAATCCGCTGCTGGCCGCGCCCGGGGAGCACACCGAGCCGATGGCCTGGGACGCGGTACGCGCGGCGCGCCCGGACGTCGTCCTGGTGCTGCCGTGCGGCTTCCCGCCCGAACGGACCCTGACCGAACTCGGCCTGCTCACCGCGCTGCCGGGCTGGGAGGAACTGCCCGCCGTACGGGCCGGCGAGGTGTGGGTGCTGGACGGCCCCGCCTACTTCAACCGGCCGGGTCCGCGCGTGGCCCGGGGTGCCGAAGTGCTCGCCCACGTGCTGCACGGGGTGCGGGCCGGAGACCCCGTGACCGAGTCGGAGGCACGGCGGCCGGGCCGGGCGTAGCGCCGCCCCGGCCGAACACGGCCGCCGGAGCGGAACCGGTGTGTTCACGCGATCCTCTCGCGGGATCCGCTTCCGGCACACCCCCACCAGACCGTACGATGCGTTCTGCTCCGGCCCACACGGCGGGGCTCACAATCGAATGCGTGCACGACTGGGGGAAGCCGGTGGGAATCCGGCGCTGACCTGCAACCGTGAACGGGCCGCTGGGCACCGTGAGTCGGAGTACCCGGGGTGCAATGCGTACTGCTTCTCACTGTCATGGTCTGCAGCGCGAAGCCCCCGCCCCGGGTCTGCCTCCCCTGCCCCTTTCCGCACGGAAACGAGCAGGGGCCGGGCACGTGCGGCGGAGGGACCGTCGGCTCAGACCCGTCGTCCCTTCAGGAAGAAGGCACCATGCGCCGGCTCCTCGCCCGCCGCTCCGTGATCACCACGGTCGCTCTCGGTCTCGCGCTCGCCACCGCTCCGGCGGTGGCCGAGGCCGCCCCCAAGCCGAACACGAACGCGGCCGTCAAGGTCAGCCTCACCGTCCAGGGCCCCAACGGGCTGCTGTTCAAGGGCAAGATCAAGAGCAAGGGCCACGACGTCACCACCACGACCGGTGGCACCCACAAGTGCGACGGCACCAACGGCGGCGCCAACCCGTCCAAGGTCCCCACGCCGACCGCCGCGCTCGACGATGCGGCCCGCTTGAACTACTTCTCCTGGGACGGCACTTGGTACGCGTCCTTCGACGACTTCTCCGTCGACACCATCAAGGACGTCAGCGGCGGCGGCTCCGCCTACTGGAGCATCGCCGTCAACGGCACCCCCACCCCGGTCGGCGGCTGCCAGTTCAAGCTGAACGCGGGCGACCAGGTGTCCTTCACCTGGACGTCGTTCTAGTCCGTTCCGGAGACCGTGCCACCGGGCCCGCTCCGCCCTTCCGCTAGCGCTTGCGTCCGGGGCCGTTCGCGGAGCCGGGTGATGCGTCCGGCTGCTTTCCGATGACTCGTTGGGCCTGCTCCACCGCTGCTTCCAGAGCGCCGAGCAGGCCCTTCGGTGCCTGCCGGGGGGCATCGGGTGCACTCTGGGAAGCCTCGGCGGGCAACTCGCCCGCCCGCAGCAGGGCACACATCGCCCCGGCCGCCCGGGTCAACGAGGTGAGCGCCTCCCGTGTCATGCGCAACCGCACCACGTGGGAGCCGAACTGGCGCCGCGAGGCCGCGAGGCTCTCGTACTCCTGCTCCGTGAGGGCGACCAACCGCACCCCGTCGACGATCACATGACGCGGAACGATCTTCGCCATCCCCGACCCTTCCGGCGCCATGGGTGAGCGCCCCGCTTTCGGTTGCCCGTTCCTCCGGCAGTGCGGCGGTGCGGGTCGCGGGCCCGGGGCCCGCGACCCGCACCGCCGCGGAAACGATCAGGCGCCCCAGCGCAGGGCGATGGTGTCGCCCACGTTGACGACCTTGTCGCGGGCGGCGCCGGCGAACGAGGACCCGTCCACGCTCACCTTCCAGGTGTTGGAGCCGCTGTTGGCCTTGCCGTTGACGTCGGTGATCGTGCCGGTGCCGGATGACGGCGTGACGCCGGTGACGCAGCCGGACGGAGTGGCGGCGCTCACCGCGGCATTGAGGACGTCGCCGAGAGTGGTCGTCGTACCGGTCGGCGTGAAGGACACCGAGCAGACCTTGAGGTTGCCGGCGCCGTCGTCGACGGTCAGCGCCAGCTTGGCCGCCGTCCCGGCGGTGAAGGTGGACTGGGCGACCCACTGCGGGGCGCCGGGGGTGACCGGAACGGGCGGAGCGGCGGTGAAGCCGCCGCCGGCGACGGCGCGCAGCGCGTCGATGGAGGAGTAGGCCGAGGGCGTGGTGTCCGAGGGCTTGTACTTGAAGCCGCCTGCCGGGTTGTACTGGTTGGCGATCAGGAAGTCGATCGGCGTCTTGCCGCTGCCGGTGAGGAAGTCGCCGGTCTGGGGGTTGAATCCGCAGGCGTTCAGCCCTGCGACGCCCCAGCCGTTGGAGCTGGTGTTGACCCCGTAGAGGGAGTTGAAGGCACCGCTGCCGGAGACGAGCTTGGCCTTGAGGAAGTTCTTCGCCTGGACGACGTCCGTGTCCGTGTTGGGGACGCCGGAGACGCAGAGGGCCGCCATGGCGGCGCCGGTCATGTCCACATCGCCCGCGGAGTTGAGGACGGTCGGGTTGCCCTCGGCCTTGTTGTAGGTCCAGCCCCCGTCGACGTGCTGGTTCGCGCGGATCCGGGTGACCATGGAGTCGGTCAGCGACTGCGGGACGCGGTTGGCACCGCCCTGGGTCTTGGCCCCGCCCAGCGAAAGGGCGGCGAAGACCGTGCCGTTGAAGTTGCCGGACGGGCCGAAGTAGCCGGCCTCGGCGGTCTGCCAGTAGGAGTAGACGTGGGCGATGAGGTTGCGGGAGGCCGAGACGCGGGCCGGGTCGATGCCCGCGGCGTACGCGTTGAGCGTGCCGCGCTCGTAGTCGGTCACCACCGGGGAGGCCTGCGGCCAGCCGGCGGTCGACAGCAGGTTGCGGTACACCGTGCGCGCGTTCTTCGTGGTGTCGCCGCCCGGGTAGACGTCGACCACGGCCGTGCCGGTGGCCGCGAAGGCGCTGAACGCCCACTCGTTCGACAGACCACTGCCCGCGTACGAACCATCGGCGGCCTGGAGGGACTTGAGGTACGTCACGCCGTTGGTCTTGGACGTGGCGATCTGGGCGGGCGAGGAGGTGGCGAAGGCCGGCAGGGTCGTGAGGGCGAGGGCGCCGAGTGCCGCGGGCACGGTGAGCACGAGGCGGCGGGAGGTACGGGTACGGGACATGGCCTGCTCCTGAAATGGGGGACGCCGGCCTGACCGGGGCTCGTGCGGGCGGGCAGCCCGGAGCTCGGTGGCGGCCGTCCGAACGCGTGGTACGGCTGGTGATGTGCCATGCCGCATGGGCATTCGGGCTCGGTGACGGCCCCCTGCCGTCCCACACCGCTGCGCGTCAGCCCCGGATTCGCACCAGGTTCCCCCATGTGGCAGCCCAGGACGCTACCCGAGTGATCAAGGCTCCGCCAGCCACTGTGCCGGGGACCGGTCGGGCGCCGCCGAGGAGCCGTGTCACATGAGACGCAGACCACCTTGACGCTGTCTTTATCTGCGTGGTCCACTCCGACTGATAAGCACTCAGCTCCAGGGGAAGCCGGTCGAAATCCGGCGCTGACCCGCAACCGTAGGCCCGGTTCCGTCCGGGTGAGTCGGAATGCCTGGAGCCAGGTTTTTGCAGCGAGAAGCGCCGTCGCGGACTACGGCGTGGTTCGAACGGCTTCCCCGTGCGCCCACGGGCTGCGGAAGCCCTTTCGCCACGCACTGGTCCGCCCGGCCGACACGAGGGGCCGTGGTGGGGACCGCACAGCAATCAGAGCGACACCTGGGGAGCAAGGGGCTGCTGTCGCTCATATCGGCGGCAGTGCTGACCTTCGCCGCGAGCGCGGCCTTCGTGGGCGGGACGGTATCCGCCTCGGCCGACCCGATCGAGCAGTGCACGGCCACCACCGGGGCGATCGTCGCCGTGGACTTCGGCCCGTTCGGCGGCAAGGTGGAGAAGGGCTGCGACACCACGCCCACCACCGGCTACGAACTGCTGCAGACCTCCGGGTTCACCATGGAGGGCACCGTCCACGACGGCCCTGCCTTCATCTGCCGCATCGGCAAGGGCACCGGTACGCGGTACCCCACGCCGGACAAGGAGGACTGCGTCCTCACCCCGCAGGCCACCGCCTACTGGTCGTACTGGACCGCATCTCCCGGTCAGCGCAAGTGGTCCTACAGCCAGCAGGGGGCCATGGCCCGGAACCCGAAGCCCGGCGACGTGGAAGCCTGGGTCTACGGCGGCACCGACATCGCCGGCACCAAGGGCAAGCCGTCGTTCTCCCCCGACGACGTCCGCGGGTTCACCACCTCCGACCCGACCGTCCCGACGACCCCGCCCAACGTGCCGGCCGGACGGGTCGACGTACCCGCGACCACCCGCTGGGCCACCGGGACACTGACGGACGGGGAGCGCGTCGTCGACGAGGGTTCCACGACCCCGAACCACTTCCTCTCCACGGAAGCCGTCTTCGCCCTCGCCGCGGCCGACCGCAAGAGCCCGGCGGCGAAGAAGACCGCCGACTTCCTCGCCACGCCCGCTCAGACCGATGCCTACGCCTACCCGGCCGGCAAGGACGGCGTCCCGGACGCCACCGCCGCGGCCCGGCTCGCCCTGGTCGCCGAGGCCACCGGCAAGGACCCCCGCGCGTTCGGGGGCCACGACCTGCTCGGCGACCTCGTGAAGTACGCCTGCCCCCGCGACATCGGCGACGGCGAAACGGTCGAAGGCTGCCTCACCAAGGGCGACTTCCGTACGAGCGGTCAGGCCGACGCCCAGGCGATGGCCGTCATCGCCCTGGTCAACGCCGGTATGACCCCTCCCCCGGGCTCCGTGGCCCGGCTGACCGTCCTGCAGTGCGAGGACGGCGGATTCACCAGCGTCCTCATCCGGCCCGGGAGCCCGGGGTGCGAGAGCGAGGCCGGCGCCACCGGCCTGATCACACTGGCCCTGGAACGGGCGGGCGGCCACGAGGCGGTGCTCCAGAAGGCCCGCGGCTATCTGAAGAGGTCCCAGCTGGCGACCGGCGCCTGGCCCGCCGTCTTCTACGAGACGACCGGCAACCCGGCCGCCACCGGCTGGGCCGCGCAGGCACTGCGCGCCCTCGGCGACGAGGCGTTCGCGGACGCCGGTGTCTCCTGGCTCGCCGGGCACCAGCTCCCGACGGGCGGATTCGGCTTCGCCGAGGACGACACCGAATCGAGGCTGTACCCCACCGCCACGTCCGCGATCGCGGGCGCCGGCAGCGATCTCGTCTCCCTGACCGCCAAGCCGGCCGACCCGCCGACGCCGACGAACCCGCCGACCACGCCCCCGGCCGGTGAAGGGCCCGACCTGAAGAAGGGCGCCGCGTACCTGACGGCCCGGTCCCGGCTGATCCAGGGCCGCTTCTACGAGAGCCAGCCCGGTTCGGGCTTCGCCGACTACGGCCTGACCATCGACGGCGCGTACGCCCTCGCCGCCACCGGCGAGGACAACGCCGCGCTGCGCAACATCGTCGACTTCATGGACAAGGGCGGCAAGGACGGCCAGAAGCGCGGCATCCACGACTGGACCCTCGTCGGCACCACGTACGCGAACGGCGGCTCCATCGGCAAGGCGGCCGTACTCGCCGAGGCCGTGGGCCGCGATCCGCGGAACTTCGGCGGCCAGGACCTGATCGCGGCACTCGCCAAGATCACCTGCCAGGCGAAGACCTCGACCCGCCAGGAGTGCGCTGCCAAGGGCAACTACGCCTACGCCACGTCCGTCTTCAAGCAGTCGCTCGGCGTCATGGCCCAGCTCCGCGCCGGTGAGAAGGCCGCCGCGGCCGAGCCGGCCGCGTACCTCAAGAGCCTCCAGGATCCTTCGGGTGCCTGGGTCAGTCTGATCGGCGAGCCCAGCGGTCCCGAAGTGGACTCGACCGCGATGGCCGCCATGACCGTGGACCTGCTCTCCGACGCCGGCTCCCGGGCGGCGGTGGACAAGGCACTCGCCTGGCTCGCGACGCAGCAGAAGGAGGACGGCGGCTTCCCCGGCGCCTCCGGGAACTCCGTCAACTCGGCGGCCCTCGCCGTCCAGGGGCTTTCGCTGGACGCGCCCAAGTACGGCGCTCAGATCGCCAAGGCCCGCGCGTTCCTGGCGAGCCAGCAGAACGGCGACGGCGGCTTCAACGTCGCCAAGGGCGGCCAGACCGGCTCCGACCTCCGTGCCTCCACCCAGGCCGTCGGCGGCGCCACCGGCATCTCCTTCGGCCTCCTGGCCCGCGACCTCACCGGCACCACCCCCGAGCCCGTCCCCAGCACCTCTGGCGGAGCGTCCGGGGGTACCTCCGGCGGCAACGGCTCGCCCGTCATCGTGACGCCGGGCGAGAACGGTGGCGGCACGGGCTCCGCGGGTGGCTCCGGGTCCGGCGGCGGCCCTCTCGCCTCCACCGGGGTCCAGGTCGGCGCGCTCGCCTCTGCCGCGCTGGTCCTGACCCTCGGCGGCTGGGGCCTCACCCGCGCCGCGAAGCGCCGCCGCCGGACGGGAGCGGGAGCATGAGCCGCAACCGCTTCGTGCGCGCCCTCGCCAGGACCGCCGCCGCCCTGGGGCTGACGGTGGCGGCCTTCGCCGCCACCGCGGCCCCGGCGGGCGCCGCGCCGCAGCCGATGGGCCAGTGCACCACCTCTTCGGGGGTCGTCCTCGCCGTGGACTTCAGCCACTGGGGCGGTCCCGTCTACCGCTCCTGCGGCACCACCCCCACCACCGGCTACGAGCTGCTCAACCAGGGCGGCTGGGCCACGACCGGCACCGGCCACGACGGTCCCGCCTTCATCTGCCGCATCGGCTACAGCGGACACCAGGGTGGCAGGCAGTACCCCACCCCGCAGCAGGACGACTGCGTCCTGACCCCGCCGGCGTCCGCCTACTGGTCGTACTGGCACGCCGATCCGGGACAGAACACCTGGGAATACAGCCAGCTCGGCGCCATGCTCTACAAGCCGAAGCCCGGCAGCGTCGACCTGTGGATCTTCGGCGGGACGAACATCGAGGGCACCGAGGGCAAGCCCACCGTCACCCCCGACCAGCTCCGCGCCAAGAACACCCGGCCCACCGGGGGCCCCGCGCCCAAGGACACCCGCACGGCCGCTCCACTGCCTCCGAACGTCAACACCGGTCCCAGGCCGGAGGACCCGCCGCAGGCCGCCCCGCAGGCCGCGACGCCGACGCCCGGCCCCACGGCTCCGCAAAGCCCCTCGGCCCCGGCGAGCCCTTCGGAGAGCGTCCCGCCCGCGCCCTCCGCGCCGCCTCCGTCCGGTGCTCCGGCCGTGGCCTCGCCCGGCCCCCAGGTGGTCGAAGCGGCGCCCGCCGCCGACGCGCAGCACGACGTCGGGTCGTACCTGCCCGCCGTGGCCACCGGAGCGCTGGTGCTGCTGATCGGCGCCGCCGCCGTGTACGCCGCCAAGCGCCGCCGTCGTACGGAGTAGCCGCGTGTCACGCACCACCAGCTCGGCGCAGGCGGCAAAGGCGTCCGTGTCCGGCCCCTCGCCGGACACGGGCGGCCGCCGTCTGCCCCGTACCCTGCACCCGGTCGCCTGGTGGATCTGGGCCCTGGCCCTGGCCACCGCCGTCAGCCGCACCAACAATCCGCTGCTGCTGTTCCTCGTCCTCGCGGTGCTCGGCTACGTCATCACCATGCGCCGTACCGAGGCCCCTTGGGCGCGCGGCTTCAAGTACTACCTCTACCTCGCGCTGACCGTCGTCGCGATCCGGGTCACCTTCCGGGCGGTCTTCGCCACCGGGGTCACCCCGCGCGACCACTTCCTCTTCTCCCTGCCCCACATCCCCACGCCCGACTGGTACGCGGGCATCCAACTCGGGGGGCCCGTATCCCTGGAAGCCCTGCTCTCCGCTGCGACGGACGGACTGCGTCTCGCCTGCATGCTCTGCTGCATCGGCGCCGCCAACACCCTCGCCAACCCCAAACGGGCGCTGCGCGTCCTCCCGGGCGCCCTCTACGAGCTGGGGGTCGCCGTGACCGTGTCCATCAGCGTCGCCCCGCAGCTCGTCCAGAGCGTGCAGCGCGTCCACCGCGCCAAGCGCCTGCGGGCGGGCCGCTCCAAGGGGCTCCGGGCCTTGCGCGGCATCATCGTCCCCGTCCTTGAGGACGCCCTCGAACGGTCCCTGCGCCTGGCCGCCGCCATGGACTCCCGCGGCTACGGCCGCGCCGGCACGGCCACCCGGCGCTCCCGTCGCCTGACGGGCGCCTTCATGCTGCTCGGCATGTGCGGCCTGTGCGCCGGGGCCTACGGGCTGCTCGACGCGACCGCGCCGAAGCTGCTCGGGCTCCCGGCCATGGGCGCCGGGGCCGTGCTGTGCTTCGCCGGGCTGCGCCTGGGCGGCCGCCGGATCACCCGGACCACCTACCGGCCCGACCCCTGGCGCCTGGCCGAATGGGCCGTCGCCGGCTGCGGCGTCCTCTCCGCCGTCCTGCTCTTCGCGAACGTCGGCTTCAACGCGGCCGAGCTCAACCCGTCGATCTACCCGCTCAGCTGGCCCACCCTGCCGCTCGTGCCGGCCGCCGCGATCCTCCTCGCGGGGACCGCCGGCTTCCTGGCCCCGCCGCCGGCCGCGCCGGCCCGTGCGGCCGTCCCGCCCCAGCGCACCGAGGAACCCAAGTGATCACCTTCGACCAGGTCAGCGTCCAGTACGAGGACACGGCCGAACCGGTCCTGCGCGATGTGGACCTCACCGTCGAGGAAGGCGAACTGTGCCTGGTCGTCGGGCACACCGGCGTCGGCAAGTCCACCCTCCTCGGCGCCGTCAACGGGCTCGTCCCGCACTTCACCGGCGGCACCCTCTTCGGCCGCGTCCTCGTCGACGGCCGGAACACGGCCGAGCACCCGCCCCGCGAACTCGCCGACGTGGTGGGCGTGGTGGGCCAGGATCCGCTCGACGGTTTCGTCACCGACACCGTCGAGGAGGAACTCGCGTACGCCATGGAGCAGCTGGCGGTCCCCCCGGCGACGATGCGCAAGCGCGTGGAGGAGACCCTCGACCTCCTCGGCCTCGCCGACCTGCGCCACCGCGCCCTGCACGAGCTCTCGGGCGGCCAGCAGCAGCGGGTCGCCATCGGCTCCGTCCTCACCGCGCATCCCCGCGTGCTCGTGCTGGACGAGCCCACCTCCGCCCTGGACCCCACGGCCGCCGAGGAGGTCCTGGCCGCCGTCACCCGCCTCGTCCACGACCTCGGCGTCACCGTCCTCCTCGCCGAACACCGCCTGGAGCGCGTGGTCCAGTACGCCGACCGCGTCATCCACCTGCCCGGCAACGGCCGCGTCGTCTCCGGCACACCCGCCGAGATCTTCCGTACCTCCTCCATCGCCCCGCCCATCGTCGAACTGGGCCGCGCGGCGGGCTGGACCCCGCTGCCGCTCTCGATCCGCGACGCCCGCCGGGCCGCGGCCCCCCTGCGGACCCGGCTGGCCGGCGCCCTTCCCCCGCCGGTCCGACCCGCGCCGACCGCAGAGCGCCCGGAACTCCTCAGCGCACGCGGCATCACCGTGACCTACCACGGCGTACCCGCCGTCCGTGAGGTCGATGTGACCCTGCACGGCGGCGAGATCACCGCACTCATGGGCCGCAACGGCTCCGGCAAATCCTCCCTCCTGTGGGCGCTCCAGGGCTCCGGCCCGCGCAAGGCCGGCTCGGTGGCGGTCGGCACTCCAGGCGACTCGAAACCGGCAGACCCGCGGAAGCTGTCCGCCGCGGCTGCCCGGCGGCTGGTCGGGCTGGTCCCGCAGACCCCCACCGACCTCCTGTACCTGGAGTCCGTGAAGCAGGAACTCGACCAGGCCGACGCCGAATCCGGCGTCGCCGCCGACGGGATCCGGGCCCGCGGCATCCTGGACCGGCTCGCACCCGGCATCCCCGACACCACCCACCCCCGCGACCTGTCCGAGGGCCAGAAGCTCGCCCTCGTCCTCGCGATCCAGCTGACGGCCGCACCCCGGGTGCTGCTCCTGGACGAACCCACCCGGGGCCTGGACTACCGGGCCAAGAGCGAGCTGATCCGCATCGTCGACGACTTGGCCGCCGAGGGCCGGGCCGTGGTGATCTCCACCCATGACGTCGAGTTCGTCGCCCGCGCCGCCGACCGCGTCGTGGTCATGGCCGAGGGCGACATCGTCGCCGACGGCCCCACCGCCGAGGTGATCGTCGCCTCCCCCGTCTTCGCCCCCCAGACCGCGAAGATCCTCGCCCCGCTCCCCTACCTCACGGTCGCCCAGGCGGCCGCCGTGCTCACCGACCACGGGACGGACCCGGCCTCATGACCGCACGCGCCGCAGCCATCCGGATCAACGCGCGGGCCGCAGCGGTCATCGCCATGGCGGCCTTCCTCGGCATCGTCGCCTTCTTCTGGCCCTTCCTCGTGGCACCCGGGAAGTTCGGCTCCAACTACGCCCCGCCGCTGATCTTCGGCGTACTGCTCGTCATCGTGCTCTGCGTCGTCATCTCCGAGATCGCCGAGGGCGGCATCAACTCCAAGGCCCTCGCCATGCTCGGCGTCCTGTCCGCCGTCAACGCCGCCATCCGACCACTCGGCGCGGGCACGGCGGGCATCGAGACCGTCTTCTTCATCCTCGTCCTGGCCGGCCGGGTCTACGGCCCGGGCTTCGGCTTCACCCTCGGCTGCACCTCCCTCTTCGCCTCCGCCCTCATCACCGGCGGGGTCGGGCCCTGGATGCCGTACCAGATGTTCGGCTGCGCCTTCGTCGGCATGCTCGCCGGCTTCCTCCCGAAGGCCACCGGCCGCAAAGAGGTAGCCGTGCTCGCCGCCTACGGCTCCGTCTCCGGCTACCTCTTCGGCTTCCTCCTCAACCTCTCCTTCTGGCCCTTCTCCCTCGACCCGAACAGCTCCATCGCCTACCTGCCCGGGCTGCCCTTCACCGAGCAGTTCCAGCGCTACCTCGCCTTCGACCTGGCCACCTCCCTGGGCTGGGACACGGGCCGCGCGGTCACCAACTTCATCTGCATCTGCCTGGCCGGCCCGGCGGTCCTGACGGTGTTCCGCCGCGCCGCCCGCAAGGCCCGCTTCCAGGCACCGGTGCGCTTCGCGAAGCGTCCGTGACCTCGCCGACGCCCACTGACCCCGGCAGGGAAAAGTCGCCACCGGTTGCCCGCCCGCGGGAACCCGGGGCGTCCGCCGTCCGACTACTGCGGCATGGGCGGCGGTTGGGCATCCTCTCGCGCCTGCTGCTACACGAGGATCGAGGTAGGTGTGATGGGCGGGCTGGAAGTTCACATGCGCCGGGTGGCCTGCCGGCACGGCCGTGTCGAGGCGGTCGCCGATTTGGATCTGGAGATCGCGGCCGGCGAGCGCGTGGCGCTGACCGGGACCAACGGTTCGGGCAAGACCACGCTCCTGCGTGCCGTACTCGGGCTCCACCGGCAGGTGTCGGGGTCGATCACGGTCGGCGGACGGGGTACCGGGTCCCCGGCGGAGTGGGCGTGGCGGCGCAGGGCCTGTGCCTGGATCCCGCAGAAGCCCGCGGCCGGCCGATTCCCGCTGCTGGGCTCCGAGTTGCTGGCCAGCAGTACCGCTCCCGCGGACGCCGGAGAGGCAGCGGACCGGCTCGGTGTCGCGGAGCTGACCGGGCGGCCCCTGCACACCCTCTCGGGGGGCCAGTTGCAGCGCATGTACCTGGCCCGCGCGATCGGCTGTGTCGCCGCCGGTGCGCAGGTGCTGTTGGCGGACGAGCCGACCGCCGCCCTCGATTTCGACGGGCAGGAGGAGGCCGCGGACGTGCTGACGTCGCTGCCGGTGACGCTGGTCGTGGTGACGCACGACCGGACGCTGGCGGAGCGCTGCGACCGCGTGCTGGAGATGGCAGCGGGCCGGCTGCGGGAGCTCCGGTGACCCTGGCCGCCGCCGACCTCGGCGCGCTGCTCCAGCTCGTCCCCGTCCAGCGGGCCGGGGTCGCCCTGCTGCTGGCGGCGGTCGGGCTGCCCGTCATCGGGGTGGTCATCGTCGGGCTCGACATCATGCCGGTGCGGTTCGCAATGATGCACGTCGCGCTGCTCGGTATCGCGATCGGCCTGCTGACCGGCCTCGACCCCATGCTGTGCGCGCTCGTCGCCTGCGCTCTCGCCGGTGCGGGCGTCGCGCCGCTGGCCCGTACTCCGGACGGGCTGTCCGGGGCGATGGGGCTGCTGATGAGCCTGGCGATCGCTGCCGCGCTGCTCCTCCTGGCGGTGACGGGCGTCAACGCGTCCGGCGCGTTCGCCCTGCTGTGGGGGTCGATCCTGTCGGTCGGAACGCCGGATCTGATCGTCCTCGGCCTGTTGGCCGTCGCCGTGCCGGGCCTGTTCTGGTGGCGACGGCGCGAGATCGGCCTCCTGCTCTACGACCGCGAGCTCGCCCAATGCTCCGGCGTACCGGTGCGGGCCCTGACCGCGGCCCTCCTCGTCCTGGTCGCGATCGCCGTGGCCGGCGCGATCAAGCTGACCGGTGCGCTCCTGGTCGACGCCCTGACCCTGCTGCCGGCACTCGCGGCCCGCCGCCTGGGCAGCTCCTTGAAGTCGATCACGCTGTGGGCCATCGGAATCGGTGTCTTCGTCAACCTGACGGGGTTCCTTCTGGCCCTGTGGCTGGACTGGCCACCCGGGCCCGTCCTCGTCCTCACGGCGGGGGCGCTCGTCCTCGCCGTGCATTTCATACCCGAACGGAGAATCAGCTCATGGCGCTCACCCGCGTCCGTATCCCTTCCCTCGTCGCACTGAGCGCGGCACTCCTCCTGACCGCGGCGTGCGGCAGCGGCAGCGGCAAGGCGTCCGACGACGCGCCGGCCAAGGGCGGCAGCGAGGTGAAGAAGGACAGGCCCGTGGTGGTCGTGACCACCACCTGGGAGGGTGCTTTCGCCAAGGCCGCCGGCGCCGAGGACGTCAAGGTCATCGTCCCGCAGTCCGTACACCACGCCCCCGACTACGACCCGAAGCCCTCGGACCTCGCGGCCGTCGCCAAGGCCGACTTCGTGCTCTACGCACCGTTCGAGCCGTACGCGGCGAAGATCAAGGAGGCCGCCGGCTCCACGGCGAAGCTGGTGGAGGTCAACCTCGACAACGACCCCGACAAGGTCAAGGCCGAGGTCGACAAGCTGGGTGCCCTCTTCGGCACGGCGAACGCCGCCGCGCAGTGGAAGACCGGCTTCGACGCCGAGTACGCGAAGCTGAACCAGGACGTCCGGGCGGCCTGGCCGGGCGGCAAGAGCCCCTCCGTCGTCACCCAGGTCTTCACCGCCTGGGCCGCGAAGCTCGCCGGTGCCACCTCCGTGGGGGCGTACGGGCCCGAGGCCGTCACCCCGGCGCAGCTCGCCGAGCTGGCCGCGAAGAAGCCGGCGCTGGTCCTGGACAACGCCCACATGTCCACCGGTGCGGTCCTGCCCGACTCCGGCGCCAAGCAGGTCGAGATCGTCAACTATCCGGGCGAGGACCTCGACCTCCTGCCGGTCTACCGCAACGCGGCGGCCGGGCTGAAGAAGGCCATGGCCTCGTGATCCGGGCGGCACGGAGCAGGCCGTGGGACCGTAGACCCGGCACGGTGGCCGACCCCGGCCCCGGCCCCGTCCCCGACCTCAGGCCGGCTTGCGCCAGACGGAGACGTGTTTCGCGGAGTCCTGGGTGAACGCAGACCCGTCCCAGTCCGCGACGCGGCGTTCCAGCTTGAGTCCGGCGATCCGTGCCATCAGGTCGAGCTCCGCCGGCCAGGCGTACCGGTGCCGGGAGTTTTCGCGCCGGTAGTGGCCGTCGTCTCCGTCGCGGGTGAAGTGGTGCGAGACGAGGATCTGCTCGGCCGGATCGAAGGTGTCGAAGCCGACGTGCTGCCGGGAGACGTCGAACGGCACCGCGACCTGGCCGGGCGGCAGGAGCCGCAGCGGCGGCACACCCAGCTCGATGACGAATCGGCCGCCGGGCTCCAGATGCCGTGCGGCGTTGCGGAAGCACTCGACCTGCTCGTCCTGCGTCAGCAGGTTCGAAATGGTGTTGTAGACGAGATAGACCAGGGTGAAGCCGCCCGGAACGGCAGCGGTGGCCATGTCCCCGATGACCACCGGAAGGGTGTCCTCGTCGACCTTGCGCCGCAGCACCGCCGCCATGGGCTCGGACAGTTCGATGCCGACGACCGGCACGCCGCGTTCCCGGAGCGGGACGCCCACGCGTCCCGTTCCGATGGCGAACTCCAGTGCCCGGCCGTCTCCGGCGAGCTCCGCGAGAAAGGCGAGGGTCGGCCCGAGAACGGCAGCCGAGGAGGCTTCGGCCTCCTCGGCGTCGTAGCGGTCGGCGGTCGCGCGGGTCCACAGTTCACTGCTCGTCACGGGTGGCCACTCTGCCGGGTGCCGGGAAGCCTGTCGACGCATTTAGGGTTCTCCGCGGCGCAGCGTGCGTGCACCGCCCGCCGTGTGTGCCCGGGCAGCAGGCGAGCTGCCGGGGCCCGCGTGTCATCCGGCCTGCGCGAGCGGAGCCGGGCGTACGGGGTCGAGCGCGTCCGGGTCCGAGAGGCGCTCGCGCAGGGCGGCCCGGTCGGGCTTGCCCGCGGGGGTCAGCGGGAGCTCCGCCACCACCAGCAGGTGCTCGGGATGCTTGCGCCGCTCCAGGCCGCGCGAGGTCAGGTGGGCGCCGAGTTCGCCGAGTACGGGAACCCTGGCCGTGCGGGGCACGATGCAGGCGGCCAGCCGCTCCCCCATGACCGGGTCGGGTACGCCCACGCACACCACGTCGCGGACCAGAGGGTGCGCGGCCAGCTCGCGCTCCACTTCGGCGGGGCTGATGTTGGCGCCGCCGCGGATCACGATGTCCTTGAGCCGTCCGACGACGTGCAGGGTGCCTTCCGCGTCGAGGAGGCCGAGGTCTCCGGTGCGGACCCAGCCGTCGGGGGTGCGGTAGCGGGCGTCGAGCTGCGGGGAGGCCACGTAGCACAGCGGGGTCATCGGGCCGCGCGAGATGATCTCCCCGATGGTGCCGTCGGGCAGTGGGGCGTGGGTGTGCGGGTCGGCGATGCGGATCTCCGCGACGCGGGGGTCGGGGTGGCCCGCGACCACGCCGGTACCGTCCGCGGGCGGGACCCGGCGGGCGAGGCCGGTGTGGCAGTTGACACCGTCGGCGGAGCCGTAGAGGTTGACGACGGGGCAGCCGAAGGCGCGGGCGGCGTCCTTGGCGGTCCTCTCGTCCAGCGGCGCACCACCCAGGACCAGGGCGGTGGGGGCGGGCAGGGCGCCGCCGTCGGCGTCGAGCCGGTCGAGCATCATGCGGATCATGGTCGGCACGCCCAGGACGTGGGTGGGCTCGTGCTCCCGTACGGCCGCCAGGGCGGCCTCGGGGGTGAAGTGGTCGAACAGGACCAGGGTGCCGCCGTGCCGGGCCAGGGTCACCGCGGTGCCGTTGGATCCGAAGGCGGAGCCGAGCGGTACGAGGAACAGGCAGCGCGGGGGCGTTCCGTCCGGCATGAGGGAGGCGAGGAAGTTTCCGCGTCCGCCGGCAAGGGCGTTGTGGGAGTAGGCGATCATCTTCGGCTCGGCTTCGGAGCCGGAGGAGACGAGGATGCGCGCCGCGCTGTCGGGATCCGGCCGGGCCGGGGTGAACGCCGTCGGGTCCGAGCGCAGCAGCCGCGAGAAGGCGACGGTCCCTTCGGGTGCCGTTCCGGGGCCGGCGGCGATCACGTGGCGCAGCGCGGGCTGCGAGGGGGCCGGGGTGAGCAGGTCGGCGGCGTGGTGGGAGCCGCGGTGTTCGGTCGCGGCGATGACGGCGACGGCTTCGGCCCGGCGCAGCAGGCCCTCGGCCTCCAGGATGCCCCGGCCGACGGGGAAGGGCAGGGCGATCGCGCCGATGGCCGCGATGGCGAGGTCGGCGATGACGGCGTTGCGGTTGTTGGGGAGCTGTACGCCGACCACGTCGCCCGGGCCTATGCCCAGGTCGCGCAGGCCGACGGCCAGACATCGCACCTTGCGGTCCAGGGCGGTGTAACAGAGCTTGCCCTTGTCGTCGAGGACGGCGGTCGCGTGCAGGTTCGCGATCTGTCGTGCCCGGAAGAGGCTGTAGAGGTCGAGGTCGGGGCAGGTGCCGTCGACCGCCCAGGAGCGGCGGAGCTCAGCGGGCAGCAGGTCGTGCAGGGCGACGGTCAACTGAGGCTCCAGGGGTCGGGAACGGCGGGGGCACCGTGCGCGTCGCGGCTGATCGAGCCGGCGAAGCGCGCGTCGTGGTGGAGATCGGCCAGGTCGGTGGTGACGGCGGTTGCGGTCAGGCCGTGGCGGGCCAGCAGGGACAGGGCGTCCGGGGTGGCGAGTTCGCCCAGGTCGTGGGCGGCGGCCGCCACCGCGCACACGTCTGAGGGTGCGATCCAGCCGTCGGCCGTGGGCAGCGGGTGGCGGAAGCCGGCGGGCCGTCTCGGGTTCGCGCCGCGGGCGGCGCGGCGCAGGGCGGGTGCCGTCAGGGTGTCGGCCGCGCCGAGCAGGGAGGAATCGACGCGCACGCCGTGCCCGGTGCGCTCCCGGAGCAGGAGTCCGGCCAGCACGGCCTCGGCTCCTGTGAGTCCGCCCATGACGTCGAGCAGCGTCATCAGGGAGGGGGCGGGCAGTTCGCCTTCGGGCCGTACGGCCTCGCCGACACCGGTACGGGCCTGGACCATGAAGTCCGTGCCCATGGGGGCGTCCGGCAGCCGATCGGCCCAGCCGCCGGTGTACGCGTAGACGAGGCCCGGGTTCACGGTGGCGAGGTCCTCGGCGTCGAGACCGAGTCCACCGGCCTTGCCCGGGGCCCAGTTGTGCAGGAAGACGTCGGCTTCGGCGGCCATCTCCCGCAGGCGGCGCCGGTCGGCGTCGCTCTTGATGTCGATCTCTACGGCCTTCTTGCCCCGGTTGAGGGCGAGCCAGCGTGCCGAGATCCCGGAACAGGCCGGGGGCATGCCGCGCAGGGGGTCGCCGCCGGGCGGCTCGATCCGTATGACCTCGGCTCCGAGCAGTCCCAGCAGGTGGGCTGCGAGAGGGGCCTGGATGCGGCGGCCGGCCTCCAGCACGGTGATTCCGGCCAGCGGGCGGCCACGGGACGGAGCCGCTTCGCCGGTCCTGGCGCCGGGCTCCATCAGACGCAGGGACCAGGGCGCGGCGCCATCGTGTTCGGCGGCCCGCTCGGCCAGTGTGCGCAGGACGCACACCTGTGCGCCGGAGAGCGCTGCGGCCTGCCGGATCCGTGCCGTGGAGTGGGACCGGGTGACGGTGTGCAGGGCGGCGGGGAAGGGCGCGCAGGCGGTTGCGTAGCGGAACTGGAAGGGGCGCCAGCCGGCCCGCATCGCGTCGGCGGGCGCGTCGAGGGCCTTCCAGAACGCGGCCCAGGCCCCGGGGTCGAGGGTTTCCAGTTCGAAGAGAGTGCCCTCGGCGGAGGTGAAGGGCGGCCCGCCCGGCGCGAGATCGGCCGCTTCCCCTTCGTCGGCTCCGGCGGCGGCCAGGTACTGGGAGACGGCGAGCAGTCCGGCACGCTCCGCGCTCGTGGTGACCTGCCGCGGGTGGATGCCCCGGGCCGCCCCGACCAGGGTGGCGAGAAGGCCCTGGACGGTGAGGACGGCGGTGGCGGTGGCCGTGTAGTCGACCGCCAGGCCGCGCGGGCCGCCGTCCCGTCGGCCGTGGACTGCCATGACCCCGGTGGCGGCCTGCACGGTGGCCTCGTCGACGAGGCCGGACTCCGGGCCGCCCCAGCCGGTGGTCGCGCGGACCGGCTGGGGACCTGCGCCGGTGATCACGACCTGCCCGCAGGCCTGGCCGTCCTGACCGGCAGCCTCGCCCTGTGCGCCGAGCAGCCGGAGGCGGTCCGCCACGAGGCTCGTGATCTGCGGCGGCCCCGAGGTGTCGAAGCGCAGTGTGTCGAGCGGCCGGACCGTCCGCGTGGTTGCCGGTGACGCCATGCCTCTCCTCTCCTGGCGCGGCGGTGGCCGTGCCGGGGCGTTTCTTCGAATCCGGGAACCCGGGAGCGTGCGCGCCCGACCAGTTCCACGGACAGACAGTCGGACAGCCGTTCCCACGGGTTCCCGGAAATCTGGAGGAAAGCAGTGAAAGATCCAGGCGCGGCCGACGACGGGTACGCCCAACACGCAGCGCACACCGACCCGTTGCGTGAGCGGGTCGCCCGATTCGTCCGCGACGAGGTGATCCCGTACGAGCCGGTGCTCGACGCGGGAGGGGCCGCCGCGGGAGACGCGATGGGCGAGCTGCGCGGCCGTGCGCTCAAGGACGGGCTGTGGGCACTGCCCCTTCCGGAGGAGCTCGGCGGTGGGGGCCTGGCCCTCGGGGCATACGCCGCGCTGGCCGAGGCCGAGGGCGCCAGCGACCACGGACCCGCCGCTCTCGGCTCCGCTCCCCTCCTGGACGTCACGATGCTCGCGCGCCACGGCGGGGGCCGGATCCACGAGGAGTACCTCACCCGTCTGGTCGCCGGCGAGATCCGCGCCTGCTACGCGATGACCGAGCCCGGCGTGCCCGGTACGGACCCGTTCCGGACCGCCACGCGGGCCGAACGCCGGGCGGACGGCGGCTGGTCGGTGACCGGCCGCAAGTGGTTCACCTCGGGCGCCGCGAACGCCGACCTGGTCACGGTGCTGGCCCGCACCTCCGGCTCCCCCGGGGAGCGCGAGGGGCTGTCGCTGCTGCTGGTACCGACGAGCTCGCCCGGCTTCCGGGTCGTCCGTGAACTCCCGGTGTTCGGTGCGGCAGGCCAGTACGAGATAGCCCTCGAGCAGGTTCCGGTGCCGGCCGACCACATCGTCGGCGAGGCGGGCCGGGCACTGGCCATCGCCGGGGAACGCCTGCAGCTGGGGCGGACGTTGCGCTGTCTGCGCTGGCTCGGCCAGGCCCGGCGCGCCTTCGACCTCATGTGCGAGCGGGCCGCCACCCGGAGCGGATCGCGCGGACCCCTCGCCGACCACCAGCTGGTCCAGCAGCACGTCTTCGACGCCCTGCTCGCCCTGCGCACCACCCGCCCTCTGGTCCACGAAGCGGTCGCCCTGATCGCGGCCGGGCGGGACGCTCACGTCGAGGTCGGGCTGGCCAAGGTCGCCGCGGCGCGGATGCTCCAGCAGGTCACCGACTCGGCGATCCAGGTCCACGGCGCCGCCGGACTCGGCCCTGACACCCCGCTGCCCGCTCTGTTCCGCAGCGGTCGCGCCGCCAGGATCCTCGACGGCCCGGACGAACTGCACATCACGTCCGTGGCCCGCCGTGTCCTGCGCGACCACGGCGCGCAGCCCGCTGCACGCGGGTGATGCCGACGACACCGTCCGGGGCGGCGAGCGCGAGCGCGGTCGTCATCGATCGCCAGACGCGTTCCGTCAGCGCCGCCGACGCACGACCGGCCCGGCCGGTGCCGATCGTGCGGACCGTACCGTCCGATCGCGGCGGTCGCGCACGGCCCAGACGAACGCGACCGCGCCCGCCACGGCGAACTCCACCGCCACCAGCAGCCAGCCCGTACCGTACCGGTGGTCCGCCACCAGCAGCCCGAACAGGGGCGGGCCGACCGCGAAGCCGGTGAAGAAGCCCGCCGCGGTCAGTGCCGAGTCCTGGCCCGCCCGCCCCGGTGCGGCCCGCTGCATCACGAGCACCATGGTGACGGCGTTGCCGGAGACGGCGAACACCCCCACCGCGACAGCGCCGAGCCACACCAGCGGCCCGACCGCCACCGCCGCCGCGAGGAGCACGGCCGCGCCGAGCGCTCCGCAGGCGAGCCAGCCCGGAAGCCACTCGGCCCGCCCCGGGCGGGCCGCCTTCGACCAACCGACGCGGCCCGCGATGCCCGTCAGGCCCAGCACGGCGACCAGGCCGGCGGCCGCGGTCGGCCCCAGCCCCAGTTGCCGTACGCCGAACAGCGCGAGGTAGGTGTTCACGGAGGCTATGCCGCAGCCCAGGAACAGCGAGAACACCGCGAGCCACGCGACCGTCCCGCGGGGCACGAGTGAGGTGTGCGGGCCGCCCGAGGCGACCGGCGGATCGGCGGGCAGAGCGCGCACGGCCCACAGCCCGGTCAGCAGGGCGGCACCCGCCGCCGTCCAGACGGCGCCTCGCCAGCCCAGCCCCGAGGCGAGGGCCGCGAGCGGCAGTCCGGCGGCGAACGCCCCCAGTTGGACGCCGGACTGCTTCATGCCCGTGACCGCGCCCCGGCGGGCGGGCGGTACCGCGGCGAGGATCGCCTTGTTGGTGGCCGGGTTGGCCAGCGCCTGCGGCACCCCGCCCAGTGCGACCGCGCCCAGCAGCAGCCCGGCGCCGGGCGCCGCACCGATCAGTGCGAGCGCCGCGGCGGAGACGAGGAGCAGGGCCACCAGCGAGCGCCGTGGCCCCACCCGGTCCACGATCCGGCCGCCGGCCGGCGAGAGCAGGGCGGCCGTACCGAATCCGATCGTGGTCGTCAGCCCCAAAAACACGGGAGACATGTCCAACTCGTCCACGAGGCGCGGTCCGAGTGCGCCGAGCAGGAACAACTGCAGCATCGAGAAGGCCATGGCGGCGGTCAGGAACCCGGTGAGCTGCCGGCCTGCGCGGAACTTCGTCCCTTCCGGTGCACCGGTCGCTGCTTCCTCCGCTGGCACAACCGTCTCCTCCCGGGGTCCATCGCGACTGCCTGGTGCGAAGTCAGTCGGATGTGCGCTCCGGCCGGTTCCACCGCCCTTCTGTGGCCCGCACCACACGTCCCGGGTTCGGGGCAGCGCTCGGACGGCCGGTTCGTTCGGGCCCCCAGCGCGACGGCGTCGTCACGCCTGCCCGGTGGGACGCAGTTCGCGTTCGAGGGCGGATAGGGCGAATGCGTGCGCCGAGGTGCGCTGCCAGCGGGACCGCCCCAGCATGACGTCTTCGGAGATCCCGCTCAGCATGGCCACGGCCCGGATGGTGAATTCGGGGATGTCCACATCGGCGAAGTGTCCCAGGTCCCGGCCCTCGCGCAGGATGGCTTCCAGACGCTCGTCCCAGCCGTCCAGCAGCTCGGTCAGGGTGTGCCGGCCCGCTTCGTCGTGGCGCTGGGCCAGTACCTGCGTCCACAGTGCGTAGCGTTCGTCGCCCTGGTGGCGGGGCAGGTAGAAGCGGACGAACAGGTCCAGCTTCTCGGCTGGGGATGCGGCCTGGTCGGCGGCCTGCCGGAACCGGGTCCAGAGGTCCGCTTGGCTCCATACGAGGACTTCGAGCAGGAGCCGGTCCTTCTTGCCGAAGTGGTAGAGGATGTGCCCGGTGCTCATGCCGGCCCGCTCGGCGATGTCCGACATCCGCAGGGCCGCCGTCCCCTTCTCGGCGATGAGGCTGATGGCGGCGCGCATGGCCCGCCCCCGTGCCTCGTCCCCGCTGGGCTGGCGCTTCCTGTCGACCGGCGCCCCGGCCGCGGCCCGGGAGGCGGCGCCGGCTTCGGTGCCCGCCGGCCCGGTCACGCCGTCGGGCGGGAGGAGGCGGTCGGACGGCGAGGGCCCGCTCTCTGACGTAGCCATGCGCTCACTTTCGGTTCCGGAAATCCAGGTGCCAAGTCTAGGTTCCGCAAATCTAGACCTTTAATCTAGACTGAAAATCAAGTCAGGACGATGGGGGTGTGACGGCCGCGTGCGCGGCCACCCCGACGGCCGGCGGCCAGCCTGTACGACCCACCACCCGGGAGACACACTCATGACGCGCGGATTCGATGTCGTGGAGACCTGTATCGCCGACCTGCGCGCCGCGCTGGAGAGGGGCGAGACCACCGCGGTCGGCCTGCTCCACGCCTACCTCGCCCGTATCGACGCCTACGACCGCCCCGGCACCGCCACCGCCCTCAACGCGATGGTCGTGATGAACCCGGACGCCCGCGCGGAAGCGGAGGCCTCCGACGCCCGCCGCACCCGCGGCGAGACCCTCGGCCCGCTGGACGGCATCCCCTACACCGCCAAGGACAGCTACCTCGCCGAGGGGCTCACGGCCGCGTCCGGCTCCCCCGCCTTCGAGCACCTCGTCGCCCAGCGCGACGCCTTCGCCATCGAACGCCTGCGCGCGGGCGGGGCCGTCCTCATCGGCCTGACCAACATGCCGCCCATGGCGAACGGCGGCATGCAGCGCGGCGTGTACGGCCGCGCGGAGAGCCCGTACAGCGCCGACTGGCTCACCAGCGCCTACGGCTCCGGCTCCTCCAACGGCTCCGGCACGGCCACGGCGGCCTCCTTCGGCGCGTTCGGTCTCGGCGAGGAGACCTGGTCCTCGGGCCGCGCCCCCGCGTCGAACAACGCGCTGTGCGCCTACACCCCCAGCCGCGGCGTGATCTCGGTACGAGGCAACTGGCCGCTGGTGCCGACCATGGACGTGGTCGTCCCGCACACCCGCACCATGGCCGACCTGCTCGAACTCCTCGACGTCATCGTGGCCGACGACCCGCACACCCGCGGGGACCTGTGGCGCGCACAGCCGTGGGTGGTCCTGCCCTCGGCGTCGCAGGTACGGCCCGCCTCCTACCCGGCACTCGCACCCGCCGACGCCACGGCCGCATCCGGCGCGCTCGCCGGCAAGCGCGTCGGCGTACCCCGGATGTACATCAACGCCGACCCCGACGCCGGAACCAACCCCGACGGAGGCATCGGCGGCCAGACCGGTCAGCGCATCGACACGCGCCCCTCGGTCATCGCCCTGTGGGAAGCCGCACGCCACGACCTGGAGGCCGCCGGCGCCGAGGTCGTCGAGGTCGACTTCCCCGTGGTCTCCCACTACGAGTCCGACCGCCCCGGAGCTCCCTCGCTGCTCACCCGCGGAATCGTCAGCCGCGACTACCTCACCTTCGAGATCGAAGACCTGTCCGCCTGGGCCTGGGACGACTTCCTGCGCGCCAACGGCGACCCGGCGCTCTCCACCCTGGCCGAGGTCGACGGCGACCGCATCTGGCCCAAGCGGGAAGGCGAACTGCCCGACCGCTACGCCGGCTTCGACGACACGATCGGCGACTACCCGCGCTTCGTGCGCGAGCGCCCGTACGCCTCCCTCACCGACATGCCGCACCTCGAACGGGGGCTGCGCGGGCTGGAGGAGACGCGCCGCGTCGACCTGGAACTGTGGATGGACGGACTGGGTCTGGACGCGGTGGTCTTCCCCGCGGTCGCCGACGTCGCCCCCGCGGACATGGACGTCTCCGAGGCCTCCGCCGACCTCGGCTGGCGCAACGGCGTCTGGGTCGCCAACGGCAACCTCGTCCCCCGCCACCTCGGCATCCCGACCGTGACCGTACCCATGGGCACCATGACGGACACCGGCATGCCGGTCGGGCTCACCTTCGCCGGCCGCGCCTACGACGACAACGCCCTGCTGACCCTCGCCGCGGCCTTCGAGAAGACCGGCAGCCGGCGCACGGTGCCGCCGCGCACGCCGCGGCTGTCGGCACGGTGACCCTCCCAGGGCGCTCAGTCCAGGTGGAACACCTCCGTCAGCGGTGCCATCGCCCGGTCGGCCGGCGTGCCGTCCAGGTACTGGAAGTACCTGGACATCTCGGCCTGCCAGCGGGCGTTGACCTCGGTGGCGGACATCGCCTCGCGGGCGCGATCGAAGTCCTCGGTCTCCAGGTAGCCGACGAGCAGGCCGTCCGGGCGCAGGAACAGCGAGTAGTTGGTCCAGCCGGTGGCCCGGAGGGCATCGAGCATCTCCGGCCACACCTGGGCGTGGCGCTCGCGGTACTCGTCGGCGAGTTCGGCCCTCACCTGGAGCAGGAAGCAGATCCGGTGCTTCGTCATGAGGCACCGATCCCCGCCAGCTGCATGTAGTACACGCCGAACTGGTCGGCGGTGAGCGTGGTGCCGGTGACCTTCACGTACCGGGCGGTGGTGGCGGCGAAGCCGAAGGAAAGGCCGCCGGCTCCGGGGCGCGGGTACGAGCTCCTCGACACCACGGTGGTCCAGTTCGTTCCGTCGGCCGAGAGCTGGACGGTGAAGGCGGACGGGAAGCCGCGCCCGGTGTTCGGGATGTCGTCGCGGGGGTACAACGTGACCTGGCTGATCCGCGACGGGCCGCCGAGGTCCACCCGCGCCCACTGCGTGGTGTTCGGGGAGCCGGCCCCGGCGCTGCTCCAGCCCGAGGAGTTCCACAGGTCGCTGTGATGGGTCCCGTTGGTGAGGTTGGCGGTCAGCCAGCCCTCCGCGGGGTACTCGACCGAGCTGGAGGTGGTCGCCGTGCGGCCCGGTGCCAGATCTCCGCCGACGGCCTCGATCTCCGCGAACTGCATGCGGAAGGCGCCGAACTGATCTGTGCTCAGGCTGGTCCCCGTCACCTTCACCCAGCGCGCGTCGACCGTCTCGAACGGGAAGGTCTGCGCCGTGGCGCCGGGCCTGGCGTACCCGGCTTGGGCACTGACCGTGGTCCAGTTCGTGCCGTCGGTGGAGGTCTGGATGGTGAAGTCGACCGGGAAGCCCTGAGCGGCGTTGGCCCCGTCGCTGCGCGGGTGGAGGTCCACCCGGCTCACCGGCCGGGTCGAGCCCAGGTCCAGCCGCACCCACTCGGTGTGGTTGGTGGCGGTACTGCCGGAACTGCTCCACCCCGCAGCGTTCGGCGCCGACGTCCGCTGCCCGTCGACCGCCGAGCGGATACCCCAGCCGTCGGCCTCGTACGAGCTGGAGGCGGTGACGGCGGCGCTCTCGGCGGGGGCGAGAGAGCTCGGCATGATCCGGGCGTTCCAGAAGTTCGCGCTGGCGCCGCCGGTGACCAGACCCGCGTCGCCGGCGGTGAACGCCGCGTCGGTGACGGTCAGCACCGGCGCCTGCCCGGTCCCGGAGTACACCTTCAGGGTGTTCCCGCGCGCGACCACGCGCAGGCGGGTGCGCTGCCCCGACACGTAGCCGGGCACGGACGCGGAGCCGATCGTTGTGCCACTGCGGTAGACGAACACCTGGCCGTTGTCCCGCTGGGCGATCAGGTAGCCGGAGTCCAGGTCCGTGCCGTTGGCCGAACGCACCATCAGACCGGCCCAGTTGGTGTCTCCACCGAACGAGTTCACTCCGGTTATCTGCAGGTCCACGCCCACCGAGACGTCGGTGTAGCCCCGCCCGCGCAGGTAGGAGACGTACCCCCAGTTCGCCGACGCGTCGGACTGCGTGTACCGGGCGCCGCCGGCCGACCAGGTCCCCCGGGTGTGGGTCCAGAAGTGGTCGCCGCCGCTGAAGTCGTCGGTGAACGGCAGCGCCAGGTCACCGGAGGCCGCTGCCAGTTCGTCGAGGAGCTGCTTGTGCCGGCCCTCGACGTTCCACCCGGAGAGGTCGTACGCCGTCGGGTTGGTGATCAGCGTCTCGGCCAGGGTGCGTGCCGCCTGCGGCTTGACCGCGGCCAGCTGCTGCAGCAGCTCGAAGTCCTGCAGACCCGCGGTCTGAGCTTCGCTGCGGAGGCTGTCGTAGATGCCGTAGGCGGCCTTGTTCGGATAGACCAGCCAGTGGTCGCCGGTCTGCGCGGTGTTGAAGGTGTCGGCGGCCGGATACGGCTCGCCGAAGCCGTCGTGCCAGTAGTTCCAGCCCCAGTGCAGGTAGCCGTCGCCGCCGATCTTCCAGGTCAGCCAGGGGAGGAGCCTGGTCCCGCTGAGGTGGTTGCTGGTGAAGCGGTTCATGTACGGGCCCTGCGGGACGATGCAGCTGTACAGCCACAGGTCCTTCCCGCTGATCCGGTAGCTCTGATAGAGCGCGACGTTCGCGTCGTAGTTCGAGGAGAGCGGGGTTTGCGTCGACAGGTGGGCCGCGTCCCCGGTGAAGGTGGTCAGCTGCGCCTCGTTGGTGCGCGGGTTCGGGAAGTACCGCTCGTAGAGGGTGTAGAGCCAGTTGGCAGCCGTGGCCTGTTGCGTGCTGGTGGGCTCGTCCAGGGCGCTCATGTAGAAGTTGTCCGTCCAGCCCTTGGCATCCAGGTGCGCCTTCAGCGCCGGGAAGAGCTGCTTCAACCAGTTGTTGGTGTCCGGGCAGCCGTTGGCCGGAGCGGAGTCGGGCCGGCAGAGCGCGTGCTTGACCGCGCCGCTGACGCCGTTGGCCGGCACCAGGGTGTCGAGGTGGGGACCGGAGGCGGGCGGCTCCAGCAGGGTCGGGGTGTAGAGGTACTGCATGGCCCCGGCGCTGACGAAGAGGTTGACGAACCGGTCGAAGGTGGACCAGCCGAAGGTGAACTGGCCCGCGGCGTCGACGGTGGTGTCCGGGATCAGCAGGGCCACCGCGTCGGCGTAGACCACGTTGTTCCGGTGCCGCGCCATGTTCGCCGCGATGTTGGCCTCGACGGTCCACCAGTTGGCGTCGTACATCCGCACGCCGTACTCGTTCGGGATCGACGCCTCGGTGCCCGCGTAGTCCCAGCCCGCCGAGGAGAACCAGTTGTTCATCTTGAACGTGGACTGCGAGGTCGGCGGGATCGTGGCGCCGTACACGGTCACCGACACCGGAACCGTGACGGCGCCCAGGCTGCTGTTCACCGTGGCGCTGCCGATGTAGGCGCCCGGCGCCTGACCGGCCGGCACGTAGACCTGGTAGTAGGCGGCGTACGTGGTGTCCGCCGCCACCGACCGGGGACTGTTGTTCATCAGCGCGTCGTAGTAGGCGCTCCCGCCGTCGGGCGGGTTCTGGACGTTGCCGACCTTCTGGATGTTCGGGTGGTTGTACTCGTAGCGCGTGGTGATGTTCGCGGCGGGAATGACCGCGCCGCCGGGGCCGGTCAGTGCCCCGGGGGTGACGGACACCCCGGTTTGCGCCGTACCGGACCGCACCAGGATCTGCGCCGCCTCGTAGGCGTTGCGGGCCGCGTACAGCTCGATCCCGGTCGGCGCCGAGCCCGGCGGGGTGGTCGAGGTGAAGGGCCGGTCGGTGGCGTCCAGGATCCACACGGTCGGCCCGCCGGCCGCGCCGGCCCGAGGCGCGGCGAGGACGGACAGCGGCACTGCATACAGTGACAGTGCCAGGCACACCAGGAGACGCAGGGATCTGCGGCGACGCGTGCGCATGGAAACCCTCCGAACTCTGAGAAATGACTCCGAAAGCCGAACAGGCTTTTTCTCCGTACCGGTTCGGGCCGCCCGCAATTGTTTTGCGGCGCGACTTTCGGTCGACGCGGGGCCTCGCTGTTCGGAGTCCTGGTGACGGCGTGCGGGCAGCTCACAGCGGTGACAGCGATGACAGCCGGATCGGGGATGACACGAAGGGCGGCCGCTGGTCGCGCGATCGCATCGGGGATATGCGCACCCGGCCACCTGACGGCCAGCACGTTGCCCTTCGGTAAATGGAGTATTTCCAGAATTGCGATCCACAACCATGCGGGCTTGAGCAATATTTGACCGATCGTCACACTCCGGACGACGGGAGGTGACACCGCGTCCATGCCGTGCGGCTCAGGTCAGGCGAGTCCCACCCGGGCGGCGGCGGCGTCCCACGCACGGATGTCCCCCGCGGGCTCGTAGCGCCGCAGTCGCTGGGTGCGGGCGACCAGGCGACGCATGGCGCCGCGGTCCTCGACCAGGCCGTGGGTGCGGGCCTGGACGAGGATGTTGCCGATGGCGGTGGCCTCGGCGGGCCCGGCGATGACCGGCAGGCCGGTGGCGTCGGCGGTGAGCCGGCACAGCAGGGCGTTGCGGCTGCCGCCGCCGACGAGGTGCACGGCGCTGATCGCGCGACCGGTCAGATGGGCCGCCTGGGACAGGGTGTGACGGTACGCCAGGGCCAGGCTCTCCAGGATGCAGCGGACGACGGCGCCCTGATCCTCGGGCAGGTGCTGGCCGGTACGGGCGCAGTGCTCGGCGAGGCGGGCCGGCAGGTCGCCGGGGGCGAGGAACTCGGGGGCGCCGGTGTCGACGAGCGCCGCGAACGGGCGCGCGGCGGCGGCGCGTTCGAGCAGTTCGGGCAGGTGGCGGTCCTCGCCCCGGGCGCGCCAGGTGCGCCGGCTCTCGCTGAGCAGCCACAGGCCCATGATGTTGCGCAGGTAGCGGACGGTGCCGTCGATACCGAGTTCGTTGGTGAAGTTGGCGGCGCGGGAGGCCTCGGTGAGGACGGGCGCGTCGAGTTCGAGGCCGACGAGCGACCAGGTGCCGCAGGAGATGTAGGCGAAGTCCTCGGTGCCGGCGGGGACGGCGGCGACCGCGGAGGCGGTGTCGTGGGAGGCGACCGCGACGACGGGGGTGTCGGGGCGCAGGCCGGAGGCGGCGGCGACGTGCGAAAGGACGGTGCCGGCGTGGTCGCCGGGGCGGCGCAGTGCGGGCAGGAGGGCCGGGTCCAGGTCGAGCGCGGCGAGGACCGGGGCGGACCAGGCGCCGGTGCGGGCGTCGTACAGGCCCGTGGTGGAGGCGTTGGTGACCTCTGCGCCGACGGTGCCGGTGAGCCAGTGGGTGATCAGGTCGGGCAGCAGGAGCAGGGTGCGGGCGCGGTCGAGGTGCTTCTCGGCGGCGAGCTGGAAGATCGTGTTGAACGGCAGGTGCTGAAGGCCGGTGATCCGGTACAGCTCACGGGCCGGGAGGCGGCACCGGACGGCCTGGACGGCGGCGGCGCCGCGCGGGTCGCGGTAGTGGAAGGGGTTGCCGAGGAGCGCACCGTCGGCGTCGAGGAGCCCGTAGTCGACGGCCCAGCTGTCGATGCCGACGGAGGCGAGGTCCCAGCGCGCTGCGGCCTCGCGGAAGCCGTCCAGGACGCCTTGGTACAGGCCGAGGGCGTTCCAGTGCAGCCCGTCCGGGAGTTGGACGGGAGTGTTGTCGAAGCGGTGGGTCTCGGTGAGGTCGAGGCGGTCATGGTCTACCTGGCCGACGAGCACCCGTCCGCTGGTGGCGCCGAGGTCCGCCGCGGCGAAGGCGGCCGGGGTGTGTGCGGTGCGGGGCGTCACGGCCGCCTCAGCGCAGGAAGGCCGCGGCGACGCCGGCGTCGACGGGGATGTGGAGGCCGGTGGTGTGGGTGAGGTCGCCGCCGGTGAGGGCGAAGACGGCGGCGGCGACGTGCTCGGGCAGCACCTCGCGCTTGAGGAGGGTGCGCTGGGCGTAGAACGCGCCGAGCTGCTCCTCCGCGATGCCGTAGGTGGCGGCGCGCTGGGCGCCCCAGCCGCCGGCGAAGATGCCCGAGCCGCGGACCACGCCGTCCGGGTTGACTCCGTTGACGCGGATTCCGTGTTCGCCCAACTCGGCGGCGAGCAGTCGGACTTGGTGGGCCTGGTCGGCCTTGGCGGCGGAGTACGCGATGTTGGCGGGACCGGCGAAGACCGCGTTCTTCGAGGCGATGTAGACGAGGTCGCCGCCCATTCCCTGCCGGATCATGGTGCGGGCGGCCTCCCGGGAGACGAGGAAGGAGCCGCGGGCCATGATGGCGTGCTGCCGGTCCCAGTCGTCGGCGGTGGTCTCCAGCAGCGGCTTGGAGATGGAGATGCCCGCGTTGTTGACCACCAGGTCGACACCGCCGAAGGCGAGGACCGCGGTGCGGAACGCCTCGGCGATCTGCTCCTCGGAGGTGACGTCGACGGTGACGGCCACGGCCCGGTCCGGGCCGCCGAGTTCATCGGCGACGGCCCGGGCGGTGGCGGTGTTGACGTCGGCTACGACGACGCAGGCGCCCTCGGCGGCCAGGCGGTGCGCGATGGCCTTGCCGATGCCCGAGCCGGCGCCGGTGACCAGGGCGACGCGGGTGCCCAGCGGTTTGGGCGCGGGCATCCGCCGCAGCTTCGCCTCTTCCAGTGCCCAGTACTCGATGGCGAACTTCTCGCGCTCCTCGATCGGCGCGTAGCGGGAGACCGCCTCGGCGCCGCGCATCACGTTGATCGCATTGAGGTAGAACTCGCCGGCCACGCGGGCGGTCTGCTTGTCCCTGCCGAAGGAGAACATGCCGACGCCCGGCACCAGGACGATCGCCGGGTCGGCGCCTCGCATGGGGGGCGACTCCGCGGTGGCGTACCGCTCGTAGTAGGCCCGGTAGCCGGCCCGATAGCCGGTGTGCAGCTCCCGCAGGCGGGCGATCGTCTCGTCCAGGGGCGCGGTGGGGGGCAGGTCGAGGAGGAGCGGGGCGACCTTGGTGCGCAGGAAGTGGTCGGGGCAGGAGGTGCCGAGGGCGGCCAGGCGGGGATGCTCGGCACGGGCGAGGAAGTCCAGTATGGGCGCGGCGTCGGTGAAATGGCCGACCTGCGGGAGATCGGTGGAGGCCAGACCGCGGATGAAGGGGGCGAGCGAGGCGGCCCGCCGCCGGCGTTCGGCCTCTGGCAGGGCTTGGTGGCCGTCGAGCTGCGGGCCGAACGGCTCGGCCTTGCCGTGGCGGGCCAGGAAGGCCTCGGCGGTGCGGATGATGTGCAGGGCGTTGGCCTCGCACTCCTCGCTGGTGGCGCCCCAGGCGGTGATGCCGTGACCGCCCAGGACGCAGCCGACGGCCTGCGGGTGGTTGCGCTTGATCTCAGCGATGTCCAGGCCGAGTTGGAACCCCGGGCGGCGCCAGGGCAGCCACGGGACGGCGTCGCCGAAGCAGGCCGCGGTGAGTTTTTCGCCGTCGGCGGCGGTGGCGAGCGCGATACCGGAGTCGGGGTGCAGGTGGTCGACGTGCGCGGCGTCGACCAGAGCGTGCATGGCGGTGTCGATGGACGGAGCCGCGCCGCCCTTGCCGTGCAGGCAGTACTCGAACGCGGCGACCATCTCGTCCTCCCGTTCCACGCCCGGGTAGGTGTCGGCGAGGGCGCGCAGGCGGTCCAGTCGCAGCACGGCCAGGCCCGCCTCGGCGAGGGTGCCGAGGTCGCCGCCGGAGCCCTTCACCCACATCAGGTCGACGGGCCGCCCGGTGACGGGGTCCGTGGCCGCGCCCTTGGCAGAGGTGTTGCCGCCGGCGTAGTTGGTGTTGCGCGGATCCGATCCGAGCCGGTGGGAGCGGGCGAGGAGGGCGGCGACGACGGGGTGCTGGGCCACGAGTCAAGCCCCCCATCCGGCCTGGGCGCCGCCGACCCGCTCGGCGACGATCTTCTCGGCCCAGCCGCCGGCCCGGTAGGCCGCGACCGGGTTCGGGTCCCGCCCGTCCTCGGCGCGGACCTCGGCCAGCAGCGGACGGACATCAGTGGCGTAGGCGTCCATCAGCACCTCGTTCGCGCCGAGTACGTCGCCCGCGTTCTGAGCGGCCGTCAGGGCCGGTCGGTCGACCAAGAGGGCCTTGGCCGTGGCCTCCTGGACGTTCATGACCGAGCGGATGATCGCAGGGATCTTCGCCTCGATGTTGTGACACTGGTCGAGCATGAACGCGACGCCGGCCTCGGGGGCGAAGCCGCCGTTCCCGGTGACCTCGTGCAGGATCCGGAACAGCTGGAACGGATCGGCGGCGCCGACCATCAGGTCGTCGTCCGCGTAGAAACGGGAGTTGAAATCGAAGCCGCCGAGCTTCCCCTCGCGCAGCAGGAACGCGACGATGAACTCGATGTTGGTGCCGGGGGCGTGGTGGCCGGTGTCGACGACGACCGCGGCTCTGGGCCCGAGCCGCAGGCAGTGCGCGTACGCGGTGCCCCAGTCCGGGACGTCCGTGGTGTAGAACGCGGGCTCGAACAGCTTGTACTCCAGCAGGATCCGCTGGTTGTCGCCGAGCCTCCCGTACACCTCTGACAGGGCGTCGCAGAGGCGTTGCTGGCGGGCCGAAATATCGTCCTGGCCGGGGTAGTTGGTGCCGTCGGAGAACCACAGCTTGAGGTCGCGCGAGCCGGTGGCGTCCATGATGTCGACGCATTCCAGCAGGTGGTCGAGAGCCTTGCGGCGCACCCGCGGGTCCGGATGGGTGACGGAGCCGAGCTTGTAGTCCTCGTCCTGGAAGACGTTCGCGTTGATCGCGCCGATCTCCAGCCCGAGCTCGCGGGCGTGGGCGGACAGCGCGCCGTAGTCCTCGACCCGGTCCCAGGGAATGTGCAGCGAGACCTTCGGGGCGACGCCGGTGGCGGCGTGCACCTGGGCCGCGTCGGCGAGCTTCTCGAACGGGTCGCGCGGCACTCCGGGTTGGGCGAAGACCTTGAAGCGGGTTCCCGAGTTTCCGTAGCCCCACGAGGGCGTCTCGATGCGCTGGGCCCGAAGGGCGTCCTTCACTGCGGATCGGTCGGCCACCGGAGCACCTCCCACGATCTGAATCGTTTCATCCCGACGGTAGGCAGGACCGCGGGAAGCGTCAAGGCACCGGCGGGGGGCCTTTGGTGTGATGTCGTAACCTGACCTCCGGGCCGGCCGTCGGAGCCGGTGAAACATTTCAATGGTGGGACATGGGCGGCGCGGCGAGCATCAAGGACGTGGCACGGGCGGCCGGTGTGTCGGTCGGCACGGTCTCCAACGTGATCAACCGGCCGGAGACGGTCGGCGGGGAGACCAGGGCCAGGGTCCGGGCCGCGATCGACCGGCTCGGCTACGTCCGCAGCGAGTCGGCGCGCCAGCTGCGCTCCGGCAGCAGCCGGATCATCGGTCTGCTGGTCCTCGACCTGGGCAACCCGTTCTTCGTCTCCGTGGCGCGCGGGGCCGAACAGGCGGCGCGCGCGGCGGGCCTGGGCGTCATGGTCTGCAACAGCGCTCAGCGGCTCGCCGACGAGGCGGACTACCTCGCCCTGTTCGCGGAGCAGCGGGTGCGCGGGGTGCTGCTGACCCCGGCCGACGCGCAGGGGTCGGGAGCGGCGACGCTCCGTCGCGGCGGCGTGCCCTTCGTGCTGGTGGACCGGCTCGCCCCGGGGCTGGAGGCCTGCTCGGTGTCGGTGGACGACGTCGGGGGCGGCGCCCTGGCGGCGGGGCACCTGCTGGCGAGCGGCCACCGGCGGATCGCGTTCGCGGGCGGCCGCCACCGGCTGCAGCAGGTCGCCGACCGTCGCAGCGGCGCGCTGCAGGCGCTGGCCGGCCGCGACGCCGTCCTGCTGGACCTGGAGGTGGACGGGCTGGACGTGGCGGCGGGCCGCGACGCCGGCGCCCGCCTGCTGGGGATGCTGCCGAGACCGACCGCGGTGTTCTGCGCGAACGATCTGCTGGCCCTCGGGATGCTGCAGGCCGCGTTCGCCGCGGGCCTGCGGGTGCCCGAGGACCTCGCGATCGTCGGCTACGACGACATCGAGTTCGCCGCGGCGGCCGCGGTCCCGCTGACCTCGGTGCGCCGGCCCGCGGAGGCGATGGGGCGGACGGCGGCCGAGATGCTCGCCGAGGAGACCGGCCAGGGCGGCGCGGCCCACCGGCACCGACACGTCGTGTTCGAGCCGGAGCTGGTGGTGCGGCGTTCGACGCTGGTCGTGCCGCTGCCCGGCTGAGCGTGGCGTCGCCGTGCCCGCACGCCTGCCGTCAGTGCGGCGGTCGTGGAACTCGGCGGTTGCCGCTCAGCACGCGCAGCACGCTCAGCGCACTCAGCGCACGAAGTCCGTCACCGTGCCGTGGTTGTCGGGAGAGGTCAGGCCCCAGAGGATCAGTCCCACGACGATTGCCAGCAGGATCAGCCCCGGCACGTTCTCGGGCCCCCAACCGACGGGCCGGCGAACCGGTGGGGCCGGCGTGGCGTCGTCGCGTGCCGCGTCGGAGTCGGCGCGCTGCCAGGGAGCGACATCGGCCTCGCCCCGGGCGATCCGCGCGGCCACGTGGCGTACGTCGGCCGCGTGGTAGGTCGGCTCGCGGGTCAGGTCCCCGGAGGGCGCGGCCGAGGTGCGCACGCCGTTGGCCCGCGCCACGGCCGTGATGCTGATCGGCCTGATCTGCGGCCAGATCTCCCGGACTTCGGCGTTCGTCAGCCAGCCTTCCCCGTCCTGATGGTCCTGCTCGTCCGCCGCCCCCATGCGAAGTCAGCCCCCCTCGCTCGCCGATCACCCTTGGCTTGATACCCACACCGCCGAAAGATCACCCGGCCGGGCACTCACAAGGGACCGGTCCGGGCCATGTGGTGGTGCGGCACACTCACGTGGCGTTGATTGTGATGACCAGCCACATATACCGCTGACCTGCGGACTTCTACGTTGTGGCCACACCCGACGTCCCCTCGGACCTTCTGGAAGTGGTTCACATGGTCTCCACCGCAACGACTGCCCCGACTCCGTCCGGCATCAGACGGATCGTCGCCGCGAGTCTGATCGGGACCACCATCGAGTGGTACGACTTCTTCCTCTACGGCACCGCCGCCGCACTGGTGTTCAACAAGCTGTTCTTCCCGACCGGTGACCCGCTCACCGGGACGCTGATCGCGTTCATCACCTACGCCATCGGGTTCCTTGCGCGGCCGCTCGGCGGGGTGGTGTTCGGGCACTTCGGGGACAAGGTCGGGCGCAAGAAGCTCCTGGTGCTCAGCCTGCTCATGATGGGCGGGGCCACCTTCGCCATGGGGCTGCTGCCCACGTACGCGAGCATCGGCGTCGGGGCTCCCGTCCTGCTCACCGTCCTGCGGCTGGTGCAGGGCTTCGCGCTCGGCGGGGAGTGGGGCGGGGCCGTGCTGATCGTCTCCGAGCACGGCGGGGCCGAGCACCGGGGGTTCTGGGCGTCCTGGCCGCAGTCCGGTGCTCCGGGCGGCAACCTGCTGGCCACCGGGGTACTCGCCCTGCTCGCCGGGGTGCAGTCCGACGCGACCTTCCTGGCCTGGGGCTGGCGCGTGCCCTTCCTCCTCTCCGGTGTCCTGGTGATCGTCGGACTGTGGATCCGGCTGTCCGTGTCCGAGTCCCCCGTGTTCCTCGCCGCGCAGGCCGCCCGACAGGGGCGCGAGGAGGACGCGCCCGTCGTCCGGGTGTTCCGCCGCAGCTGGCGTCAGGTGCTCACCGCGATCGGCACCCGCTTCGGCGAGAACATCTCCTACTACGTGCTGACCTCCTTCCTCCTCGTGTACGTCACCGTGCACCTGGGGCTGGCCAAGAGCACGGCGCTGAACGCCGTCCTCATCGGCTCGGCCGTCCACTTCGTCACCATCCCGGCCTGGGGCGCGCTCTCGGACCGGCTGGGGCGGCGGCCGGTGACGCTGATCGGGGCGGCCGGCATGGCCCTGTGGGCGTTCGCGTTCTTCGCCCTGGTCGACTCGAAGTCCTTCACCGTCATCACCGTCGCCGTCACCACCGGACTGCTCCTGCACGGCGCCATGTACGGGCCCCAAGCCGCCTTCATCTCCGAGATGTTCGACACCGACGTCCGCTACTCCGGCGCCTCGATGGGCTCGCAGCTGGCCTCCATCGTCGCCGGAGCGCTCGCTCCGCTCATCGCCGTCGAGCTCCTCAAGGACTACGGCTCCTCCGTCCCCGTCTCCCTCTACCTCTGTGCGGCCGCCGTGGTGACCACCCTCACCGTCGCGTTCGCCCGGGAGACCCGCGGCAGGGACCTCACCCGGGCCGGAGCCGAGCCGCCCTCCGGCCGGCGGGCGGCTCCGCTTCCGGCCGTCGACCACCCCGCCTGATCCCGGCCCTGCGGCCACGGGAGAATGCCGCCATGACCTCCCCGCGGGAAGCCCCCCTGCTCGAACTGCTCGAACTGCTGCGCCGCGGCGCTCCGGTCGAGCAGTTCGGCCGGCCCGCCGCCGACGCCCGCTCCGCCGGGGCGCGCCCCGCCGAGCAGGCCCTCGTGGAGGAGGCCACGCGAGTCGCGCTGGACATCCGCCGTACGCTCGACCAGCACCGGCGGCGCGAGGCCGAGCTCACCGCCCTCTTCGACACGGCCGGCGACCTCGCCGCCCTGCGCGAACTCGACGCGGTGCTGCGGGCCATCGTCCACCGGGCCCGCATGCTGCTCGGCACCGACGTCGCCTACCTGACCCTCAACGACCCCGCCGCCGGCGACACGTTCATGCGCGTCACCGACGGCTCGGTGTCGGCCGCCTTCCAGCAGCTGCGGCTCGGCATGGGCGAAGGGCTCGGCGGGCTGGTCGCCCAGACCGCCCGCCCGTACGCCAGCGCCGACTACCGCGCCGACGACCGCTTCCGGCATACGGACACCATCGACAACGGGGTGCGCGAGGAGGGCCTGCGCGGCATCCTCGGCGTCCCGATGCGCGTCGGGACCCGCGTGATCGGGGTGCTGTACGCCGCCGACCGGGCGGTGCGCGCCTTCGCGCCCGACGCGGTCGCGCTGCTGTCCTCCCTCGCCGACCACGCCGCCGTCGCCATCGACAGCGCGCGGCTGCTCGAAGAGACCCGTACCGCCCTCATGGAACTGGAGGTCGCCACCGAGACCGCCCGCGCCCGGAGCGAGGCGACACGGCTCGCCGCCGAGACCCACGACCGGCTCACCCGCCTCGTCCTGCGCGGCGGTGACGTGGCCGACGTCGCCCGTGAGGTCGCCGCCCTGCTGGGCGGCAGCCTGGCCGTGCACGACGCGGACGGCGCCGAGCTCGCGCGGGTCGGTGCGGATCCGGCCGGCCCTTCGGCGGGTCCGCCGGCCCACGCCCTCGCGGCCTCGCGCTCCGGCGGCCGGGCCGTCGCCGTGGACGGCGCATGGGTCTGCGCGGTCCTCGCCGGGCCGGAGCTCCTGGGCAGCATCACCCTCGGCGGGCGCGGCGAGGACCTTCCCGACACGGAGCGGCGGCTGTTCGAGCGGGCCGGCCTGGTCACGGCGCTGCTGCTCCTGCTGCGGCGGTCCATCGCCCATGCCGAGGACCGGGTCCGCGGCGAACTGCTCGGCGACCTGCTGGCTCCCGCGGCCCCCGGACGCGTCCGCGACACCGGAAGCCGGGCGATCCGGGCCCGCAAGCTCGGGGTCGACCTGGCCCGCCCGCACTCCCTGGTGGTGCTGGACTGCGACCCCGCGCTGCGCTCCCGGCTGGCGGCGGAGGCGGCCCGCCACGCGCGCGCCCGCGACGGGCTGGCCGGGGTGCACGAGGGCCGCGTCGTACTCCTCGCCCCCACGGGCGACCCGGGCCCGCTCGCCCGCTCGCTCGCGGCCGAGCTCGGCCAGGCCCTGGGCGCCCCGGTGACCGCGGGCTCCGCCGGGCCGGCCGCCGGTCCGGAGGGCCTGCCGGGCGTGTACGCCGAGGCGCTGCGCTGCCTGGAGGCCCTGCACGCCCTCGGCCACACCGGAGGCGGGGCCGGTCTGCCCGACCTCGGGTTCCTCGGGGTGCTCCTCGGTGACGGGGCGGACGTGGGCGCGTACGTGGACCGGGTGCTGGGGCCGGTCGTCGCCTACGACGCGCAGCGCGGGACGGAACTGGTCCGCACCCTGGAGGCGTACTTCGCGCACGGATCCAGCCTGGCCCGCACCAAGGACGCCCTCCACGTGCACGTCAACACGGTGGTGCAGCGCCTCGACCGGGTCCGGCAGATCCTGGGCGAGGACTGGAACACCCCGGGCGGGGCGCTGGAGATCCAACTCGCCCTGCGGATCCTGCGGGTGGCGGCGGCCGGGCCACAGGGCGCCTGCGTGCCGCCCTCGCCCGCGCCCCGCTATCCGACTTCGCGGTGAGTGGCCCACGCCCCGAGGCTGAAGCCCTGCCCCTGGCGGCGTACTTCGACCGCTCCCGTCCCGCCGAAGTGGGCGGGTACGAGCAACTCGTTCCGGTCGGCGGCACGTTCGAGGACGCGGTGGCGGCTGGCGGCGGCCTGCGCCGGGTCCATGCAGAAACAGCTGTTGCAGGCGGGGTGCAGGATCTGCACGGGGCTGTGCAGCAGGTCGCCGACGAAGACGGCCCGGTCGGCGCCGGAGGAGAGCCGCACCACGGAGGATCCGGGGGTGTGCCCCGGCGCCGACTCCAGGGTGAGGTGCTCGTCGATGCGGTGGGTGCCCTCCCAGAGCACCACCTGCCCGGCGCGGTGGACGGGCGCGATGCTGTCCTCGTAGATCAGCCGGTCGTCCTCCCGTACGCCGCCGCCGTACGCGTTGTCCGGCCCGAAGTGGTGGTCGTCGGCGGCCGGGACGAGGTACTGGGCGTTCGGGAAGGCGGGCGCCCAACCCCCCTCCACCGCCACGGTGTTCCAGCCGACGTGGTCACCGTGGACATGGGTGTTGACGACGATGTCCACGTCCTGCGGCCTGACTCCGGCCGCCCGCTCCAGCTCCCCGAGGAAATTGCCCTCCCGGTGGTGGAAGAGCGGAGAGCCGGGCCGCTCCCGCCCGTTGCCCACGCCCGTGTCCACGAGGATCACCTTCCCGGCGCTGCGCAGGACCCAGGTCTGGAGGGCGAGGACCGCCCGGTCGCCTCCGACCTCCCAGTGGTCCGGTGACAGCCGGTCCTCGTTCTCCTTCCACACCTCGGCCCCGACCTCGGGCACGAGGGTGCGCGTGGGTCCGAGCGGCCCCTGCCATTCGACGACCCGGGTGATCTCGACATCGCCCAGCACGATGCTCTGCCTGCTGCGGCCGTTATCACTGCTCTCGGTGTTCATGACGCCGAGTCTACGAAGGGCAGTTGAGGCTCTCAATGCCCGTCCGGCTCATACGGATACGCAGCCGTCTCATCCGGGGTGTCTGTGGGTACTCTGGCCCCATGGATGTGGTGAGCGACGCCATCGCGACCGTACGGATCGGACAGCCCTCCTCCCACCGGATCCGGGTGGGCGGGAGTTGGTGCACGCGCTTCGCGCCGTACGAGGGAGCCGGCTTCCACGTGGTGCTGGAAGGCGGCTGTTGGCTGCTGCCCGACGGCGGCGGCGCGCCGGTTTCCCTCGGCCCCGGCGACGCGGTGTTGCTGCCGCACGGTACGGGGCACGTGATCGCCGACTCCCCCGCAGACGCGGCGACCGTGGCGCGGGCCGTGCCGTTCGAGCCGGCGCCCGGGGGAACGGCGCCGGTCCGCGCCGGGGATTCCTCCGGCGGCGCGGTGGAGATGCTGTGCGGGAAGTACCGGCTCGACCGCAGTCGCGTCCACCCGCTGCTGCGGGAGCTGCCGAAGGTGGTGCACCTGCCGAACCGGGTCGGCTCCCACCCCGAACTACGGGCGGCGATCTCGCTCTTGGGCGGCGAGCTGGGAGCGCAGCGGCCGGGGGCGTGCATGGCGGTGCCGAGCCTGCTCGATCTCCTGCTCGTCTACATGATCCGCTCCTGGATGGCCGAGGGGGCGGGCGGGGCCTGGCCGGCCGTGCTGGGCGATCCCGTCGCCTCCGCCGCCCTGCGGGCCTTGCACTCGGATCCGTCCGCGCCCTGGACGAACGAGCGTCTCGCCGCCGAGGCGGGCGTCTCCCGGCCCACGCTGGCGCGCCGGTTCACCGCGCTGGTCGGCCGCCCGCCGATGGCGTACCTGACGTGGTGGCGGCTGACGTACGCGGCCGCCCTGCTCCGGGACACCCCGGACCCGCTGGCCTCGATCGCGCGCCGGGTCGGCTACGGCACGCCGTACGCCTTTTCGCACGCCTTCAACAGGGAGTTCGGGACGACGCCGGGCCGCTACCGGGCGGGGCGGCCAAAGCTTCCTGAGCCCGAAGCCCGGTGAGACCAAAGCCCGCTGGGGCCGAGGCCCGGCAGGGCGAACGCCGCGTGGACGGAAGGCCCCGCACGACGCCGGGGCGCGCCCGCGAGCGGCGGGGCGGGTCGTCGCCACCGCCGCCCGGGGCGTTCGGGGACCGGCCGCCGGCTCAGCGGCGGACGGGGCACTGCTTCCAGGAGAAGTGGTACACGGAGTTGATGCTGCCGTCCGTGGAGTCGACGGTCATGTAGCTCGTCTTGTTCTTGTCGGAGGTCCCGACCTCCGCGCGCAGCTCGGTGTTGATGTTGAAGTTGCGCTGTTCGCCGCAGGGGGCGAAGACGAGGGCCTCGATGCCGGTGGTGTCGGTCACCTGCCAGTTGTCGGCGAGCGCGCCATGGAACTGGTGGGTCCGGTTGGCGGTCTGGCTCATGCCCTGGAAGTAGTAGCTGGCCTTCTGGGTGCCGACCGCGCCGGGCTGCAGGTCCGCGAAGCCCCGGTAGTCCACGTGGGACACCGCGTACGTGTAGCCCTGCGGGACGTGCACGAGGAGGGAGAGCAGGCAGTTCTTGCGGCCTTCGGTGGCGCTGACCCCGCCGCCGGCCGAGGCCAGGTACTCGCTGTAGGTGACGGTGAAGGCCGAGTTGTCCGGGGCGACGGCCACGGCGGCGCTGCCGGGGCGGCAGCCCGAGCCGTTGACGGAGGCGACGTCGACGGTCACCCGGCCCGGGGGCGCCGCGGCGGTGGTGGCGGTGGCCCCGGCCGACGGGGAGAGCGTGACGAGACATCCGGTCACGGCCGCTGCGGCCAGTGCGGCGCGAGCCTTGCGGGTGGTGCGAAGTGGCTTGATCACGTGGCCATGGATAGCCGCCTCGGGCGGGCGTACGTCCGCTGCGGGTACGCCGTCTCACCCGGTCGGGCGGGCCGGTTCACCGGAGAAACGATTCAGCGCACCCACTCCGGCGGCCGAATGGCCCATGTCACCCGTCACCGCCCGCCCCGCCCGCGTCATACCGCACCAAAAGTCCCATATTTCATATGATGGGCATCCCGCTGACGGAGGAGAGCCCATGCCCGGCCTGCCCGGCCCGCCCCGCCTGTCCAGCCCGCTTCGCCTGTCCGGTCCGCCCGGGCCGCCCCGTCCGCTCGTACGCCGGTCCGCCGCGCTGCTGTCCGCATGCCTGACCGCCGCTGCCGCCCTCGTGTGCCTCACCGGGGCCGCCTCACCCGTCTTCGCGGCGGCCGCCCCCGCACACGAATCCCCGCCCGGGCACCACCACACCGACGACAGCGCGTTCGCGGCCGAGGCCGACCCCGCCGAGGCCGCCGTCATCGGCGAAGAGCACGCCCGGGAGCACGCCCAGCGACGGAGCGCGGTCAAAGGGCCCAAGGAATACCCGCAGTCGAAGCGCACGGACAGCCTCGCCGCCCTCAAGGCCTCGCAGCAGAAGACCAACGCCCCTTTCGACGCCTCCCGGTTCGGCCGGTTCACGGAGTACTTCCCCTCCCCCGACTTCGGTGTGCACACCGCGCTGCTGCCCACCGGCAAGGTGCTCCTCTTCTCCTTCGAACGCGTCGAGACCAACCCCACCAAGGAGACCGGGCCCACCGACCGGATCGGCCCGACGAACGCCGGCCGCGCATTCCTGTGGGACCCCGCCAAGGGCACCGGCGCCCGGGCGTTCAAGAAGGTGGAGCCCCCGACCGTCCTGATGCCCGACGGTACGTACGCCCCCCGCCCGGCCCCCTTCTTCTGCGCCGGGCACGCTTTCCTGCCCAACGGCATGGTCGGGGTCTTCGGCGGCAACACGGGCGGCAAGGGCGGCAGCGGAGCCAAACTTTCCTTCGTGTTCGACCCGTGGACCGAAACCTGGTTCCGCAACAAGGACATGGCCGTCGGCCGCTGGTACCCCTCCGTCGTGACGGGGGCGGACGGACGCCAGATCATCATGTCGGGCCAGTCCGAGCGCGGCACGGGCACGCCCACCCCGATCGTGGAGCGCTTCCCCGCACTGCGCCATCCCGTGCCCTGGCGGACGTACGACATCCCGGTCGGCCTCGCGGCGGAGCGGCTGCGCGCGGACGCCCCCTTCCGCAACGACTACCCGCACCTCTTCTCGCTGCGCGACGGCATGATCTACGGGCTGGGCCGCGACGCGGATCAGCAGTGGCTGTTCGACCCGGTCAAGGAGACGCGGGCCGATCTGCCCCGGCGGCCCGCCGATTTCAGGGGTTACGGTTCGGCCGTGCCGCTGCCCGCCGGGTTCCGCGGCCCGGACTCCGTGCTCGTACTCGGCGGCGATCCGCACGACCCGAACACCTACCGCCTGTCCGGCGGCAAGTGGACCACCGAGGAACCGCGCGCCTTCGGCCGTACCCAGGACGACACGCTGATCCTGCCGGACGGCACGCTGCTGACCGTCAACGGCGCTCTGGACACCCGGGATTACGGGCACGGACCGTTCAATCCCGAGGCCGACCTCTCGTACCGGCAGATCGAACTGCGCGACGCCCGGGGCCGCTGGAAGCTCGGACCGGCACAGCGCCTGCCGCGCGGCTACCACTCCAACGCCCTGGTGCTGCCGGACGGCCGGATGATGGTGACCGGCGACGAGCTCCAGCAGATCGCCAACGACCCGGACATCAAGGACGCGATGGACGGCAGCATCGAGCTCTACGAGCCCGCGTACCTGCACCGGGGCGGCAGCCGGCCCGCCCTGGACCGGGTTCCCGGGAACGAGTTGGGCTACGGCGCCGGGTTCGAGGTGGGCAGCTCCACGGCGGCCGCGGTCACCCGCGCCGTGCTCCTCGCGCCGACCACCGTCACCCACGCCGTCAGCACCAGCCAGCGCCACCTGGAACTCCCGATCACCGGCGTGCGCGGCTCCGCGATCGGGCTCCGGACCCCGCCGGGCGCGGCGGACGCCCCGCCCGGGTACTACATGCTGTTCCTGCTCGACGCGAAGGGGGTGCCGAGCGCCGCCAAGTGGGTCAAGCTCGGCGTCCGCCGTTAGAAGCAGCCGCCGTTAGAAGCAGCCGCCGGTGGAAGCGGCCGCCGTCGGAAGCGGCCGCCACCGGCGGACCCCTGGTGCGTCAGGGCGCGGGCGGGGGTTCGACCCGGGCCAGCCAGGCGGTGAGGAGCACCTCCAGCTCGGCGGCCTGCTGCGGGGTGAGGCCTTCGAGCAGGCCCCGCTCGTTCTCCATGTGCTCGGTGAACGCCCGGTCGATCAGCTCGCGCCCGGCCGGGGTGAGCGCGACCACGCGCCCCCGGCCGTCGGCGGCCGAGCGGCGGCGCGCGACGAGGCCGTCCCGTTCGAGCCGGTCGATGCGCTTGGTCATCGCGCCCGTCGTGACCATGGTGTGCACCGCCAGCTCGCCGGGGGCCCTCTCGTACGGGGCTCCCGCGCGGCGCAGGGCAGCCAGTACGTCGAACTCCCCCTCGCTCAGGCCGTAGCGGCGGTAGACGAGGCAGAGCCGGTCCGTCAGGAGCAGCCCGAGCCGGTGCAGCCGCCCGATCACTCCCTGCGGGGACACGTCGACGTCCGGGCGCTCGCGCGCCCACTCGGCCTGGATGCGGGCGACATGGTCGGCGGGTGCCGCCGCGCGTGCCCCCGCCTGCGTTTCGTACGGTTCGCGCTTCACCCGACCAGCATACCTTCCATGGAAGGTATTATAGCTTCCATGGAAGCCAATCTCCGATGGTCGCTGGTCACCGCGACGGCGCCGATCGCCTGGGGCACGAACTACTACGTCACCCGCGAGTTCCTGCCCGCCGGCCACCCCCTCTACGGCGCGGCACTGCGGGCGCTGCCCGCCGGCCTGCTGCTCCTGGCCGTCTGCCGGAAGCGGCCCAGCGGATCCTGGTGGTGGAAGTCCCTCGTGCTCGGCTTCCTCAACATGAGCGCGTTCTTCGCCCTGATCTACGTCGCCGCGCAGCGCCTGCCGACCAGCGCGGCCTCGACCGTCATGGCGACCGCCCCGCTGGTGATGATGCTGTTCGCCTGGGCACTGATCGCCGAGCGGCCGGGGTCGCGGCAGCTGGCCGGGGCGGCCCTCGGCCTGGCAGGGGTGTCGCTGACGCTGCTCACGGGAGCCGTACCGGTGGACGCGGTCGGAGTGGCGGCCTCCGTGACCGCGATGGCGATGTCCTCGTTCGGCTACGTCCTGGCCAAACGGTGGAGCGCGGAGGTGGACGTCCTCGCGTCGACGGCGTGGCAGTTGCTGGGCGGCGGGCTCCTGCTGCTGCCGTTCGCGGTGGCCGCGGAGGGACCGCCGCCGGCGCTCGACCTTCCCGAACTGCTCGGATTCGCCTACGTCGCGGTCGTCGCGACGGCGGTGTCCTTCGCGGCGTGGTTCACGGGGCTCCGGCGGCTGCCGGCCGCGACGGTCGGCCTGCTCGGACTGCTGAACCCGGTCACGGGCGTGCTGCTGGGTACGGCGATCGCCGGAGAAGCGCTCACCCTTCGACAGATCTGCGGACTCCTGCTGACCCTGACGGGCATCCTGCTCGGGCGGAAGGGAGGATTCCTCACAGCTCGTAACGGCAGGAATTCGGCACGTAGCGATAACATAAATTCCGGACTGAATTGCCGTCAATAAGGGTTTGGTACATATCTCGATTAGATAACGAGATCCTTAAAATGGCCTGGACCAATAGCGCCCTACGCGCGTAACTGGCCTTATTTTGAAGCAAATTGACGGTTCATCAAATCAAGCCAGCAGGTAACGGTCTGATATCTCGGACCCCATTCCCGTTTGTCCGAATTCTCCACCGCGCCCGTCTGGCAGGCTTCCGCGCACCCACTCCTCCCGACCAAGGATTTGAGGTGCGCATGACTAGACATCGCAGGAAGCCGCGCGAACACCGGCGCAAGCCCCGCCGGTTGATACTCTTCACCGCCGCCATGGCCACGGCGGCGGTGATGGCGGGCGGCATCGCCTACTCGGGGCTCGGCGACGACGCCCAGGCAGGGACGCCCGTACTGGCCGAGGCGGCCGCGGACTCCCTCACACCGGCCTCCGCACCGGCCCGTGACGCGGAGCCGGCACCCCTCGTGGGCGAGCCCGCCGGCGAGACCGCCAAGGGCATGGTCTTCGACGGCCTCAAGGCCGCTCCGAAGGGCGACCGTTGCGTCGGCGTCTACCGCACGGAGGCCGGGCTCTGCACGCACGGCCCCGACGCCCCGCCCAAGGACGTGAACATCAAGGCCGACGTGGCCCCCGTCGTCAAGACGAAGGCCCCGGCCGCCGACCCGGCGAAGCCCGATTCCGGCGACGCCGCCGCGGCCGAGGGCAGCGGGCGTCCTCAGGACGCGCCCGCCGCCGACGCCGGCTCCGCCAAGTCCGCCCCCGCCGCGGCGCCCTCGCCCGCGGCGGCCGGCGGAAGCAGCCAGGCCGTCGCGGCCGGTCCCGCCGGCCAGACCGTCCAGTGCGACGGCGACGGCAGCACCGGCAACCGCGTCCAGGTCGTGTACGTCCACGGCTCCGACCGCGACCGCTACTCCGAGTACCTCGCCTCGTTCCGCAAGTGGGCGGCCGACGCCGACCTCATCTACTCGACGAGTGCCCAGGAGACCGGCGGCATCCGCCACATCCGCTTCGTCACGGCCGCGGACTGCACGCCGACGGTGCTCAACATCGAGCTCCCGGCCTCCGCGCTCTCCGAGTTCAGCGCGACCAACAACGCGCTCGCCGGCAAGGGCCTCGACCGCCGCGACCGCAAGTACATGATCTTCGCGGACACCCAGGTCTACTGCGGCATCGGCACCTTCGCGGGCGACGAGCGCCCCGGCCAGGACAACCAGAGCAACTTCGGCCCCTCGTACGGCCGTACGGACTCCGGCTGCTGGGGCGGCCACACCGCGGCGCACGAGCTCGGCCACAACCTCGGCGCGGTCAACAACAGCGCACCCAACACCAGCCGCGGCGCCCACTGCACGGACGAGTGGGACGTCATGTGCTACTCGGACACCCCGTACTACCCGCAGATGCGCAACGTGTGCACCAACCAGGCCGCCGAGAACATCCTGGACTGCAACCACGACGACTACTTCCACACCAACCCCAAGGCGGGCAGCTACCTCGCCACGCACTGGAACATCGCGAACAACCAGTTCCTGATGAAGGCCAACGGCGGCGGCGGTGGCACCAACCCCGACCCGAACCCGAAGCCCACGCCGAGCCCCACGAAGAAGCCGACCCCGACGCCGACCAAGAAGCCCACGGGCGGCCCGAAGGCGACGGCGGCCCAGATCCAGTCGAACTCCGTCGTGGTGAGCTGGCCGAAGGTCGACGGGGCCGCGTGGTACCAGGTCCTGCTGAACGGCAAGCACCTGACCTGGGTCCAGTCGCAGGCCCTGCGCATCTACAACCTCAAGCCCGGTACGGAGTACAAGGTCGCCGTCTCGGTCCGCGACGCCTCCGGCCGTGACAGCGGAGCCGGCCCGACCACGGCCTTCCGTACGACGGGTGCGGGCGGCGGCACCACCACCCCCGGTACCCGCTACACGCTCGGCAACGGCAGCACCGGCATGAACGCCGAGCTGTGGGGCGGGCGCAGTGCCGACGGCACGGTCCTCGTCGGCAGCCGCGCCAACGGCTACGCCCAGCAGCAGTGGCTCTTCGAGGACGCGGGCAGCGGGCTCGTCCGCATCAAGTCCGCCGTCTCCGGCAAGTGCCTGCAGGCGGGCGGCGCTCCGGCCGCCGGCATGTGGATCGCGCAGCAGCCCTGCGGCGGCAACTCCGCGCAGCAGTGGAAGCTGGCCTCCCGCGGCGGCGGCGTGACCGTCACCGACGCGAGCGGCGGCTACGCCCTGACCGTCAGCGGCCGCCCGTACTACGGCGCCTGGCTGCTCGACCTCCAGCGCACGGACGGCCGCGCGTCCCAGGTGTGGACGGTCCAGAAGGCCGGCTGACCTTCCGGATCCGATCCCGCCCGCCGCCGGTGGACGGCCGCCCCCACGCGGCCGTCCACCGGCCCCCTCATCTCCCGCACAGCGGCTCATCCCCGCAGCGCAGCACCTCGCATCCCACCGCACCAGGAGCACCCAACGATGCGTACACGTCCCGCTTTCCCGGTCCGCAGCGGACTCGGCTTCCTGTTCCTGTTCCTCGCCCAGGCCCTGGCCGTGGCCCTTCCCATCGAAGCCCAAGCCCACGGCGACACCGTCAAGGTCGTGATCAGCGGGCAGCGGGAAGGCCATGTCACCACCGAGATCACCTGGGAGAACGACGGGGACGCCATCGACGAGGCGGTCGCCGCGACGGTGAACTCGGTCAGCCCCGACGGCTCCCGCACGATGGGTCCCTGGCGGCTGGTGCGCGACCCCGGGTCGCGTACCGGCTGGAGCACCGCCGAGGTGCTGCCGCCCGGCACGTGGAAGGTGAGCGTCGACGTGGGTTTCCCGTCGCTCGGGCACGGCGAGAAGGAGATCGCCGTCCCGGTGGTCGACCCGGCGCCCTCCGCGGCCACGCCGAGCGCGGCCGCCCCGTCCGGCTCCGCATCGCCCGCCCCGTCCGGCGCTTCGGCTCCTCCCGCGCCCTCCGGGTCGGCTGCCCCGGCCCCTGCCGGTGAGAGCGACGAGGGCACGGACCGTACCGTCTGGTGGACCACGGCGGGTGTGGCCGTGATCGCCCTGGCCGGGGCCGCAGGTGGCGTACTGCTGCGCCGCGCCCGGGCCCGCAGGCGCTGACGCCGCAGCCCGGACGGAAGCCGAAGCCCGGCCTGGGCCCGAGGCCGGGCCCGGGTCCGGCCTCGGGCCCGGGCCGCGGTGGCTGGAGCCGGCGGTGCGACCTGACAGCCGAACGGGTCCGCGTTGACAGTGGAATCGGCCGTGCCGTTCATTCGGCGCATGCACCTCACCACCACCGCCGCCGTACGCTCCACCCTCCGCGTCGTCCGCCCCTTCCACACCTTCGAGGGCGAGGGCTTCCCGGTCCGCCGGCCCTTCCCGCAGCCGGGGCTGCCCATGGTCGACCCGTTCCTGATGGTCGACCAGGTCGGCCCGCACGTACTCGGCCCGGGCGAGGCCAAGGGCACGCCGCCGCACCCGCACCGCGGGTTCGAGACCATCCAGTACGTCATCGAAGGCGCCATGGAGGACGTCGACTCGGCGGGGCACGAGCGGGTCGTGCGCCCCGGCGAGGTGCAGTGGCTCACGGCCGGGTCGGGGCTGGTCCACCTCGCGCGCCCCGCCCCCGGACCGCTGGCCGGCGGCGGCCCGCAGCACCTGCTCCAGATCTGGGTGAACCTGCCGGCCCGGCTCAAGTCGACGCCGCCCCGCGTCCAGTACGGCCGCGCCCCCGGCGGCATCCCGCGGGTGGTCACCGAGGACGGCGGGGCCGAGCTCACCGTGATCGCCGGCAGCACCCACGGGGTGCGGGGACCCTTCGAGACCCACACCCCGGTGCTCGTCGTACACGCCCGCCTCACGGCCGGCGGACGCGCCGGGTTCACCGTCCCGACCGGTCACAGCGCCCTGCTGTACGTGCTGTCCGGGACGGCCGCCACCCCCGATGCCCGGCTCCCCGACGGCCACCTGGCCATCCTCGGCCGGGACGCGGAGCGGTTCACGGTCGAGGCACCGGGGGCGGCGGCCGAGGTGCTGGTCCTGGCCGGCGAGCCGCTCGGGGAGCCCGTGGCCCGCACCGGCCCCTTCGTCATGAACACCGCCGCCGAGATCCGGCAGGCCCAGACGGACTACCAGCAGGGCCTGATGGGGCACATCGACGTCTGAGACGGCCGGCGCGCCGGCGCTGCCGCCCGGCGGGCCACCTGCGGAAAATCCCGGTGCGCCGGGCCCTCCCGGCTGCCTACCCTGCCGGAATGAGTACTCGCACCTTCCGGATCACCATCCGCGGCTCTTTCGACGGTCTCAGCGCCGAGCAGCGTGCGGAGCTGCTGGCCGCGGCGCCGGAGCACGACATCATGCACTCGGCCTACACCCCCGAGGGCCACCTCTCGTACGACATCGCCGTCGGCCCGTTCTTCACGTTCCGCTTCCTCGACTCGGGGGAGGCCGAGGAGGACGTCCTCGACGCGACGGCCCGCGCCGAGCTCGCCGCCGAGGGGTGGCTCACCGAGCGCGGCTACGGTTTCAAGCGCCTGACCTCCCGCGCACAGGATCTCTCGCTCGCCCCGCTGAGCAAGCGCCAGCGCCAGGCGGCCGCGCGCGGCGAAGCCTGAGCCGGGATCAGTCCTTGATCCCGGGGAAGCCGTAGTTGTGGACGGGGAACACCTCGGGGCGGCCGCCCGTGCTCTGCCAGCCCTGGGCTTCCACGACGGGCATCAGCTTCTCCGCGAAGACGTTCGCGTGCAGCTCGCTCTCCCACATGTCGTAGATGTCCAGGCCCTCGGGGCTCACGACGCAGACGTGCGAGAGGCAGCCGTCGAACATCCCGGGGATCGACAGGAGCTCCGCGTGGAGGGCGTCGTACTGGTCCGCGGTGATGCCCGGGACGATGGCGTGCATCAGGATCGCCATGGCAGGTCACTCCTCGCGTCCGGGGCCAGGCCCGCCCCCGCCGCCCGGTGGCGGTCCCTGTCCACGGGGACAGGACAGCACGCAAACGAGGGGACGGCATCCGCGAACGGTGCCGTCCCCTCGAAGGGCCAGGTCAGACGGTCTGCGCCGGCTCCGGCTCCGCCACCTTGGCGGGGGCCTCGGCGGGCGTGGCCGACTCGGTGGTGCGCGGTCCGTGCGCTCCGCGCAGGCCGATCCAGCTGATCACCGCGACCAGGGCGAAGGCGACGGCCCCGATCCAGAAGGTGAGGGTGAACCCGGACTCGGCGGGCAGGGCCGGGACGCCGGCGGGCAGGTGCTCGATGGTCTTCGACGCCAGGATCGTGGTGACGATGGCGCTGCCGATCGCGCTGCCGGTGGAGCGGGAGATCGAGTTGATGCCGTTGGCGATGCCGCTCTGGTGGTGCGGGACGCTCGCCATGATGACGGCGGGCATGGCCGCGTAGCCGAAGCTGACGGCCGCGCCGACGATCAGGCCCGCGCCGATCACCGAGAAGCTGTGGCCGTGGTCGAGCGCGAGCCAGCCGAAGCCGACGGCGCCGAGGCCGGCGGCGAGGCCGAGGGCCACGCGCGGTCCGCGGTGGCGGACCAGCTGGCCGCCGATGGGCGAGGCGAGCAGGGAGACGATCGCGCCGGGCAGCAGGAACTGGACGGAGGCGCGCAGGATGGAGGCGTCGAAGCCGTAGCCGGTGAGCTTCTCCGGCATCTGGACGAGGTACGAGACGCCCAGGAAGTTCGCGAACATGCCGAAGCCGACGAGGATGCCGGCCAGGTTGGCCATGAGCACCGGGCGGTGGACGAACATCCGCATGTCCACGAGCGGCTCGCTGACCTTGAGCTCCGTGAAGACCCAGACGGCGGTCATGACGGCGGCGCCGGCGAAGCTGCCCAGCGTACGGCCGGAGGTCCAGCCCCACTCGTGGCCCTGCGAGATGGGCAGCAGGAGCAGCAGGAGGGTGATGCCGAGGGTCAGCGCGCCGAGGAAGTCGGTACGGCCGCCGGTCTTGTGCCGGGTCGCGGGGACCAGGAACGCGACGGCGAGCAGGGCGAGGGTCGCGAAGCCGGTCGCCATCCAGAAGGCGTTGCGGTAGTCGGCGTCGGAGCCGGAGGTGAGCAGGCCCGTGGCGACGAGCGCCAGGCCGCTGCCGAAGGCGAGGGTGCCGCTGACCAGGGCCATCGCGCCGGGGAGCTTCTGCGGGCGGACTTCCTCGCGCAGCACCGAGAGGGCGAGCGGGAAGATCGCGGTGGCGGCGCCCTGCAGCACGCGGCCCAGGATCAGCAGCGGGAGGGAGGTCGCGATGGCGGCGATGACGGAGCCGACGACCATGACGCCGAGGACCGCCACCAGCGTGGGCTTCTTGCCGTGCTGGTCGCCGAAGCGGCCGAGCAGGGGGGTGAAGACGGCGGCGGACAGCAGCGTGGCGGTGGTCACCCAGCTCACGTTGGCGGTCGAGGTACCGAGGTCGGTGCGGATGAGGCCCAGGATCGGGACCGGCAGGGTCTGCATCATCGACACGACCATGGCGGCAAGGCTCAGGGCGAAGACGATGATCGTCTCGTTCCTGTTCTTGGCCTCGGCGGGGGCGGGGGCGGCGGTGCTCATGCTGACAGGACCTTCTTAGTGCTTCAGATCGCAGATGTTTGATGTCATCAAGTAACTCCGTCGACGGTAGACGTCGATAGTTAAAGTGGTCAAGTAAAAGGTTGACAATGTCAACCACCCGAGTACGCTCGACGGCATGAGCGCCAGCACCCGACCCGCCCCCACCAAGCTCGAACTCCTTGAGCTGCTCGCCGCCATCGGAACCGCCCAATGGCGCGATTTCGCGGCCGCGGCGGCCCACTACGGCCTCACCTCCACCCAGGCCCGGGTCCTCGCCCAGCTCAACGGCCCGCTGCCGATGCGCGGCCTGGCCACCCTCCTGGTGTGTGACGCATCGAACGTCACCGGGATCGTGGACCGCCTGGAGGCCCGCGAGCTGGTGCGGCGCGAGGCCGACCCCTCCGACCGCCGCGTCAAGAACGTCGTGGCCACGGACGCCGGCCGCGAGATCATCCGCCGCGTGCGCGAGGAGATGCAGGCGACGCACGGCGCGCTGGACACCCTCGACGAGACCGAGAGCGCGACGCTCTACGCCCTGCTGGAGCGGCTGCGCCCGACGATGGAGAAGGACGCTCAGTAACCGCCCGGATCCACGTGTCGGCGTACACGTGAACGTCCCCAGCCTCGTACGGATGAAAGGGGACAGTTGCTGATGTGGTGAGATCTGCCGCTCGGCACTCTGCTGCT
>NZ_JBIASC010000022.1:0-82389 GCF_042890485.1 Streptomyces sp. NPDC002181 | reverse complement strand
GAGTTCTCAAGGAACGGACGCTTCCTTTGTACTCACCCTCGCGGGCTTTCCTCCGGGCTTTCGTTCTTCGTTCTTGCGTTTCCGACTCTATCAGAGTCAGTCTCGCTTGCTTTCCAGGTTCTTCGCTTTCGCGTTTTCCCTTTCCGGCGATTCCGACTCTATCAGATCCTTTCGGGCCTGACTCCCAGTCAGCGGGTTTCGCTGCTCGGGCTGTTGGGCCCTTGCGGCGAGTGAGACAGTAGCGGATTCCTTGCCTCCGAACCTAATCGGCGGCCGCGTCCGTGGACACGGATTCCTCATTCGCAAATACGCATGAAAACGAGACGACACAGTGCGTCGTTCGTTCGAATGTGTAGTGCGGAATGGCTGTCCGGGGACCGACCGGGGTCGGCGCTCACGTCGGACAACTCGAAGAACCTTACGGACCTCGGACACGCGTGTCAACCCCAGGACATGGGCCACCGGAAGGGCTAGCCTTGCCCCCATGACTACGCATGCGCTCACGTCCAGCCTTCGCTGGTGGGCCGCCTGACGGCGGCCGACCCACACGCGAGCACGCATGCGCTCACGGCCGCCGCTTCCGGCGGCCGTTTCTGTTTCTCCCCTCCCGGGAGTGGCTCGGTCGCCCGACGCGGCGGTCCCGACACCGACACAGCCACGAACAGGGAGACAGGACATGACGAGGATCTTCAGCGGGATCAAGCCGACCGGGCACCTGACGCTGGGGAACTACCTGGGAGCCCTGCGGCAGTGGGTCGCGGCCGACCAGCAGCCGGAAGAGGCGCTGTTCTGCGTCGTGGACCTCCACGCGCTGACCGTCGAGCACGATCCCGCACGGGTGCGCCGGCTCAGCAGGCAAGTGGCGACGCTGTTCCTCGCCTCCGGGCTGGACCCCGAGAAATGCACCCTGTTCCTGCAGAGCCACGTCGACGAGCACACCCGTCTCTCGTACGTCCTCGAATGCACCGCCACCGACGGCGAGATGCGCCGGATGATCCAGTACAAGGAGAAGTCCGCCCGGGCGCAGGCGTCCGGGGAGAGCGTACGGCTGTCGCTCCTGACGTATCCCGTGCTGATGGCCGCCGACATCCTCGCTTACGGGACCGAGGAGGTACCGGTGGGTGAGGATCAGCGGCAGCACGTGGAGCTGGCCCGCGATCTGGCGGTGCGGTTCAACCAGCGGTACGGGCACACGTTCACGGTGCCGAAGGTGACGCTGCCGAAGGTGGCCGCGCGGGTCATGGACCTTCAGGAGCCCACGTCGAAGATGGGGAAGTCCGGCGGTGCCGGGCCCGGAGTGGTGTTCATGCTGGACGAGCCCGGGGTGATCCGCAAGAAGGTCATGCGGGCGGTGACCGACAGCGGGGACGGCGGGGTCGTCTACGACCGGGAGGCGCGGCCGGGGGTCGCGAACCTGCTGGACGTACTGGCCGCCTGCACCGGCGGGGATCCGGCCGCGCTCGCGGAGCGGTACAGCGGGTACGGGGCGCTCAAGCGGGACGTGGCCGACGCGGTCGTGGAGCTGCTGCGGCCGGTGCAGGAGCGGCATGCCGAGCTGGCGGCCGATCCGGCGGCGGTGGAGAAGGTGCTGCGGGAGGGGGCCGGGCGGGCGCGGGAGCTGGCCCGGCCGGTCGTGGACCGGGCGTACCGGGCCATCGGGCTGCTGGAGGCCTGACCCTCATCGAGAGGTACGGGCTCCCGCTCGCCGCGGGGCCCGTACCCGTGGGTCGGCCGGGTCAGCTGTTGCCGGAGGCCAGTTCGCGGCTGCGGTCGCGGGCCGCTTCGAGGGCCGCGATCAGGGCGGCCCGTACGCCGTGGCGTTCGAGTTCCACGATCGCGTTGATGGTGGTCCCGGCCGGGGAGGTGACGGCCTCGCGGAGCTTGACCGGGTGCTCGCCGCTGTCCCGGAGCATCACCGCGGCGCCGATGGCGGCCTGCACGATGAGGTCGTGGGCCTGGGCGCGGGGCAGGCCGAGGAGGATGCCTGCGTCGGTCATCGCCTCGACGAGGAAGTAGAAGTAGGCGGGCCCGGAGCCGGAGAGGGCGGTGGCGGCGTCCTGCTGCGACTCGGGGACGCGCAGGGTCTTGCCGACACCGCCGAAGATCTCCTCGGTGTGGGCGAGGTGTGCGGCGGTGGCGTGGCTGCCGGCCGAGATGACGGACATGGCCTCGTCGACGAGGGCGGGGGTGTTCGTCATGACGCGGACGACGGGGGTGCCGGAGGCGAGCCGCTCCTCGAAGAAGGAGGTGGGGATGCCGGCGGCGCCGCTGATGACCAGGCGGTCGGCGGGAACGTGCGGGGCGAGCTCTTCGAGGAGCTTGCCCATGTCCTGCGGCTTGACGGTGAGGATGAGGGTGTCGGCGCGCTTGGCTGCTTCGGCGTTGCTCACGGCCTCGACGCCGTAGCGGGAGCGGAGCTCCTCGGCGCGTTCGGGGCGGCGGGCGGTGACGAGGAGTTTGGAGGCGGGCCAGCCGCCGCGGATCATTCCGCTGAGCAGCGCCTCGCCGATCTTGCCGGTACCGAGGACCGCGACTGTCTGGGTCATGCCCGTTTCACCTCGCCGAACTTTCTTGCACGTGTGCTGGCTTCTCCCTCCTCATCCTTGCACCCGCGCGCGCGGCGGCGAGGCCGTGTCCGCAGTACGGTCAGGCGCCGCGGTGGTCAGGGCGTACGGCGGCGGAGGGTGGCCGCGCCCAGTGCGAGCACCAGCAGGGCGCAGCCGGCCACGATGACGGCGTCGCGCACGAAGTCGGCGGTCATGTCGGTGTGGGTGAGGACCTGGGTCATGCCGTCGACGGCGTACGACATGGGCAGGACGTCGGAGAGGCCTTCGAGGACGGGCTGCATGGTGTCGCGCGCCGCGAACAGGCCGCACAGCAGGAGCTGCGGGAAGATCACGGCCGGCATGAACTGGACGGCCTGGAACTCGGACGCGGCGAAGGCGGAGACGAACAGGCCGAGGGCGGTGCCGAGGAGCGCGTCGAGCAGGGCGACGAGCAGGAGCAGCCAGGGCGAGCCGACGACGTCGAGGCCGAGGAGCCAGAGGGCGAGGCCGGTGGCGAGGAGGGACTGGACGACGGCGACGGCGCCGAAGGCGAGGGCGTAGCCGGCGATGAGGTCGCCCTTGCCCAGCGGCATGGCGAGGAGGCGTTCGAGGGTGCCGGAGGTGCGCTCGCGCAGGGTGGCGATCGAGGTCACCAGGAACATGGTGATGAGGGGGAAGATCCCGAGGAGGGACGCGCCGATGCTGTCGAAGGTCTGCGGGCTGCCGTCGAAGACGAAGCGCAGCAGCGTCAGCATCAGTACGGGGACCAGCAGCATCAGCGCGATGGAGCGCGGGTCGTGGCGCAGCTGGCGCAGGACGCGGGCGGCGGTGGCGGTGGTGCGGGCGGCGCTCATCGGGTGACCTCGGACTTCGCGTCGGCGTCGGCAGGGGCAGGGGCAGGGGTTTCGGCCTGGGCGCGGGCCTGGGCGTTCGCCTCGTCGACGAGGCGGAGGAAGCCCTCTTCGACGGTGGCGGAGCGCGTACGGGTGCGCAGTGCGTCGGGGGTGTCCTGGGCGAGGATGCGGCCCTCGCGCATGAGGAGCAGGTCGTGGCAGCGCTCGGCCTCGTCCATGACGTGGGAGGAGACGAGGATCGTGGCGCCGCGGGTGGCGGCGATGTCGTGGAAGAGGTTCCACAGGTCTCGGCGCAGGACGGGGTCGAGGCCGACGGTGGGCTCGTCGAGTACGAGGAGCTCGGGGGTGCCGAGGAGTGCGACGGCGAGGGATACGCGGCTGCGCTGGCCGCCGGAGAGGTTTCCGGCGAGGGCGCCGGCGCGGGTGGTGAGGTCCACGTCGGCGATGGCGCGGGTGACGGCGGCGCGGCGGAGGTCGGCGGCGGCGCGGCCCGGGTGGAGGACGGCGGCGAAGTAGTCGAGGTTCTGGCGGACGGTGAGGTCGTCGTAGACGGACGGGGCCTGGGTGACGTAGCCGATCCGGGAGCGGAGTTCGGGGTGGCCGGCGGGTCGGCCGAGGACGTCGAGGGTGCCGGTGACGTGGGCCTGGGTGCCGACGATGGAGCGCATGAGGGTGGATTTGCCGCAGCCGGAGGGGCCGAGGAGGCCGGTGATGCGGCCGCGGGGGACCTCGAAGGCGATGGAGTCGAGGACGGTGCGGGGGCTGCGGCCGGTGCCGCGGCGGACGGTGAGCCCGCGGGCGTGGATGGCGGGCGGGGCGGGCGGGGCGGAATCTCCGGGCGGCGACGCCTGCGGGTTATTCATCATGTGATGAATAATGCTCCTGGCTGTGCCGGGGCGTCAACAGGGAGGCTTCGAAGGGGCCGCCGGCCGCTACTTCTTGCGCTTGGGGCGGCGCGCGGCCGGGTTGCCCGTACGGGCGCTGCGGCGGCGGGCGAACTCGGCGGTGGCGCGCTCGTACTCGGCGCGGCGCAGCTTCTCGCCGGGAGCTTCGAAGAAGCAGCGAAGGAAGTACGCGATGAGGGAGCCGATGAAACCGATCGTCTTCAGACCCTTGAGGGCGGCCTCGTCGGAGGAGGGGGCCGGGCGGCGGCTGAAGGAGTCCCAGGTCTTGACGAAGGCGATGGAGCTGGCGATCGCGAAGAGGACGACGACGGAGATGCTGAGGAACGGGCCGACGTTGCCGATCTCCAGCCCCTCGTAGGAGAGGCGCAGCAGCACGGCCGCTGCGACGGCGGTGACGAGCGAGCCGGCGCCGATGGCGACGCGGCGCAGTGCGTAGCCGCCGTCGTGGTCCACCCAGGTGGTGCCGAAGAACCGGATCGGCTCGGGCTCGGGCCCGGTGGGAGCCGGCGCCGCCGGGGTCTGCCCGGCGGGGGCCGGTTCGGCTGGGGTCAGGTCTCGCTGGTCTTCGTCGCTCACATCAGCGATTATCCCCCGCCGGGCCGGGCGGGCCGGGAGTGTCTCACGTGGCAGACGGGCGGCCGGGGAGACCGCACCGGACCCCCGGACCCCCGGACCGCCGGCCCCCGGACCGCCGGACCACCCGGACCACCCGGACCCCCGATCCCCCCGGACCCCCGCACGCGGCAGACCGCCCCGGGCCGCTGGCCGGGGATCAGCTGCAGCGGTTGGCCACGTAGCCGTCGCTGCCCGTCTTCACGTACGCGTCGGAGACGAAGCGGCCGTTGCCGATGCAGTCCCAGATGTCCGACGTGCCGTACGGGCCCGAGACGGTGGTGCCGTCACACTGGCAGCGGATCCCGACGGTCGCCCCGTACGGCAGGGTGTCGACGATCGTGTAGTTCGTCCCCGGGCCGCTGCGGACGTTCACGCGGTAGCCCGGAGCGACGGGAAATGTCGGGAATCCCGAGCCCCCGGCGAGGCTCTGGACTTGGCTGGAATCGTTCTCCACGGACATGTTGAAATCTCCCCCCATGGGTGTTGCCGTGCGCAACTCGCGCAGGGTAGCAGGACCCTTGGAGATTCGTACGGCCCATCGACTAGGCTCCGGCGGGGGTGGTTGAGCGGTGCATTCGCTGCGCGCGGACTACGTGGGCTTTCCTGAGTACGCCGGCCAGTACCGGCTGGAATCGGTGCTCGGGTCCGGCGGGATGGGCGTCGTCCATCTGGCCACCTCCGGTTCGGGGCTGAAACTCGCCGTCAAGATCGTGCATGCCGAGCATGCGGTCGATCCGGAGTTCCGGGCCCGGTTCCGGCAGGAGGTCGCCGCCGCCCGGCAGGTGAGCGGAGCGTTCACCGCGCCCGTCGTGGACGCCGATCCGGATGCCGAACGGCCGTGGATGGCCACCCTGTTCATCGACGCCCCGACGCTGGCCGAGCGCGTGCGGGAGCGGGTGCTGGACCCGGCCGAACTGGCCCGGCTCGCCGCCGGGCTGGCGGAGGCCCTGCGGGACATCCACCGGGTGGGGGTGGTCCACCGGGACCTGAAGCCCAGCAACGTGCTGATGGCCCCGGACGGGGTCCGGGTCATCGACTTCGGCATCTCGCGGCCGGCGGACAGCGATCTGCGGACCGAGACGGGAAAGCTGATCGGGACGCCGCCGTACATGGCACCGGAGCAGTTCCAGCGGCCGCGGGAAGTGGGCTCGGCGGCGGACGTGTTCGCGCTGGGCGCCGTACTCGTGCACGCGGCCACGGGGCACGGGCCGTTCGACTCCGACAGCCACTACCTGGTGGCGTACCAGGTGGTGCACGCCGAACCCGATCTGAGCGGGCTGCCGGAGCGGCTCGTACCGCTGGTGGCGCGGTGCCTGGCGAAGGAGCCCGCGGACCGGCCCACCGCGGAGGAACTGATCGCGGAGATGCGGGCGGTGGCGTACCCGACCTCCGAGGACACGCAGGTCTTCGTCTCGCAGCCCCGGCGGCCGGTCGAGGAGGTCACGCACGCGCGGGAGCGGATCCCCGTCGAAGAGCCCGCCGCCGCCGGCCGGGGGCGGCGCGGGTCCCGGGCGGTGGTGGCCGCCGCGGTCGGGTTGCTGCTGGCGGGCGGGGCCGTGGGCGGGTACCTGCACTTCGGGCCGGGTGCCGGGACTCCGGGGCCGGTCGGGGGGAAGGCGGACCGGGCGACGGCCGCGGCTCCGGCGAAGCCGTTCGTACCGTGGACGGTCGCGCTGGGCGAGCCGGGGGCCGGCAATCGGACCGGCTCCTGCTCGTGGGGGGATGCAGCGGCCGCGCTGTACTGCGCGGGGCCGGGGGTGGCGGTGGCGCGGCTCGACCCGGCGAACGGGTCGGTCGTGTGGTCGCTGAAGGCGACCGGCGCCGGCACCCGTACCGCGGGGGACAGCGCGCCGCTGCACGCGGGCGGGCTGGTGCTCGTGGTCGAGCCGGGCGCCGGGACGCTGCGGGCGCTGGATCCGGGGACGGGCGCCGAGCGCTGGCAGCGCAAGCTGCCGGACGGTACGCGGGCGGTGGCGGCGGGCGCGCAGGTGCTGCTCGCTCCGCCGAACGGGAACGTGACGGCGCTGGACGCCGCGAGCGGCGCGCCGCGGTGGACGAAGCAGCTCGGCGGGGTCGGTTCGCTCTGGTGGGGCGGTGGCCCTGTCCCGGGCGGTGCACCCGTCGCGGGCGGTGGCCCGGTCGTGTACGTGTCCACGCCGGACAGCGGTGGCGGGAGCTCGCAGCTGCTGGCGGTGGATCCGGCGAGCGGGACCGTGCACTGGCAGCTGCGGACGGCGGGGCGGCTGCGGCCGGTCGGGGCCGCCCGGGGCGGGCTCTGCCTGCTGGACACCGACGCGGACGGCAAGACGGGCACGGTGGTCCGGGTGGACTCGGCGACGCAGGCGGTACGGCGGGTCCGGCTGTCGGTGCCGCTGTTCGACACGGAGGCGGCGGTGGGCGCGGACGGCGTGGTGTACGCCGTCGGGGCCACGGGCGCGCTGATCGCGGTCGGCGCGGAGCGGGAGCAGTGGCGGCTGGAGACGGGCCTGGCCGCGGCGTCCCGCCCGGTGGCGGCCGACGGCCGGATCCTCCTGACCGCGCCGGACGGGCGGCTGCTGGCCGTGGAGGCCGGGAGCGGCCGGCTGATGGGCCAGACGCGGCCGCGCCCGACCGACGGCCGGGCCGGCTTCACGGCGACGCTCCCGTCCCCGGTCCCGGCCGAAGGCCGCGTCTACGGAACGTCCCCGGACGGCTCGATCTTCGCGGTCGACGCGACCGACCCGACGCGCTGGTGAGCGGATCCGACCCCGCCGGGGACTCCCGGCGGGGTGCGGAGGGGATGCGGTGCCCCGGGTGACGGGCGGCGCCGCCGACCGCGGGCGGGATGCCGGCGGGATCCGGCCGAGCCGTCAGACGCCCAGCTTCGACACGTCGCGCACCGCGCCCTTGTCGGCGCTCGTGGCCATCGCCGCGTACGCGCGCAGTGCCGCCGAGACCTTGCGCTCGCGGTTCTTCGGGGCGTAGACGCCGCCGAGGGCCGCGTGGCGGGCGGCCAGCGTGGCCTCGTCCACCAGCAGTTCGATCGAGCGGTTCGGGATGTCGATCCGGATGCGGTCGCCGTCCTCGACGACGGCGATGTCGCCGCCCGAGGCCGCCTCCGGGGAGGCGTGGCCGATGGACAGGCCCGAGGTGCCGCCGGAGAAGCGGCCGTCCGTGACCAGCGCGCAGACCTTGCCGAGCCCGCGCCCCTTCAGGAACGAGGTCGGGTAGAGCATCTCCTGCATGCCGGGGCCGCCGCGCGGGCCCTCGTAGCGGATGACGACCACGTCGCCCGCCTTGATCTCCTTGCGGAGGATCTTGTCGACCGCCTCGTCCTGCGATTCGCAGACGACCGCCGGGCCCTCGAAGGTCCAGATCGACTCGTCGACGCCGGCCGTCTTCACGACGCACCCGTCGACCGCGATGTTGCCGCGCAGCACCGCCAGGCCGCCGTCCTTGGAGTACGCGTGCTGCACCGACCGGATGCAGCCGCCCTCGGCGTCCAGGTCGAGGGTGTCCCAGCGCTCGGACTGTGAGAAGGCGGTGGCGGAGCGCACGCAGCCGGGGGCCGCGTGCCACAGCTCCATGGCCGTCTCGCTCGCCGTGCCGCTGCGCGCGTCCCACTTCGCCAGCCAGTCCTCCAGGTTCTCGGAGTGGACCGTCGTGACGTCCTTGTTCAGGAGCCCGCCGCGGTGCAGCTCGCCGAGGATGGCGGGGATGCCGCCGGCCCGGTGGATGTCCTCCATGTAGTACGTGCCGCCGGGCGCCACGTTCGGCGCGACCTTGGCCAGGCACGGGACCCGCCTCGACACCTCGTCGATGTCGGTGAGGTCGTACTCCAGGCCCGCCTCCTGCGCGGCGGCGAGCAGGTGCAGGATCGTGTTCGTCGAGCCGCCCATGGCGATGTCGAGGGCCATGGCGTTCTCGAAGGCCTGGCGGGTGGCGATGGAGCGCGGCAGGACCGAGTGGTCGTCCTGCTCGTAGTACCGCTTGGTGATCTCGACGACCGTCCGGCCGGCGTCCTCGTACAGGGCGCGGCGGGCGGTGTGCGTGGCGAGGACCGAGCCGTTGCCGGGGAGGGCGAGGCCGATGGCCTCGGCGAGGCAGTTCATCGAGTTGGCGGTGAACATGCCGCTGCACGACCCGCAGGTCGGACAGGCGTTCTCCTCGATGCGCAGCACGTCCTCGTCGGAGACGTTCTCGTTGGAGGCGTCGACCATGGCGTCGATCAGGTCCAGCTTGCGGACGGTGCCGTCGACGAGGACGGCCTGGCCGGCCTCCATCGGGCCGCCGGACACGAACACGACGGGGATGTTGAGGCGCATGGCGGCCATCAGCATGCCGGGCGTGATCTTGTCGCAGTTGGAGATGCAGATGAGCGCGTCGGCGCAGTGCGCCTCGACCATGTACTCCACGCTGTCCGCGATCAGGTCGCGGGAGGGCAGGGAGTACAGCATGCCGCCGTGGCCCATGGCGATGCCGTCGTCGACCGCGATGGTGTTGAACTCGCGCGGGATCGCGCCGGCGGCGCGGATGGCGTCGGAGACGATCCTGCCGACGGGGGCCAGGTGGGTGTGGCCGGGCACGAACTCGGTGAAGGAGTTCGCGACGGCGATGATCGGCTTCCCGATGTCCGCGCTCGCTACGCCCGACGCACGCATAAGGGCGCGTGCGCCCGCCATGTTGCGGCCGTGGGTGACGGTGCGGGACCTCAGCTCGGGCATCGGGTTCACTCCCCATGAGTACGGTGGCGTTCGCACGCCCGCCGCGACTGTGCATGACTGTGGATATGGCTCGGTTACGAGGCTACGCTCCTGGCCCGCGATGCGGACAGGCGGTCCGCATGTCGATACGGGCGGCTCATTCCTCGGTCAGATAGCGCTGGAGCGCGGGCGCGACGAGGACGACGATGTCCTCCGGATCCGCGGACGCGAGGGGCTCGACCTGGACCACGTACCGCAGGAGCGCGATGCCGATCATGTGCGAGGCGGCGAGCTCGGCGCGGAAGGTGGGGTCGGGGACGTCGAGGTCGGCCGCCACCCGCTCCAGGACCCGGCGCAGGACCAGCCGCCGCAGCACCGCCGCCGCGGCCTCGTGGGTGAGGGCGGAGCGGATGACGGCGAGGAGCGGGGCCCGGCTGGCCGGGTTCTCCCAGATGCCCAGGAAATAGCGGGCCAGCCGCTCCCCGATGCCCTCGGGGCCCTCCCCCACGATCAGGGGGACGACGAGGGCGGGCTCCATCGTGAGCTCGATGGCGGCGGCGAAGAGGTCGTCCTTGCTGCCGAAGTAGTGGTGGACCAGGGCCGGGTCCACGCCGGCCACCTTCGCGACGCCGCGTACGGACGTCTTGTCGTACCCGCGCTCGGCGAACACCTCGCGGGCGGCGAGCCGGATGCGCTCCTGGGTGCCGGGGCCCTCGTCGGCCTCGTCCTGGCGGGGCCGGCCGGGGCCGCGGCGCGGCTTGGCGGGTTCCGTCATGGGCGCGGGGTCCTGACCGGGGAGCCGGTGGGACGGGTCGCGAGGTGCAGGCGGGTGAAGGCCAGGGCCTCGGCGAGGTCGGCCTCGCGCTCGGCGGAGGACATCGCGCGGCGGGTGTTGACCTCGATGACGACGTGCCCGTCGAAGGAGGTGCGGGCGAGCCGCTCCAGCAGCTCGGCGCACGGCTGCGTCCCCCGTCCCGGAACCAGGTGCTCGTCCTTCGCGGAGCCGTTTCCGTCGGCGAGGTGCACGTGCGCGAGCCGGTCCCCCATGCGGTCGATCATGGCGGTGGCGTCGGTCCGCGCGGTCGCCGTGTGCGAGAGATCGACGGTGAAATGCCGGTAGTCGTCCTTGGTGACGTCCCACTCGGGGGCGTAGGCCAGCATCTCCCGGTCCCGGTAGCGCCACGGGTACATGTTCTCGACGGCGAACCGGACGTCGGTCTCGTCGGCCATCCGCCAGATGCCTTCGACGAAGTCCTTGGCGTACTGCCGCTGCCAGCGGAAGGGCGGGTGGACGACGACGGTGGAGGCCCCCAGCCGCTCGGCCGCGGACTGAGCCCGCTGGAGCTTGGTCCAGGGGTCGGTGGACCACACCCGCTGCGTGATGAGCAGACACGGCGCGTGCACGGCGAGGATCGGCACCCCGTACTGGTCGGACAGCCGCCGCAGGGCGTCGACGTCCTGGCTGACCGGGTCCGTCCAGACCATCACCTCGACACCGTCGTACCCGAGGCGCGCGGCGATCTCGAACGCGGTGGCCGTCGACTCCGGGTAAACGGACGCAGTCGAAAGCGCCACTTTCGCACTCGGGATCCGAACAGGTTCTGCCACGGGGACAGGGTACGGGCCCCGGCCCGGAAGGACCGTGACGCCCACCACCCCGCTCACACCGGCGCTACGACGGCAAGTGGTCCAGGCGGCGGAGGATCACGCCCTCCCTCAGGGCCCAGGGGCAGATCTCGAGTTCGTCCACTCCGAACAGGTCCATCGCGCCCTCCGCGACCAGGGCTCCCGCCAGGAGCTGCGCCGCGCGGCCGTCCGAGACGCCCGGGAGGGCGGAGCGCTGGGCCGTGGTCATCGCCGCCAGGCGCGGCACCCACTCCTCCAGGGACTTGCGCGTCAGGTCCCGCTGGACGTACAGCCCGTCCGCCGAGCGGGCCGCGCCCGCGATGCGGGCCAGCTGGCGGAACGTCTTCGACGTGGCCACCACGTGGTCCGGCGCCCCGAAGCGGCTGAACTCGCCGACCGTACGGGCGATCTGGGCCCGCGCGTGCCGCCGCAGGGCCCGTACGTCCGCGGGGTCCGGCGGGTCGCCCGGCAGCCAGCCCTTGGTGAGGCGGCCCGCGCCCAGCGGCAGCGAGACCGCGGCGTCCGGGTCCTCGTCGATGCCGTACGCGATCTCCAGCGAGCCCCCGCCGATGTCGAGCACCAGCAGCTTGCCCGCGGACCAGCCGAACCAGCGCCGGACGGCGAGGAACGTCAGCCGCGCCTCGTCCTCACCGCTCAGGATCGGCAGGTCGACGCCCGTCTCGGCCAGCACCCTGGCCAGGACCTCGTCCGCGTTCGTGGCCTCCCGCACGGCGCTGGTCGCGAAGGGGACGACGTCCTCGCAGCCCTTGTCCTCGGCGGCCTGCGCCGCCCCGCCGATCACCGCGACGAGGCGCTCGATGCCCTCCGGGGTGACCGCTCCGCGCTCGTCGAGCAGCTCCGCGAGCCGCAATTCCACCTTGTGCGAGTGCGCCGGCTGCGGGCGCGCGCCGGGGTGCGCGTCCACCACCAGCAGATGGATCGTGTTCGAACCCACATCGAGGACACCGAGTCTCATACGAGGAAACGCTACTGTGCGGCTGGAGTATGGGTGAGGTAAGGGGCCCTTAGGCTTGGGTTTGTGCCAAATACGAAGAAGGCCAACAAGTCCAACAAGCCCGATAAGGCGAAGAAGGCCAAGGCCTCCGCCAAAGGCTCCGTCGCCGCCCCCCGTGATGACGAGAAGGGGCTCGACTTTCCCCGGGCCTGGGTGGAGTTCCCCGACCCCGCCGACGCCGAGCAGGTCTTCCGCTGCGACCTGACCTGGCTGACCTCACGCTGGACGTGCATCTTCGGCAGCGGCTGCCAGGGCATCCAGGCCGGCCGGGCCTCCGACGGCTGCTGCACCCTCGGCGCGCACTTCTCGGACGAGGACGACGAGAGGCGGGTGGCCGAGCACGTGGCGCGGCTGACCCCCGAGCTGTGGCAGTTCCACGACGTCGGCAGCGAGACCGGGTGGACGCAGGCCGACGACGACGGGGAGAAGCAGACCCGCCGCTGGGACGGCGCCTGCATCTTCCTCAACCGGCCCGGCTTCCCCGCCGGGGCGGGCTGTTCGCTGCACATCCTGGCGCTCAAGAGCGGCCAGGAGCCGCTGGAGACCAAGCCGGACGTGTGCTGGCAGCTGCCGATCCGCCGGACCTACGAGTGGATCGACCGGCCCGACGACACCCGCGTGCTCCAGGTGTCGATCGGCGAGTACGACCGGCGCGGCTGGGGCCCGGGCGGCCACGACCTGCACTGGTGGTGCACGTCGGCGACGTCCGCGCACGGCGCCGGTGATCCGGTGTACGTGTCGTACCGTCCCGAGCTGACCGAGCTGATGGGCAAGGAGGGGTACGAGGCCCTCGTGAAGCTCTGCGAGGCACGGCTGTCCTCGCTGCTGCCCATGGCTCCGCACCCCGCCGACCCGGTCGGCCCGGCCGCCCCGTAGCCCAAGGGCCTACGAGGGCCCCGGCCCGCCCGGATCCGCCGGCGGGCCAACCGTTCCTCCTGGTCCCCCTGTTCCTCCTGTTCCTCCTGAGGCGCTCGCCGTCGGGGTCGGTGTGGGGGTCGGGGTCGGCGTGGCGCTCGGCGCCGGGGTGTCCGTCGGCTTCGGCGTGGGCGTCGGGGTCGGCGTCGGGTCCCCGGGCTCCGGCGGCGGGGTGGGCGCCGGACGGCCGCGCCCCTGGATGGAGATCACCGCGCCGCCCGGATCCACCCCGATCCGGGCGGACCAGGCACCGACCGGCTGGGCATCCGCGTCGACGGTGATCCACACGGTGAACGATTCCCCGGGAGCCAGCGTCCCCGCGCTCCTGCTCGCCCGCAGCCACGGCGCGTCGGACCACAGCTGCCAGTCCACCGGGGCCCCGCCGGAGGCGGTCAGCGTGAGCATGGTCGTGCCCCCGTGCGAGGAGGCGGCGACGGAGAGCCGTCCGGGGTTCCCGGGCCGGCCGTCGGGGGCGGCGGGCGCCCCGGTACTGATCACCTCCACCGATACGTCCGAGCCGTCCGGGTCGGCGGCGCCCCGGCCGAAGCCGGGCTCGCCCGTGGTGTGCGCGGTGTTGCCCGCGTTCTCGTACGCGCGCAGCGGGCGGCCGTCCTGCCGCAGGGCCGGGATCTCGGACTCGCTCGCGGAGATCCGGGTGGCGTCCGCTCCGACGGACTCGCCGGTCTCCGGCGCACCGCGGTACGCCGCCCACAGCGCGATCACCGGGGCCGCGACGACCGTGGCCACGACGGTCGTCGTCACCGCCCGGGCCCGCAGCCGGTCGCGGCGGGCGGCGCGGTCGCGGGGGTCCATCGGGAAGCCGGTGCGGTCGAAGCGCGGTCCGGGGCGGCGCCCGCGTCGGCCGCCGGAGCGGACCATGGCCGCGCGGACGGCGGTGCGCGGGGCGGGGACCAGCGGGAGGGCCGCGTCGATCCCGCCGGTGCCGGGCCAGGGGGCGGCGGCGTCCACGCGTTCGGCGACGCGTCGGCAGCGCGGGCAGTCGTCGACGTGGCGGACCAGCTCGGCGCGCAGGGTGGTGGACAGCAGCACCTGCCCGTCGCCTTCTCCGGTGAGCCGGGACACGGAGGGGCAGCCGCCCGTCTCGACCACGGCGAGGGCCGCACGGGTCCGCTCCACCTCGCAGGCGGCGCCGGCCAGCAGCTCGCGGGCGAGGGCGGGGGGCGTACCGAGGACGGCGGCGAGTTCGGGGACGCCGAGGCGGTGGCGGACGGCGAGTTCGAGGGCCTCGCGCTGGGCGGGCGTGGTCCCGGCGGCCTCGGGCCAGGCGAGCCGGGCCAGCTCGGTGCGCCGGTACGCGGACACGTCCAGGGAGCCGGCTGCGGATCCGGGGCCGGACCCGGCGCCGGAACGGTACTCCTGCGGCGCGCGCTCGGCGTCCGTGCGCTCCGGCGTGCGCCGGGCGGAATGCGCTCCCACCCGGCTCCGCCGGTACTCCGCCAGCCGCCGCAGGCAGCCCCAGCGGGCGAGGGCGTACAGCCAGGCCCGGCGGTCGCCCTCGTCGGGACAGCGGCCCGGGTACCGCTCGGCGACGGCGAGCACCTCGGCGAGCACGTCCGTGGCGGCGTCGTGGTCGCAGAGCACCGACAGGCAGTAGGTGAACAGGCCGTCCAGGTACGGCTCGTGCCGGAACGGGGGCGGCGACTGGGACGGCTGTCCTTCCTCAGTGCCTCCGGATCCCCCGGCGCCTCCGGCGCCCCCGATGCCTCCGGACCCCCCGGTGCCTCCGGCGCCCCCGGTGCCATGGGGGCCCGTGGGGGGCGTGCGCCCGTGCGCCCGGTGTGCGCCGGTGCGCGGGGCAGGGCTCTCCTGATTGCTGCTGTTCACCCTGGCGAAGGTAGGCGGCACGCCGGTGACGGCCGTGAAGCCTTCAGCTGTTTTAGCCCTTACGGGTGAACAGATCGAACGTCTGCTGACCGCGGCCCTGACGCCGTGCCCTCCGCCGGGCCGACCGCCGCTCCCCCCGCCGGGCGGCCCGCGCTGTCACAGGCGCCGGATACCGTGGGCCGCATGGCTGCCCGTACATCTCGTTCATCCGCCAAGGACCGGCCGTCCTACCGCTGCTCCGAGTGCGGGTACACGACCGCGAAATGGCTCGGGCGGTGCCCCGAGTGCCAGGCGTGGGGCACCGTCGAGGAGATGGGCGGCGCGCCCGCCGTACGGACCACCGCCGCCGGCCGGGTCTCCGCGCCCGCGCTCCCGATCGCGCAGGTCGACGGCCGGACCGCGACCGCCCGCAGCACCGGCGTCGACGAACTGGACCGGGTGCTGGGCGGCGGGCTCGTACCCGGCGCCGTCGTGCTGCTGGCCGGCGAGCCGGGCGTCGGGAAGTCGACGCTGCTGCTCGACGTCGCGGCGAAGGCGGCCAGCGAAGCGCACCGCACCCTCTACGTCACGGGCGAGGAGTCGGCGAGCCAGGTGCGGCTGCGGGCCGACCGGATCAACGCGCTGAACGACCACCTCTTCCTCGCCGCCGAGACCGACCTGTCCGCCGTGCTGGGCCACCTCGACGCCGTACGGCCCTCGCTGCTGATCCTGGACTCCGTACAGACCGTCGCCTCGCCCGAGATCGACGGCGCGCCCGGCGGCATGGCCCAGGTCCGCGAGGTGGCCGGGGCCCTGATCCGCGCCTCCAAGGAGCGCGGAATGGCCACCCTGCTGGTCGGGCACGTCACCAAGGACGGGGCGATCGCCGGCCCCCGCCTGCTGGAGCACCTCGTCGACGTGGTCCTCAGCTTCGAGGGCGACCGCCACGCGCGCCTGCGCCTCGTGCGCGGCGTGAAGAACCGGTACGGCGCCACCGACGAGGTCGGCTGCTTCGAACTGCACGACGAGGGGATCACCGGGCTCGCCGATCCGAGCGGGCTGTTCCTGACCCGGCGCGCGGAGGCCGTGCCCGGCACCTGCCTGACGGTGACGCTGGAGGGCAAGCGCCCGCTGGTCGCCGAGGTGCAGGCGCTGACCGTGGACTCGCAGATCCCCTCGCCCCGGCGGACCACCTCGGGCCTGGAGACCTCGCGCGTCTCGATGATGCTGGCCGTGCTGGAGCAGCGCGGCCGGATCACCGCGCTCGGCAAGCGCGACATCTACTCGGCCACCGTGGGCGGGGTGAAGCTGACCGAGCCGGCCGCCGACCTGGCGATCGCCCTCGCGCTGGCCTCGGCGGCGAGCGACGTCCCGCTGCCGAAGAACCTCGTCGCGATCGGCGAGGTCGGGCTCGCGGGCGAGGTGCGGCGGGTGACGGGCGTGCAGCGGCGGCTCGCCGAGGCGCACCGGCTCGGCTTCACGCACGCGCTGGTGCCGGGCGATCCGGGGAAGGTGCCGGCCGGGATGAAGGTGACCGAGGTCGCGGACATGGGCGACGCGCTGCGGGTGCTGCCGCGCGGGCGTTCGCGGGCGGCCGCCAAGGAATAGCGGGCGGGTAGCCGCTGGTGAGCGGGGTGCGAGGGGGCCCGTACGGGGTCCCGCGGGGGCGCACCTGGCCAAGCCACGGCGGGGCCGCAGCGCACGCCGGTAGACTTTGTGCTGGTCCGCCCGGCCGTACGCAGGCGGCGCAACCCGCGACCGGAGGAGTGCAGTGGCAGCCAAGGACGGGGCAGCAGCACCCGGGAAGTCCGGCGCGAGCTCCAAGCACGACGCGCTGATGCGTGCCTCGCTGAGTGCGGTCGCCCCCGGTCAGCCCCTGCGCGACGGCCTGGAACGGATCGTCCGCGGCAACACGGGCGGCCTGATCGTCCTCGGCATGGACAAGGCCGTCGAAGCGATGTGCACGGGCGGTTTCGTCCTGGACGTGGAGTTCACCGCGACCCGGCTGCGCGAGCTGTGCAAGCTCGACGGTGCGCTGATCCTGGACAAGGACCTCACCAAGATCCTGCGGGCCGGCGTCCAGCTGGTGCCGGACGCGTCGATCCCGACGGAGGAGACGGGCACCCGTCACCGCACCGCGGACCGCGTCTCGAAGACGTGCGGGTTCCCCGTCGTCTCGGTGTCGCAGTCGATGCGGCTGATCGCGCTGTACGTGGACGGGGAGCGGCGGGTCCTGGAGGAGTCCGGGGCGATCCTGTCGCGGGCGAACCAGGCGCTGGCCACGCTGGAGCGGTACAAGCTCCGCCTGGACGAGGTCGCCGGGACGCTGTCCGCGCTGGAGATCGAGGACCTGGTCACGGTGCGCGACGTGACGGCGGTCGCGCAGCGGCTGGAAATGGTGCGCCGCATCGCCACGGAAATCGCTGAATACGTGGTCGAGCTGGGCACGGACGGACGACTGCTGTCGCTCCAGCTGGACGAGCTGACGGTCGGGATCGAGCAGGAGCGGGAGCTGGTGATCCGGGACTACGTTCCGGAGCCGACCGCGAAGCGCTCGCGCACGGTGGAGGAAGCGCTGCCGGCGCTGGACGCGCTGACGCATCCGGAGCTGCTGGAGCTGGCGATCGTGGCGCGGGCCCTGGGGTACACGGGCTCGCCCGAGACGCTGGACTCGGCGGTGTCCCCGCGGGGGTACCGGCTGCTGGCGAAGATTCCGCGGCTGCCGGGGGCCATCATCGAGCGGCTGGTGGAGCACTTCGGCGGCCTGCAGAAGCTGCTGGCCGCGTCGGTGGACGACCTCCAGGCCGTGGACGGCGTCGGCGAGGCCCGCGCCCGGAGCGTCCGCGAGGGGCTGTCCCGCCTCGCGGAGTCCTCGATCCTCGAACGGTACGTCTGATCCCCTGACGCGGCCCTCGCACCGCCCGGCGTCGCGGTGCCGGGGCCCGGTCCGGGGCCGGTCCGGGGCCCGGTCCGGGGCCCGGTCCGGCTCCGGGTCCGCGGGGTTCAGTCCTGCTTGAGCACGAACGAGGTCCGGGCGACCGGCATGCCCGGGGACTTGACCTCGACCACGTAGGTGTCCGCGACCGCGGCCCCCGCCGGAGGCGTCTGGCACTGGTCGGGGGCGCTGAACTTGCGGTCCCACTCCAGCGACTGCTTCGTCTCGCCCTGCGCCGGGACCCGGAAGAAGGCGTTGCCCGCGCCCGGCGGGCAGTCCGCCGAGGACCACACCGCCTTGCTCGTGCTGGCCTGGAGGATGGTCAGGACGGCCTGCTTCGGGCCGAGGTCGACCTTGCAGGTCGTGCCGGACACATTGCGCGCGACCAGTTCGAGGCGGGGCTTCTCGCTCGTCTCGTACTCGTTCTTCACGCTCTTGACCTCCCACTGCAGCCCGCCCGGGGCGCAGGTGGGGAGGGGGGAGTCCGCAGGGACCTGGGGCCCGCCGCCGCCCGTGCCGCCGCTGCCGCCGGCACCTGCGACACCGCCCGAAGCGGAACCCGAGCCCGAACTGCCGCCCGGCTCGCCGTTCTTGCCGGTGCCGCCGCCCGACTCGGCGCGCCCGCCCGGCGCCTGACTGATCGCCGGACCCGTCCCCGCCGGCCCCGGGGTGATCGACGTGACGGGCTTGGGCCCCTTGTCGCCGCCCTTGCCGTTCGTACTCGACCTGCCCCCACCGGAACTGACGGTCCATACGGCGAGGAGCGCGAGGAGCGCGACGACGGACGCCAGCACAGCCCTCCGTCGCCAGTAGATGGAGGAGGGGAGCGGCCCGACCGGATTGCGCATAGATCCCACGGACGGAACTTTACGAGAGTCCGCGGCCCGATCCGCGCCCCACATGCCGCGCAACCGGCTTGTTTTGCCGATGATCATCCTGCGGAGGGACCGGGGACCATCGAGAACCGGCCAAGAGTCCGACGCCGGATTTGATCGGCTTTGAGTACGGTCGGTGAGTATGGACTCCTCCGGCCTCTACCGCGAAATAACCGATTCCGCCCGCTCCGCACCCGGCTGGGTGCAGTCGGCGTTCGAGGTCTGGACGGAGTACGGACTCCTGCTCTTCGGTCTGCTCTTCTTGGCCGTGTGGTGGCGGGCGCGCACCCGGACGGGCCCGCGGGCCCTCGCCGTCGCCCTCGTCGCGCCGCTCGCCACCGCCCTCGCGTACGCCGTCTCCGAGCTCGTGAAGTCCGCCGTGGACGAGGAACGGCCTTGTCGGGCGGTCGCCGGGGCCGCCGCCCCGCTCATCACCTGCCCCGCCCCCGGCGACTGGTCGTTCCCCAGCAACCACTCCGCCATCGCGGGCGCCGCCGCCGTCGCGCTCGCCCTCGCCCTGCCCCGCCTCGCGCTCGCGGCCGTCCCGCTCGCGGTGCTGATGGCCTTCTCCCGGGTCTTCGTGGGCGTCCACTACCCGCACGACGTACTGGCCGGGCTGTTGCTCGGAGGGGCGCTCGCCGCGCTCGCCGTCCCGGCCCTGACCGGTCCGATCAGTACGATCACCGCCGCCATGCGGGCGAGCGGGGGGCGCGCCGCTGTCTGGTTCACCGGCCCGGGCCCCGCGCGGCGGCCCTGAAACGTGCCAGGATGCCGTTGCCATGACTGCATCCACCAGCCCTTCCCCCCAGACGTCCCCCGACGCGTCCCACGCGCTGCACTCCCCGGTCATCGCCTGGTTCGACGAGCACGCCCGCGACCTGCCCTGGCGCCGCCCCGAGGCCGGCCCCTGGGGGGTCATGGTCAGCGAGTTCATGCTCCAGCAGACCCCCGTCAACCGGGTCCTGCCGGTGTACGAGCAGTGGCTCGCCCGCTGGCCGCGCCCCGCCGACCTGGCCGCCGAGGCCCCCGGCGAGGCCGTACGGGCCTGGGGGCGGCTCGGCTACCCGCGGCGGGCCCTGCGCCTGCACGGCGCGGCCGTCGCGATAACGGAGCGGCACGGGGGCGACGTACCGCGGGAGCACGCGCAGCTCCTCGCGCTGCCCGGGATCGGCGAGTACACGGCGGCGGCCGTGGCCTCCTTCGCGTACGGGCAGCGGCACGCCGTGCTCGACACCAACGTGCGGCGGGTCTTCGCCCGCACCACCACCGGCGTCGAGTACCCGCCGAACGCCACCACCGCGGCCGAGCGGCGCCTGGCCCGGACGCTGCTGCCCGAGGACGAGGACACCGCGGCGCGCTGGGCGGCGGCCTCGATGGAACTCGGCGCCCTGGTGTGCACCGCCAAGTCCCCGGACTGCGCCCGCTGCCCGGTGGCCGGGCTGTGCGCGTGGCGCCTCGCCGGGAAGCCGGCCCACGACGGGCCGCCGCGGCGCGGGCAGACGTACGCGGGAACCGACCGGCAGGTGCGCGGCAAGCTCCTCGCGGTGCTGCGCGACGCGGTCGGGGCCGTTCCGCAGGCCGTGCTCGACACGGTCTGGGACGAACCGGTGCAGCGGGCCCGGGCACTGGACGGACTGGTCTCCGACGGACTGGTCGAGCCGCTCGCGGCGGGGCTGTACCGGCTGCCGCAGGGCACCCCCGCGAACACCCCGACGAGCCCCTCCGCGAGCACCCCCGCAAGCTGAGCCGGAGATTCCGTTTATCCCGGCGAAACCCCAGCTCACGGCTCTGTTACACAACCTATGGGTGTCCGTGCGCCCACCGAAGGCTGGCTCGCACAGGCCCGTGACAACCCGTCCGTACCTTCAGATCCGTAAGGCGAGAGGCGACGGACGAGCGGTTGCACGGGACGGAGGCGGTCTGAGATGGCGCACGGCGAGGTACTCGGATTCGAAGAGTACGTACGCACTCGGCAGGACGCCCTCCTGCGCAGTGCCCGGCGCCTGGTCCCGGACCCCACGGACGCGCAGGACCTGCTGCAGACCGCCCTCGTGCGCACGTACGGCCGTTGGGACGGCATCGCCGACAAGTCCCTCGCCGACGCCTACATGCGCCGCGTCATGATCAACACCCGTACCGAGTGGTGGCGCGCCCGCAAGCTCGAAGAGGTCCCCACCGAGCAGCTGCCGGACGCCTCCGTCGAGGACGGCTCCGACCAGCGCGCCGACCGGGCCCTGCTGATGGACATCCTCAAGGTGCTCGCGCCCAAGCAGCGCAGCGTGGTCGTGCTGCGGCACTGGGAGCAGATGAGCACCGAGGAGACCGCCGCTGCTCTCGGGATGTCTGCGGGTACTGTGAAGAGCACCCTGCACCGCGCACTGGCCCGTCTCCGGCAGGAACTGGAGAGCCGGGATCTGGACATGCGGGCGCTGGAGCGCGGTGACCACCGCGGTGACCACACCATCCGGTACGAGGGGCGTGAGCGGTGCGCGGCCTGAACGGCCAATGCCTGAGGGGCAGAAGTTCGCTGGTGCTGATGTCGGCGGGGACGGTCGTCCTCGTCGGCACTGTGCTGTTCGCCGCCGGTTGCAGCGCCGGCGGGACGGGCTTGCGTGACGGCGGGCCCGCACACACCGACCCCGTGTCCAAGAGCGGTTCGCCGACGTCCACCCCGCCCGACCACGTCCCGGCCACGACCGGCGCGTCGGGCAAGCCCTCGAAGAAGGTCGACCCGGTCGCGCTGCTCCAGGCGGACCCCAAGGTCAGCGCCGAGGTCAAGCGGGACCTCAAGCCCTGCGCGGGCAAGGACTACCCGATCGACGTGAGCTACGGGAAGGTCACCGGGAACTCCGTCGTCGACATCGTCGTCAACGTGCTGTCCTGCGCCGACGCGCTGGGGCGGGGCTCCTACGTGTACAGGTCGGAGGGCGGGACGTACGAGAATGTGTTCTCGGACGAGCAGCCGCCCGTCTACGCGGAGATCGACCGGGGCGACCTGGTGGTCACCAGGCCGGTGTACGGCAAGAGCGACGCGCTCGCGTACCCGTCCGGCGAGGACGTGATCACGTACCGCTGGAGCGGGGAGAAGTTCGCCGAGCAGGACCGCGTGCACACCGACTACAGCAACATCGACGGCGGGGCCCAGCCCGCCCCCGCCGTCACTCAGAAGAACTAGCAGCGAGCGAGGCTCCGCATGGCCGAGACCCATGTCCTGTTCGTGGAGGACGACGACGTCATCCGTGAGGCCACGACCCTGGCGCTGGAACGCGACGGGTTCGTGGTCACGGCCATGCCCGACGGCCTGTCCGGCCTGGAGTCCTTCCGGGCCAACCGCCCGGACATCGCCCTGCTCGACGTGATGGTGCCCGGCATGGACGGCGTGAGCCTGTGCCGCCGGATCCGCGACGAGTCCACCGTCCCGGTGATCATGCTGTCGGCGCGCGCCGACTCCATCGACGTGGTCCTCGGCCTGGAGGCGGGCGCCGACGACTACGTCACCAAGCCCTTCGACGGCTCGGTCCTCGTCGCCCGCATCCGCGCGGTGCTGCGCCGCTTCGGCCACGCGGGCGGCCCGCAGAACGGCCGCCCGGGCGCACACGACGAGGACGGCTCCGAGGAGCGCGGGGTGCTGGCCTTCGGCGACCTGGAGGTCGACACCGAGGGCATGGAGGTCCGCAAGGCCGGCGCCCCGGTGGCGCTGACGCCGACCGAGATGCGGCTGCTGCTGGAGTTCTCCTCCGCGCCCGGCACCGTTCTCTCCCGCGACCGCCTGCTGGAGCGGGTCTGGGACTACGACTGGGGCGGTGACACCCGCGTCGTGGACGTCCACGTCCAACGGCTGCGCACCAAGATCGGACAGGACCGGATCGAAACGGTCCGGGGATTCGGATACAAGCTGAAGGCATGAGGCGCTTCACCCTCCGTACGGGGATCCGCTGGAAGATCACGCTCGCCATCGCCGCCGTCGGCGCGCTCGTCGCCGTGGCACTGAGCCTGGTCGTGCACAGCGCTGCCCGCGTGTCGATGCTGGAGAGCGCGCGCGAGGCCCAGCTGGCGAACGTGAACGTCATCGCCCGCTTCGTCGAGGCCGGGCGCAAGCCCGTCCTCGGGGCGAAGGTCAACGACCCCGAACTCCCCGCCGCGCTGCGCGAGAAGGCGCGGTCGGGGCGGCGCGGCACGTACATCCAGGAGTCGAGCAAGGGCGTGCCCGAGGTGTGGGCCGCGGTGCCGCTCGGGAACGGGCAGGTGCTGTCGCTGCACAACGAGTTCAAGGAGAGCGCCAACATGGTGCGCGACCTGGACCGGGCCCTGGTCGTCGGGTCGATCTCCGTCGTGGTCGCGGGCGCCGCGCTCGGCGTGCTCATCGGCGGGCAGATCTCGCGCCGGCTGCGCAAGGCCGCGGCCGCCGCGCAGCGGGTGGCGCACGGGGATCCCGACGTACGGGTGCGGGACGCGGTCGGCGGCGTCGTACGGGACGAGACCGACGACCTCGCGCGGGCCGTGGACGCCATGGCCGACGCGCTCCAGCAGCGGCTTGAGGCCGAGCGGCGGGTGACCGCTGACATCGCGCACGAACTGCGGACCCCGGTGACGGGCCTGCTGACGGCGGCGGAGCTGCTGCCTCCGGGCCGGCCGACGGAGCTGGTGCGGGACCGGGCGCAGGCGATGCGGGTGCTGGTCGAGGACGTACTGGAGGTGGCCCGGCTGGACAGCACGTCCGAGCGGGCGGAGCTGCAGGACGTGGCGCTGGGCGAGTTCGTGAGCCGGCGGGTGACCGCGCTGATGCCGGAGGCCTCGGTACGGGTGGTCGCGGACGAGATCGTCAGCACCGACCCGCGGCGGCTGGAGCGGATCCTGGGCAACCTGCTGGCCAACGCGGCGCGGTACGGGCAGCCGCCGGTCCAGGTCGACATCGAGGGCCGGGTCGTACGCGTCCGGGACCACGGGCCGGGCTTCCCGGAGGCGCTGCTGCGCGAGGGGCCGAGCCGGTTCCGCACCGGGTCCACGGACCGGGCGGGCGTCGGGCACGGGCTGGGGCTGACCATCGCGGAGGGCCAGGCGCGCGTACTGGGGGCCCGGCTGACGTTCCGCAACGTGGCGGCTCCGGGCGGCGTGGACCGCGAGGGCGCGGCGGCGGGCGCGGTGGCGGTGCTGTGGCTGCCGGAGCACGCGCCGACGGCGACCGGCAGCTTCCCGATCATCAACCTGCCGGAATAGGGGCGTTGGGGCGGACCGGAACCGGGCCCGCCGCCATGGCGCGATCCGACCGGGACCGGGCCGTACCCGCGTGCGGGCCGGTGTTCTAGCATCCCTGGATGACCGACGGTACGAATCCCCCCAGCAGCCCGCAGCCCCAGCCCGCCCCGGGGAACGGGGGCTACGGGTTCCCGCCCGCCCCGTCGGCCCCCGGGGCCGGCTACGGCTACCCGCCCGGCGCTCCGGCCCAGGACGGCGGCGGTGGCTTCGGCCCGGCCCCGCAGCAGTGGGCCCAGGGGCTCCCGGACATGGGTGCGCCCGTGCAGCCGGGCGCACCGGGCGGTCCCGGCTTCCCCGGCGCCCCCGGGCCGTTCGCCCCGGCGCCGGACCAGCCGGACTGGGAGGCCATGGCGGACCGCTCCGCGGCCGAGAAGCGCAAGAAGCGGCTGTGGATGATCGGCGGCGCGGTGACCGTACTGGCGCTGCTCGCCGGCGGAGGAACGTTCCTTCTGATGGGCGGCGACGACAAGGGCGGGAACGAGGCGGTGGACGACAAGCCGTCCCCGACCCTGTCGGCCTCGCCCTCCCCCAGCGGATCGAAGACCAAGGCGCCGGTCGACAACACCCCGACCGTCAAGGACGACCCGACGCAGATCCGGGACCGCAGCGGCAAGTCCCCGCTGAAGATGGGCACCGACGCCGGGGTCTTCCCGATCGAGAAGCGCTTCGAGATCCGCACGAAGGGCAACGAGAACTCGTACGCCGAGTCCCAGAAGGCCGTGGTGGACACGGGCAAGAGCTTCACCGTCTCGGCGCACGTCTGGAACCGGGCCCCGAAGGGGCGCCAGATCGCCGTCAGCCAGGGCAACGAGAAGTCGTTCTCGTTCGAACTGGGCCTGGACCAGGTGAACGGCAAGCCGACCTGGGTCTTCCGCGTCCAGACCGGCGACCAGGGGGCGGAGGCGACCGCGGTCACCGTGACCGGCGAGAGCCCGAAGATGGAGAAGACCTTCTCCACCCTGACCGGTACCTACGACGCCGAGCGCAAGCAGATCGCCCTCTACGTCAACGGGAAGAAGACCGGCGAGGCCCCCGTCCCCGGAATCTTCCAGGCGCAGGGACCGCTGCAGCTGGCCCGCTCACGGCACGAGGACAAGTGGACCGCGCCGTGGAACGGGGCCATGGAGACCGTGCACACCTACGGATCGGCGCTCTCGCCCGCCCAGATCGACACGTTCAAGCCGGGCCGCATCGACGCGAAGACGAAGCCGACCGGCTCCTGGCTCCTGTACTGACCCCGGCCGCGGGGACGCCGGGGTCAGACGGCCACACCGGGGTCAGACGGTCACGCCGGGGTCAGACGGTGACGCCGGGGTCAGACGGTGACGCCGGCGTTCCGCAGGAAGGAGACCGGGTTCACGGCCGAGCCGTAGTTCGGGGTGGTCCGGATCTCGAAGTGCAGGTGCGGGCCGCTGGAGTTGCCGGTGTTGCCGGACAGAGCGACCTGCGAACCCTTGGCGACCTTCTGGCCGATCCGGACCTGGATCTTCGAGAGGTGCGCGTACTGCGAGTACGTGTTGTTCGCGTGCTTGATCACGATGGCGTTGCCGTACGCCGGGCCGTCACCGCCGCCGTTCGGGCCGGCCTTGACGACGGTGCCCGCGGAGGCGGCCTTGACCGGGGTGCCCACGGGGCAGGCGAAGTCCTGGCCCGAGTGCTTGTGGGACCACATGGTGCCGCCCTTGCCGAAGGTCGCGGAGAGCGTGTAGCTCCCGACCGGCTTCTGCCAGGCGATGACGGCCTTGGCGGCAGCGGCCTTGGCGGCCTGGGCGTTGGCCTGGGCCGCGACCAGCTCGGCGGTGCCGGTCAGGGCGGTCTCCGGAGCCGTGTCGGCGAAGGCGGCGGTCGTCCCGGCCCCGAGAGCCAGGACGGCACCGAGAGCGGTGGCGCCGACGGCGAGACGGGTACGACGGGTGATGCTGCGCTTCGCGGACATAAGGAGACCTCCGGGCCGGGGACAAGGACGCTTCGGGCAAGAAGCCACCCGGCACGCTGGAGAGCGGATGCCGGGCTTGCCCACCCTTGGTAACCCGTGCCCCGCGGTATCCCCAAACCTCCCGATTACTACCGGGGCTCGTAGGCCTGCGGGGTGTGACGCAGCCGGTTGACCCCGCCACGACTGGCCCGAGACCCCGGCCCGACAGGGGCAAAACGGACATTGATCCTACGAGTCGCCCTAGTAGGTCCGTTTTGCCCTGTGCGGCTTGTCACCGGCTCCGGGACCTCTGCCGCCCCGCGGGGGACCCCGGGCGCCGGCCGGTCCCGGAACCGGAACGCCGCGGGAGCCGGCGCACCCACGGCAAAGGGGCGGCCCCGGAACCGTGTGGTTCCGGGGCCGCCCCTCGGTATGGCTACCGCTCGCGCGCTACGCGCCCTTCGACAGGTCCGGGCCGGAGCCCGTGGCCTCGATCGGGGGGAGGTCCGGCAGCGCCGACTTCTCCTCGCCGCGGAAGGTGAACTTGGCCTCTTCGCCGTCACCCTCCTTGCCGACGACCACGATGTGACCGGGACGCAGCTCGCCGAAGAGGATCTTCTCCGACAGGACGTCCTCGATCTCGCGCTGGATGGTCCGGCGCAGCGGCCGGGCACCCAGGATCGGGTCGTAGCCGCGCTTGGCGAGCAGGAGCTTCGCGTCGCCGCTCAGCTCGATGCCCATGTCGCGGTCCTTCAGGCGCTCGTCGACCTTGGCGATCATCAGGTCGACGATCTGGATGATGTCTTCCTCGGTGAGCTGGTGGAAGACGACCGTGTCGTCGACACGGTTCAGGAACTCGGGCCGGAAGTGCTGCTTGAGCTCCTCGTTGACCTTCGCCTTCATCCGGTCGTAGCCGGTCTTGGTGTCGCCGACAGCGGCGAAACCGAGGTTGAAGCCCTTCGAGATGTCCCGCGTACCCAGGTTGGTCGTCATGATGATGACCGTGTTCTTGAAGTCCACGACCCGGCCCTGGGAGTCGGTCAGGCGACCGTCCTCCAGGATCTGGAGAAGGGAATTGAAGATATCCGGGTGGGCCTTCTCGACCTCGTCGAAGAGGACGACGGAGAACGGCTTGCGGCGCACCTTCTCGGTGAGCTGCCCGCCCTCTTCGTAGCCCACGTAGCCGGGGGGCGAACCGAAGAGGCGCGAGACCGTGTGCTTCTCGCTGAACTCCGACATGTCGAGGGAGATCAGCGCGTCCTCGTCGCCGAAGAGGAATTCGGCGAGCGTCTTGGAGAGCTCGGTCTTACCGACACCGGACGGGCCGGCGAAGATGAACGAGCCACCGGGGCGCTTCGGGTCCTTCAGACCCGCACGGGTACGGCGGATCGCCTGGGAGAGCGCCTTGATGGCGTCCTTCTGGCCGATGACCCGACGGTGGAGCTCGTCTTCCATGCGGAGCAGTCGCGAGGACTCCTCCTCGGTGAGCTTGAAGACGGGAATGCCGGTCGCGGTCGCGAGGACCTCGGCGATGAGCTCGCCGTCGACCTCGGCGACGACGTCCATGTCGCCGGCCTTCCATTCCTTCTCGCGCTTGGCCTTCGCCGCCAGCAGCTGCTTCTCCTTGTCGCGGAGGGAAGCCGCCTTCTCGAAGTCCTGGGAGTCGATGGCCGACTCCTTGTCGCGGCGCACGCCCGCGATCTTCTCGTCGAACTCGCGGAGGTCCGGCGGCGCGGTCATCCGGCGGATGCGCATCCGGGAACCGGCCTCGTCGATCAGGTCGATCGCCTTGTCCGGCAGGAAGCGGTCCGAGATGTACCGGTCGGCCAGCGTCGCCGCCTGGACCAGGGCCTCGTCCGTGATGGAGACGCGGTGGTGGGCCTCGTAGCGGTCGCGCAGGCCCTTGAGGATCTCGATCGTGTGGGGGAGGGAAGGCTCCGCCACCTGGATCGGCTGGAAGCGGCGCTCAAGGGCCGCGTCCTTCTCGAGGTGCTTGCGGTACTCGTCCAGCGTCGTGGCACCGATGGTCTGGAGCTCACCACGGGCCAGCATGGGCTTGAGGATGCTGGCGGCGTCGATCGCGCCCTCGGCGGCGCCCGCACCCACGAGGGTGTGGAGCTCGTCGATGAACAGGATGATGTCGCCGCGGGTGCGGATCTCCTTGAGCACCTTCTTCAGGCGCTCCTCGAAGTCACCGCGGTAGCGGGAACCCGCGACCAGGGCGCCGAGGTCAAGCGTGTAGAGGTGCTTGTCCTTCAGCGTCTCGGGGACCTCGCCCTTGACGATCGCCTGGGCCAGGCCCTCGACGACGGCGGTCTTGCCGACGCCGGGCTCGCCGATGAGGACGGGGTTGTTCTTGGTACGGCGGGACAGGACCTGCATGACCCGCTCGATCTCCTTCTCGCGCCCGATGACCGGGTCGAGCTTGGATTCGCGGGCGGCCTGCGTGAGATTGCGGCCGAACTGGTCCAGGACGAGGGAGGTCGAGGGCGTGCCCTCGGCCGGGCCGCCGGCCGTGGCCGACTCCTTGCCTCCGCCGGAGTAGCCGGAGAGCAGCTGGATGACCTGCTGCCGGACTCGGTTGAGATCGGCGCCCAGCTTCACCAGGACCTGGGCGGCGACGCCCTCGCCCTCGCGAATGAGGCCGAGCAGGATGTGCTCGGTGCCGATGTAGTTGTGGCCGAGCTGGAGGGCCTCTCGGAGCGAAAGCTCCAGGACCTTCTTCGCCCGCGGGGTGAAGGGGATGTGGCCGGACGGGGCCTGCTGCCCCTGACCGATGATCTCCTCAACCTGCTGGCGAACAGCCTCGAGCGAAATCCCGAGGCTCTCCAGGGCCTTAGCGGCGACACCCTCACCCTCGTGGATCAAGCCCAGGAGGATGTGCTCGGTGCCGATGTAGTTGTGGTTGAGCATCCGGGCTTCTTCCTGAGCCAGGACGACAACCCGCCGCGCGCGGTCGGTGAACCTCTCGAACATCGTTTATCGCTCCTCAGAGCGGTCGGGCAGTTCGGGGTCGGTCCCCGCCCTGTCCTTCCGCATGCTAGTCCCGCGGGGCGGGACAGCTCATTCCAACTGCCGACATCCGTCCGCGATCACCCCCACGTCAGTGGGGAAAACCGGCTTCAACAGCCGACAACTGCTCCAACCCGATGGTGCGAGACGATGTTCCCGCAGGCCAGGCAGATACCCGTCACACGTGTACGCCGATGGCGAACGGAAGCCGCTCAAATCAGCGTGTCGCCCCGATCCACTAGGAATGTCTTACCCGTAAGGACTGACACTCCATGCCGGTGGCACCGGTTCCCTCCGCTACGGGCGAACACGATTGCGTCCCGAATGTGGGACTCCACCCCGACGGACGTTTACGTTCCGCATTGAAACCGGCGCGCTGCGTAACCCTGGTGGCGCTCCGGAGTTGCTCCGGTCATGGCCGTCACCGTTCCGCCGCCCCGCGTCGCGCCCGAGGATTCACCCGCGGATCCGCCCCGGGACGCGTACGCGTCCTGGTACGAGGGGGTGCTCGGCTGGCCCCTCGCGGAAGGGTCTCCCCCGCAGCTGGTCACCGGGGTGCGGTTCGACGCGCTGGAGCTGCCGGCCGATGCCGGGGAGCGCCTGCTGCGCGGGCCGGTCGCCACGGGCCCGGTGGCGTTCGCCGGACGCCGGATGAGGTTCCTGGTGGCCCCGGGGAGCGCGGAGGAGCTGGACGGCCTGCTGGAGTGGCTGGAGTGGGGCGGGGTGGCCCTGGACCTCACCGCGCTGGGCTCCGGCGGCCGGATCGCGGCCCCGGTCCCGCCGGGACACCCCGGGGGAAGTCCCCGGGGGGCCGCCGTGTGGTTGCGACCCCCCGAGCAGGGGTGTGAGGCACTGCTGCCGTCCCTGCCCGGTCCGGGGCAGGGTGCCGGTCCCCGGCACGGTGGTGCCGGGCCCGATCTCGTACGCCTGGTCGCGGCGGCGGCGACGGAATGCCACCGGGCGCGCCTGTGGCGGCGTACGCCCCTGAGGGCCCCTTCCCCCGCCGGGCCGCCGACCCCGGGGGAACGAGAGGCCGAGGGTCAGCCCTTGGCGTTCTCGTAGGCCTCGCGAATCTCCTGCGGGACGCGCCCGCGGTCGTTGACGCTCATCCCCTGGGCCTTGGCCCAGGCGCGGATCTCGGCGGTGTCCGGGTTTCCGGACGCCGCGGCCGTACGGGTCTTGGCACGACCGCCGGAGGCGCGGCCACCGGTGCGGCGGGCGCCCTTCACGTAGTCGGCGAGCGCGGAGCGCAGCTTCTCCGCGTTGGCGGTGGTGAGGTCGATCTCGTAGGTCTTGCCATCCAGAGCGAACGTCACGGTCTCGTCCGCCTCGCCACCGTCGAGGTCGTCGACAAGAAGGACCTGAACCTTCTGTGCCACCGGGATTTCCTTTCATCGAAAAGCAGTACGCGGAAAGGAAACCGCTTTTCCCTGGAAAACACAAACCCCCGGGGAGAGGTTCGAGACCGCAACGCGGCGGGAAACGTGCGCGATTCGGACATAGGCCACAGGTGCGTGGAGCACGGGAAAAGCCACCGTGATCGTTCAGAGGTGCAGAAGCATCCGACTGTTGCCCAAGGTGTTCGGCTTCACTCGTTCGAGACCGAGGAACTCGGCGACGCCCTCGTCATAGGAACGCAGGAGCTCCATGTAGACATCCGTCTCGACCGGGGTCTCCCCGATCTCGACGAAGCCGTGCTTGGCGAAGAAGTCCACTTCGAAGGTCAGGCAGAAAACCTTGGCGACCCCGAGGGTCCGCGCGGTGTCCAACAACTGCCGCAGCAGCTGATGCCCGACTCCGGCGCCCTTCAACTCGCGGTCCACCGCGAGAGTGCGGACTTCGGCCAGGTCTTCCCACATGACGTGGAGAGCGCCGCATCCGACGACCTGGCCGTCCCCGCCGCGTTCCGCGACCCAGAACTCCTGGATGTCCTCGTAAAGGACGACGGGCGCTTTGTCGAGGAGGATCCGCTGCTGCACGTACTGGTCGAGGAGACGTCGCAGCGCGGGAACATCGCCGGTGCGGGCACGGCGGATCGTCACTGTTTTTGCGTGTTCAGCGGAAAACTCACCCATGCCCGGACGCTATCGCCCGGGCTCGGCCGGGCGCCCGGCGGAGTCCTCTTCGCCGGGCGGGGGTTCGGCGGCGGGGGCGGTGGGCCGGGCGACGGGGGCTGCGGGCGGCCGGCCTGCGGACTCGGCGGGCGGCTCGGCCGCCGTCCCGTCGTCGTACCCCACGATGCGGAAGGCGTCCCGCAGGGCGTCGCGCTGTTCGGCGGACATCATCCCGAAGAAGGCCACGAGGGCGGCCGCGGGGTTGTCGCTCGTCGACCAGGCTTCGTTCATCAGTGCGGCCGAGTAGGCGGCCCGGGTGGAGACCGCGGTATATCGATAGGCCCGGCCTTCGGCTTCCCGGCGGACCCAGCCCTTCTGATGGAGATTGTCCATAACCGTCATGACCGTGGTGTACGCGATGGACCGTTCCTGCTGGAGGTCTTCCAGAACTTCACGAACAGTGACCGGGCGGTTCCACTGCCACACCCGCGTCATGACCGCGTCTTCGAGTTCTCCCAAGGGGCGAGGCACAACAGCACGATAGTGCGGAATGTGCGGAATTGCCCGGCTATTCGGAACGCAACGCGCCGCGAGAATGCGAGGGCGCGCCGTTACGCGCCGGGGCGCGCGGGAGCGGTACCCGTGCGGGTCGCGCGGGGAAGGCGGGTCGGACTACTTGGCGGGGCCGGTCTGCTGCGCGGCCTCGGCACGCGCGATCACGGCGTCGACGGCCGCGTCTTCCTTGGCCTTGTTGGCGCCGCCCTGGCTCTTCACGATCGTCACGACGAGCGCGATGAAGAAGCCGGCCATCACTACGGGGGGCACGAGCGCGGAAACGTAGTCCATGCCCCCAGCGTAGCTACCCGGCGGCGAGCCCGGCCGCCGGGGGCGGGGTGGGCTTGCGGCGCGGCGGGAACACCTCTCCGGGGGTCGGGATGGGCCGCTCGGACGGGCGTTCGGGGTGCGGCGGGTCCTTGGGGGCCGGCGCGGGCCGGGCGGGCTCCCCCTTGCCGTCCTTGCCGTCCTTGCCGCCCCCGGCCTCCCTGACGCTCCTGGCCTCCCCGCCGTTCCCGGACTCCCCGGTGTCCTTGCCCCCCGACAGGGCCAGCAGCCGGGTCCGGGGCGGCGGGGCCGTGGAGAGCCGCCTGCGCAGGGAGCGCTCGGCGATGACCTGGCAGCGCTCCAGCAGCGCCGCCGCGACCGGGTTGGCCCGCAGGGCGCGCAGGGCGGCCAGATCGTCCGGCGCGGGCTCGTACCCCGCCGCCAGGGCGTCCTGGAGCAGCTCCAGGTAGCCGGAGAGGCTGCCGGGCAGGGCGCCGCGGTAGCGGGCGAGGTCGGCGAGGAGGAACTCTCTGAGCCGCCCCGCCTCCCGGACCGCTTCGTCCACCGACTGCGCGAGGCGCAGACAGTCCTGGACCTCCGGGGTCGTCAGGGGGGCGGGGGCCGTGGAGGACTGGAGGGCGTGGGCGAGCGTGCGCCTGAGCACGTGCAGCTCGGCGGCGCTGAACGCCATGCCGCCGCGGGATCCGTAGGGCGTGGGCATGGGCCGAAGATACGCGCTAATCGGACAAAATCCCCTCAGGGGCATGATTCCGGGCGCGCCGACGGCTACCCGTCCGCCTTGACGGCGTCAAGGAAGTCGGCCCAGGCGGACTGGGTCGTGGCCAGAACCAGGTGCGCCGGGTCGGCCCGGTCGGCCACCCGGACCAGGTGGCCCGGGGCGGCGGAGACGTAGACGCAGTTGTCTCCTTCGCCGCAGTACGTGGACTTCTGCCAGGCGGGGTGAGCGGTCATGGTGTCTCCTCCGGGGGACGGCTCCGTTGCTTTCCCGTGGAGGGAAGGTAACCGGGAGGCGGCGCCGGACCGATGACTTCGGCGGAAATCGGTGCGTCGCTGTTGCACGAACGGGACCATTCGCCCCTCCCCGGCGCCTCGTCCCGTCAGGGATCGAGGCGGGTGACGAAGGCCTTCAGCGCCTCGTGCACGTCCTGCGCGGTCCAGGAGAGGCCCGGAGCGGTGACCGTCAGCTCCGTCACCGAGACGCCCGGCGCCGGCGCCGGCGACCAGCGGCGGAAGAGGACCGTGCCCGTCTCCTCCGCGGTGCGGACAGCCGCCTCCGTCAGCCGGTCCGCCTCGTACGGCAGCCAGACCTGGAACTGGTGCGTGTGCGGGGTCTGCGGGTTGATCCGGAACCACGGGACCGGGCCGCCGGCCAGCGCCTCGGCCAGCGCCGAGGCCACCGTGCGCGCCTGGGCCACGTACGAGGGCAGGCGCGGCAGCTCCCGCTCCAGCCCGTCCAGCGCGGAGAGGGCCTGCGGGAACTGGCGGAAGACCTGGCCCCCGTACCGGTGGCGCCAGACCCGAGCCTCCGCGATCAGGGAGGCGGAGCCCGCCAGGGCGGCGCCGCTGAGGCCGCCGAGCGACTTGTAGAACGAGACGTACACGGAGTCCGCGAGCCCCGCGATCTCCTCCAGCGGCCGCCCGAAGTGCACCGTCGACTCCCACAGCCGGGCCCCGTCGAAGTGGACCACCGCGTCCCGTTCGCGGGCCGCGCCGACCAGCTCCTCCAGCTCCTCCCAGGCCGGCAGCAGGAAGCCCGCCTCGCGTAGCGGGAGCTCCAGCATCAGCGTGCCGAAGGGCTCCGCCAGGTCCGCGACCTCCTCCGCCGAGGGCTGGCGCGGCTCCTTCGTCGGGTGCACCGTGCGCAGGCCCGAGACCACCGACAGCGCCCCGCCCTCCCACAGCTCCGGATGGCTCGCCGGGTGCAGGGCGACCACCGGGTTCCCGGTCCGTCCCGCCCAGCAGCGCAGCGCGATCTGCTGGGCCATCGTCCCCGAGGGGAAGTACGCGGCGTCCTCCGTCCCCAGCAGCTCCGCCACCCGCTGTTCGAGCCGGGTCACCACCCCGTCCCCGTACACGTCGGCCGGCTCGTCGGGGTCCGGCGCGGCCAGCCCCGCCAGCAGCTCCCCCACCGTCGCCTCGCGCAGGCCGTGCGAGAGCGTCCGCTCCGCCGTACGCCCCGCCGCCACCAGCCGCTTCGCCAGATCCTCGTCATCGGTCATGCCCCGATCATCGCCGACCGGTCAACACGCCCAGGGGCTAGCATGGCGGCGTATCGTCCGGTACCCCCCGCGGACTGGAACGGAAGGCCTTCCCCGCGTGAACTCATCCCAGCAACCGCGCCCCGCCCGGCTCACCGTCGGCGTCGTCGGCGCAGGCCGGGTCGGCCCCGCGCTGGCCCGTGCGCTCCAGCAGGCCGGACACCGGCCGGTCGCCGTCTCCGGCGTCTCCGACGCCTCCCGCCGGCGTGCCGCGCGGATGCTGCCCGACGTGCCGCTCGTACCGCCCGCCCAGGTGCTGGAGCTGGCCGACCTGGTGCTGCTGACCGTCCCCGACGACGCGCTGCCGGCCCTCGTCGAGGGGCTCGCCGAGACCGGCGCGATCCGGCCCGGCCAGCTGCTCGTCCACACCTCCGGGCGGTACGGGACCGCCGTCCTGGACCCGGCCCGGCGCGCGGGCGCGCTCCCGCTGGCCCTGCACCCCGCGATGACGTTCACCGGCACCGAGGTGGACGTGCAGCGCCTGGCCGGCTGCTCGTTCGGCGTCACGGCCCCCGAGGAGCTGCGGCTCGCGGCCGAGGCCCTGGTGATCGAGATGGGCGGGGAGCCCGAGTGGATCGCGGAGGAGAACCGCCCGCTCTACCACGCGGCCCTCGCCCTCGGCGCGAACCACCTGGTCACCCTGGTCGCCCAGGCCATGGAGCTGCTGCACAAGGCCGGGGTCGAGCACCCCGACCGGATGCTCGGCCCGCTGCTCGGCGCCGCCCTCGACAACGCCCTGCGCTCGGGCGACGCCGCCCTGACCGGCCCGGTGGCCCGCGGCGACGCCGGTACGGTCGCCGCACACGTCGCGGAGCTGCGCAAGCACGCGCCCGCCTCGGTCGCCGGGTACCTGGCGATGGCCCGCACCACCGCCGACCGGGCCCTCGCCCACGGCCTCCTCAAGCCCGAACTCGCCGAGGACCTCCTGGGCGTGCTCGCCGATCCCGAGGGTGGGGACCAGTGACCGGCCTGCTGCTGATCGACACCGCCGAGGAGCTGCACAAGCTCCCGCGCACCGCCGGGGGCCCGCGCGCCGTCGTCATGACCATGGGCGCCCTCCACGAGGGCCACGCCACCCTCATCCGCTCGGCGCGCGAACGGGCCGGGGAGGCGGGCCAGGTCGTGGTCACCGTCTTCGTGAACCCCCTGCAGTTCGGGGCGAACGAGGACCTCGACCGCTACCCCCGCACCCTCGACGCCGACCTGGAGATCGCCCGCGCGGCCGGCGCCGACGCCGTGTTCGCCCCGGCCGTCGACGAGGTCTACCCCGGCGGCGACCCCCAGGTGCGGGTCAGCGCCGGCCCGATGGGCGAGCGCCTCGAAGGGGCCACCCGGCCCGGCCACTTCGACGGCATGCTGACCGTCGTCGCCAAGCTGCTCCACCTCACCCGCCCCGACCTGGCCCTCTTCGGCCAGAAGGACGCGCAGCAACTGGCCCTGATCCGGCGGATGGTGACCGACCTGAACTTCCCGGTCGAGGTGGTCGGCGTGACGACCGTCCGCGAGGAGGACGGGCTCGCGCTGTCCTCGCGCAACCGGTACCTGTCGCCCCAGGAGCGGCGCACCGCCCTGGCCCTGTCCCGTGCCCTGTTCGCCGGGCAGGACCGGCTCGCCGCGCAGGCCGCGCTGCGCGCCCGCGCCGAGGCCTCCCCGGCCAGCGACGAGCGGGCCACCGCCCTGGCCCGGCTCGGCGAGATCCGCTGCGCCGCCGACGCGCACGCCGTGTCCGCCGCGGGCACCGGGCTGCCGGACGCCGTACGGGCCGCCGCCCGGCACGTCCTGGAGGAGGCGGGCCGGCACGATCCGCCGCTGCTGCTGGACTACCTGGCGCTGGTGGATCCGCAGGACTTCACCGACGTCCGCCCGGACTTCACCGGGCAGGCCGTCCTGGCCGTCGCCGCCAAGGTGGGGACGACCCGGCTGATCGACAACATCCCATTGGAGTTCGGAGCACACACGTGAGCACCCCAGGCACAGGCACAGGCACCGCCGGTACCGGCATACGGCTGCACGCCAACGCCCCCGGCTGGGCCCTCGACGCCGACGTCGTGGTCGTCGGCTCCGGCGTCGCCGGCCTGACCGCCGCACTGCGCTGCGCCGCCGCGGGCCGCCGTACGGTCGTGGTCACCAAGGCCCGCCTCGACGACGGCTCCACGCGCTGGGCGCAGGGCGGGATCGCCGCGGCCCTCGGCGAGGGCGACACCCCCGAGCAGCACCTGGACGACACGCTGGTCGCGGGCGCCGGGCTGTGCGACGAGGCCGCCGTACGGCTCCTGGTGACCGAGGGGCCGGACGCCGTGCGCCGGCTCATGGCCACCGGCGCCGTCTTCGACACCTCGGAAGAGACCGGCGAGATAGAGCTGACCCGCGAGGGCGGCCACCACCGCCGCCGGATCGCGCACGCGGGTGGCGACGCCACCGGCGCGGAGATCTCCCGCGCGCTGGTCGAAGCCGTCCAGCGGGCGGGCATCCGTACGGTCGAGAACGCGCTCGTACTGGACCTGCTCCAGGACGCCGAGGGCCGCACGGCCGGGGTCACCCTGCACGTCATGGGCGAGGGCCAGCACGACGGCGTCGGCGCGGTCCACGCGCCCGCCGTGATCCTGGCGACCGGCGGCATGGGCCAGGTCTTCTCGGCCACCACCAACCCGTCGGTGTCCACCGGCGACGGGGTCGCGCTCGCGCTGCGCGCCGGGGCCGAGGTCTCCGACCTGGAGTTCGTCCAGTTCCACCCCACCGTGCTCTTCCTCGGCCCGGACGCCGAGGGCCAGCAGCCGCTGGTCTCGGAGGCGGTCCGCGGCGAGGGCGCGTACCTCGTCGACGCCGACGGGGTGCGCTTCATGCAGGGGCAGCACGAGCTCGCCGAGCTGGCCCCGCGCGACATCGTCGCCAAGGGCATCATGCGCCGCATGCAGGAGCAGGGCGCGCAGCACATGTACCTGGACGCCCGGCACTTCGGCGCGCGGATGTGGGAGCAGCGCTTCCCGACCATCCTGGCCGCCTGCCGCTCCCACGGCATCGACCCGGTGACCGAGCCGATCCCGGTCGCGCCCGCCGCGCACTACGCCTCCGGCGGCGTACGGACCGACCTGCACGGCCGCACCACCGTCCCCGGCCTGTACGCGTGCGGCGAGGTGGCCTGCACCGGCGTGCACGGCGCGAACCGGCTCGCCTCCAACTCCCTGCTGGAGGGGCTGGTCTTCGCCGAGCGGATCGCCGCCGACATCGCGGGCGGCGCGCCCGCCGGCAGCGGACCCGGCATCCCGGTCCCGGCGACCGGCCCGCTCCAGCCCGCCGAGGCACGGTACGAGGTCCAGCGCATCATGACGGACGGCGCGGGCGTGCTCCGCTCCGCCGAGTCCCTGCGCACGGCCGCCGCCGCCCTGGAGGACCTGTACGCGAAGGCCCTCACGGCGCTGGAGACGGACGGCAAGACCGCCGTGCCCGGCGTCGAGACCTGGGAGGCCACGAACCTGCTGTGCGTGGCCCGCGTCCTGGTCGCCGCGGCCCTGCGCCGCGAGGAGACCCGCGGCTGCCACTGGCGCGAGGACCACCCCGACCGCGACGACGCCGCCTGGCGCCGCCACCTCGTCGTCCGGCTGTCCGCCACCGAGAGGCGGGCCCTGGTCGTCACCCCCACCGACTCCGCGGGCTTTCCGTCCGTACAGCACCCCCTGAGCCAGGAGCAGTCATCGTGAGCACCGAACAGCACGAGCACGACCACGAGCACGCGGAGCTGCCGCTCCTCGACCAGTCCGCGGGCGGCGGCTGCGGCGACGACTGCGGGTGCGGCGACGGCGAGGAGAGCGGCCTGGACCCGGCGCTCGCCCAGCTGCTCGCCGACGCGGGCCTGGACCCGATCGAGGTCGAGGACATCGCCCACATGGCGATCTCCGAGGACCTGGACGGCGGGGTCGACGTGACCACCGTGGCCACCGTCCCCGAGGAGGCCGTCGCGCACGCCGACTTCACCGCGCGCGAGGCGGGCACGGTCGCCGGCCTGCGCGTGGCCGAGGCCGTCCTGTCGGTCGTCTGCGAGGACGAGTTCGAGGTCGAGCGGCACGTGGAGGACGGCGACCGGGTCAAGCCCGGCCAGGTGCTGCTGACGGTCAAGGCCCGTACCCGGGACCTGCTCACCGGCGAGCGCAGCGCGCTGAACCTGCTCTGCCTGATGTCGGGCATCGCCACGGCGACGCGGGGGTGGGCCGACGAGCTGGAGGGCACCAAGGCGAAGGTCCGCGACACCCGCAAGACGACGCCGGGCCTGCGTTCCCTGGAGAAGTACGCGGTGCGCTGCGGCGGCGGCGTCAACCACCGCATGTCCCTGTCGGACGCGGCGCTGGTCAAGGACAACCACGTGATCGCGGCGGGCGGTGTCGCGGAGGCCTTCCAGGCCGTGCGCGAGCAGTTCCCCGACCTGCCGATCGAGGTCGAGGTGGACACCCTGCACCAGGTCCGCGAGGCGCTGGACGCGGGCGCGGACCTGATCCTGCTGGACAACTTCACGCCGATCGAGACCGAGGAGGCCGTGGCCCTGGTCGCCGGCCGCGCGGTGCTGGAGTCCTCGGGCCGGCTCACGCTGGCCAACGCCCGCGCGTACGCGGAGACGGGCGTGGACTACCTGGCGGTCGGCGGGCTCACGCACTCCTCCCCGATCCTGGACATCGGCCTGGACCTGCGCGAGGAGCGGTAATGCTGCTGACCATCGACGTCGGCAACACCCACACCGTCCTCGGCCTGTTCGACGGCGACGAGATCGTCGAGCACTGGCGCATCTCCACCGACCCGCGCCGCACGGCCGACGAGATGGCCGTCCTGATGCAGGGCCTGATGGGCATGCACCCGATGCTCGGCAGCGAGCTCGGCGACGGCATCCACGGCATCGCGATCTGCTCGACCGTCCCGTCCGTGCTGCACGAGCTGCGCGAGGTGACCCGCCGCTACTACGGCGACGTCCCCGCGGTGCTGGTGGAGCCCGGCATCAAGACGGGCGTGCCGATCCTGATGGACAACCCCAAGGAGGTCGGCGCGGACCGCATCATCAACGCGGTCGCCGCCGTCGAGCTCTACGGCGGCCCGGCGATCGTGGTCGATTTCGGTACGGCGACCACCTTCGACGCCGTGTCCGCGAAGGGCGAGTACGTGGGCGGGGTGATCTCCCCGGGCATCGAGATCTCGATGGAGGCCCTCGGCGTACGGGGAGCCCAGCTCCGCAAGATCGAGCTGGCGCGGCCGCGCAACGTGATCGGCAAGTCCACGGTCGAGGCCATGCAGTCGGGCGTGGTCTACGGGTTCGCCGGGCAGGTCGACGGGGTCGTCACGCGGATGGCCAAGGAGCTGGCCGGACCGCACGGCGACCCGGGCGCCGTACGGGTGATCGCCACCGGGGGGCTGGCGCCGATGGTCCTCGGCGAGTCCTCGGTCATCGACGACCACGAGCCGTGGCTGACGCTGATCGGGCTGCGCCTGGTCTACGAGCGCAACGCGCCGAACTTCGACTGAGGCCGTCCCCCTGCGCCCTCCCGCCGCCGGCCGCCGCCGGCGGCGGGCGGGCGCGGGGTGCGTGTGGTGCTCGTCTCACTCCCCGCCGTTCCGAAGTCCCGGGTCCCACCTGATGAATTAGCTTGAGGCCAACTCGTCGACTGGCACAGGACGGCTCACATGGCCCGTGGTACGGCGTACGTGAAGGTGGCCGACGCGCTGCGGGCCCGGATCCGGGCCGGGGAGTGGCCCGCCGGCGCCAAGCTGCCGTCACGCTCGCGCTTCGCCCTGGAGTACGGGGTCGGGCAGAGCGTCACGCAGCGCGCGCTGGAGCTGCTGGTCATCGAGGGGCTCCTGGAGGGCCGGGCGGGTTCCGGCACCTACCTGCGCGCCCCGCGCGAGCGGCTGCGGATCGTCCGCTCGCGGCGCCGCCGCCGGGCGGGGCCGGGCGGGGGCGGCCTGACGTGGGAGGCGCACTCCACGGCCCGTACGCCGGCACCGGAGCGGATCGCGGAGCGGCTCGCCGTCGCGCCGGGCGACCCGTGCGTGCACACCACGTACGAGTTCCTGGCCGAGGGCCGGCCGGTGCAGGTCTGCGAGTCCTGGGAGCCGATGGCGGTCACGGACGGCACTCCGGTCGTGCTGCCGGAGGCGGGCCCGTTCAAGGGGGCCGGGGTCATCGAGCGGATGCGCTCGATCGGCGTGCTGGTCGCCTCGGCGACGGAAGTCCCCCGCCCGGCGCGCGCCGACCAGGCGCAGGCACGACTGCTCGGCATCGGCGTCGGCGAGCTGATCACCGAGATCGAGCGGACGTACTACGCGGTGGACGGCCGGGCGGTGGAGACGGCCGACATCGTGATCGCGGACCGGCGCTCGGAGATCGCGTACGAGATCGACTTCCGTCCCGGGGACCGCTGACCGCCGCCGACCGGCCCCGCTTCAGGGCCCGCACTGCCGGGCCGCGTGGGGGTGGGTCAGCCGGTGCAGGGCCGCCCGCCAGGGGTGCCGGGCCTCCCTGCCGTCCACGACGGCCTGGAACTGGGCGTACGTACGGGCCGAGCGCAGGACGGCGACGTCGTCGCGGCCCGGCGGCGGGGGCATCGGCACACCCTGCTGGGATGCCCGCCAGGTGTCTATGAGGTACTGCTCGATCGCTGTCATGCCTCCACCCTGGACCCGCTCGGGCCGGCCCGCACGACGATTGACGCTCCTGGTCAATCGAACCGTGTCCGTCCAGGTCACAGGCCCGGGACAGGTCAGAATGGCCCGATGAGCGTCACCATCGACATCGCCGGGCTCCCCACGGGGCGCATCCGTTTCGCGCCCTCTCCGCTCTCCGAGCTCTGCATGACGCTGCACGCCCTCTCGCAGCCCGCCCACCACCCGGGCCTGGCCTCCTGGACCACCGCCACGGCCGCCGCGCTGGAGCCCTGCCTGGCGGACCGGCTGCTGGAGGGGGAGTTCATGTGGCGCAGTTCGTTCTCCGACATCTTCATGGCCTTCGCGGGCATCCCCGGCGGCGACGGCCTGCCGGCCGCGACCCTGGCCGAGGAGCTCGACGTACTGGACCGCATGGACGACGAGCGGTTCGTGATGGCCGCCCTGGAGCACTGCTGGCTGGCGCTGTACAACGAGGGCGGCGGGCCCTCCCCGCTGAAGAACCAGCGGGCCAGGACCAAGGCACTGGAGACGGCGGCCGCGCGCGGCCCGCGCCAGCTGGAGTTCTCGCTGCGACTGCTGGACGACACGGCCTCGGTACGGGTGTGGCTGCGGCGGCTCCTGGAGGAGTGCGACGAGGCGTTCTTCGCGGAGACCTGGCGGCGGATGGAGCCTCAGCAGAGCGCCGACGCCCGGCACAAGACGGAGGTGCTGCGCCGCAAGGGGCTCGCGGCGACGCTGCGCGAGGTGTCGCCGGCGCTGAGCGTCGACGCGGCCGCGACCACCATCACGGTCGACAAGATGGTGCACGGCTCGGCCACCGCGACGGACCCCGGGATAGGCCCCGGCCTGGTCTTCGTGCCGACGAGCTTCGGCTGGCCGCACCTGCTGGTGCTGCACGCGCCCGGCTGGGTGCCGGTGGTGCACTATCCGATCCGCTCCCCCGAACTGCCCGAGCCGGGCTCGGTGGAGCTGCTCCAGCGGCGGATGGAGGCGCTGGCGCATCCGATGCGGATGATGCTGTGCCGGAGCCTGGCGCGGGCCCCGTACACGACGAGCGAGCTGGCGACCGTGCACGGGATCACCGCGCCGGAGGTCTCGCGGCACCTGTCGGCGCTGAAGAAGGCGGGCCTGCTGCACACCTGGCGCCAAGGGCGTTACGTCCAGCACCAGTTGGATCTGAAGGTCGTCGCCCGGATCGGCTCGGAGTTCATCGAGGGCATCCTGCGCTGACGCAAGTCCGAAAGCCGGCGGCGGCTTTCACCGGTATGCGGAGACCCTCACCCGGAATCAGCGAAACCTCTGGCGAGATCGGCCACCCGGTCTATACCGTGCGTCCACCGCGCACCACCGGCGCCAGACCGTCCGTCACGTCCGTCTCGTCCGACCGTCACGTCCGTCCGTCTGTCTGTCCGTCTGTCTGCTCGTACTTGTCGTGGAAGGACCTTCATGCCCTCACGCCGTATAGCCGCAGCAACCGCCGCCCTGGCCGCCGCGGCCCTCGTCTCCCCGCTGATGCTCGCGGGACCGGCCGGTGCCGCCGGCAGCCCGCAGAGCGACGCCGCGCGGGGCGATGCGCTGGCCCGGAAACTGGTCAAGGACTCGACCGGAAAGGGCGCCAACAACCATCTGAAGGTCTTCCAGGCGATCGCGGACTACAACAAGGGCACGCGCGTGGCCGGTTCCAAGGGCCACCTGCAGTCCGCGCAGTACGTCGAGGCGGTGATGCGGGCGGCCGGCTACAAGGTCTCGAAGAACGAGTTCGACTTCGTGTACGTCGAGACGATCGCCGAGACGCTGAAGGTCAACGGCGCGGGGCGCGAGCGCGACGTCCCGATCAAGCTGATGACGTACACGGCGAGCGGCCCCGAGGACGGGGTGACCGCGCAGATCGCCGTCGCGCCGGTCGACGCGGACGGTACGAACGGCTGCGAGCCCGGCGACTTCGCCGCGGGCGCCTTCACCGGGAAGATCGCGCTGATCAAGCGCGGCGGCTGCACCTTCGCGGTCAAGCAGGCCAACGCGGCGGCGGCCGGGGCGGTCGGCGCGGTCATCTACAACAACACCGCGGGCGCCCTCAACGGCACCCTGGGCGACGCGAACGCAGGCAAGGTGCCGACCGGCGGCCTCTCGCAGGCCGAGGGCGAGCGGCTGGCCGCCGAGGCGACGGCCGGGCCGGTCGAGGTCACCCTCGACATCCGCGAGTTCCGGGAGAACCGCAAGACGTACAACGTGATCGCGGAGACGCGGGGCGGCGACGAGAACAACACCGTCTTCCTCGGCGCGCACCTCGACTCGGTCGCGGCCGGTCCGGGCATCAACGACAACGGGTCGGGCTCGGCCGGAATCCTCCAGGTCGCGCAGCGTCTCGCGAGCAGCCAGACGAAGATCAAGAACAAGGTCAAGTTCGCGTGGTGGTCGGCGGAGGAGTTCGGCCTGCTGGGCTCCGAGGCGTACGTCGGCGGGCTGACGGACGCGCAGAAGAAGCAGATCCGGCTCTACCTGAACTTCGACATGATCGCCTCGCCGAACGCGGCGTACTTCGTCTACGACGGCGACGACTCGGACAAGGTCGGCTCGGGCCCGGGGCCGGAGGGCTCGGCGCAGCTGGAGAAGGGCATCACCGACTTCCTCGACGCGCAGAAGATCCCGCACGAGGGGTCCGACTTCACGGGCCGCTCGGACTACGGACCGTTCATCGAGGCCGGCATCCCGTCGGGCGGTACGGACACGGGCGCCGAGGGCATCAAGACGGCGGCGCAGGCGGCGAAGTTCGGGGGCCAGGCCGGGGTCGCGTACGACGTGAACTACCACGGCAAGGGCGACGACATCGGCAACATCAACCAGAAGGCGCTCGACATCAACGTCGACGTCATCGCGAACGCGGTCGGCCACTACGCCTTCGACCTGGCCCCGCTGACGAGGCCGGTCGTCTCGAAGCCGACCACGGGCGGCGCCACGGGAGGCGGCCTGCGCCCGGGGCACGACCACGGCACCGCGCAGTAGCCGGCGGCTCCGCCGCGCGGGGCGGGGCAGAGCCCCGCGCGGCGGAGCCGGTCAGGCCGGCCAGGGACGCACGCCGACCGGCTGGACCAGCCAGCCGAAGTCGCCGAGGCCGCCGCGGGCGGTGAGTTCCGCCGCTTCCCCGGCGCGGGCCAGGGCGCGGACGTACCCCGCGGGGTCCGAAGACGCCATCGCCAGCGGGGGGCGGGCCCCCGAGACCCCGAGCAGGGCCAGCGCCTCGCGCTGCGCAACCAGCACCGCCCCCTCCCCCGCGCACGCGTCCAGTGCCACGTGAGCCGTCACGTCGCAGCTCCCGTCCGGTACCGGCGCCACCTCCCGGCCGCCCCGGAAGCCCGTCAGGGTGCCGTACGGGGGCCGGGCCCCGCGGGTGTGGGCGTAGTCCACCGCCACGGCCAGGCCGTGCGAGAGCGAGCGCACGGCGCCGGCCCACGCCTCGTCCCGCGCCCGCCCGATCTCCGCCCGGCCGGGCCCCGGCCACCACCGCTCCAGCCACGCCCGGTCGGCGCCGTCCACCACGGGGCCGGGGCTCTCCGTACCGTCCGGGGCGACCAGCACGTAGCGACCGTCCTCCGCGATCTCCAGGGGTACGTTGTCCAGCCACTCGTTCGCGAACAGCAGCCCCCGCGCACCCTCCGGCGGGCGCGGCACCCACCGGATCCGCGCATCCGCCCCGGCCGGCCGCTCCGCCCGCTCCACGGCCCACGCCCGCACCCTGCCCGCGACCTGCGCGGGCAGTGCGTCCAGCACCCCGGTCAGCAGCTCCCCGCGCCCGGCCCCGACGTCGACCAGGTCCAGCTCCGCCGGATGCCCCAGTTCCGCGTCCACCCACAGCAGCAGGCGGGCCACGGCCCCGGCGTACAGCGGCGAGGCGTGCACGGACGTGCGGAAGTGTCCGGCCGGGCCCGGTCCGCCCGGGCGGACGTAGAACCCGTCCGGTCCGTACAGCGCGGTCTCCATCGCCGTCCGCCATCCGACCGGAGCCGCATGCGGAACCGGATCCGCGGCCGCCGCTTCTCCCTCAGTGCTCATCCCCGAAAGGTTAAGCTCGCCCTCCACCTTGGGGAGTACGCCCCCGTCGCACGGATCGCACCTGTGGTTGACTCCAGCACCTATCTCCTTTGCCTACTCTGGGTTACGTGCAGCGCCTCTACGACTTCCTCCGCAGACACCCGACGGGCGTCGACAGCTTCTGGGCTGTCCTCCTGGTCGGGATCGGGATGCTGCAAGTCGCCAATGACGATCTCCCCAGCACCGCCGCCCGTCTGATCGCCGTCCCCACGGTGCTCGCGATGGGCGTCGTCGTGGCCCTGCGCCGCAAGTGGACGCAGCCGATGTTCTGGCTGGCCGTCGGCACCGGCGTCTACAAGCTGGCCACCCACACCGAGTTGATCACGTCCGACCTGGCGATGCTGATCATCCTGTACACGGTGGCCGCCTCGGCCGAGATCCCCCGCTGGCTGTCCCGTACGGCCCTCGCCATCGGCCTGTCCGCCGCCCCGCTGTACGTGCTGCGCTTCCGCGTGGCCGGGCTCGACAGCCCCGACGAGGTCCTGGGCGCGCTCTTCGCGATCGTCCCGTTCGCCCTCGCCTGGGTGCTCGGCGACTCCCTGCGCACCCGCCGGGCCTACTACGCCCAGCTCGTCGAGCGGAACCAGCGCCTGGAGAAGGAGCGCGAGGCCCAGGCCAAGGTGGCCGTCGCCGCCGAGCGCGCCCGGATCGCCCGCGAGCTGCACGACGTCGTCGCGCACAACGTCTCGGTGATGGTGGTCCAGGCCGACGGCGCCGCCTACGTCATGGACGTGGCCCCGGAACAGGCCAAGGAGGCCCTCCAGACCATCTCCGGCACCGGCCGCCAGGCCCTGGCCGAGATGCGCCGGCTGCTCGGCGTACTGCGCACCGGGGAGCCGCAGGAGTCCGAGGACTACGTGCCCCAGCCCGACGTGGAGCAGATCGAGGTCCTCGTCGAGCAGGTCCGGGCGGCCGGGCTCACGGTGGACTTCGAGGTCGAGGGCGCCCCGCGCCGGCTGCCCACGGGCGTCGAGCTCACCGCGTACCGGATCGTGCAGGAGGCGCTGACGAACACCCGCAAGCACGGCGGCCCGGACGCCAAGGCGAGCGTCCGGCTGGTCTACTTCGACGACGGGCTCGGCCTGCTGGTCGAGGACGACGGCCGGGGCGCGGCCCACGAGCTGTACGAGGACGGCGGCGCCGACGGCGCCGGGCACGGACTGATCGGCATGCGCGAACGGATCGGCATGGTCGGCGGCACCCTGGACGCGGGCCCGCGCCCGGGCGGAGGCTTCCGGATCAGCGCACTTCTCCCGCTCAAGAAGAAATGACGAGGTCGAGGTAACTGATGTCCATCCGAGTGATGCTGGTAGACGACCAGGTGCTGCTGCGCACGGGCTTCCGCATGGTGCTCGCGGCCCAGCCGGACATGGAGGTCGTCGCCGAGGCCGGCGACGGCCTGGAGGCGCTGGAGGTGCTGCGGTCCACGAAGGTGGACGTGGTGCTGATGGACGTCCGGATGCCGAAGCTCGACGGGGTCGAGGCCACGCGCCGGATCTGCGAGCGCGACGAGCACCCCGACGTGATCATCCTGACCACCTTCGACCTGGACGAGTACGCCTTCTCGGGGCTGAAGGCGGGCGCGAGCGGGTTCATGCTGAAGGACGTGCCGCCGGCCGAGCTGCTGGCCGCGATCCGCTCCGTGCACAGCGGTGACGCGGTGGTGGCCCCGTCCACGACCCGGCGCCTGCTGGACCGCTTCGCGCCGATGCTGCCCACGGCCACCCAGGAGCCGCAGAACAAGGAGATCGAGCGGCTGACGGAGCGCGAGCGCGAGGTCATGCTGCTGGTGGCCCAGGGCATGTCGAACGGGGAGATCGCCGCCCGCCTGGTCCTCTCCGAAGCCACGGTCAAAACGCACGTGGGCCGCATCCTGACCAAGCTGAACCTGCGCGACCGCGTCCAGGTGGTCGTCCTCGCGTACGAAACGGGCCTGGTCCGCGCCGGCGGCGCCTGACCTCCACCCGCTCTCCCGTCAGGTCATCCAGCGGTCCGGGCGGGCATCCGCGCGGGAGGTCCGGGAGCGGGCCGCCTGGGCGTCCAGCAGCCCGGCGGCCTCGGCCGCCGGGCGCAGCCTGGCCGTGACCGTGCCGTTGGCGCCGGTGTCCACATGGACGTCGGCGAGGCCCTGCACCCGCTCCCACGGGCCCTGGGTGAGCCGGACGCTCTGCACCTTGGCGTGCGGGACGATCTCCGTACGGCGGCACAGCAGCCCCTTGCGGGCGGCGAACACGTCCGCGGAGACGGCCAGGGCGTAGCCCCGCCACCACACCGGTACCACCCACCGCGATCCGGTCTTCGGGGAACGGCCGAAGTCGAGGGCGGCCAGGTCCACGCCCGGCAGCACGCGGGCGACCACCGCCTGGGCGGCGGCCCGCGAGGCCACCGGTACCAGGACCCCGTTCTTCGATCCGGCCACCGCCAGCTCCACGCGCACCCAGTCCCGGCGCCGCCACAGCAGCGGCTCCACGATCCGTACGGTCTGCACGCGGCCCGGGGGCACGGTCTCGTGCGCCCGGTCCAGCAGCCCGTGGTCGAGGCGCAGCCCGTCGGGGGACTCGGCGACCCGCCAGTCGAACTCGGTCAGGAAACGGCCGGCCGTACCGGACCAGACGCCGCCCAGCATGGGCAGCACGGTCGCGATCGTCGCCCAGGGGTTGCCGCTGAACCACCACACGGCGACGGGGGCGATCAGCCCGGCGGCCAGCGCCGCCCACACCGAGAGCGTGAGCAGCAGCGACACCACGAGATCGGCGGGCCGTACCTTCAGCAGCTCCTGCTGCGGGGCCTCGCCGAGCGCGACGGCCTCGGCGGGCGCGAACCCGGCCGCGCGGGCCAGCAGCTCGGCGCGGAGCGCCACGGCCTCGCGTTCTTCGAGGAAGGCGAGCTCGTCCTTGTCCTCGGCGCCGATCACGTCGAGCCGCAGCTTGGCCACCCCGGCGACCCGGGCCAGCAGCGGCCGGGTCACGTCGATGGCCTGGATACGGTCGAGCCGGATGTGGGCGGTGCGCCGGAAGAGCAGCCCGCTACGGATGCGCAGCTCGGTGTCGGTGACGGAGTAGTGGGTGAACCACCAGCTCAGGAACCCGTACACGCCGAAGACCACGACGAGTCCGAGCAGCGCGAGACCGCGCAGGGTCGCGGAGAGCCCGCTCGCCCACCGCTGTATCTGGTCGGCCTGCTGGGCGGCGACGCCGACGGTCGCGCCGATCGGCACCCATGCCCGGCGCAGCGGCGTGAGCAGGTGCAGCCGGCGCTCGACGGCGGGGACAGCGGGGACGGCGGGTTCGGCCGCGGCGGCCGGTTCGGCGGTCACAGGCCCGCCGACCTTGCCTCGCCGAGCTCCGTCAGCCGGTCCCGGAGCCGCTGCGCCTCTTCCGGGGCAAGTCCCGGGATCTTGGCGTCGGTGGCCGCGGCCGCCGTGTGCAGCTGTACGGAGGCCAGCCCGAAGCGCCGCTCCAGCGGCCCCGAGGTCACCTCGACCAGCTGCATGCGCCCGTACGGGACCACGGTCTGGGCCCGCCACAGCACGCCCCGGCTGATCAGCAGGTCGTCGGCGCGCTCGGCGTACCGCCAGGACCGCCAGTTACGGCCGAGCAGCACCCAGCCCCAGCCCAGGGCGACCAGCCAGAACGCCCCCGCGGCCGCCCACGCCGGACCGGCCGTCAACCCGAGCAGCAGGGCGGTCCCCGCGGCGAGCGGCACGGTCCACATCACCAGCAGCAGCCGCCGCAGCCTGAGCAGCCCACCCGGCAGCCCCACCCATGCGCACTCGCCGGTCTCACCCGTCGTCCCCGTTTCCATGCCTTCAGCGTAGGGGGGTGGCGCCCCGGCCAGACCGGGCTCGCGGCGCATGGTGCCGCTCCCTCATCCGGCCTGGCCGACGCGCCGCCCCCTGCGGCTGCGACAATGCCGCCATGACGGAGACCACGGTCGGTATCGGCGGAGCGGCGGAGAGCACCGACATGGTGCTCAACATCGGACCCCAGCACCCTTCCACGCACGGCGTGCTGCGCCTGCGCCTCGTCCTGGACGGCGAGCGGATCGTCAGCGCCGAGCCCGTCGTCGGCTACATGCACCGCGGCGCCGAGAAGCTCTTCGAGGCGCGCGACTACCGGCAGATCGTGATGCTCGCGAACCGCCACGACTGGCTGTCCGCGTTCTCCAACGAGCTCGGCGTGGTCATGGCCGTCGAGCGGATGCTCGGCATGGAGGTCCCCGAGCGGGCCGTGTGGATGCGGACGCTGCTCGCCGAGCTGAACCGGGTGCTCAACCACCTGATGTTCCTCGGCTCCTACCCCCTCGAACTGGGCGGGATCACTCCGATCTTCCACGCGTTCCGCGAGCGCGAGGAGCTCCAGGCCGTCATGGAGGAGATCTCCGGCGGCCGCATGCACTACATGTTCAACCGGGTCGGCGGCCTCAAGGAGGACCTCCCCGCGGGCTGGCTCGGCCGGGCGCGGGCCGCGATCGCCGACGTCCGCACCCGCATGGACGTGTACGACAAGCTGGTCCACGGCAACGAGATCTTCCGCGGCCGCACGCGCGGGGTGGGCGTGCTCTCCGCCGAGGCGGTGCACGCGTACGGGGTCTCCGGACCGATCGCCCGCGCCTCCGGCGTCGACTTCGACCTGCGCCGCGACGAGCCGTACCTGGCGTACGGGGAGCTCCAGGACGTCCTGAAGGTGGTCACCCGCACCGAGGGCGACTGCCTGGCCCGCTTCGAATGCCTCCTGGACCAGACGCACAACGCGCTCGACCTGGCCGTGGCCTGCCTGGACCGGATGGCCGAGCTGCCGCCCGGGCCGATCAACCAGCGCCTGCCGAAGGTGCTGAAGGCGCCCGAGGGGGCCACCTACGCCTGGACCGAGAACCCCCTCGGCATCAACGGCTACTACCTCGTCTCCAAGGGCGAGAAGACCCCGTACCGGCTGAAGCTGCGCTCCGCCTCGTACAACAACATCCAGGCGCTGTCGGTGCTGCTGCCGGGACAGCTGGTCGCGGACATGGTGGCGATCCTGGGCTCGCTCTTCTTCGTCGTGGGAGACATCGACAAGTGATAAGACCCGGGAACCCCCGTGCCTGAGCGGGCGTTTCCTGTTTAGGGTGCGGGCATGACCCCTGGCCTGTTCGACGGCTACCTGCGGCGGCTCGGTTTCGCACGTCCGCCCCGGCCCACCGCGGAGGCGCTGTTCGCGCTCCAGCGCGCCCACGTCGAGCGCATACCGTACGAGAACCTCGGCATCCAGCTCGGCCGGCCGCCCGGCATCGACCCCGAGCTGTCCGTGCGCCGCATCGCGGCCGGGCGCGGCGGGTACTGCTTCCACCTCAACGGCGCCTTCGCGGTGCTCCTGGAAGGCCTCGGCTTCGACGTGACCCGGCACCTGGCGGGCGTCATCGGCCGGGACGAGCGCGAGCGCCGGGACGTCAACGGCGACCACCTCGCGCTGACGGTCCGGGCCGGCGGCGAGGAGTTCTTCGTCGACACCGGGCTCGGCGACGGCCCGTACGAGCCGCTGCCGCTGCGCGCCGGAACGCACCGGCAGGGGGAGTTCACGTACGAACTGCACCCGCTGGGCGGGGAACTGCACGGCTGGCGGTACGTCTACGAGGCGGGGCCCTTCCCGGTGGTCAACATGCTCTCGGCGCCGGCGGCGGCGCCGGACGACTTCGAGGCCACGCACGTACGGCTGTCGACCTCGCAGGACTCGGGCTTCGTACGGACCCTCGCGCTGCTGCGGCGCGACGCCCACGGCATCGACGCGCTGCGGGGCCGGGTGCTGAGCCGGACCGAGCCGGGGAAGGGCACGACCGAGCGGATCCTGGACACGCCGGGGGAGTTCTGGGCGGTGGTGGGCGGCGTCTTCGGCCGGGAGCTCGACGACCTGTCCCCGGCGGACCGGACGGCGCTGTGGGAGCGGGTCTGCGCGGCCCACGAGTCATGGCAGGCCGCCCGGCGCTGATGTCGGTACGGGGGTGCAGACTTGGGACATGTCCCTCTCCCCCCGACGGGCCTGCCCCGCATGCGGGCGCGACTGCGCCGTGACCGCCGGCCGGATCGCCCGCCACGACCCTCCCGCCGGCCGCACCCGGGCGGACCTGATCTCCTGCCCGGGATCGCGGGCCCGCGTGGTGCTCGGCGCCTCGGCCCCCACCCTGGACGGCTTCGCCCTGCCGCCGCTGCCGGGCCAACTCCCGCTGTTCTGAGGGCCGGCGCGCGTCCGCCTACGAGATGGCGGTGCGCAGGCGGACGACGTCGATCGGCTCCGTCTCGTCGTGGGCCGTCAGGTCGATGACCTGGCCCACCGCGCGCTGTTCGGGGGTGGGCTGCTTGAAGCCCTGCTCCTTGACCGGCCGCTCTGCCGCGGCCGGCTCCGTCCGGGCGGATTCCGCCTTGTGGACCGCGAGGGCCTCCGCTCCGACCACGTCGGCCAGGTCCTCGTTCTGGACCGATTCGATCACCGCGCGGGCCTGGGCCGCGGTCTTGGTGCCGAAGAAGTCGAAGCCGCCCTCGACGCGGGACGCCGAGCGGCGCGCGGCCGAGTACGGGGCCACCGCGGCGGCCGGCCGGCGTGCCGGTACGGCGCCCGGGCGGGCGTGCCCGGCCTCCAGGGCCATCGGCTCGGCGGCCGCCTTGGCCTGCGGCGTCCTCGGCCGGGACGGCTCGGGCCCGCTCCCGCCCGGTGCCTTCGCCTTCGCCTTCTCCTGCGCCTCCGCCTTGCGGACCAGGGCGGCCATGGCGGCGTTGGCCCGGGCGTATCCCACGCTGGTGGGCGCCCCGCTCGACGTGCGCTCCTCGGTCACCGCCGGGAGCTCCTTCGGCGCCGCCGGGGAGGCCGGGGCCGCCGAGGCCTCGATGGCGAGCAGCCGGCGGCCCTCCAGGGCGCTGGCCCGCTCGGTCTCGGCGGTGGCGTACCGGCGCAGCAGCGCGGCGTGCTCACCGCGCAGCCCCGCGAGTTCGACCCGCTTGGCCCGCAGCTTCGCGTCCAGCTTGGCGCGCAGCGCCCGGGCCTCTTCGAGGTCGGACTCCAGCTCGGCTATCCGCTCCTCGGTCTTCCACTCGTCCTTGACCCGCTCGCGGGCGAGTTCGGCCACGCGGCGACCGGCCGCGCGGTCCCAGGCGCGCATGAGGACGGCGCCGGACACGCCCGCCGCGCCCGCGAGGGCCACGAGCAGGCGCAGGGGCAGAGGTTCCGCGAGCAGCCAGGCCGCGGCCGCGCTGGCGACGGAGACTCCGGCCACGGTCGTCGGCGTGAGCAGCCGGTGCAGGGGTTCGGGATTGCGGTGGCGTCCACGGGGCATGGCCTGAAATTTACAGGGCGTGGGGGTCGAGTGGGGTAACTGCCCGGCAATCTGTGGCCGGGCAGTTACCCGTCATTTCTCCACCAAACCCGCAACTGCTCCTACTTCGTGAGGCCCTTCGCCTTCAGATAGGCCTTCGCGGCGTCCGCCGGCTTCTCGCGCTCTGCGTCCACCTGCTTGTTCAGCTCGGCGAGGTCGGCGGTCGTGAGGACCTTGGTCAGCTTGTCGAGGGCGGCCGCGATCTCCGGGGATCCGGCGTCCTTGGCGTTGACCACCGGCAGGACGTTGTCGGCGTTCTGGAGCTTCTTGTCGTCCTCCAGCAGGACCAGGCCGAAGGTGTCGAGCGTGGCGTCGGTGGTCGTGGTGAGCGCCAGCTGGTCCACGCCGTCCTTGACCGCCTGCTTGGCCTGCGGGGTGCCGACGCCCTTCGGGTCGATACCGGAAACATCGATTCCGTACGTCTTCTTCAACCCCGGCGCGCAGAAGGGCCGTACGGCGCATTCGTCACCCGCCGCGATCTTCACCTTCAGCCCCGACTTGCCGAGATCGGAAAGCGTCTTCAGGTTGTTCTTCTGGGCGAATTCCTTCGACACCGCGAACGCGTTCTGGTCGACCGCCGGGCCCGCCGGCAGGGCCTTCAGGCCGAGCGGCGCCGCCAGCTTCTCCAGCCCCGCGACCGTCGCCGCCACGTCGCTGGAGGCGACCGGCTTCTCCTCCGGCGCCTTCGGACCGTTCACCTTGGCGTTGAGGAACTCCGCGAGGGTGGCCGCGTACTCCGGGACGACGTCGATCTCGCCCTTCTCCAGCGCGGGCTCGTACAGCTCCCGGTTGTTCACCGTGGTGATCGACGTGCTGTAGCCCGCGTCCTTCAGCACCTGCGCGTACAGCTCCGCCAGCACGTTGGACTCCGTGAACCCGGCCGCCCCGATGACGATCTTGCCCTTGGCGGAACCTGAACCGGAGTCGGAGGGAGCGGAGGCTCCCGACCCCGTGTCCTTGCTCTTCTCCAGGCTGTCGCCGCCGCACGCGGCGAGGGAGGCGGTCAGGGCCGCCGCCCCCAGTACGGCGCCGAGGACGCGCGTGGACTTGCTCATCTTGTGCTCCTCCAAGGGAGTGGGAACGACCAACGGACGAGGAAGGGCCCGCGGGGACGGACGGGCGGCGGGCGCACGGGTCAGCGCGCCGCCGGGCGCGGGAAGAGCCGGTCCGCCGCCACCAGGGCGCCCTCGACCAGCAGGGCCAGCGCCGCCACCAGCAGCGCCCCCGCGAAGACCTGCGGGGTGTTGTACGTGTTGAAGCCGGCGGTGATGATCCGGCCGAGCCCGCCCTGCCCGACCATCGCCGCGATCGTCGCCGTCGCGATCACCTGGACGGCGCCCGAGCGCAGCCCGGTCATCACCAGTTCGCGCGCGAGCGGCAGTTCCACCCGCCAGAACAGCTGCCCGCCGGACATGCCCATGCCCCGGGCGGCCTCCACCACCGAGCGGTCCACCTCGCGCATGCCCACGTAGGCGTTGGTCAGCAGCGGCGGTACGGCGAAGAGCACGAGCGCGGCGATGGTGGGCAGATAGCCCGCGCTGCGCAGCGGCGAGACCATGAACAGGGCCAGCACCGCGAAGACGGGGACGGCCCGCCCGATGTTGGAGATGTTGATCGCGAGCGCCCCGCCCTTGCCGATGTGGCCGAGCCACAGGCCGATCGGCAGGGCCAGCGCGCAGGCGATGGCGAGGGAGATCCCGCTGACGTAGACGTGCTCGCCGAGCCGGTGCCACACCCCGTTCTCCCCGGCCCAGTTGGCCCCGTCCGCCAGCCAGTCCCAGGCCTGTCCCAGCACGCCCATCGCCTCAGGCCCCCTTCGTCGGAGTCGTCGCTGCGGGCGGAGCGGGCTCGGCGGGGACCGGCTTCGCGCGCCGGGCGGCCCGCGGCGCGCGCGTCGCCCGCGTCCACGGCGTGAGCATCCGCTGTACGCCCAGCAGCAGCAGGTCCGCCACCAGGGCGAGCAGCACGCACAGCACGGAGGCCGTGAGCACCTGGGCCTTGAAGGAGCTGTTGACCGCCGGGGCGATGAGGTTGCCCAGGCCGCCCTTGCCGACGATGGAGCCGACGGTGGTCAGCGCCACCGTGGACACCGTGGCGATCCGGACCCCGGCGAGCAGCGCGGGCAGCGCCAGCGGCAGTTCGACCTGCCACAGCAGCCGCCCCGGACCGTAGCCCATCCCGCGCGCCGCCTCCCGCACCTCCTCGGGGACCGCTTCCAGGCCGGCCATCGCGTTGCGGACCAGGATGGTCAGCGAATACAGCACCAGCCCGGTCACCACGAGCGAGGCCGACAGCCCGAACAGCGGCAGCAGCAGGGAGAACATGGCGAGCGAGGGGACCGTGTAGAGCAGGGTGGTCAGGCCCAGCACGGGCGCGGCCCAGCGCCGGCCCCGGCGGGCCAGCAGGGCCAGCGGCAGGGAGACCACGAGGCCGATAAGCACCGACACACCCGTGATCCAGACATGTTGGACCGTGGCGTCGGTGAGCTCCTGGGAGCGGGACGTGACGTAGTCCCAGCAGATCCAGTCGTTCGCCACCAGGCAGTTCTGCCCGGCCATGCCCTCACCCCCTGCCGCCGTTGCGTACACCCGTCCGAACGGGCCCGTTCACAAGCGACCATAACCCCCGGGGCGGACAATGGCCGGAAACCTTCGCACCGGGGTAATACTCCCGTCACAAACAACCCGCAGCGTGTGGGGGAGGATGGGCAGGTGATCCGATTCGAGCATGTGACCAAGCGCTACCCCGACGGGACCACGGCCGTCGAGGACCTGTCCTTCGAGGTGGCGGAGGGTGAGCTGGTCACGCTCGTGGGACCGTCCGGCTGCGGCAAGACGACCACGATGAAGATGGTCAACCGGCTCATCGAGCCGACCTCCGGCCGGATCCTGCTCGGCGGCGAGGACATCGCGAGCGCCGACCCGGTCGAACTGCGCCGGCACATCGGTTACGTCATCCAGCAGGTCGGGCTGTTCCCGCACAAGACGGTGCTGGAGAACACGGCGACCGTCCCGCAGCTGATCGGCACCCCCAAGGCCAAGGCCCGCGCCCGGGCCGCCGAGCTCCTCGAACTGGTGGGGCTGGATCCGGCCGTGTACGGGGGCCGGTACCCGGAGCAGCTGTCCGGCGGTCAGCGCCAGCGCGTCGGCGTCGCGCGCGCCCTGGCGGCCGATCCGCCGGTGCTGCTGATGGACGAGCCGTTCGGGGCGGTGGACCCGGTGGTCCGCGAGCGCCTCCAGAACGAGTTCCTGGCGCTCCAGCGGACGGTGCGCAAGACGATCCTGCTGGTCACGCACGACCTGGAGGAGGCGATCCGGCTCGGCGACCGCATCGCCGTCTACGGCACGGGCACCATCGAGCAGTTCGCCCGCCCGGCCGCGGTGCTGGCCGCGCCCGCCACCGAGTACGTGGCCTCCTTCGTCGGCGCGGACCGGGGCCTGAAGCACCTCGCGGTCACCCCGGTGGAGCGGGCCGACCTGGCGCGGGCGGCCGAGGACGGGAAAGCCCCCACTGCCGCGGTGGCACTGGGGGCGAGTCTGCGCGAGGCGCTCGCGCTGCTGCTTCAGGAGGACTCCGGCCGGATCGGGGTCACGGACCCGGACTCCGGCGAGCTGGTCGGCGTACTGACCCCGGAGGGGGTCCACCGGGCACTGCGCCGGGCCCAGCTGCAGGAGGCGTAGCGCCGCGGGGCACGGCCCCGGGCCCGGGGCGGGCCGGGGGTCAGGCCTGGATGCGGTTGCTCATCCACACCAGCATCGACGGGATCTCGCGGCGCCAGGTGTTGAAGTTGTGGCCGCCGCTGTCGAGGATGATCGAGGAGACCCGGTCCGGGCCCTTGACCAGCTTGATGAACTTCTTGGTGTCGTCGAGGTTGGGCTCGCCCGTCTCGCTGCTGGTGACCAGGAAGGACGTACCGGTCGGCTTCTTGTGCTCGATGCTGTGCAGGACGTCCGCGCGCTTCTTCAGCTTGTCGTCGCCCTGGAACAGGTTGCCGGTGGTGGCGTCGTTCGCCGCGTCGTAGTACGCGGACAGACCCGCGGCGGCGCCGAAGGTCTGCGGGTAGTGCGCTGCGATCTTCAGGGCGCAGTAGCCGCCCGTGGAGTTCCCGATGAAGCCCATGTTCTGCGGCTTCTTGCCGACCCGGAAGGTCGCCTGGATGGCCTGCGGCAGGTCCTCGGCGAAGAAGGTCTCGGTCTGCGGTCCGCCGGGTATGTCCACGCACTCGGTGTCGCGCGGCGGCGCGATGGTCGGGCGCAGCATCACCAGGATCATCGGCTTCATCTTGCCCGCCTTGGCCTGCTTGAAGGCCGTCATCGGGTAGTTCAGCCCTTTGATCAGGTTCTCGGCGGTGCCCGGGTAGCCCGTCAGCACGATGGAGGCCGGAAAGTTCTGCTCCTTGTGCTGCGGCTGGAAGTACTCCGGCGGCAGCCACACGTAGCCCGGGCTCGTTATTTTCGACTTCTGCCCGGTTATGGCAACCTTCAGGATCTGTCCGCCGACCTGGGGCTGGGCCCCGCCCGGCACGTCGAGCTTCTGCTTGTCGACGACCTTGATGTCCTTGCTGCTCATGGAGTGGTCCACGACCTTGCCGACAGATGTCTGCTGGCCGAACAGGTCCGCCCACGAGCCGTAGAAGGAGAAGGACTTGTTCGCCGCCAGGCCCACGGCCGAGAACAGCGCCAGCTGGGTCGCGAGCAGGAGCCCGACCCGGCCGAGCAGCGCACGCCAGGTGCGGCCCGAGAGCCGGGGCCAGAACCACACCGTGGCTGCGAACAGCAGCACACCGGCGATGATGGCCAGCGCCAGAACCGTATTACTGGTGAGACCCATGAGCAGTCAGTCGACTTTCTGATGGCAGGACTAGTTTTTCTCGGCGGAAGAGTGAACCCGCTCGACCCCGATGTCGTCCTAGTGGACGCACCACACTCCGGAGGCTGTCGCGGCCTTCGGCCACATGATCTCTCGCGGAGCAACGGGAAGCGATGTCTAGCAGGATAGATGGCGATAAGTCGGGACAGGTTCCGAAGCAGGTCCGCCGAATCTTCCGCGGCCCACGACCGGAGTCGGTGCCCGGGCTGGTAGGTACGGCCGTCATGATCGTCGGCCTTCTGGACATCGCGGCGGGAGTGTTCCCGCGGTTCCGGCACAGCCGCATCCACGCGGTCACCGAGGTGCTGCCCGGTTCGCTGGGCCCGTTCGCAGCCGCCCTCGCCATCAGCGCGGGCGTCCTGCTCCTTCTGCTCGCCCACGGCCTCAAGCGCCGCAAGCGCCGCGCCTGGCGGGCGGCCGTCGCCCTGCTCCCGGCCGGGGCAGCGGCGCAGTTCATGTACCGGCACTCCGTCATCAGCGTGGTCATCGCGGCGGTGCTCCTGGGGCTCATCGTGCGCCACCAGGGTGAATTCAAGGCCCTGCCCGACCCGCGCAGCCGCTGGAAGGCGCTGGCCAACTTCGTGCTGATGAGCGCCGGCTCCATCGGCCTCGGTCTGGTCATCGTCAACTCCCACCCCGGCCGCGTCGTCGGCCATCCGGGTATTTACGAGCAGATCAGCCACGTCGTGTACGGGCTCTTCGGCATGGAGGGGCCGGTCGACTACTCCGGCCGCGTCTCGTGGACCGTCGGCTACTCGCTCGGCGCCCTCGGCATGCTGACCGCGCTCACCACCATCTACCTGGCCTTCCGCCCCGAGCACCCGGCCGCCCGGCTCACCGCCGACGACGAGACCAAGCTGCGCGAGCTGCTCGCCCGGCACGGCGGCCGCGACTCGCTGGGCCACTTCGCGCTCCGCCGCGACAAGGCCGTCGTCTTCTCCCCCAGCGGCAAGGCGGCCGTCACCTACCGCGTCGTCTCCGGCGTGATGCTCGCCTCCGGCGACCCGATCGGCGACGTCGAGGCCTGGCCCGGCGCCATCGAGCGGTTCATGGAGGAGGCCAAGGCCCACTCCTGGACCCCGGCCGTCGTGGGCTGCAGCGAGACCGGCGGCGAGGTCTGGACCCGCGAGACCGGGCTGGACGCCCTGGAGCTGGGCGACGAGGCGATCGTCGACGTCAAAGACTTCTCGCTCACCGGCCGCCCCATGCGCAACGTCCGCCAGATGGTGAAGCGCATCGAGCGCAACGGCTACACCACCAAGGTCCGCCGCGTCAGCGAGCTGACCGAGGAGGAGCTGGAGCAGGTCCGCGGCGCGGCCGTCGCCTGGCGCGGCACCGACACCGAGCGCGGCTTCTCCATGGCCCTGGGCCGTGTCGGCGACGAGGGCGACGGCGACTGCTTCATCGCCACCGCGCACCGGGTCGAGGAGGGCGACACCAGCCCGTTCGGCGACCTCAAGGCCATCCAGCACTTCGTGCCGTGGGGCAAGGACGGCATGTCGCTGGAGATGATGCGCCGCGACCGCGCCGCCGACCCGGGCATGAACGAGCTGCTGATCGTCGCCTCCCTGCAGCAGGCTCCCGGCCTGGGCATCGAGAAGGTCTCCCTGAACTTCGCGATGTTCCGCGCGGCCCTGGCCCGCGGCGAGAAGATCGGCGCCGGCCCGGTCCTGCGCATGTGGCGCAGCCTGCTGGTCTTCCTGTCCCGCTGGTTCCAGATCGAGTCGCTGTACAAGTTCAACGAGAAGTTCCGCCCCCGCTGGGAGCCGCGCTTCATGGTCTACCGCAACAGCCGCGACCTGCCCCGCATCGGCTTCGCCGTGATGCAGGCCGAGGGCTTCGTCACGCTGGCCCTGCCGCGGCTCTTCGCGAGCCGCCGCCGTCCCAAGCCGGTCCGCACCTGCGCCCACACGCACCTGACGGCGCCGGTGCCGGCCCAGGCCAAGCAGGAGCGCGAGGTCCAGGTCGCCTGACCCGGATCCCCCGATCCCCGGACCCCGGAGCCCGGTCCGCCGCACCGTCGGCGGGCCGGGCTCCGCCGCTTCGCGGCCCGGGCGGTGCGCCGCCGGGGCCCCGGTCCCCGCATACGGCCCGGCCAGGACACCGGCCCTACCCTGGAGCCATGAACATCAAGCGCGGGGCCGCCGGCAGGGGCCGGGTCGCAGGCCTGCCGGAATGGGACCGCTGCGGGGTCATGGGCGTCGTCAACGTCACCCCCGACTCCTTCTCCGACGGGGGGCGCTGGTTCGACACCACCGCCGCCGTCAAGCGCGGCCTCGACCTCGTCGCCCGGGGCGCGGACCTCGTCGACGTCGGCGGTGAGTCCACCCGCCCCGGCGCCACCCGCGTCGACGAGGAGGAGGAGCTGCGCCGCGTCGTCCCCGTGGTGCGCGGCCTGGCCTCCGAGGGGATCACCGTCTCCGTCGACACCATGCGCGCCTCCGTCGCCGCCCGGGCCGTGGCCGCCGGCGCCACGCTGGTCAACGACGTCAGCGGCGGCCTCGCCGACCCCGGCATGATCCCGGCCGTCGCAGCCGCCGAGGTGCCCTTCGTGGTGATGCACTGGCGCGGCTTCAGCGACGGCATGAACAAGCTGGCCGTGTACGAGGACGTCGTCGCCGAGGTCACCGCCGAGCTCCGGACCCGCATCGACGCCGTCGTGGCCGGCGGTATCGCCCCCGAGCGGCTCCTCGTCGACCCCGGCCTCGGCTTCGCGAAGATGGCCGAGCACGACCTGGCCCTGGTCGCGCACCTGCCCGAGCTGCGCGCCCTCGGCTTCCCGCTCCTGGTCGCCGCCTCGCGGAAGCGTTTCCTCGGCCGGATCCTGGCCGGCGCCGCCGACACCGCCCCGCCCCCCGCCCGCGAGCGCGACGCCGCCACCGCCGCGGTCTCCGCCATCGCGGCCCACCAGGGCGCGTGGGCGGTAAGGGTCCACGAAGTACGGGCGACCGCCGACGCGGTTCGGGTGGCCCGGGCCGTGGAAGGAGCGCTGTGACCGTGACCATCGAACCGGAAGGAGCACGGTGAGCAGAACCGACATCGAAGCGGTCGACGAGGTCAACACGGCCTTCTACGAGGCCATGGAGCGGGGGGACTTCGACGCACTGTCGGCGCTCTGGCTGGAGGACGAGATCTCCTGCGTGCACCCGGGCTGGCCCGTGCTCTCCGGCCGCGGGGAGGTGCTGCGCTCGTACGCGCTGATCATGTCCCACACCGACTACATCCAGTTCTTCCTCACCGATACGAAGGTCGCCGTCATAGGTGACACCGCACTGGTGACGTGTACGGAGAACATCCTCAGCGGCGGGCCCGCCGAGGACGGCGGGGAACTCGGACCGCTCGTCGGCCAGCTGGTCGTCGCCACGAATGTGTTCCGACGCACATCGGAGGGCTGGCGGCTCTGGTCCCACCACGGTTCTCCCGTGCTGACGGACTCCGCCGAGGACGAGGAAGAGGACCCCGCCTGACCCCACCGGCGGGGGCCGGGGTCTTTCGCAGGTAAATTCGAAGACGGACGACGCCGACCGCACTCGGCGCAGGCCCATGGATCCGGGGAGTCCCGGACCGGAAGCACCTACGAAAGCAGGAGTGATTCGCGTGGATCGTGTCGCGCTGCGCGGCCTCAAGGCTCGCGGGCACCACGGCGTCTTCCCCCGGGAACGCGAGGAGGGCCAGACCTTCATCGTCGACCTCGTGCTGCACATCGACACCCGCCCCGCGGCGGCCGACGACGACCTGGCGAAGACCGTGCACTACGGGGTCGTCGCCGAAGAGGTCGTCGATGTGGTCCAGGGAGAGCCCGTCGACCTGATCGAGACCCTCGCCGAGCGGATCGCCCAGCAGTGCCTCAAGCACGAAGCGGTGGCACAGGTGGAGGTCGTCGTCCACAAACCGGACGCCCCCATCACCGTCCCCTTCGACGACGTGACCATCACGATCACCCGGAGCCGCGTGTGAACAACGGACTGAACGCCCCGAGCGACCCCACCGTCCAGCCGGTGCCCGCATCCGTCGTAGAGACGGTCGACGCGGCGGACACCACCCTCTCCAACCCCAAGTGGGCCGTCATCGCGCTCGGTGCGAACCTCGGCAACCGCCTGGAGACCCTCCAGGGCGCCGTCGACGCCCTCGGCGACACCCCCGGCCTGCGGGTCAAGGCCGTCTCCCCCGTCTACGAGACCGAGCCGTGGGGCGTCGAGCCCGGCTCGCAGCCCTCGTACCTCAACGCGGTCGTCGCGCTGAAGACGACGCTGCCGCCGTCCTCCCTGCTGGAGCGCGGCCACGCCATCGAGGAGGCCTTCGACCGCGTCCGCGAGGAGCGCTGGGGGCCGCGCACGATCGACGTCGACATCGTGTCGTACGCCGACGTGGTCTCGGACGACCCGGTCCTCACCCTCCCGCACCCGCGGGCGCACCAGCGGGCCTTCGTCCTGGCCCCGTGGAACGACATCGACCCCGAGGCGCAGATCCCGGGCCGCGGCCCCGTCGCGGCGCTGCTGGCCGGAATCGGCCTGGCGGGCGTCACGCCGCGCCCGGACCTGGAACTCCGCCTGCCCGAGTAGTCGTTAACCTGTGGCTGGAGCCGGGGCGACGACGAGTCCGCGGCGCGGAAAGCGGGGAACGGGCACGTGAAGCAACTGAGGCCGGCGGTCCTGGCGGGGATCTTCGCCGTCGCCGGGGTGCTGTCCTGGGCGGGCGCCCGGCTGTGGAACGCGTACGGGACCCTGCCGGGCGTCCCGCTCGCCGCGCCCATCGTGCTGGGCGCCATCGCGGTCGTCCTGCTGGCCACGGCCCTCTCGCTGCGCGCCCGCCTCAAGGCGCAGCGCGAGCGCAGGCCGGGCGCCAAGGGCGTGGAGCCGCTGATGGCGGCCCGCGCTGCCGTCTTCGCCCAGGCCAGCGCGCTCGTCGCGGCCCTCGTGGCGGGGATGTACGGCGGTGTGGGCGTCTTCCTGCTGATGGACTCCCTGGACGTCCCGGCCCGGCGCGACCAGACCTGGTACGCCGGCTTCGCGGTCCTGGCGGGCGCGGCCGTCATCGCCGCCGCCCTCTTCCTGGAGCACGTCCTCAAACTCCCGGAAGACGACGACACCACCCCCCAGACCCCCTCCCGGGCCTGATCCCCCGCCAGCGGGCCGGGCGCGCCCGAGCCGGCACCCCCTAGGACCAGCCGTTGTCGAGCGTCACCCGCGGGACGGGGGCCGACCAGCCGTTGTCTGCGACCACCCGTTCCGAGGTGGTGTCACCCACAGCGGAGTGGCCGATAATGAGCGCCACTGCCGCTGCGAGGCCAGAGACGATCAGGGTGATTCGTACGGTGAACGAGTGCATTGTGGTCCTTTTCCTGATGCGTGACGCGAACGCGATAGGGGCATAACGGGCGGCGCTGTAGGTCGTCCAGCGCTCGCTTCCTGCGTCGCGGGGCCCCGGCCTGCCCTCCGACGCTGTCAGCCTGCCGTGTTTGACTTTGCCTAGGGAGACCCCCTGACCTGCGGTATTCACGCCTGTCGCAAACACGAAGGGTGGAAATCGATATGGACCATGCCGAGCAGGGCGCCCAGACCGTGGAGCTGACGCCCGCCGGCCTGGCGCTCTACGAATACGCGGCCGGCATCCCCTCCTTCACGAGGGAGGAAGCCTGCGCCGCGCTGGGCCTCGCACGGCCGGAATTGAGCGCCGCCATCGAACGGCTCGAAGAGCTGCGGCTGCTGCGCCGCGACGCCGATCAGCCGGACCGGCTCACCGTCGTCTCACCCCAGTTCGCGGCGGGCCAGCTGCTGTGGCCCCTGGAGCGCGAGATCCGCCGCCAGACCGAGGACGTGGAGCGGATCCGCACGGCCTTCGCCGCGCTCGGCCCCTGCTACCAGAACGGCCGCCAGCGCCAGCAGCGCAAGGACGTCGAGCTGCTGACCGACCTGGACGACGTACGGCGCATGATCGACGAGCTGACGGACAGCTGCCGGACCGAGGCGCTGCACGTCCAGCCGGGCGGCGCCCGTGATCCGGAGGCACTGCTCAAGGCGCGCGGCAGCATGGGCCGGCTGCTCGGCCGAGGGGTGAGCAGCCGCTCGATCTACCAGCACCCGGCCCGCTACAGCCAGCACACGGTGGAGTTCGCCGAGTGGATGATGGAGCGCGGTGCGGAGGTGCGAACCCTGGCGGACGGCCCGGACCGCATGCTGGTCTACGACCGCAAGGCGGCGGTGATCAGCGTCGAGGGCAATTCCGCGCACGCGCTCGTCGTGTACGAACCCAACCTCGTGGCCTTCATGGTGTCCTCGTTCGAGACGGCGTGGCGGGCCGCCGACCCCTTCCCCGTGGGCTTCGACCGCGAATGGGCCAAGCAGGTCTCCGACGATCTCCGCCAGTCGATCGTCCGGCTGCTGACCGAGGGGCTGGACGACAAGGCCATCTCCCGGCGCCTGGGCATGTCCATGCGCACCGTGCAGCGGCACGTCGCCGAGATCATGCGCACCCTCGACACGAAGAGCCGTTTCCAGACCGGCTACCTGGTGGGTCTGGAGGAGGCGGGCGGCGCCGCGGGCGCCCTCACCGCCGGGGGGCCGGCCGCCGAGGGCGTCACCACAGAGGAACGGCCCTAGGACGGCCCACCGCCCGGCGGCTGTGGCCGAGCGTCATCGCGCGGATCACGTCCGGGGTGATCCGTCCGGCGAGCAGCGCGTCCATGACGGCGCCGAGCGCCCCCGCGAGCCGCACGTCCTCGTCGTGCGGAGCCCGGAGCCGGGCGAGCTCCGGGTCCAGCCACACCAGCCCGGCCGGCGGGGCGCCGGGCAGGGTCATCACGTACTCGTACTCGGTCTCGTACGGGCCCCCGTGCGGCGCCCGCAGCCACCAGGCCGTCCCCGGCCCGGCCGCCTCCAGCGGCGGTACCGGCGGCATGACCGGCCGGGGCGTGCGCCCGGTCAGCCGGCGGACGGCCTCCGCGGCGGCGTCGGCGGGATCGGCGCCGTACGGTAACACCGCGTGCGGCAGCCTCGGAGGTTCTCCGGGGAGCACCCCCAGCAGCCACTGCGTGCCCGGGGTGACCGCGGTGCCCGCGGTGCCCGCGGTGCCGGGCGTACGCGCGTACACGAAACAGCGCAGGGCCGAGCTGTTCGGGGCGGTGCGCAGGAGGGTCACCGGGCGGGCATCCGGTCGGGGAGCCCGAGCAGCAGCAGGGCCAGGTTGACGCCCGGGCGGCCGAGCTCCTCCCGGTAGCGGTCGATGACGACGTTCTCCTCCGCGAGGGAGGTGCGCGAGCCGCCCGAGTCCATCCGGGCGCGCGTCTGTTGCCGGGCGGCGGCCGCACGGCGGCCCACGAGGCGGATGATCTGCTGGTCGAGGGTGGCGATCTCGTCGGACATGGGGCTCTCCGTTGTCGTTTCGAGCGGGGTCAGGCGACCGGTACGGGTTCGGACACGGGAACGACGGCAGCGGTACGGGCCCTGCGGCGCAGGGTGGTGAGGGCCACGAGGCCGCAGAGCGCGGCGAGCGGCAGCCACACCCAGGCGGCGTGCCGCGCGCCGATCAGCAGGACGCCCAGGGAGGGGCCGAAGAACATGCCGACGCCCATCATCGAGTTGCACAGGGCACTGGCGCGGGTGAGCTCCCGGTCGGGCACCTTGGAGATCAGCCAGGGGTGGAAGGAACAGGAGTACGCGCACTCGCCGAGGCCGAAGAGGACCGCGTACGCCAGCAGTCCGGCGAGCCGGACCGGGTCCGGGCCGAAGGCGGTGACCCCGGCGACCACCAGGCCCGCCGCCCACAGGGCGACGGCGATGCGCAGTCCGTGTCGCTCGGGGCGCTTCTCCAGCACTCTGGTGATGCGGCGCTGGAAGGCCACGATGCTGACGACGTTGAGGGTGAGCATCACGGAGATCCAGCCGATGCCGGTGTCCATGAGCCGGTCGGCGACCAGGGGGGCGGTGGCCTCGAACTGGCTGAAGCCGACCGCGTAGGCGCCGAACTGGAAGAGCGCCGCGCCGAGCGAGGCCCGGACGAGGAGGCCGATGCCCAGCGGCGCGGGGGCGGCACCCCCCGTCGGCGCTCCGCCGATCGCGCCTGCCTCGGGCGCTTCCGGGGCCTCGGGCGCTTCCAGGACCTCGGGCACCTCGGGCACCTCGGCCACCTCGGGCACTTTGCGGGCCAGGCCGAGGGCGAAGGCGACGGGCAGGTAGCCGACGGCGTTGGCCACGAGCAGCCAGTCGATGGCCTCCCGGGAGAAGACGGTCAGGAAGAGGCCGGCCACCAGGGAGCCGCCCGCGAGGGTGGCGTTGAGGATCTGGTAGCGGCGGGCGAAGACCTGGCGGCGCTCCTCGGGCGGGACCAGGGAGTTGACGATCGGGATGATCGCGGCCATGAAGCAGCCCTGCCCGGCGCCGCCCAGCACGGCCGCGGCAGCGGCGGCGGTCAGGGTGTCGCCCCCGGTCAGCAGCAGGAAGCAGCCGGCCCACAGCAGCAGGCCGGTGATCCCGAGGGCGTGCCGGGGCAGGCGCACGGCCGCCGAGGCGAGCAGGAGCGAGACGGCGAGGTTGGCGAGGCCGCTGACGCCGTAGTAGACGGCGACCCCGCCGGTGCCGATGCCGGGCCGGGACGCCAGGTGGATGCCGATGAACGGGAAGACCATGCCGTAGCAGAACGACGACAGGCCGTGCAGGACGAGGATGCGGTTGACCGACCTGCGGCGCAGCGCGGCCGGGCCGTCGGACGTGCGGAACACGGGATGGACCACCTTCCGTGGGGTCAGCCGGATACCAGGGCGAGCACCCGCGCCGGGCTGCCGGAGCCCCCGACGATCGGCAGCGGCGCGGCGATGAGTACGGCGCCCTGCGGGGGCAGCCGGTGGAGGTTGCGCAGCTGGGTGACGCCGTACTTGCCGGCGCCGTGGAAGTACCAGTGGCAGGGGTAGGGCTGGTCGTCGAACTCGCCGGCCTGGCCCGCGTCGGTGCCCACGGTCTCGACGCCGATGCCGATGATCCCGGTCTCCTCGGCCAGCCACCTGGCGCACTCGGGGGCGATGCCCGGGGTGTGCTTGCCGTTGAGGAAGTTCTCCTGGGAGTCCTGGCGGGACTCCCAGCCGGTGCGGTAGAGCAGCCAGCCGCCGGCGGCGAGCGGGCCGTGCTCTTCCTGCCAGGCCTCGACGTGGTGGCGCCGGAGGAGGAAGTCGGGGTCGGCGGCGGCCTCGGCGGAGAAGTCCAGTACGGAGGCGGGGCCGACCAGGCGCTGGGCGGGGACCTGGGAGACGTCGTCGAGGTCCTTGCCGGTGAGCCAGTGGATCGGGGCGTCGAAATGGGTTCCGGTGTGCTCGGAGAGACGGATGTTGTTCCAGTAGACGGTCGGGCCCGCCTCGTCGTAGTGGCTGATGACCTCGCGCTCGAAGGGCCAGGGCTGGCCGCGCTCGGGCGGCAGCTGGATGAGGGGGGTCTGCTCGGAGAGCGGCGAGGTCAGGTCGACGACTTGGACGGAACCGTCGAGCAGGGCGGTCAGCAGTGGGGCGAGGGCACCCGCGGCCGGCGCGCCGGCGGCGGCCGCCGCCCGGGTGGTGGTGTCGGCGGTGTCCGTCATGTCAGTTCCCCCCGGTGGTGTGGGCGATCGTGGACCAGTGCCGGTAGTCCGGGTGTCCGTCGCGCACGACCGAGTCGTAGATCTCCTGGAGCTTGCGGACGGTCACGCCGGGAGCGCCGTCGCCGACCGCGATCCGGTCCAGGCTGGTGATCGGGGCGATCTCGGCGAGCGTCCCGGCGACGAAGATCTCGTCCGCGGTGTAGAGCTCGGTACGGTCGATCTCGCGGCGCTCCATGGGGATGCCGAGCTCGCGCTCGGCGATCTCGCCGATCGTGGCGACGGTGATGCCTTCGAGGACCCCGCTGGTGCCGGGCGGGGTGACGAGCTTGCCCTCGCGGAGCATGACCACGCAGGAACCGGGGGCCTCGGAGACGCTGCCGCGCTGGTTGAGCAGCAGGGTCGTGTCGTAGCCGTTGCGGATCGCCTCGTGGTGGGCGAGGCGGCTGTTGTGGTAGTTGGCGCCCGCCTTGATGCGGGGCGGCATCGAGTCGTCGCTGATGCGGCGCCAGGAGGAGATGGTGGCGGCGAGGCCGCCGTCGAAGCCCCGGCCGCGCGGGGCGCGGGTGGAGGTGATGTGGACGCCCGCGTCATCGGTGTGGCTGAGCGGGTCGGCGTTCGGGCCCATGTTGAAGTACGCGACGACGCAGATGTGCACGTCCTCCTCGAAGGCGTTGGCCTCAAGGACGTCGAGCACTCCCTGGCGCAACTCCTCGTCGCTGAACGGGATCTCCATGCGCAGGCTCTTCATCGAGCGGCGCAGCCGGGCCAGGTGCTCGTCGATCCGGAAGACGGCGAGCCCGTCCTGGCCGGGACGGCGGTAGGCGCGCAGGCCCTCGAAGACGTTGGCGCCCCAGAACGCGCCCTGCGAACGGGCGTGGACCGTGCACTTGTCCCAGTCGACGATGGTGCCGCCCAGCCAGGCGTGGGTGGGGGGTGGGGGTGTGGTCACTTCGTACTCCAAGCGGGAAGGGGCATCGGGAAGGGGGCGGGCGACCGGGGTCAGGCGGCGGCGGGAACGCGCCCGGCGCGGTCCGGGGCGGCAGCCGGGGCGGAAGCCGGCGCGGTGGCGACGGCGCAGCGGGCGAGCGTCGCGCCGAAGAGCTCGGGCCGCTCCGCGTCGGCCAGGGCGGCGAGGTGCCCGTCGGGCCTGACGACCAGGCACGTGCCCTCGGCGGCCCGGTAGGCCTCGCGCAGCACGCCGTCGCGGTCGCGCAGGACGGTGACTCCGTCGGGCATGTCCGACGCGGGGCCGGCGGCCGGTACGGCCAGCTCGCCCTCGCGCAGCACGACGATCAGACGGGCGGCCAGGCCCCGGGTGTCGGCGAGCGCGCGCTCGGCGAAGGCGCGGGCGGCGGCACGGTCCGGGGCGAAGTACAGACCGGTGAAGCCGGCGCCGTACAGCTCGCGGACGCGGACGGCGCCCGGGGCCGTGATCCGCGCGTCGGGGGCGAAGGCGCCCAGCAGCGGATGCCGTTCGGCGGACTCCGTGATCGCGGATGCGGTGTAGGTGTACGGCTCGGCCATCCTGCCGCTGTTGACCTTGTCGCGGGCTCCCTGGAAGGGCCGGGAGAGGGTCAGCAGCACCTTGCGGGCGATCCGGCGCGCCAGGTTCGGGGGCACCATGAACTTGATGGTGGCCTCGGTGACGGCCAGGTTCTCCTTTGCGGCGGCGTGGCGCTCGTCGTGGTAGGTGTCGAGGAGGGCGTCCTCGGCCTTGCCCTGCATGACCAGGGCCAGCTTCCAGGCGAGGTTGTCCGCGTCCTGGATGCCGCTGTTCATGCCCCGGGAGCCGTAGGGCGGCAGGGAGTGGGCGGAGTCTCCGGCGAAGAAGATCCGGCCGAGACGGAACTTCTCGACCACGCGCTGGTGGAAGCGGTAGGTGGACAGCCAGTCGATCTCGTAGTCGACGTCGCCGATGACCGCGCGGACGCGGGCGTCGAAGCGGCCGTCGGCCCGCTCGGCCTCGATGTCGGTGTCGGGGGCGAGCTGCCAGTCGATGCGCCAGATGTCGTTCGGCTGCGGGTGCATGACCAGCTGGCGGCCCGGGTTGAAGGGCGGGTCGTAGTGGAAGTGGCGCTCCTTGGCGAGCGGCAGCTTCACCTTGAGGTCGGTGATGAGGAAGCGGTCCTGGTGGCTGTAGCCGGTCCACTCGACCCCCGTGAGCGCCCGCATCGGGCTGCGCACGCCGTCGCAGGCGACGACGTAGCGGCAGCGGTACGAGCGCGGGCCGTCCAGGGTGTCGGCGGTGACGGTGACCGCCTCGCCGTCCTGCTCGACACCGGTGATCTCGTGGCTCCAGCGGACCTCGGTGAGGGCCCCGGCCTCGACCTTCTCCAGCAGCAGCTGCTCGATGCGGAACTGGGAGATGTTCACGAACGGGCCGTAGCCGATCCGGCGCGTGTACTCGGCCGCGCGGATCTCCTTGCCGCGCACGTAGGTGCGGGCGGTGGTCCAGGTGACGCCTTCGGCGCCGATGGTCTCGGCGCAGCCGAACTTGTCCAGCACCTCCAGCACGTCGCCCTGGATGAGGCAGGCCTTGGAGCCCTGCTTGCGCAGCTCGGGGTCGCGCTCGAAGAGGACGCTGGGGATGCCGAAGGAGGCGAGGCGCGCGGCCAGGGCCATGCCCACGGGCCCGGCCCCGACGATGCCTACGGGGATCAGGTCGCTGTTCATGCTGCTGCTTCGCCTTCGTTCGCGTGGTCGGTGGTATCGGTGGCCCCGGGCGCCTCCACGACGCTGCGGAAGACGGGGATCTTGCGTACGGAGCTGAGGTACGGGGTGCCCTCCGTGGAGCCGGTCCCGGAGCGGGTGCCGAGCATCCGGACGGCGATCCGGTAGTGCGTCTGGCGCCAGCGGCGCAGCGCGCCGGCGAAGCCGAGCATCGCGGTGGTCAGCAGCTCGCGGTCCTGTGCGCCGAACCGGTCGTCGGCGAGGGCGGCGGAGCAGGCCTCGTCGAGCGTGGGCTGGCCGGCCAGGATGCGCATGCGCACCTCGGGGGTGGAGCGGTAGGCCGGGGAGTCCAGCCGGTCCTGGTCGGGGACCCGGCAGAGGGACTCGACCAGCTTGTAGTTGCGGGACTGGATGGCGCTGGCGCCGTCGGTGAACTCCCGGAAGGTCCGGAAGGATTCGACCTGCATCGTGGCGAGCAGCGAGAACAGCGGAGCCGATTCGGACAGTACGGTCTCGGCGGCCTTCAGGTGCCCGGCCGCGTCCTGCGTGCGCGCCTCTTCCAGGCAGCCGATGGCCGTACGGATGCTCAGGGCCAGCAGCGCGAAGGTGGTCTCGAAGGTCTGGAGCACCCGGATGAACATGTGCTCGTCGTGGGACGTGTACACGGGCAGCATGCTGAGCCTCAGCACGTCGCGTTCGCGGGGGTCCAGCAGCTCGCCCTCGACGAACTCCCACAACTGCGCGGCCTGGTCGGCCGGTTCGGTCGCGGTGAGCGGGTCTGCGTGGCCGAGCCGGGCCAGCGCGGGCCTGGCCACCCGTATGGCGAGGCGGTGGCGCTTCTCGACCAGCCGGGCGTCCGGCCGCATGTGCGGCAGCCAGTCGGTACGGCCCTGTGCCGCGGACAGCTCGAACCGGAGCAGGTCGGCGAGGAGCTGGACGGTGAGCCGGTCCCGGGTGGTCCGCGCGGCCGGGGCGGCGGCCTCGCCGTCGTCCGCGGTCGGCAGGCCGAGCACGCTCAGCGAGGTGTAGGTGGGGTAGTCGTAGCGGCCGTCCCACTTGTCGAGCGCGGTGTCCAGGAACCGGTCCAGGAGGAGCCGCTCGGCCCCGTCGGCGCCGGAGGGTTCCTGCGCGGCGAGCCGCTCCCTGGCCAGGGCCAGGGACTTCAGGGTCCGGTCCGGGACGAAGTGCTTGCCGACGCGGTGGAACTCGCAGGTCACCGCGGAGTAGGGGAACCGGCTGGGCACGGGATCGGCCAGCCAGTCGGTCAGCTCATTCACGCTTGCGGGCTCACCTTCGGGAGTGGGACGGGAAGGACGGCCGGACCGGTCAGCGCGCGGAACTCGCGCATGGCCTGGCACAGGGCCTCCACGTCGTCGGTGGAGTTGTAGTAGTGGAAGGACAGGCGTACGACGGGGCCGCGCGGGCTGACCGCGATGCCCCGGCCGGCCAGCCAGCCGGCGAGGGCGGGCGGGTCGGCGTCGTACAGGCCGAGGTGCGCCCCCTGGAGTTCGGGGGTCTCGGCCCGCCGCACGCGCTCGCCCTGGGCGCCGAGCGTGCGCGCCGTACGGTCGATCAGGGCTGCGACGTGACGCCGCACGTCGGCCGGGTCGACCCCGAGGAACAGATCGAGCGCGGCGTTGGCCGCGTACACGGCGGGCACCGCGGGGGTGCCGGTCTCGAACCGCCGGGCGACGGCCGGGAAGTCGAGGTTCAGCGGGTCGAAGGCCATCGGCTCGACGCGGCCGAACCAGCCCGTCAGCTGCGGATCCCGATCACCCGCCAGGCCGGAGCGGGCGTAGAGGAAGGCCAGTCCGGGCAGTCCGGCGAGGTACTTCATGGTCCCCGCGACCAGGTAGTCGCAGCCGATCCGGGCGACGTCCACCGGCATCGCGCCGACGGCCTGGTAGGCATCGACGAAGGTCAGCGCCCCGGCCTCGCGGCCGGCCTCGACGATCTCGGCGACCGGCGGCCGTTCGGCGTACTGGTAGGTGGACATCGGGACCGACACGAGCGCGGTGGCCGGGCCCAGGACCGCCGTGTAGTCGGACGGCCGGATCCGCCCCGTGCCCCGGTCGCCCGTGAAGACCACCCGGGCGCCGCGCGGACGCTGGGCGAGCCAGACGTGCGCGACGGACGGGAACTCCTCGACGGTCGCGACGATGTCGGTCCGGGTGTCCAGGGCGAGCGTCGAGACCACCTGGTAGGCGCCGACCGAGGCGTTGGGCAGGATCGCGATCTGCTCCGGGGCGGCGCCGATCAGGGTCGCGAAGCGCAGGCGGGCGCCTTCGATCTCCTGCTCGAACCGGGCCCAGGGCGCGCCGTGGGCCGCGATGGCCTCCTGCATCCGCTCCAGTGCCGCGTCGACCGCGTCGGAACGGGCGCCCAGGCTGCAGCTGGCCAGGTGGACCGTCCGCTCCAGCATCGGGAACCCGCGGCGGAAAGCGGCGGCCGTGACGGGTGCGGGGGCCTGTGGGCCGGGACTCATGCCCGGCCCACCGGGCAGACCTGCGTCGCGCCGGCTTCGGCGGCTTCGGCGGCCTCGTCGGCCTCGGCGGCCTCGTCGGCGAACTCGGGTGCCGGTTCGGCATCGCCCATCGGGCCGGACAGGGTCAGCTCGGTGCGCAGTTCCCACAGGTAGGGGAAGAACTTGTGGCCGATCAGCTTGGCCAGGAATTCCACCGGGGCACCCTTGGTGCCGACCACGGAGTGGCCGATGACGCGGGTGGCCATCTTGTAGTGCTGGGTGCGCCACAGCGAGATCCGCTCGTCCCAGTCGATCATCGCCTCGGCCAGCCGGTACTCGGCAGTGTCGTGGCCGGTGCGGTAGACCTCCACGAGGTCGGTGCCGCGGGCCTCGACGAGCCGCGAGAAGGACTTGTCGATGTCCTGGCTGACCTGGCGGGCCAGCTTCCAGCCCGGGGATTCGAACCCCGAGCCGTGGCCGAGGACGGTGCGGATGATCTGGAAGTCCCAGGGGGCCAGGTGCCGCATCATCTCCAGCTGGTCGGCGGTCATCCGGGCGCCGAGCGAGGCGCGGCCGAGCAGACGGGCCGCGGTGTCCAGACGCCCCGCGTCGATCTGCCGGGCCGCCTCCTCGACCTCGTAGCAGGCCAGCTTGAGCCAGAGTTCGGTGGACTGGTGGACGACCTGGAAGAGCATCTCGTCCCGGTGGATCATGTCCTCCGGGCGGCGCTGGAGCGACAACAGCGTGTCGGTGCGCATGTAGCGCGTGTAGTCGTTGTCCCCGTCTCCGTCGAGTACGGGAACCGAGTAGTCCTTGGACACGGACACGGTGCTCCTGTCAGGCGTTCGTGGTGGACAGGGCGAGCGGCTCGGCGCGCACCCGGAAGTCCTCGGCGGTGGCGGTGACGGCGGCCTCGGCGGCGGCGCCGTTGGCGGCGCGGAACCGGAAGCGGCCGCCGACGTGCTCGTAGTAGGCGTCCGCGTCCGGCAGCACCTCCCCGGGGCGCAGGACGACCTCGGCGTACGGGCCTGCGGCGCGGCCGGTCATGGAGGTGGACTCGGTGATCCGGCAAGGGCGTTCGGCCGGGGCGGGCACGAGCATCCAGGCGGCCACCTCGCCGGCGGCGTGCGGCGCGGCGGCGCCCGGCGGCACCGGCGGCAGGGGGCGGTCCAGCTGGAGCTGCCAGGCGGCGTGCATCAGGTCGTAGCCGTGCACCTCCCGCCACAGGAAGGGGATCTCGGCTCCGCCGACGCGGGCGCCGCACTCCAGGAACCGGCAGACGGGGCGGCCGTCCGCGTCCCGGTCGATGAAGAGTTCGAGGTGGAAGACGGTGGCCCGGCCGGGGGAGAGCGCGCCGAGGTAGGCGTTCGCCGCCCGCTCGACGGCCGCGTTGACCTCCGGATCGTCGATCTCGACGGAGCCGAGGAAGTTGCCGCCGCGGAATCCCAGGCAGGTGTTGAGGTAGCGCGAAGCCCGCCAGGCCGACATCCGCCGGCCGTCGAAGACTCCGTCCACGTGGGAGATCGGGGCCTGGACGAAGGCCTGGACGAGCATCGGCTCGCTGTCCAGGTCCAGCCCGCCGACCTCCTCCGGGCCGTCCACCCTCACCACGCCGGCGCTGGAACTGCCGGTGCGGGGCTTGACGATGAGCGGCCAGCCCGAGTCCGCGGCGAAGGCGAGGACGGCAGAGGTGTCGGTGGCCGCGGCGAAGGCGGGGACGTCCAGTCCCGCGTCGGCGACGGCGCGGCACATCACGTACTTGTCGCGGAAGACGATCTGCGACGGCTGGCGGGGGCCGGGGACGTCCCACTCCTCGCGCAGTGCGGCGCCGACCAGCAGGTCGTCCTCCTTGAGGGCGACGATCGCCGCGGGCGCACCGTGCCGGGCGGCGAGGGCGCGGACCTCGGTGCGCACCCGCTCCAAGTCGTCGGTGGCCGGGACCAGGACGACCTCGTGGGCCTCTGCGGGTACGGAACCGGTGCCCACCTCGGTGGTGACGTAACTGACGCGGTGCTCGGCATGGTCGATGTAGCGGGTGAATTCCGCGTACCGCTCGCGCCAGCGATTGACGACGACGATGTGCGGACGGTGGTCGGTCATATCCGGGACTCCTCGAATGCGGTCGCGCATTCCGGCGCGGATGCGGGCACGGCTTCAGGCGCGAATTCCGGGGCGGATTCCGGGGCGGATTCCGGCGCGGATTCCGGGTGGGTGAATACGCAGGTGCCGCGGGTGCCGGGGTTCGCGTACGTGATGACGGAGCCGTCCTGCGGCTTCAGCGCGCGGCAGAAGGCCCCGCCGAATCCCTGCGGGGTGACGAAGATCCCCCAGTTCGCGACCCACTCCTCGACGCGTCCGCTGCCCGGGTCGAGCACCGGCTCCAGGGCCGGTACGACCAGCTCCTGCGCCACGTAGTCCCGTACGGCGGTCACCGCCAGGGCCTCCTGCCACACGGCGTCGGTGACGTCGCGTCCGATGACCACGCCGTCGGCGCTGTAGCCGATGCCGGGCTTCAGGACGAGCCCGGCGCGGTGCGTCCGGGCGTGGGCGAGGGCCTCGGCTGCGTCGGGGGCGTCGGCCGCGAGCACCCAGGTGCGCGGCAGCACCCGGTCGACGAGCTCCTTCTCGGCGTCGGAGAGTTCGGCGCGCACCGCGGACCGGTGCAGCAGGCCGAGCGCGGCCTTGCTGGTGAACAGGGCCCCTTCGAGCGGGGTGAAGAGGGCGGTGCGGCCGGCCGCGTGGGCGCGGTTGACCCGGCTCAGGGCCGCCCTGGCGACGGGGTCCCCGGCGATCTGGCCGGCGGCGAAGTAGCGCAGGACCACGTCCAGGGGGCGGCCGTGCAGGGCGAGCTTGCCGTCCGCCTCCTCGGTCAGCTCCTGGATCTCGCCGAGCAGCAGCTCGATGCCGTGGCCGCGCATGTCCTCCTGGATGGAGAGGAAGACGCTGTCGTGGTCGCCGAACGCTCCCGGCCCCTCCAGCAGTGCCACCACCGGGCTGACCGGGTCGGCGCCGGCGACCGCGGCCGCCGCGGCGCGCACCTCGGCCACCAGGTGGTCCATGGTGTCGGTGTGGCCCAGCCCGTTGGCCTCGGCGAAGGCGCGGAACGCGGGCACGTCCAGGAGTGCCCGGTTCAGCTGGGCGCTGTCGACCCCGCCCAGTTCGCTGCCGACGTTCAGCTCCAGCAGCCGGAAGCGCTCACCGTCGTGGAAGGCGTCGGCGCGGGCGTACAGCAGCGGGTCGCCGGTCGCCCCCTCGCTCATCACCTCGATCAGCTCCGGCGTCAGTCCGATGGCCGCGCCGTAGCGGTCGAGGTCGCCGCCGAAGCAGCGGCCGGGGAGCGAGACGAGGAGCCGGAAGACGGCTGCCAGGTCTTCGGCGAAGGCCGTGATCTCGCGCTCGGAGACGAGGACGGGACGGGGCAGCAGGACGTGTCCGTAGGACTTGTCGTATTCGGCGGGAAGGTCGATCCGCGCGATCAGCGTGCGCAGGTCGTTGTCGGGATCCGCGGTCGCGGTGACGTAGCGACCGGTGGGCGAATTCGCTGAATTCTCCATGGGCGGTCTCCATTTCTGCCGGATCAGGGCATGCCGGATCACGGCACGAAGGGGAAGCCGCCGAAAGCGCGGCGGCGCGGGAAGTACCGGGGAAGGCAGTACCGGGAGGGAAATACCGGGGAAGGAAAGCGCGTCGCGCCGGAATGACGGGACGGATGCGAGGAGATCCGCGGTGACGTGATCTCACTGTGGCACCGGCGCCACCGGCCGGGGCCGCCTCCCGGGCCGCGCGTTTACGGCTGTCGTGAATGCGCCAGGCGGGCCCGGCCGGACATAAACAGACAGATGGGTACGTAGGGCACGGCCGGCGGGCCACTTCCGGTTGCGCGCCGCCCGGCGCTGCTGTTTACCTACACATCACTGCAGGGGCCCGTGCCCCTCCGGACGATCCGCGGTGACACCGGAACGTCCACCAAGGAGAACCCCATGCCCCGCCTGCAGATCATCACCGCCAGCACCCGCCCCGGCCGCGTCGGCTCCACCGTCGCCGCCTGGGCCCTGGACGAGGCCCGCCGGCACGGAGCCTTCGAGGTCGAGGCCATCGACCTGGCCGAGGTCGCCCTGCCGTTCCTCGACGAGCCGGAGGAGGCGTCCACCGGCAACTACGTCCACCAGCACACCAAGGACTGGAGCGCCACGATCTCCCGCGGCGACGCCTGCCTCTTCGTCATGCCGATGTACAACGGCACCTATTCCGCGCCGCTGAAGAACGCGATCGACTTCCTCTACGCCGAGTGGCAGGACAAGCCGGTCGGCCTGTTCACGTACACGGCCGGCCCCTCCGGCGGCGTCCCCGCGATCGAGGCCCTGCGCCCGATCCTCACCCGCATCGGCTTCCGCCCCGCCGGGCACAGCGTCCGCGTACCCGGCATCGGCGAGCTGACCGGCCCCGACGGGTTCCGTGCCCCGGCCGGGCTCGCCGCTGAACTGTCCTGCGTACTGGACGAGCTGGCCAAGCTGGCCGCCGACACCGCCGCCTCCCCCGCACAGGTCTGAGAGGAAGCCGACATGACCGACCCCTTCCTCCGGTCCGCCGAGCGCCTCGTCGTCGTGGGCAGTGGCGGGCGCCCGTACCGGGAGTACTCCTTCCGGTCCCTGCACACGGAGTACGCCCTCAGCGCCGTGCTCGGCGCCGAGCCGACCTGGCAGCGCGCCTACCTCGACTCGTACGTCGTCGCCGACCTGTCCGACCCGGTGGCCATCGCCGACGCCGTGCTCGCGCTGGCCGGCGCGGACTCCACCCGGGTCGCCGTCATGACCTGGGACGAGACCGCCGTCGAGGCCACCGCCGAAGCCGCCGCCAAGCTCGGGCTGCCGCAGCTGTCGCCCGAGGCCGCCCGGCACTGCCGCGACAAGTACGCCACCCGCACCCTGATGGCGGACGCGGGCCTCGCCGCCGTCCGCCACCGGCTCGTCACCACGGCCGACGAAGCGGTGGCCGCCGCCGCCGAGTTCGGCTGGCCCGTCGTCCTCAAGCCGCGCGCACTGGCCGGCAGCATCGGCGTCACCCGCGCCGACGACGAGACCCAGGTGCGCGCCGCGTTCGCGCTCGCCGCCGGGGCCGCCTTCGCGACGCTCCCCACCGGCCACGGCATCCTCGTCGAGGAGTACCTCGACGGCCCCGAGATCAGCGTCGACAGCGCCGTCCACGACGGCGAGGTCCACGTCGTCCACATCGCCCGCAAGCGCCTCGGCTTCGCCCCGTACTTCGAGGAGGTCGGCCACCTGGTCGCCGCCTCGTACGACGAACCGTGGGAGGACGAGGTGCGCGAGCTCGTCGCCGCAGCGCACCGGGTGCTCGGCGTCACCACCGGCGTCACGCACGCCGAGGTCCGCCTCACCTCCCGCGGCCCCCGGCTGATCGAGCTGAACGCCCGCCTCGGCGGCGACCTCATCCCCTTCATCAGCGCCTTCGCGACCGGGATCGACCTGGTCAGGGTCGCCGCCGAGCTGTCCTTCGGCCGCCTCCCCGACCTCACCCCGACCCTGCGGCGCACCGCCGAGGTCCGGTTCGTGTACGCCGACACCGACGGCCGTGCCCGCCCGCTCGACCTCACCGCCGCCGCGGCCGTCCCCGGCATCGCCCACACCGCCGTCCTGGCCGAACCCGGCGACCGGCTGCTGCTGCCGCCCCGCCAGGCCATCCCGCGGCTGGCCGCACTGGTGGCGGTGGGCCCGTACGAGCACGCCTGCCGGCAGATCCTCGATTCCGCGCACGGCGCCGTGGACCGCGCCGTGGACCCGCTCCCCGAGCCGGGAACGGAGGCCGCCGCATGACCGCCACCACCACCGCAGCCGCCCTGCCCGCCTCCCTCGGCTCCGGGGTCGTCCCCGGCCCCGCGGCCGCCCGCGCACTGGCCGCCGAGCACGCCCACGTACCGCTCTACGTCGAACTCCTCGCCGACGCGCTCTCCCCGGTCACCGCCTTCGCCCGGCTCTGCGGCCCCGAGGAGCCCGGCCTGCTCCTGGAGAGCGTCATCGGGACCGAGAGCAGCGTCGCCGTGGCCCGCTACTCGTACATCGCCCACCGGACCAGCCCCGTCCCCCTCGGCGACGGCGACCCGCTGGTCGCGCTCCAGCCGCTCGCGGAGCGCGACGTCGCCCGCGTACCCGGCCTGCCGCCCTTCCACGGCGGGGCCGTCGGCTATCTCGGCTACGAGAGCGCCCGTCACTTCGAGCGCCTGCCCAGCGCACCGGGAGCCGGGCCCGGCATGCCCGAATCGGTGTTCCTGCGCGCCGACGACCTGGTCGTCTTCGACCACGCCACCCGCCGACTCCTGATCACCACGCTCCACGACACCGCCGCGGAGACGTACGAGGACGCGGTCGCCCGGCTCTCCGCCACCCGCGACCGCCTCTTCGCCGACGCAGCCCCCGGCCGCGACGGCAGCGGCAGCGGCGCGGACACCCGGCCGCTCGCCCCGACCCGTACCGCGCAGCAGCAGGACCGGTCCGCCTGGCACGCCCACACCAGTGAGGAACGCTTCCTCGACATGGTCGCCGCCGCCCGCGAGTACATCCGGGCCGGGGACATCTTCCAGGTCGTGCTCTCCCAGCGGTTCAGCAAGCCGCTCGCCGCCGAACCCCTGGACGTCTACCGCCACTTGCGCGCGGTCAACCCGTCCCCGTACATGTTCCACCTCTCCCTCGGAGGCGGCCGGCACGTCATCGGCGCCTCGCCGGAGCTGCTCGTGAAGGTCGAGGACGGCAGGGCGCAGACCCGGCCGCTCGCCGGCACCCGCTGGCGCGGCACCGACGCCGCCACCGACGCCGCCCTGGAGGCGGAACTGCTCGCCGACGAGAAGGAGTGCGCCGAGCACGTCATGCTCGTCGACCTCGGCCGCAACGACATCGGGCGGATCGCGGCCCCCGGCACCGTCCGCGTGGACCGGCTGATGGAGGTCGAGCGCTACTCGCACGTCATGCACCTGTCGTCGACGGTCAGCGGAGACCTCGCCGACGGACGCACCCCCCTGGACGCGCTGCGCTCCACCTTCCCCGCGGGGACCGTCTCCGGCGCACCCAAGATCCGGGCCATGGAGATCATCGCCGAGCTGGAGGAGGAACGCCGCGGCGTCTACGGCGGCGCCCTCGGCTTCATCGGCACCGGCGGCTGTCTCGACACGGCCATCGCGCTGCGCACCCTGGTCATCGCCGACGGCAAGGCCTGGGTCCAGGCCGGCGCCGGAGTGGTCGCCGACTCCGACCCCGCCGCCGAGTACCGGGAGACCCTCAACAAGGCGCAGGCGCTGTTCGCCGCCGTGGAACGGGCGGAGGCAGCCGCATGAGCGACCGCCCCCGCGTCCCGGTCCGCGTCGGAGTCGTCGACAACTACGACTCCTTCACCTACAACCTGGTCCAGTACCTCGCGCAGGCCGGCGCCGAACCGGTGGTCCACCGCAACGACGGCGTCACCACCGGCGAACTCGCCGCCCACGACGCCGTCCTGATCTCGCCCGGCCCCGGTAACCCCGGCCAGGCGGGCGTCAGCCTCGCCGCCGTCCGCGACCTCAGCGGACGCCTCCCCCTGCTCGGCGTCTGCCTCGGCCACCAGTCCATCGCCGAGGCCTTCGGCGCCGACGTGGTCCGGGTGGGCCCCGTGCACGGCAAGACCGAGCGCGTACGGCACGACGGCACCGGCGTACTGGCCGGCCTGCCCGACCCGTTCACGGCCACCCGCTACCACTCGCTCGCCGTCGACCCCCGGACCCTGCCCGACGAGCTGGTCGCCAACGCGTGGGCCCAGGACGGCACGGTCATGGGCCTGCGGCACCTCGTCCACCCGACGTACGGAGTGCAGTTCCACCCCGAGTCCGTCCTCACCGACCAAGGGCTGCGGATCATCGTCAACTTCGTGGAATCCGTACGTTCTTCCTCCTCCCGCCGGCTCCAGGAGGTCCGGTGAAGTCCGCACTGCGCACGCTGGCCGCCGGCCACCGCCTGACCCTTGAGGAGACCGGCCGCGCCATGGCCGCCGTACTCCGCGGCGAGGCCACTCCCGGCCAGATCGCCGGCTTCGCCATGGCGCTGTCCGCCCGTGGCGCCGACGTGGAGGAGATCGTCGGACTGGTCTCCACCGCCCGCGCCTTCGGCACCCGCCTGGCCGGTGACGGCCGGGTCCTGGACACCTGCGGCACCGGCGGCGCCGGCCACGACACCTTCAACATCTCCACCACCGCGGCGATCGTCGCGGCGGCCTGCGGAGTTCCCGTCGCCAAACACGGCAACCGGAGCGCCTCCTCCGCCTGCGGCAGCGCCGACGTCCTCGAAGCGCTGGGCGTGCCCATCGACCTGGGCCCGGCGGACGCCGCGGCCTGCCTGGCCGAGATCGGCATCACCTTCCTCTTCGCGCCGGTCTTCCAGCCCGCGTTCCGGCACGCCGCCGGTCCCCGGCGCGAACTCGGGGTACGGACCGTCTTCAACGTCCTCGGCCCGCTCTGCAACCCGGCCGGCGCCCGCTTCCAGACCCTGGGGGTGTCCGACCCCGCCCTGCTGGAGGTGATGGCCGAGGTCCTGCACCGGCTCGGCACCGAACGCGCCCTGGTGTTCTGCGCCGAGGACGGACTGGACGAGCTGAGCACCTGCTCCCCGTCGCGCGTCGTGGAACTGGCCGACGGCACCACCACCTCCTACCGGCTCGACCCCGCCGATCTGGGTCTCGCCACCGCCACCCTGGCGGACCTGCGGGGCGGCGACGCCACCGCCAACGCGGCGACCGTACGCCGGATCCTGGCGGGCGAGCACGGCCCGTGCCGGGACGTCGTGCTGCTCAACACGGCCGCGGCACTGCGTGCGGCCGGGCAGTGCGAGGACTGGCGGGCGGGCATCGCCCGCGCCGCCGAGGCCATCGACGGCGGGGACGCGGCCGGTGTCCTGGACCGGTGGGTGGCGACGGGCACCGCCCGGCGGGCCGAGCGGGCCGAGCGGGCCGAGCGGGCCGCCGCGTGACACCCCGCACCGCACCGACACCTCCGCACCCGCGAACCGAACGAGGAGCAACCGCTTTGCCCACCCCCACCGCCCCGCCGGGCCTGCCGGGCCTGATCGGCGAGCTGATCGAAGCCGCACACCGCCAGACGGCCGCCCGCAGCGCCGAGGTCCCGCCGGCCGAGGTGGAGCGGCGCGCCGCGGCCGCCCCGGCCGTACGGGACTTCGGTGCCGCCCTGCGCGCCCCCGGCCTCGGCGTCATTGCCGAGCTCAAGCCCCGGAGCCCGCTGAAGGGCCCGCTCGTCGACCCGGCCGCGTACCGGCCCGCCGAGCTGGCCCGGCGCTACCGGGCGGGCGGCGCGTGCGCGCTCTCCGTACTGGCGCACACCGAGGGCTTCGGCGGCCGGCCCGAGGACCTGGAAGCCGTACGGGAGGCCGTGGACCTGCCCGTCATGCGCAAGGACTTCATCGTCGACGAGTACCAGATCGCCGAAGCACGCGCGTACGGCGCGGACGCGGTCCTGCTCGTGGTCGCCGCCCTCACCGAGGACCGGCTGGCCGAGCTGTACGCGTACGCCGAAACCCTGGGCCTGCACCTGCTGGTCGAGGTCCACAGCGAGGCGGAGGCACGGACCGCCCTCGCCCTCGGCGCCGTCAACATCGGCGTCAACCACCGCGACCTGCGCGACTTCAGCATCGACCTCGGCCTCACCGGCCGGCTGCGGGCGCAGGTCCCGGCAGACCGCGTGCTGGTCGCGGAGAGCGGCGTACGCGGCCCGGCGGACGCCCTGAGGCTGCGCGCCGACGGGGCGGACGCGGTGCTGGTGGGGGAAACCCTGATGCGGTCGGCCGATCCGGCCGCCGAGGTGGCACGACTCAAGAACACGCAGGCACACCGAACCCTTCAGGAGGGGTCATGACCTCGTTCTTCATCCCGGACCCGGAGGGTCACTCCCCGAATGCCGAGGGTTACTTCGGTGACTTCGGTGGCAAGTTCATCCCGGAGGCGCTGGTCGCCGCGGTGGACGAGGTCGCCGTCGAGTACGAGAAGGCCAAGGACGACCCGGCCTTCGCGGCCGAGCTCAACGACCTCATGGTCAACTACACCGGCCGGCCCAGCGCCCTGACCGAGGTCCCCCGCTTCGCCGAGCACGCCGGCGGGGCCCGGATCTTCCTCAAGCGCGAGGACCTCAACCACACCGGCTCCCACAAAATCAACAACGTGCTGGGCCAGGCCCTCCTCACCAAACGCATGGGCAAGACCCGCGTCATCGCCGAGACCGGAGCCGGCCAGCACGGCGTCGCCACCGCCACCGCCTGCGCCCTCTTCGGCCTCGAATGCACCATCTACATGGGCGAGATCGACACCCGGCGCCAAGCCCTGAACGTGGCCCGCATGCGGATGCTCGGCGCCGAGGTCATCGCCGTGACATCCGGCTCCCGCACCCTCAAGGACGCCATCAACGAGGCGTTCCGCGACTGGGTCGCCAACGTGGACCGCACCCACTACCTCTTCGGCACCGTCGCCGGCCCCCACCCCTTCCCCACCATGGTCCGCGACTTCCACCGCGTCATCGGCGTCGAGGCCCGCCGCCAGATCCTGGAACGCGCAGGCCGCCTCCCCGACGCCGTCGCCGCCTGC
>NZ_JBIASC010000021.1:10000-89765 GCF_042890485.1 Streptomyces sp. NPDC002181 | reverse complement strand
TGCTCCCCGCCCCGGTCCGCACCTGGCTGGAGAACGCCTACGGCCACGGCATCGCCGACGTCTTCCTCTACGCCGCCCCCACCGCACTCCTCGCCTTCCTCCTCTGCGTCTTCATCGAAGAGGCCCCGCTGCAGACCACCGTCGCACCGGCCCAGTCCGCCGAGAAGCAGGCCGCGTAACCGCTCCGCCCGGACGTGTCCTTCCGGGTACCGCGGCCCCGGCTCGGCCCACGTACCGGCCGTGAACCCGCCACTCCGGCTGCACGCCGATCCGCCGCGGTGCACACCGAACGAACCCGTAGAACCCACCTGTTCATCTGTCATGCGCGGCCGCTGAGGCCCGCCGCACCATCTGAGAGGTACCCCGTGAACCACATCCACTCCGAGTCGCCGGCCGAAATCGTGGCGCGGCTGCGCACCACCTTCCGCACCGGCCGTACCAAGCCGCTCGAATGGCGCACGGCGCAGTTGCGCGGGCTGCGGACCATGCTCACCGAGGGGGGCGCCGATCTGGCCGCCGCTCTGTACGCCGACCTCGGCAAGCCTTCGGGCGATGCGTACCGCACGGAGATCGATTTCACGATCCGGGAGATCGACCACACGCTCGACCACCTCCAGGACTGGCTGGCTCCAGAAGCGGTGGCGGCCCCGCGCCACCTGGGGCCGGACGCATCGGCCTGGACGCAGTACGACCCACTGGGAGTCGTACTGGTGATCGCCCCCTGGAACTACCCCGCCGGGCTGCTGCTCAACCCGATGGTCGGCGCGCTGGCCTCAGGGAACGCCGTCGTGGCGAAGCCGAGCGAGCTGGCCCCCGCCACTTCCGCAGTGCTGGCCAGGCTGCTGCCGGCCCACCTCGACACCGAAGCGGTGGCCGTCGTCGAGGGCGGGATCCCCGAGACCACCGCGCTCCTGGCCGAGCGCTTCGACCACGTCTTCTACACCGGCAACGGCACGGTCGGCCGCATCGTCATGCGGGCCGCCGCCGAACACCTCACCTCCGTCACCCTGGAACTGGGCGGCAAGTCCCCGGTCTTCGTCGACCGCGGCACCGATCTCGACGTGGTCGCCGAACGGCTGGCCCGCGGCAAGTTCCTCAACGCCGGACAGACCTGCGTCGCGCCGGACTACGTGCTGACCGACCCGCAGACCGCCGCCGCCCTCGAACCCGCCCTCGCGCGCGCCATCGAGGGGATCTACGGAACCGATCCCGCGACGTCAGGGGAGTACGGGCGGATCGTCAACGAGCGGCATTTCGACCGCCTCGCGGGCCTGCTCGGCTCCGGCCGCGTGGTGGTGGGAGGAGACAGTGACCGGACGAACAAGTTCATCGCCCCGACCGTCCTGGCAGACGTCGACCCCGCCTCCCCGGTCATGCAGGAGGAGATCTTCGGCCCCATCCTGCCGATCGTCACCGTGACCGGCCTCGACGAGGCGATCGACTTCGTCAACGACCGTGACAAGCCGCTGGCCCTGTACGTGTTCACCGAGTCCGACGACACCCAGCGCCGCATCGCCACCGAGACCTCCTCCGGCGGCCTCGGCTACGGCCTGCCCGTGGCCCACCTCACGGTCCTTGAACTGCCGTTCGGCGGTGTGGGCGAGAGCGGCATGGGCAGCTACCACGGCCGGTACTCCGTCGAGACCTTCAGCCACCGCAAGGCCGTTCTCGCCAAACCGCTGGCCTGAGACGCCGACCCCATCCAAGCGCTCACCGCGCACGACATCAGATGAAGGAGACTCGAATGAAGATCGAAGCCGCAGTGTTGCGCGGTGCGAGTGACCCGTACGTGATCGAGCCGGTCGAACTGGCGCCTCCCGGCCACGGCCAGGTGTTGGTACGCATCGTGGGCGCCGGGTTCTGCCACACCGACATGCTGCCGAGAACGCCCGGGTTCATGGCGCGGCCGCCCGTCATCACCGGACACGAAGGCTCCGGGATTGTGGAGGAGGTGGGCCCCGGTGTCACCGGAATCGCCCCCGGCGCTCACGTCGTGCTCTCCTTCGACTCCTGCGGAACGTGCCGGAACTGCCTCGCTGCCCACCCGGCGTACTGCGAGGACTTCTACCGCCTCAATCTCACCGGCTCCGGCTCCGGCTCCGGCTCCGGCTCCGGCTCCGGCTCCGGCTCCGACGGGGCCGGCCCGGCCATCGACCACCACGGGCGCCCCGTGGCGGCCCGCTGGTTCGGCCAGTCGTCGTTCGCGACCCATGCGCTGGCCACCGCACGCAATGTCGTCGAGGTGGACAAGGACCTGCCGCTGGAGCTGCTGGGCCCGCTGGGCTGCGCGGTCCAGACGGGCGCCGGTGCGGTTCTCCTCGCCCTGCGGGTCGGGGCAGGATCCAGCGTCGTCGTCTTCGGGGCGGGCGGGGTGGGCCTGTCCGCGATCATGGCTGCCAGGGTCGCCGGGGCCACCACGATCGTGGCAGTGGACCTGAACGAGGACCGGCTGTCCCTGGCCCGCGAACTCGGCGCCACCGCCACGGTGCACGGTGGGGACGACGACATCGTGGAGCAGCTGCGCGAACTCACCCGGGGAGGAACCCAGTACGCCCTGGACACCACCGGGGTCCCCGAAGTCATCAACACGGCCATCGACGCCCTGCGACCCACCGGTACCGTCGGTCTGATCGGCGCCCCGTCACGGCCTCTGACCCTTCCTCCCGCCGCCCTGACACAGGGCAAGAACGTGAAGGGCATCATGGAGGGTGACGCCGTGCCCCAGCTGTTCATACCGCAGCTGCTGCAGCTGTGGCGGGACGGGCGCTTCCCCTTCGACCGCCTCGTGCGGACCTACCCGCTCAGCGCGATCAACGAAGCCGAGCGGGACGCGGCGGCAGGCACGGCCATCAAGCCGGTGCTGCTGCCGGGCAGCTGACCCCGAGCCCCCGAGCCCCGGTTTCCGGTTCAGCCGCTCGGGCGGTGCTCCCGAGTTCGCTCGGTGCCTTGACGGCGCATCTCTTGACGGTGCCGGCTTCGGCGAGGCGGGTGAGAAGTGGCACGGCCCGCCTCCGCGCGGTACCCGTCCACATCGGCCAGGAGCTCGGCAGCCGCCATGGCGGCGTACCCGTCCCAGCCCCGTTGCTCCAGTTGTCCGGAGCAACGGGGCCGGCCCCCGTCAGGGCTGCGGATGAACGCCGCGAAGGAGACGGGGCGAGGTCGGCTGGATGCGCGGACGGCTCCCCGGCGTGGGAGCGCGGTGCGTCAATGGCGGCAGGACGGCCTGACGCGGAGTAGCTCGGTTCGCAGTACTGGTGTGCCGTCGACCGGTGCCGGGTCCTCCGCGGTCGGCTTGATTCCTCCGGCGGCGGTTTTGTCGAGCGTCACCAGGCCGTCGGGGCCGACCGTGCCGAACACCGTGTAGTTCGGCCGCAGTGCGGAGTCGCCGTAGACGACGAAGAACTGCGATCCGTTCGTGTTCGGGCCGGCATTGGCCATCGCCAGCAGGCCGCGCCCGTACAGGCGGCGCGCGCCGGTCGGATCGGTCGGCGCGGGTGGCAGATCCACCGGCAGTTCGTCTTTGTACTTGTAGCCGGGCCCTCCCTCGCCGGTACCGGTCGGGTCGCCGCACTGCAGGACCTTCAGCGTCGGATACGCCGTCAGGCGGTGGCACACCGTTCGGTCGTAGAATCCGTGCCGTGCCAGGTGCAGGAAACTCTGGACCGTGCACGGCGCTTTGGCCTGGTCCAAACGCAGGGGGAGGGGGCCCTGGCTGGTCGTGACAGCCATGTCCACCGTGCCACGGCTGGGGGTGTGCCGTGGGTCAGGCGGCAGCGGAACAGGACGCGCGGGCGGCTCGTCCGGGGTCTGTGCGTACTGGCAGGGGCCGTGCGTGGTGCGTGGCGGAGCGCCGTCGGAAGCGCTGGCGGCACTTCCTCCGGACACGACTAAGGCCACGGCCGCGAATGTGCTGATCAGTGCTCGGTTCATCTCGTGCGCCCTCCTGATGATCGCCAGGTTTTGGAGCGGTCGCAGTCTAGGGCGTGGTTGGTTCGGCGGGAATGGTGAACGACAGGAGGAGGGCCCGGCCGGGCTGACGGCCGGGGAGGTCGGATCTGACCGGGGGGCGTGGCGAACGAGCCCGCCCTCGGCCGCTGCCCGGGACGGTCACAGCTGTCGGCGCCACTGCGGCAGGCTGTACGGGCTGCCGCAGTGGCCCGTGGCCGTCAGTGCTGGGGGATCTCTCCGTCCGTGAAGTCCCGAAGGCGATCCCGGCAGTTGGGACGCCCCTCAACCGGCGGCAGCCCGGCAGCCCGGCAGCCCGGCGGCCCGGCAGCCTCAAAGCCGGTCGGTCACAGGATCGGACGTATCGCGCAGTGCGGCAACAGGTCGCGGCTTTTCATGCGGTAGCGGCCCGCGTGTTCATGGCCAGGAGGACCCGGGGCTCTGAGAGTGTTGACGTGAGCTGGCGCAAGACCGCGACCGCACACCGTCGTTGCTGACCGGGAGAGAAGTGTGACCATCAAGGACATCGGGCCGGAACCCCAAAGCTTCGACCTTGAGAAGGCGACGCTGGAGAACACGCACTATCGCGAAGTCGCCTGGTCTGGGAAGTACCTTCAGTTGACCCTCATGTCGATTCCGGTGGGTGAGGACATCGGCTTGGAGGCGCACCCGGAGACCGACCAGTTCCTACGGCTCGACGCAGGTCGAGGCCGCGTCCAAATGGGGCCCTCGAAGGATCAACTCGACTTCGACCAGGAGGTCGAGGACGGCTGGGCGATCTTTGTGCCCGCCGGCGCTTGGCACAACGTCACCAACATCGGTGAGGAGACCCTGCAGCTCTACGCCGTGTACGCGCCCGTCCACCATGCACCGGGCAAGATCCATGCGACAGCCGCCGACGCGGAGCGGGACGAGGACTCGGGCGACGACGAGCCGCCGAGTTGGTCGGTCCAGCCTGTCCGGCAGCCATCGGACGAGCACGCCTGAGCAGCGAGGTCCTACCGCGACTGCAGTCCCCGGCTCCGAGGCGGGCCGAGCCGAGAGCATCACGATCTCCCCTCGCCCGCCGGAGTCGTCCGCAGACGCAGACGCAGACGCCGCGCCGACGCAGGCGCAGACGGCCCGTCGCCCGGCAGCCGGGGCAGCCGATACCGGCGCGGCCGCCCGCAGCTACATGGCCCGTCTCCGCCCGTCGTGCCGTCGTGCCGCCGTGGCGTGTGGCCGGAGCGCTCTGCGCGCTATCGCTCCTCGCGCCCGCCCGCCCGGGCGGGCGCCGTCGCCGTACCCGTGGGCGGCGGGACCGACCACCGCCGGGGTTACTTCGCCAGCTGCTTTCGCCAGCGGTCGCGGTGGAAGATCGGTTCGACGGCGACGACGCAGAACGCGTGCATGGGCTGGTCCGTGCGTCTGGGGTCGAAGAATCCGGCCATGTCACCGAGAAAGCTTTCGCCGTGCCGGTGGATGTGGGGGTCTTGGACAACGCGATCGCCGAGGTCGGTGAGCCAGTCCCCGATCCAGAACAGGAGTTCGGCGCGGGCGGTGATGGTGATCGTCCCGGCGTGCTCGCTGAACCGTGCGGGGTGGCGATCTGTTCGACGGTGAACGTCGTCGGGGCGGTCCGGTGGACGTGCGGCGGGGGCGGTCACCTGCAAGGGAGCCGAGGAGCGGCGCATGCTGCGCCGCAGGTCGGGCCAGTCGGAGGGGCGCAGCCCCGTGTCCTTGCGGGCCAGGAGGACGGGCAGCGCAGGAGTGTCGCCGCCCGCGAGGGCCGTAGGCCGGGAGCCCGGGGGGAGCGGGATGTAGATCGCGCTGCGTGAGCTCGTCGCGGCGACGCGGAACAGAGCGCCAAGTCGAAGGAGATCGGCGCGGCCGGCCTTCAGATATACGACTTGGTGGTGGGGAGGGTAGAGGAACGTATTGCGGAGCATGGGACCTGTGCTCAGGATCCGGCTGAGCCCGGATCCCGGACGGGCGACTGGATGGCTCGTCACCCCCAAGCGCATCCGGTCATCGCCAGCCCCCATGCGCCAAGTACAACAGGTGAGCCCGTGCCCGTCACACTCCTTTTCGCCGCCCGTTTCCGACCCCGGCGAGGCCGATCGCGCAAGCGCACCCACGACCGGGGGGCACCAGGGCACCAGGGCACCAGGGCACCAGGGCACCAGGGCACCAGGGCGTCACGGCCCTCGCCGACCGCTCCTTCGAGGTCCGACGGATTGCGGCTGCGGACCGCGGGCGTAGTCTGAGGTACTGGAGACTGAGACCCGTGCCGAAGGCCTCTTGCGGGTCCGTCGGCAGGCGAGCGGATCCACCCAATGAACGCTGACCAGTACCCGGCCATCTCGGACTACGCCTTCCTCAGCGACGGGCACTCGCTCGCGCTGATCGGGCGCGACGCATCGGTGGAATGGGCGTGTTTCCACCGGTACGACGCGGCACCCGTCTTTGCCCGTCTCCTCGACCGGAGGAAGGGCGGGTACTTCCGCATCGCGCCGACCTCGCCGTTCGAGACGACCCGGCGCTACCTGCCCGACACCAACGTCCTGGAGACCACGTTCCGGACGGCGGACGGGGTCGTGACCGTCACCGACTGCCTCCCGGTCCACGAGGACCCCGCCCACCCCGGCCGCCCGGCGAGGCGGAGTCCGGGGCACGTGCTCCAGCGGCATGTGCGCGGTGTGTCCGGTGCGGTCGAGATGGCCGTCGAGTTCTTCCCCACGTTCGACTTCGCACGGTCACCGGCCGCCTTCTCCCGCGTGGAGGGTGCGGGCGGGACCAGCGTCCTACGGGCGTACGGCGGGACGGAGGCGCTGGTCCTGCGCAGCGCCCTCGGCAGCCTGGAGCCGGCCCCGGTTCCCGCCGACACGGACGACGCGGACTACGCGGACGACGCGGACGACGCGGACGCTTGCCCGGGCCACGTGTCCCGGGCGGTGGTCACGGCCGGCTCCGAGTCCGTCGTCACCCTCGTCCGCACAGGGGCGGGCGACCCCGTCCCCCGGCCGCTGTCCCTCCGGGAACTCGACGACCGGCTCGCGGAGACCGTCACGTACTGGCGCGAGTGGGCGGGCCGCTGCACCTACCGGGGCCCCTACCGAGATGCCGTCGTCCGGAGCCTGCTCGTCCTCAAGGGGCTGATTTACGCCGAGACCGGCGCGATCGTCGCCGCGCCCACCACATCGCTGCCCGAGGAGATCGGCGGGGAGCGCAACTGGGACTACCGCTACACCTGGCTGCGCGACGCCGCGGCCATGCTCGCCGCCCTCGCGGGGAGCGGCTACCCGGACGAGGCCCGGCACTTCTGCGACTGGCTGATCGGCGCGACCTCAGGCGACGCGAAGGAGCTCCGGGTGCTGTACGGGATCGCCGGAGAACGCGAGCTCGACGAGGTGTGCCTGGACCATCTGGAGGGCTACCGGGGCTCGCGCCCGGTGCGCGTCGGCAACGGGGCGTGGGAACAGTTCCAGCTCGACGTCTACGGTGAGCTCCTCGCGGCTCTGGACCTCGCGATGCACTTGCGCGGCGGCGACTACCGGCCGGAACGGGCGGTGTTCGTTCATGACGTCGTCGAACTGGCGGTGGCCCGATGGCGGGAGGCGGACGAAGGCATCTGGGAGGTCCGCTCAGGGCGCCGGCACTACGTGTTCTCCAAGCTCATGGCGTGGATCGGACTCGACTCCGCGATCCGCATACTCGACCGCCACCCGGACGAGGTGCGCGGCCCGGAACTGCGCAAACGGTGGGTGCGCGAGCGGGAGGAGATCCGGGCCGAGATCGAACGCCGGGGCGTGGACCCCGAGACCGGTGCGTTCGTGCAGGCGTTCGACAGCTCGGCGCCCGACGCCACGGCCCTGCAGGCGATCCTGCGCGGATTCGTGGCTCCGGACGATCCGCGGGCGGCAGCCACCATCGACCTGATCGAAACGGAGCTCACGCGGGACGGCCACGTATACCGATACCACGGGGGCGACGGGCTGAAGGGCGGGGAAGGGAGCTTCGTCCTGTGCACGCTCTGGCTGGCCAGTGCGCTGGCCTACGTGGGCCGCATGGAGGAGGCCGAGCAGCGGCTGGGCCTGGTCCTGGGCTGCGCCAACGACCTCGGACTGCTCGCGGAGGAGTACGACCCGCTCACGCGCAGCCAGCTCGGCAACTTCCCGCAGGGCTTCAGCCACCTCGGCGTCATCGCGACGGCGTACGTCATCGAGGTCGCCAAGCGGCAGGGCGAGGGTCCCGGGCCGTCCTCCGTGGCGGAGGACTACATCGACAAACTGGCCAGGGCCAGGCGCGCGACGCCATGACCGCCCCTGCTCCCGCCCCGCCCGGAGCGGCCGACGACGCCCGCCGAACGGTGCCGCCGGGTTCGCCCTCCGGCTCGGCTCGCGTACTGATCCGCTGACTCCGAGCTCCACACGGAAGTACGACTTTCTCGCGTCCGCGGCCGCTGCGCTCCGGATGACCGGCGCAGAGGTGTTCCGCGTGCACGACGAGCGCGGTTTCCCCGGGCGGCTGGGCCGTGGCCGGTCAGGTTGACCGGCTCCGCTTTCCTACAGAGAGCCCTTCAGGTAGACACGGGTGTGCGTGACCTGCGAGGCGGACGCTGAGAAGGCGATCGAGCGGGTTTCGCTGGCGGCCGACACGTCGAGGCGGCCCGGCGTACCGCCGTCGCCGATCCGTACAGCGCGCTTCGCATCCGCCAGGATGCCCGACACGCGCAGTCCGCTCACCCCGGTGAACTCGATCCAGAAGCGCAGGGTGTTGTACGCCGACTCCGTCCACTCCGGCTTCGGGTTGGCCGGAAGCTGCGAGGTCTCGAAGGAGAAGGTCACCGAGGTGCCCCGCTCGTCGATGTGGACGTGGAAGAAGTCGCAGGTGTCCAGGCCGGGCAACGACGCCGGGCCGTAGAGGGCCCGCAGCTCAGGCCATTCGTTCGAATCAGTCATCTCACACACGCTCGTAGAAGGTGTTCACGTACACCTGAGGCAACGCCGGGAAGAGCCGGCTCTCCAGTGCTCGGCTGAAGGAACGCGAGCCGCTGTCGCCGCCGTCGGCGTCTTGGGTGAAGAGGCTGATCTTTCCCGCTTTGACAGAGGCGTTCGCGGTGAACGACAGGCCGACGCCAGGAGCCGCAACCTCCACCTCCAACCTGTCTCTGGAAGTGGACGCAGCGCGACATCCGCCGTGACCGGCGGCTGCCATCCCTCCATGAGGAAGTCCTGGACCATCATGAACTGGATCTGGCATTGCATGGTGTCACCCGGCGTCCCCTCCCAGCGGTCGGGGGACCGCGGCAAGTCGAGCCTGAGGGTGACGGTCGGGTCCCAGCCGTCCAGGTGCACCGACCGCAGTCGGACACCCGTCAGATCGGGAACCTCCTCGTAGTAAACGGCGAAGTCCGCGTTCACGATGAAGTCAGTCCAAGTCATGGCAACAGTGTGGCTCCGTCCCTGATCTCTGGCCGTTCCGGGGCTCGTCACCGGGCCGGACGTGGACATGAGGCGGTTGATACCCGGGCTCGCCCGGCTTCCGGTGACCGAAGGCGAACATCTCCTCGCACACGGCCTTGGTCCGTGCGTACGGGCTCTGCGGCGCGAGCGGCGAATCCTCGGCGACGGTCGAGCCGTCCTCGTCGTCGAAGTCGGATGCCGAGAGGATGTATCGATCCTCAGCCCCGGCCGGACAAGGGCCCGCAGATCAGGCGGTCCCGCGTACCTATAACTGCCCCAGCAAGTTCACACTGGCCAACGAAACCCCCGCCCGAGGTCAGGGCCTGGGGAATTTCGCGAACTGACTCCTGGGGAACAACGAGGACGTTCACAGCAGGAGGTAAGGGCGGGAGAGTTCAGCGGAGACGGGCCCGGAGATGGCTGGAAGGCGAACCAGGGTTGTCGACCGAGGGCGAACATCGCGGCAACTGCGCGTAAGGCGTCGTCAGTACATGCGGGGAGGGGCAGGCCGCGGACGCGTCGGGGCCTTTCGAAAGCGCACATTCGATACCGAGCACATCGAGGATAGGTACGTTCGATGAACGTTTGAGGGGACGTCATCACGTAGCCGTGGGTGGGTGGTGGCGCGGCTTGGGGGTTCTCTGTGGGGTTTGACGAGGAGTGGGGTCAGCTGCGGGCTCAGGCAGCCGAACGCGTGGCTTCAGGCGAAGCGATGCCGCTGGCTGGGGCGGCGGCTCCCTCGCCGGTCGAGGTTGGTCCGCTCGAGGAGGCTCGGGAGGCGGTGCGGGAGCGGCTGGCGGATTTCCGTGGCCGGGTGGTACTCATTCCGCTGGATGAGGAGGGCGGGTTGTGGACCGCTGAACTCGGTGGTCTGGACTGGATCTGTGTGCACCCGCCAACAAGGTAGGCGTCAGCAGGGAGCTCGGGCCTGGCCAGGATCCTGAGATTTTTGATGGAGGGTACTGGCGCACGTTCCTCCCGATGGCCCAGTGAAATGGAAATGGGAATTAATGTGAAGATCCTCGGTTTCTGTGAAGAGTTTTGGTCGGCGAAAGCCGGTGAATCGAAGGCGAGCGTCCGGGATCTCGTCCGAGAGGCTGGCGAAGCCGACGAGTTCACCCTCCTTGAATATCTCGATAGCGGCTACGAGATTCTATCCTTCATGGGGTCGGCGAATGATGTGCTCGGATCGGACGAGCGAATCCTGGGTGGGGACAACATTCTCACTGATGGGGAATGGGTGTGGCGCGGAGACTTGTGGTTCTATGTGGCCACCTATCACGTTTCGCTTCCTGGTGAATTCCTCCGGAAGGTCCGTTCCCGCCGCTACGTCATGCCGGAAGTCAGTCGAGATGATCGACTGGCTGTCTACGAGGAAGTCCGTCGAATCCTGTAGGACGCGTCCGATGTCGTGGCGGGTGGCGGGCCGTTGGTTCTTCGAGCCGAGCAGCCGGCCGGTTCCGGGCCTGGTGGGTTTCGCTCTGGTCGGCTGCCAGCCGTGGCTGCGGTGGCTTGGCCGCCCCGCGCCCCACGACGACCCGGCTGCCAGATCGGGAAATGCGACAGAGATCGCTGCGTAGCGCCATGCCGGCGAGGTCGTCTGCGGCAGACCTGCACGCGCGATCGTCTGGAGCGCGATGAACCGGATCTGGGCCGGAACCGACAGCGGCGAAACTCGCCACCACTGCGTCGCCATCAACCAGGACGGCGCGAAGCTGCTGTCGTGGCGGGTGTCGAACGGAGAGCCTGAGCTACTACAACTCCTCCAAGATGTCCTCGCTCTGGGAGACCGCATCACCTGGGCCGTCGACATGGCCGGGGACGAGCCTGCACTCCTTCTGGCCTGATCGCTGGACAGGACCAGGAGCTCCTCCTGCCAACCAGCCGTAGCCCAACCAGGAGCGGTTCGTCTCGGCGTGGGGGAGCCGAGACGTCTTGGACGTGGCCCTGGTCCGCCCGGACCTGGTGGCGGAGGCCAGCGCCTTCCGTTCTGGGGACCGGGGCGGGGCCGGTCGCGGCCGCCGAGCCAGTGGTGGCCGAGACCGGCGTATGCCGAAGGTGGATCCGAACAGGGAACCCGCAGGCGTAGAAGGCCTCTCGGGTTTTTGCTACTCGATTCCGTCGGTGTTCAAGCTGTTCTGATACCTGTACAGGAAGCTGTGGGTTTCCTTGTCGTCGGCCGGGCGCCTCTCCTCCGAGTAGCGACTGTCTGCCCATGAAGTCTTTCCCGACTTGCGGATATACAGTTGGCCATCCGAGATTGAGTACTCGGTGTATTCGGTGAGGTTCTTGCCGACGTATGGCACCGTCCTCTCGAACCCGTCGTTCTGATCCAGCAGTTGCTGGCGCACGCTCGCCGTAAGGCGCATCCCGACCCCCTTGGTCCTTTGCTCGCCCGCTCGCCGTTGTTGCCACCGGAGCATCCGGCGGTGTCGCGGGCGTGGGATGCACAAGTACCAGCGGCATCATCACCATCGCAACCATTGGCCCGTGCTTCCTTCCGCATCGGCCCCGGTCCGGACGGCGTACGTGGGTGAGGCCCGGTCCCCGGTCCCCGGTGCAAGGGGAGGCAGCGATCCTGCAGTGACCGGAGACGTAGCGCCGGAGCGGCAGTTGAAAGTGGTCGTCGCCGATGACCAGGCCGCTGTCCGTGAATCCCCTGCCGCGGCGGACGGCACCGAGGCGCTGGCGGCCGTCGCCGCCGGCCCGGTGGAGAGGCAGTCGCACGGCCGAGCTGCTCGGAGATGTAGGTCCCTCCCGGTTGGGGGGACTTTGACTGGCCGGGTGCTGGGCCGTATGTCAGTGCGCGGTGACTGAATACGCGGCGAGCGCGCGGTTGCCGCGGGGCTTGGCGATGGACCGGAGAACGTCGGCCTGGCTCAGGACGAGCTGTCGCACCGACTCGGGCAGCACGGCCAGACGCTCCTCCGTTGCGACCAGGTCGAGGCAGGCAGCGACTTCCCAGTCGCCGTCCTGTAGCTCTTCGGTATCGACCGGACTGCTGCCGTCGGCCGTCCAGCCGGTCTCGGGCAGGAGCCGTAGTAGGCCCTCACGGGAGAAGGGCGTGCGGACGTTGCCCTGGCCGTGCGAGCCTGCTGCCTCGGTCTGCCCCTGGATCAGCACGGCGAGGAGGTGCGCCAGCTGGTCGTCGGATGCAGGCGTCAAGTCCCACTCGGTGAACCATAGCCGCCGCGCCCACGGCCGTACCCGGGCCAGTGTGTCTCGCAGTTGTCCGAGCGATGCGAAGTACCAGGAGCAGTGCGCGAGCACCACGTGGTCAAAGGTACTTTCGGGGAAGTCGACTGACGGGTCGAGGATGTCGGTGCCGAAGCGGAAGTCGATGCGCGGCCCGAGCGGGCCCGACAGGAGCCGGGCTGCCGAATCCCCGAGCGTGACCGGCGTCCCATAGGAGGGTTCGGCCACGTCGACGGCCACCACGCGCCCATCGGGGCCGACCGCCTCTGCGAGGACGGCGGTCATGTCGCCCTGACCGCAGCCCAGTTCGAGGACGGTTGAGCCCGGTGCGATGTGCCAGCCCGCCACGAGCGCGGCGCGGTGGCGAGTCTGGGACAACTGGATGTCCGGACTGTGATCGGCGGCGGCCATGCCGGCTGCGAGCGAGGGGGCCTTGGCGAGGAGATCGGAGTGATTCACAAAGTCCTTGGTGGTATTCGACGGGTCGGTGCGGGTCGAGCGTATGAGACGTGCAGGCAACGGCGCCTCCGATTTCCCGGACGTCACCGGACGATGGCGGCTCGCCCGTCGGTTCGCGGCCAAGCCCTCCGGCAGGGCCTGCCACCGCCGCGTCGCCCTGCCGGCAGAACGGGAGGAGACCCGGGCGCGCCACGAGGGGGATGTTCGCCCGTCATCGTTCGCGGGCGTCGCCGGAGAGGACGAAGCCGCTGTAGCCGTTTCGGGCGGCCGCGTCGCACGCGGCCCGGTACCGGTCCAGTCCGCCGGTGTAGGCCAGGAACACCTTCGGTTTTCCGGGGACGTTGGATCCCATGTACCAGGATTCCGCCGCCGGGTACAGCGTCCGGTTCGCGAGCTCCGCGACGTGGGCGCCCCAGGCGTCCTCCGCCTCCGGAGCGGCATCGATTTCCGTGAGGCCGCGGCCGATCAGATGTGCGATGCAGTCGGTGATCCACTCCGCCTGCTGCTCAAGGGACACCGCGATGTTGCTGAGCACGGACGGGCTGAGCGGGCCGAGTACGGTGAAGAGGTTGGGGAAGCCCGCCGACATGAGCCCGAGGTGGTTGCGGGGGCCGTCCGCCCACTTCTCCTTCAAGCTGACGCCGGCCCGGCCCACGATGTCGATGGCGAGCTGGGATCCGGTCAGCGCGTCGAAGCCCGTGGCGAAGACGATCGTGTCGAGGGCGTGTTCCCCCTCCGTGGTCAGGATCCCCCGCGGCGTGATCGTCTCGATCGGGGTCGCGCGGAGGTCCACCAGCGTCACGTGGGGCAGGTTGTAGGCGGCGTAGTAGCCGGTGTCCAGGCAGGGGCGCTTCGTCGCGAACGGGAACGTGCGCGGGGAGAGCGCCTCGGCCGTCTCCGTGTCGTCGACGATCGACCGGATCTTGGACCGGACGAACTCGGCCACCGTCGCGTTGGCCTTCTCGTCGGTCATGACGTCGGTGTACGTGCGGAGGAACCCGCTGAGCAGTCCCGACCCCCAGGCCGCCTCGTAGGCGGCCGTCCGCTCCGCCTCGTCGGCCGCCAGGGCGGAGCCGGTCGGCGGTTCGAATACGGTACCGCCCCGGGAGAGCCGCTGGGCCTGGCGGAACTGCGGGTACCGGGCCTTGAGCTCGGCGGTCTCGGCGCCGAGCAGCGGGCGGTTGTGGGCGGGCAGCGCGTAGGCCGGGGTCCGCTGGAAGACGGTGAGTGCGGCCGCCCGCTCGGCGATCACGGGAACGGCCTGGACCCCGGAGCACCCGGTCCCGATGACGGCGACGCGCTTGCCGGTGAAGGAGACCTCCCCGCGCGGCCAGCGGGCGGTGTGCAGGACCTCGCCCGGGAAGCTGTCCTGCCCGGGTATCCCGGGGTCCTTGGGTACCGACATGCAGCCCGAGGCCAGGACGAGGAACCGGGTGGTGACGGTGCGCCCGGTGTCCGTGGAGACGCGCCAGGCGTGCGTGGTGCCGTCGTACGCGGCGCTCGTGACACGGGTGCGCAGGGTGACGTCCCCGCGCAGGCCGAAGCGGTCGGCGACGTGGTGGACGTAGCGCAGGATCTCCGGCTGGGACGCGTACCGCTCGCTCCACTCCCACTCCTGGTCCAGTTCGGGGGAGAAGGAGTACGAGTACGACATGCTCTCCACGTCGCAGCGTGCGCCGGGATAGCGGTTCCAGTACCAGGTCCCGCCAATGTCCTCGCCGGCCTCGAAGACCGCCACCCGTAAGCCGAGCGCACGCAGCCGGTACAGCTGGTAGAGCCCCGAGAGCCCGGCGCCGACGACGACGGCGTCGACCCGTTCGGCGCCGGGGGCGGTGGTGGTTCCCATCGATTGCTCCATCTCCCCGCACGCGGCACGCGGCACGCAGCCGCCCCGTCGGGGACGGCGTCGGCAGTGGCGGGTGCGGTGGTGGGTGCGGTCGCCGCGCGTGGAGCCGGCGGGTGCGCGGGGGCGCGGCGGCACGGGAGCGACATCCTGGCGCATGTCCGGCGTTGCGGGAAGTGGGGGTGGCCCGGCACTGCGGTTCGTCGGCCACCGTATTCCGGGGGTACCCGCACCCGAACGCATTGTCGTCGGGAATCCGCCAACTACCCGTAGAAGTAGGGTTATTGGCGGATATTGGGCCGTGACGCCCCCTTCGTGGACGAGGTAATCTTCAGGCAAAGATGTGTTCGCGAGGTGGTCAAGTGGATCACCGAGTGCCGTCCCGTCCCATCCCGTCCCGCATCGGCTCACGGCGCGGGCGGTGGCGAGCGAACACCGGCGTCATGCCCCTGGGGCGCGCCGATCCACCCATCGACTGATGACCTGAACACACCGCGCCCGCACACCCTCGTGGGCGCAGGAGAAAGGCCACCATGAAGTCCCTGGTTGACAACGCACGGTCCTTCACGGCCCACGTGGCGGAACGTGCCCAGGAGTTCCACGCCCTCGAGGCCGGACAGAGCCCCGAAGTGCTCTTCATCGCCTGTTCCGACTCCCGGGTGGTGCCGTCCCTGATCACCGGCGCCCGTCCGGGCGAGCTGTTCGAGCTGCGGACGGCGGGCAACATCGTCCCCGCGTACAGCGGCGGCCGTCCCTCTGCCGAAACGGCCACCATCGAGTACGCGGTACGGGTGCTGGGGGTCCGCGACGTCATCGTGTGCGGGCACTCCCACTGCGGGGCGGTCAACGCCCTGGTGAGCGGCGGCGACCTGTCCGGCCTGCCCGCCGTTCGGAGCTGGCTGGAGCACGCGGCCGGCCGGCCCGAGACGACGGCGCCCCTCTCTCCGGACCTCGCCGAGGCTGTCCAGCGCCACGCGGTCGCCCAGCTGGAGCGGCTGTACGAGCACCCCTGTGTGGCGGAACGGGTGGAGGCCGGGACCCTGGCGGTCCACGCCTGGTACTACGAGGTCCACACCGGGGCTGTGCGGGCGTACCAGTCGGCCGCCGGCTCCTTCCGGCCGCTGTGACCCTCATCCGCCCTCCCCACGGGCCGCCTTCCCGCCTTCCCCTTCCGCTTCCGCCGTGCGAGGAAGTCCACTGATGCTCTCCACCCTCAAGAAGCCCGCCCATCTGCGACGAGACCTCCTGGCCTCGCTCGTCGTCTTCCTGGTCGCCCTGCCCCTGTGCGTCGGAGTCGCCGTCGCCTCCGGGGTACCCGCCGAACTGGGACTGGTCACCGGGATCGTCGGCGGTCTCGTCGTCGGCTGCCTGCCAGGCAGCAGCCTCCAGGTCAGCGGCCCGGCAGCGGGTCTGACCGTACTGGTCTTCGAGGCCGTGCAGGAGTTCGGCCTCGGCGCCCTGGGAGCTGTCGTCCTGCTGTCCGGACTCGCCCAACTCGCCATGGGGGCATTCCGGTTCGGCCGGTTCTTCCGTGCGATCACCGTGGCTGTGGTCCAGGGCATGCTCGCGGGGATCGGGCTCGTCCTGATCTTCGGGCAGCTCTACACCATGGCCGGCGTCGAGCAGCCCCGTTCGGGACTCGGCAAGATCGCGGGGATTCCGCGGCTGGCCACCGAGATCGCCTCCACCGGCGCCGTCCTGACCTCCTTCGCCGTCGGCGCGGCCACCATCGCCGTCCTCCTCCTCTGGAAGAGGCTCCCGGCCAGGGTCCGGGCGGTCCCCGCCCCGCTGGCCGCGGTCGCGCTCGCCACCGCGGTCACCGCCGCGGCCGGCTGGTCGGTCCCCCGCGTCGACGTACGGGGGCTCCTCGCGGCCATCCAGCCACCAGGACTGTCGGACTTCGCCGCGCTGGGCAGCCTCGCGGCCGTCGGCACGGTCATCGCCTTCGCCCTGATCGCCTCGGCCGAGAGCCTGTTCAGCGCCGCCGCCGTCGACCGCATGCACGACGGCCCGCGGACCGACTTCGACAAGGAGCTGATGGCGCAGGGCGCGGGCAACGCCATCTGCGGCGTGCTCGGCGCCCTGCCCCTGACCGCCGTCATCGTGCGCAGCGCGGCCAACGTCCAGGCCGGAGCCAGGACCAAGCTCTCCCGTGTCCTGCACGGGCTGTGGCTCGTGCTCTTCGCCGCCCTCCTGCCGGCCGCGATCGGCGTCATCCCCCTGGCCGCCCTCGCCGGCGTCCTCGTCCACGCCGGCTGCAAGCTCATCCCCGTCAGGGATCTGCTCCCGCTGTGGCGTCACCACCGCGGTGAGGCCCTGGTCCTGGCGGCCACCGCGATCGCCATCATCGTCACGAACATGTTCGAGGGTGTCCTGTTCGGCATCGCCCTGGCCGTGGCCAAGAGCGCCTGGGAGACCTCGCACGTCCACCTCGACGTGCACGAGACGACGGACGGCCGGTTCCTCGTCACCCTCAGCGGTTCCGCCACCTTCCTCCGGCTGCCCCGGATGCTCGAGACCCTCGAAGGCCTGCCCTCGGGGCACCCCGTGGAGCTTGACCTCTCCGGGCTCCGCCACCTGGACCACGCCTGCCGCACCACCCTGGAGGGCTGGGCGCAGCAGCGCGGGGTCACCATCGAGGTTCCGGCGAGGCCCTGAAACCGGTCCGGCCCTCCGGACGCGCTGCCGCCGCAGTGGCGGTTTCGGTCTCCCTCCTGCGATTACCCGCCATCTCTTGGTGTTCCATTGACTCGCCCTTGGCGTTCTCTTTACCTTTGGATGGCGGTGGAAAACACCGATGCCATGGTCTTCCCATCACTGGAGGTATCGCCGTGGAGAAGCTCATCCGCACCATGACGCAGGACGACGTCTGGCGCCGCTGGGTCGAGGCCAACTCGGCGCAGTCCGCGAAGGACGGCTGTATCAGCGCCTCGCCCAAGGAGGGCTGCATCAGCCTCGCCGGCAAGAGCGGCTGCATATCCTGACGCACCCGGTCCGGCCCGACCGCCCGGCCCAAGGGGCCTTCGGAGGCGCGGCGCAGACGGGGCCTCGATCCCCGTCCGTCCGCCCCGGGGCCCCGCCCCGGGCGGATCCATCCTCCTGCCCCGCTACGGAAAGTGGCCATGGACGGCACAAGCACCCCGACCGGCATCCCCCAGTCGGACGGCCTGAAGGCCGCCGACGTCCTCGACTGCATCCGGGACATCCCCATGTACCGCCCCGCGCTCGACCTGGACGCGTTCCCCATCCTCGAGAAGCCGGCGATGGCGCAGGGCTTCCCGGACAACTGGATGACCCCGCGCCTGGCCGCCGCGCTGGCCTCCGGCGAAGCCGAGTACGTCTGGTCGACCGGCACGCACCACGCCCGGATGCAGCTCATCCGGCCCCCGTACTTCCTGCTGCGCTCCTACTACCGGCTGTGGAGCGAGCACCCGGACCTGGCGAAGACCTGGGCGGGCGGCTGCCGGCGGGTCTCGCTGACGACCGTCCTCGCCACCGAGCACGTGGCCCGCGTCAACGCCCGCCGCAACGGCACCGAACCGGTCGCCGCTCCGACGCCGGAAGACCGCCGGCTCGACGAGCGCACCATGTACCTCAATCTGCGCCTGGACCCCGGGCAGTGGGACAGGGGCGACGTCGAGCGGATGCTGGCCGAGATCCGCGGGGTCTCCGAGGCGCACCCCGACGGCGCCTACCACCTGGACTGCTCGGGCTACCACCTTGCCCATCTGGTGCGCCGGGCCGAGGAGTTCGGTCTGTGGGGGTCCGAGACGTTCCCGCGGCCGGCCAGCATCGTCACCGCGTACGAGTACACCCCGGCCAACGTCCGCCGCTACCTCGCCGAGCGGTTCGGCGTACCGGTGATCGATCTCTTCGGCAGCACCGAGCTGGGGTACCTGTACTACAGCGACCGGGACGGCCGCTACCACCCGTACCTGGACCGCATGGGAATCGAGCTCGTCCCCGTGGCCGCCGGCAGCGGCATCCACAGCCTGATCGTCACCAGCATCCGCAACCCGTACATGCCGCTGGTGCGCTACCGCTCGGGCGACTGCGTGCGCACCTCGGACGGCAGCGCCGATCCGGCGAAGGTCGTCGCGTTCTGCGGGCGCGAGAAGGAGCTGCTGGAGACCCCGCACGGGCCCGTCGCCCAGGCCGACCTCGACGACCGCGTGGCCGCCGTCGCGCCGGAGGTCTTCCTCTACCGCCTGGATGCGCACGGCGGCCCCGGCTCGGCGGCGCTGCTGCGCTACACCACCTTCGACGGGCGCCCGCCCGCCGAAGACCGGGACGCCGCGCTCGCCGCCGCGGTGACCGCCCTCACCGGGCGACCCTCCAGCACCGAGCACACCGCCCGCCTGCCGATCGGCACGTCCGGCAAGTACGCCTGGCTGGCCACCGCTGACAGCCGGGAACCGACGGCTGCGGACCCCCGAGGAGGAGGCGCATGAGCCCCCGTACGACGCCCGACGCGCTGCGCGCCCTCCTCGGCGAGCCGCTCCACGAGGAAGCGGTCCGCCACGCGCGGCGCCGCGCCGGCGTACCGCGTCCGTACGCCGAACGCCAGGTGCTCGAATGCATGCGCTACCTCTATCTGGTCTCCGCGCACCCGGACCGCCTGGGCGGGCTCTTCCTCCCGGTGGAGCAGGACATCGACGAGATCTGGCACTTCCTCATCCTGCAGACGCGCGAGTACCGGGAGCTGTGCGAGGAACGTCTCCCGGGGGGCTTCTTCGTCCACCACCGCAGCGTCGGGTACGAGGACTACCAGGCCGACCCCGGACGGGAGCGGGCCGTCGAGGAGGCGCTGCGCTGGATTCCGTTGTACTGCGCGGAATTCGGCCCGGTGGACGAGGGCATCCTGCCGCACTGGACGATCGTCCGCTTCCTCCACGAGGCCCTGGACCTGTCCCTGGCGGAGATCTCGGACCTCGAACCGTTCCCGGACCCGGTCGCGACGAGCACGGGCAGCAGCTGACACACCCGGAGGGGCTCCCGGCGTTGAGGCCACACCGCCCGCCACCGGGCCCAGGGCATGGCGAGCAAGGCCGCACAGCAGTGAGGCCGTGGTGCGTACGACGGTGCCGCCCCCGTTTGCGGTGGTTCGCCTCCTGGTGTGGACTCGGAAATCGTATGGGTGGGATCCACAGAGAGGAACGTGCCGATGTCCCCGAGGAAGCCGAGCATCGTCTTCGCCCATGGCCTGTGGGCCGACGGGTCCTGTTACAGCAAGCTGATCCCCGTCCTCCAGAGAGAGGGGCACGAGGTGGTGTCCGCGCAGAACGCGCTGAACACGTTGGAAGGCGACGTCGACGCCGTGCACAGGGCGCTCGCTCGGGTCAGCTCGCCGGCCATCCTCGTCGGGCACTCGTGGGGCGGCTTCGTGATCACGGCCGCCGGCACCGACGAGCGGGTCGCCGGGCTCGTCTACATCGCGGCCCTCGCCCCCGACGCGGGGGAGACGGCGCAGGACCTGATCGGCAGATTCGATGCGCCGCCGCTCTTCTCGCACCTGGACGCAGAGGACGGACGGTTGTGGATCAGCCGTGACGGCATCTCCGACTTCTGCGGGGACCTGCCGGAGGCCGAACAGCAGCTCGTGTGGGCGACGCAAGGGTCGGCGGCCGAGGCCCTGCTCGGTGCGACGACGGCCGACCCGGCCTGGCGGACCAAGCCCAGCTGGTTCTGCGTGACGGGGCAGGACCACGCGGTCGTCCCCGAACTCCAACGGTTCGAAGTCGGCCGCATGGGCGCGACGGCCGTCGACGTCGACTCCTCGCACGTCCCGATGCTGTCGCACCCCGAAGTCGTCCTGGACCTCATCCGCGACGCGGCCGGATCCGTTTAGGCCGACTCTTCCAGATCTTGCCGGTGAAGCCCGCGCCGTTCGGTGCCCATGGGGTCTCCCCAAGCCCGGGAGGGGCCGAGGGGAAGCATCGCACGCGGAGAGGCTCCTGCCTGGGCGTCTGAGGCTGGGTCGGCTGTCTCCACGGTCGACTGCGAAGGCCATACCGCGGCCGAACGCGTCGTCTGCGGGGGCCGCCGTCACCCCGACCGCAGGCCCATGCTCTGAGGGCGTGGCACCTTTCCGGCGGGAGTCCGTGCACCCTCGTCACCGACACCGACACCGACACCGACACCGACACCGTCACCGTCACCGACATGCAGGTGCTCCACGCGAAGGCTGCGCGCTGACCGGGCACCCGTGACCGGGCCTCGGTTCGGTCCGCCCCGGACGGCGTCGGACCACGGCCTTCGGCCAGTGCTCACGCGGGTCGTCCACAGCCCTTGTCACGTGAACAGGGGACCGGAAACAGGCGACTTCACCCGAATCGATGCTGTTCCTAGGCTGGACGGGCAAGCAAGCGGAGCATGCGTCGCGGGCCGGTCACCGGTGCGGCGCCGAGGGAGTTGTCTTGGCCAGTCACGATCCGATCGAACGCCCTGCGGAACTGTCGTTCAGCGCGTTCCGCGCGTCCGGAGCGCAGCAGCGGATGTACTTCCTCCAGCAGCTGGAGGAGGGCAGGCCGACCTACCACATGCCCGTCTTCTACGGCCTCGAAGGCCCGGTGGACGAAGCCGCGCTCCGCGCCTGCGCCCAGGGTCTGGTCGACCGGCACGAGGCGCTGCGCACCCGCTTCGTCCTGCGGGACGGCGAGCTGTGGCAGCACATCGACACCGAGGCCGCGCTCGTCTGGTCCTCCGCCGCGGCACGCGGAGCCGGGGACGTCGAGGAGTGGATGGCCGCCGAACACCACCGGCCCTTCGACCTGGAGTCCGGACCGCTCTTCCGGGCGGCCCTGCTGCACACCCCCGAGGGCGCGGTCCTCGCGCTCGCCATGCACCACATCGTCGCCGACGGCTGGTCCGTCGGGATCCTCGCCCGCGAGCTCCTCGCCTCCTACGCACACTACGGCGACGGGCCCGGCGGCCCTGACGGCACCGACCGTCGGCACCCGGCCGGGAACCTGGCCCCGCAGGCCCCCGAGTACCAGTACGCCGACTTCTCCGACTGGCAGGAGGAATGGCTCCGCGGCGCCGCCGCCCAGCGCCAGCTCGCCTACTGGGAGAAGCAGCTGGACGGCGAACTGCCCGACGCGCCCCTGCCCCGCGACGGCCGGCCGGCCGCAGGAGCGGCCCGCGGCGCGGCGGCGCTGCACTCGTTCGAGGTGCCGGCCCCGGTGCTCGCCCGGATGGAGCGCCTGTGCCGTGACACCCACAGCACCCCGTACACGCTGATGCTGGCGGCCTTCCAGATCGTGCTGGGCCGCTACACGGGCACCGACGACGTACTCGTCGGGACGCCGGTGGCGGGCCGCAACCGCAAGGAGTTCCAGGACACCGTCGGCCTGTTCGTCAATACGCTGGTGATCCGCGCCGATCTGTCCGACGATCCCGCCTTCCGGGTCCACCTGGAGCGCGTACGGGACACCGTGCTCGACGCCCAGGACCACCAGGACCTGCCCTTCGAACGCGTCGTCGACCGGATCGCCTCCGGACGCACCGGCGAGGAGGCCGCCCCCTTCCGGGTCATGTTCGGCCTGCACGACGAGGACGGCATGACCGACGGCCTGCCCGGCCCGAAGGCCACGCTGCTCGAAGGACCGGCCGGAACCGCCAAGTTCGACCTGACCTTCGACGTGGTACGCACCGGCGGCGCGCTGAGCTGCCGGATGGAGTACCGGGCGGACCTGTTCGACGCCGCCACCGTCCGACAGCTCGGCCGGCACTTCGCCCGCCTCCTGGACGCCGCCACCGAGAACCCCGAACTGCCGATCGGCGGACTGCCGATGCTGTCGGCCGACGAGCGGACCGGCATCGGCTCGCCGCTGCCGGACCGCGCCTCCCTCCCGGACGGCGCCTCCCTCCCGGACCGCGCCTCCCTCCCGCACACCCCGGGCGAGCCGACCTGCGTCCACGAGATCTTCGCCGGACACGCCGCCCGCACTCCCGACGCGGTCGCCCTCGTCCACGAGGGCGTCTCCCTCACCTACCGCGAGCTCGACACCCGCGCCAACCGGCTCGCGCACCGGCTGCGCGCCCTCGGCGTGGGCCCCGACACCCTCGTCGGACTGTGCCTGCCCCGCTCCGCCGACCTCGTCGTCGCCCTGCTCGGCATCCTCAAGGCCGGCGGTGCCTACCTGCCCCTCGACCCCGACAACCCGCCCGAGCGGCTGCGCCACATCGTCCAGGACGCCCGCCTGGAGCACGTCGTCGGCACCACCGACACCCGGGCCCTGTGGGACGCCCCCGGCCTGCACACCGTCGACCTGCTCGCCGACGCCCCGCTCCTGGCCGCCGAACCGGACACCGCCCCCCACACCGGCGTGACCCCGGACCACCTGGCCTACGTCATCTACACCTCCGGGTCCACCGGCCTCCCCAAGGGCACCCTGGTGCCCCATGCCAACGTCACCCGGCTGTTCTCCGCCACCGACCACTGGTTCGGCTTCGGCCCCGACGACGTGTGGACCCTCTTCCACTCCATCGCCTTCGACTTCTCCGTCTGGGAGCTGTGGGGAGCCCTCGCCCACGGCGGCCGCCTCGTCGTCGTCCCGTACGCGACCAGCCGCTCGCCCGAGGAGTTCCACCGGCTGCTGCGCGCCGAACGGGTCACCGTCCTCAACCAGACCCCCTCCGCCTTCTACCAGTTGGCCCGGGCCGACGAGGAACACCACCGCACGGCCGGACCGGCCGGCTCCGGGCTCGGCCTGCGCCACGTCGTCTTCGGCGGGGAAGCCCTCGACGTGGCCGCCCTCGCCGGGTGGTTCGCCCGGCACGGCGACACCTCACCCCGCCTGGTCAACATGTACGGCATCACCGAGACGACCGTGCACGTCACCTACCGGCCGCTGACCGCCCGCGACGCCGAGGAGGGCCGCGGCAGCGTCATCGGCGTGCCCATCCCCGATCTGCGCCTGCACCTGCTCGACGCGCGCGGCCGGACCGTCCCGCGCGGCGCCGTCGGGGAGCTGTACGTCGCCGGAGCGGGCCTGGCCCGCGGCTACCTGCGCCGACCCGAACTCACCGCCGAGCGCTTCCCCACCGCACCCGCCGGCGGTGTCGGCGACGCACCCGCAGGGCCCTCGGCCGGTGAGCGGCTCTACCGCACCGGAGACCTGGCGCGGGCCTTGCCCGACGGGGACCTGGAGTACCTCGGCCGCATCGACCACCAGGTCAAACTGCGCGGATTCCGGATCGAACTCGGCGAGGTCGAGGCCGCCCTGGCCGCCCACCCCCTCGTCGACGCCGCGGTCGCACTCGTCGCACCGGATCCCGCGGGGAACGACGTCCTGGTCGGCTACCTGGCCGTGACCGGGGCCGACGACGGGGCGGGCCCCACCGTCGAGGAGATGCGCGAGCACCTCTCGCGGCGGCTGCCCGGCTACATGATCCCCGGCGCGTTCGTCACCCTGCCCGCCTTCCCGCTGACCGCCAACGGCAAGACCGACCGGCGCCGGCTGCCCGCCCCGGGCTCGGCCGGCCGCACCCCCACCGCTGCCTACGAGGCACCCCGAGGGCCGGTCGAGACCGTGCTCACCGAGGTCTTCGCCCAGGTCCTCGGGCACGAACGGGTCGGCGCCCTGGACAACTGGTTCGCCCTCGGCGGGGACTCCATCCGCTCCCTCCAGGTGCTCGCCCGGGTCCGCGAACGAGGCCTCGACCTCACCGTCGCCGACCTCATGAGCTCCTCGACGGCCCGCGCCCTCGCCCCGCACGTCACCCAGCGGGACCAGGCGGCGGCCGCAGCCGTTGCCCCGTACGAGCCGTTCGCACTGCTGACCCCCGCGGACCGCGCCGCCCTGCCCGAGGGACTGGAGGACGCCTACCCGATGACCCGGCTCCAGGCCGGCATGCTCTACCACAGCGACCTGCCGTCGGCCGGCGGACGCGTCTACCACAACGTGGCCTCGTACCTGATCGAAGCGCCCTTCTCCGAGGACGCCTGGCGGACCACCGTCGAGGTCCTCGCGGCCCGGCACGAGATGCTGCGCACCTCCTTCGACCCGCACGGATTCACCGAGCCCCTCCAACTCGTCCACCGCGGCGCCCGGCCGGAGCTCACCTTCGAGGACCTGCACGGCCTCGACGCCGAGGCGCAGCGCACCGCCGTCGCCGCCCGCTACGCCGCCGAGCGCGACCGGCCCTTCGACTGGGACCGGCCCCCGCTGATCCGGTTCCACGTCCAACGCCTCTCCGCCACCCGGCTCCAGCTCTTCGTCGCCGAGCACCACGCCGTACTCGACGGCTGGAGCGAACGTTCGCTCCTCACCGAACTCGCCTCCTGCTACACCCAGGCGCTGGCCGCCCGGACCCCCGCGGACGGCCCCTCCCCGCAGGCCGGCCCCCGCTCCCGGTTCGCCTCCTTTGTCGCACTCGAACGGGCCGCGCTCGCCGACCCCGGGCAGCGCGCCTTCTGGACCGGCAAGGCCGCCGACGCCCCCGCGACCAAGCTGGCCCGCCCGGCGGCAACCGGCGGACCCGCCCGGATGTCCTGGTACCTCGCGCCCCTGCCCGGGGAACTGCACGCCCGACTCACCGCCCTGGCCGCCGCATGCGGCGTACCGCTGCGCACCGTCCTGCTCGCCGCGCACCTGAGGACCATGGCCCTGCTCGGCGGCGGCGACGCGGTCACCACCGGAGTGGTCCACAACGGCCGCGCCGAGGAGACCGACGGCGACAAGGTCGTCGGCGTCTTCCTGAACACCCTGCCGCTGAGCGTCGCGGTCACCGGGCTCAGCTGGCGCGGCCTCGTCGGGCACGTCGCCGCCGCGGAGGCGGAACTGCACGCGCACCGCCGCTTCCCGCTCGCCGAGATCCAGCGCCTGTCCGGGGGCGGCCCGCTCTTCGAGACCTTCTTCAACTACACCCACTTCCACGTGGAGCGGGACGGGCCGGCCGACGGCGCGTTCACCGTGCTGGAGGAGATCGGAGAGGCCGGCACCGACTTCGCCTTCGGCGCGGAGTTCTCCCGCAGCCCCGACGGCGCCCTGCTCGAACTCGGCCTGCGCTTCGACGCGGCCCAGTTCTCCGAGGAGCAGATGGCGAGCGCGCACGCCTCCTACACGGCCGCCCTGCGCGACCTCGCCGAGTTCCCGGACCGTGACTGCACGGTCGCCGACCTGCTGCCGCAGACCGAACACCACCGCTACGCCGAGTGGAACCGCACCGCCGTCGACCATCCGCGGCCGCACGTCCTGACCCGGCTGATCGACGAGCAGCGGGACCTGACGCCCGACGCCCCCGCCGTCCGCTTCGAGGGCGCCGAGCTGACCTACCGCGCCCTCGACACCGAGGCCGAGCGGCTGTGCGCGGCACTGCGGGAACGGGGCGCCGGCCCCGGCACGTTCGTGGGCCTGCTGCTGGAACGCTCCCTGGCCCTGCCCGTCGTCCTCCTCGCCGTCCTCAAGTCCGGCGCCGCCTACGTCCCGCTGGACCCGGAGCACCCGGCGCCGCGCGTACGGTCGCTTCTCGCCGAGTCCGGCATCGGCCTGGTGGTCGCCGAGGGCGCGTGGGCGGAGCGGCTGGAGGGCTCCGGGGTCACCGTCCTGAGGCCGGAGGAGGCCGCGACGGGCACCGCGGTTGCCGCCCGGGCGCCCGAGCCGTCCGATCCGGCGTACATGATCTTCACCTCGGGATCCACCGGCAAGCCCAAGGGGGTCGTGGTCGCGCACCGCGCCATCGCCAACAGGCTGCTGTGGATGCAGGACGAATACGGGCTGACCCCGGGGGAGCGGGTGCTGCACAAGACGCCGTACACCTTCGACGTCTCCGTGTGGGAGCTGTTCTGGCCGCTGCTGACCGGCGCCACCCTGGTCCTCGCCCGCCCCGGCGGCCAGCGCGACCCCGGCTACCTCGCCGGACTGATCCGGGCCGACGGCGTCAGCACGGTGCACTTCGTCCCGTCGATGCTGAGCGTCTTCCTCGACGACCCCGCGGCCGTGGCCGGCGCGGCCGGCCTCACCCGGGTGGTCTGCAGCGGCGAGGCCCTGCCGTACGAGGTCCAGCGCAGGTTCTTCGAGCGGCTGCCCGGCGTCGAGCTGCACAACCTCTACGGGCCCACCGAGGCGGCCGTCGACGTCACCTACTGGCAGTGCCGGCCGGACGGCGGCGACACCGTGCCCATCGGCCGGCCCATCGCCAACATGCGCACCCACGTCCTGGACCGCCGCCTGGCCGAGGTCCCCCTCGGCGTCACCGGTGAGCTCTTCCTCGAAGGCGTCGGCCTCGCCGACGGCTACCACGGACGACCCGAACTGACGGCCGAGCGGTTCATCGAGCACACCGGCCCGGACGGCACCACCCGGCGCCTCTACCGGACCGGCGACCTGGCCCGGCACCGCCCCGACGGAGCCCTGGAGTACGCGGGCCGCACCGACCACCAGCTCAAGATCCGCGGATTCCGCGTCGAGCCCGGGGAGATCGAGGCCGTCCTCGCCGAACACCCCGGCGTGCGCGACTGCGCGGTCCTGCCCCGCGGCGAACGCCTCGTCGGCTACTTCGTCCCCGAGGCGGCCGCCCCGGAGACCGCCCCGGGCCCGGTCTGCGCGCCCGAACCGGGCGAACTGGCCCGCCACGCCCGGGAGCGGCTCCCCGAGTACATGGTCCCCTCCGCCTGGGTGTGCCTGGCGGCCCTCCCGCTGACCGCCAACGGCAAGCTGGACCGCGCCGCCCTGCCCGATCCGGACCCCGCAGACCTGCGGGGCGGTGTCGAGCCGACCCCGCCCCGCGACGCCCTCGAATCCCGCCTCGCCGGGATCTGGGAGGACCTCCTGGCCGCCGGGCCGGTCGGCGTCCACGACGATTTCTTCGGGTCCGGCGGGCACTCCATCGACGCCCTGCGCCTGATCGGCCGGATCAACCGCGCCTTCGGTGAACGCCTCGGCGTGTCGGCCGTCCTGGAGCACCCGACCGTCGCCCGGCAGGCCGCTCTGCTGCGCGGCCGCCACGTCGAGGCGGTCCCGGACACGGTGGTGCGCCTGCGGACCGAGGGAACCCTCGACCCGCTCGTCCTGGTCCACCCGATCGGCGGCAACGTCTTGTGCTACCGCGCCCTGGCCGCCGAACTGGGCCCCGAACGACCGGTGTTCGGGCTGACCGCGCCCGGACCGACCGACCCCGAACCGGCATCCGACGCCACGCCCGACGCCACCGTCGAGGAGCTGGCCGCCGCCCACCTGGAGGCCCTGCGCCGGATCCGCCCCACCGGCCCCCACCACCTGGCCGGCTGGTCCTTCGGCGGGCTCCTCGCCTACGAGATGGCGGTCCAACTGCGCGCCGCCGGACAAGAGGTGGCGACCCTCGCACTGCTGGACACCGGCTACCCGGCACCCGGACACGTCCCCGACGACGAGAACGAGCTGCTGGAGTGGTTCCACGAGGACCTGGCCCGCTCCGCGGGGTTCGACCCCACCGAGGAGAGCCTGTCCGAGCTGCGGAGCGCCCTGCGGAGCGTCGCCGACGCCCCCGCCCGGCTCGCCGTCCTCGCCGAGCAGGTGGAACGCGAGGGCTTCGCCCCCGGCCTGGACCCGCGTGACCTCGCCCGGCACTACGCGGTCTTCCGCACCGGGATCCGCGCCGCCGCCGCGTACGAGCCCCCGGCCGCGCCCTGCCCCGTCCTGTTCCTCCAGAGCACGACCGGGGCCCGGGAGCACGCTGCCGACCGATGGGCGGCCCGGGCCGAGGCGGGCCTCACCCGCCACGACGCCGCCACCGACCACTACGGGCTGATGCGGCCGCCGCACAGCACCGCGGCCGCCGCCCTGCTGCGCACCGCCCTCGCCGAGGCCGACCACCGCTGAACGGGCGCCCCGGCCCGCCCGGGGCGCCCGCGCCTCCCTCCACCCCGCCCCAGCCCTTCGCGCGCCGTGCGCCGACGAGGCGTGCCCCGGCACGCCCCCGCGCCCCGCACCAGAACAGGAAACGGAACACACCACGTGACGAGTGACACCCCGGGGTCCGCCCCCGAGCTGAGCGGCCGGATCCGCGGCGGTCCCGCCGAACTCCTCCACGACGAAGTGCTCGCCCCGCAGTTCGGGTTCGAGTCCCGCCACCTGCTGCGCCACTACGTCGCCATCGAGAAGACCCTGGCCGCCGAGTACGTCCGCATGGACCTGATCACCGCCGGGGAGGCCCACCGGATCGCCACCCTGCTGGACGCCGTCGGGTCCGACACCCTCAGCGCGCAGCCCGGCGCCAACATGTCGGACATCGCCTTCGCCCTCGAACGGCACGTCGAGGCGGGCCTGCCCGCCCCGGTCACGCACTGGCACGCCGACCGCAGCCGCAACGACCTCCAGGCCTGCGCCCAGGTGATGTACGGCCGCGACCAGCTCGCCCGCTTCGCCGGCGCCCTCCTGGAACTCGTCTCCGTCGTACACGAGTTGGCTCAGGAGTCCTGCGACCTGCCCATGCCGGGGTACACCCACTTCCAGGCCGCCCAGATCATCACCCCCGGCTTCCACCTCGCCGCGCTCTCCGAACACCTGCTGCACACCCACGCCCGGCTGCTGAACGCGTACGACGGCATCGACACCTGCCCGCTCGGCGCCGGTGCCATGGCCGGACAGGAACTGCCCTGGGACCGCGACCGGATGGCCCGGCTGCTCGGCTTCTCCCGGCCGCAGCCCCATGCCCTGACCGCCGTGGCCTCGCGCCGCTGGAGCGCGGAACTGACCGCGGAACTCAGCCTGCTGGGCACCGCGCTGAGCCGCTTCACCACCGACCTGCTCACCTGGGGCGGCAGCGAGTACGGGTTCATCGAACTGCCCGACGAACTGTCCGGCATCTCCTCCGCCATGCCGCAGAAGAAGAACTACCCGGTCCTGGAGCGCATCCGGGGGCGCACCGCCCACCTGACGGCCTTCCACTTCGACGTGCTCCTGGGCCAGCGCAACACCCCCTTCTGCAACCTCGTCGAGGTGTCCAAGGAGGCCGGCACCCACCTCCTGAACGCCTTCGACTCGGCCCACGGCACCGTCCGCCTCCTCACCGAGGTACTGCGCCGGCTGACCTTCCGCGCCGACCGCATGCGCCAGGTGTGCGAACGCGAGTTCCTCGGCGGCTTCAGCCTCGCCAACGCCCTCTGCCTCACCGAAGGGGTGCCCTGGCGCACCGCCCAGGTCGTCGCCGGGAAGTACGTCGTGCTCGCCGCCACGGCGGGGGCCGCCCCCGCCCCGGGCGAGCCCGCCCTGCTGGCCGAGGCGGCCGCCGGACACGGCATCACCCTCGCCGACCCCGCCCGGCTCCTCGACGAGGCCTTCGACGTCGACCGGGGCCTGGAGCGCATGGTGTCCGCCGGGTCGGCCCGCCCCGACGCCGTCCGCGCGGTCCTGCGCGGCCAGCAGGAGACGTACGCACAGCTGCGCGCCGACTGGCAGGCGCGCGCCGCCGCGCTCCGCGCGGGCGCCGAGGAGGGCGACCGCGCCCTGTACGGGGCGCCCGACGACAAGATCCACGAGGAGGACGGCGATGGCGCCCGCACCCGCGTACAGCACGCCCACTGACACCGCCGCGGGGGCGACCACCGTCCCCGTCGGCCCCGGCTCCGGCAGCGCCTTCGGCACCTTCGGCGAATTGCTCCAGGGCGCCCTGCCCCACCCGCAGGGGGACTTCCTGGTCACCTTCCCCCTCGCCCGCTGGGCCACCGCCGTGTTCCATCCCGAGCCCGGCCGCCGCGAGGTCCGGGTGCGCCCGGCGCACAAGGCCAAGTCCCGCCGTGTCGCCGAGGCCGTCCTGGCCGCCCTCGACACGGCCGACGGCGGCCTGCTGGAGGTCGCCGGGGACCTGCCCGAGGGCAAGGGCCTCGCCAGTTCCTCCGCCGATCTGGTCGCCACCGTACGGGCCGTCGGGGCCGCCCACGGGCGCGCCTTCACCCCGGCCGAGACGGAGGACTTCCTGCGCGGCATCGAACCGGCCGACGGGGTCATGTACGACGAGATCGTCGCCTTCCACCACCGAGAGGTGCGCCTCGGCCGCCGCCTCGGGGTGCTGCCGCCCCTCACCGTCGTCGCCCACGACGAGGGCGGCCAGGTCGACACCGTCGCGCACAACCGGGGCGCCCGGGCCATCGACGCCGCCGACCGGGAGGAGTACGCGCGCCTGCTGGACCGGCTCACCGACGCCGTGGCCCGCGGCGACCTCGCCGAGGTCGGTGCCGTCGCCACGCGCAGCGCCGAGATGAACGCCCACCGCCGCCGGCGCGCCGGATTCGCGGAACTGCACGCCCTGTGCCGCGAGGTCGACGGGCTGGGCCTGGTCCTCGCCCACAGCGGCACCATGCTCGGTGTCCTCCTGGAGGCGAACGACCCCGCCCTCGCCGGCAAGACCGAGCACATCCGGGCCGGCTGCGCCGCTCTCGGCGGCGAGGTGTCCGTACACCGCTCCCTCGGCGCCGACGACAGCTGGAGCCCGCAGGCCCCACCCGCCCACCCCACCGAGCTGGAGATCTGAGCATGCTGTTCGACACCGTGACGGACGCGATCGGCGGGACCCCGCTGGTCCGGCTGCGTCTGGGCGAGGCCCGGGGCGTGGAGGTCTACGCCAAGCTGGAACTGCAGAACCTGTTCGCGATGAAGGACCGCGTCGCCCGCAACATCCTGCTGGAGGCCCGGCGGCTGGGCACCCTGAAGCCGGGCGACCCGGTCATCGAGAGCTCCTCGGGGACCATGGCCCTCGGCGTTGCCCTCGTCGGCCGATCGCTGGGCCACGAGGTGCACATCGTCACCGACCCGCGGATCGACCCCGTCACCCTCGCCAAACTCCGAGCCCTGGGCTGCCGGGTGCACGTCGTCGAGGCGATGACCAGCCACGGCTGGCAGAGCGCCCGCCTGGAGCGGCTCGCGGAGCTGCTCGGCGAACTGCCCGGCGCCTTCTGGCCGCAGCAGTACACCAACCCCGACAACCCCGGCGCCTACCGCACCCTCGCCGGTGAACTCCTGGCGGACCTCGGCCGGTTCGACACCCTCGTCGGAGCCGTCGGCAGCGGCGGCTCCCTGTGCGGCACCGCCCGGGCGCTGCGCGAGCGGCTGCCCGCCCTGCACGTCGTCGGCGTCGACTGCGTGGGCAGCGCGCTCTTCGGCCAGCCCGACGTGCCGCAGCGGCTGCAGAGCGGGCTGGGCAACAGCCTGCTGCCCAAGAACCTGGACCGCACCCTCGTCGACGAGGTGCACTGGCTCAACGACCACGAGGCCTTCGCCGCGACCTGGGACCTCGCAAGTGAGCAGCAGATCTTCGGCGGCAACACCTCGGGCTCCGTCTACCGCGTCCTCACCGGCCTCGCCGACCGCGCCGAACCCGGGACCCGGATCGTCGGCATCCTCCCCGACCGCGGCGACCGCTACGCCGACACCGTCTACAACGACGAGCACTGGGACGCGAACCGGCTGCGCGAGGTGCCCACCGCCACCGCGCCGGCCGTCCTCGGACCCGACGGGACCGCCCGCACCTGGTCCACCGTCGCCTACGGTCCGCCCGCCGGGATCGTCCGCCACCTGCTGTTCGTGGAGTCCAACACCACCGGCACCGGCATGCTCGCGCTGGAACGGGCGCGCGAACTGGGCACCGTCCCCGTCCTGCTGACCGGCGACCCCGACCGCTACCGGGGCCTCGCCGAGACCGGGGCCGAGGTGGTGCGCTGCGACACCAACTCCGACGCCTCCCTGCGCGCCGCCGTACAGGAGCGGTTCCGCCGCGAGGAGATCGCCGGGGTCACCACCACCAGCGACTTCTACGTACCGGCCGCCGCCCGGATCGCCCAGTGGCTCGGCCTGCCCGGCAACGCGCCCGAGGCGGTGGCCGTCTGCCGCGACAAGTCCGCCCTGCGCGAGAGGCTGCGGGCCGCGGGCGTCCGCCAGCCCCTCTACTCCCTGGTCCGCGAGCCGGCCGGAGCCGCGGCCGCCGTCGCCCGCACCGGACTGCCCTGCGTGGTCAAGCCGGCCGACGACTCGGGCTCCACCAACGTCCTGCTCTGCGCAGACGAGGCCGAGGTCCGCGCCCAGATCGAGCGGATCCTCGCGATCGACACCAACGTGCGGGGCATGCCCACCGCCCGCACCGTCCTCGTCGAGGAGTACCTGGACGGGCCGGAGTACAGCGTCGAGATGTTCGGCGGGGACGGGCAGACCGTGTGCGTCGGCATCACCGCCAAGTCCGTGACCGCCGGACCGCACTTCGTCGAGCACCGTCACCTCTTCCCCGCCCCACTGCCCGCCGCCACCGCCCAGCTGATCACCGACACGGTGACGGCGGCCCTGGACGCGGCCGGGATCCGGCTGGGCGCCACCCACACCGAGGTCAAACTGACCGCCGCCGGGCCCGCCCTCGTCGAGATCAACCCGCGCCCGGCCGGCGGCATGATCCCCGAACTGATCCGGCTCGCCACCGGCGTCGACCTCCTCGACGCGCAGCTGCGTGCCGCCCTCGGCCTGCCCCCGCACCTCAAGGCCGAGGAGGCCGGCCACGCCGGGATCCGGTTCCTCCTCGCCGACACCGACGGCACCCTCACGGCCGTCCACGGCGCCGAGGCCGCGGCGGCCGTGGAGGGAGTCGAATCGGTGCTGGTCACCGCCGCCCCCGGCACGCACGTACACAGGCCCCGCAGCGCATCCGACCGGCTCGGGCACGTGATCGCCCGCCACGCGGAGCCCGAGGGCGTACACGCAGCCCTGGACGCTGCGCACCGCCTGTTCCGCCTGGACATCGAAGCCGTGCCGAACTCCTGATCCACCGTCATATCCGTACCGAGGAAGCGCCGTACGACCCGTACGGCCACACCCGACCCGAAAGGCGAACCGCCATGAGCAACCCCTTCGAGAACGACAACGCCTCCTACGTCGTGGTCCGCAACGACGAGCTCCAGCACTCCCTGTGGCCCGCCGCCAACCCCGTCCCCGCCGGCTGGACCGTGGTCCACGGCCCCGACGGCCGCCAGGCCTGCCTGGACCACGTCGAGCAGGTCTGGACCGACATGCGCCCCGCCTCCCTGGTGGCCGCCCTCGCCGGGAACGCGCCCCGTGGCTGAGCCCGTCCACCGCACCGAGCACCCGGCCGGACCCGACCCCGTACGGACCCTGCGCACCCTCTTCGCCGAGGTCCTCGGCCGCGCCGAGGTCGACGCGGGCCACAGCTTCACCGGGCTGGGCGGCGACAGCATCCAGGCGATCCAGGTCGTCAGCCGTGCCCGCGCGGCCGGCCTGGTCGTCACTACCCGGGACGTGCTCCGCGCGGAGAGCGTGAGCGCGCTCGCCGCCACCGCCCGCGCCCAGGGCCGGGTGGGCGAGGACGCCGGACCGACCACGCCCCCGCGCCGGCTGGGCCCGCTGGCACCCACCCCCATCATGGGCTGGCTCGCCGAACTCGGCGGTCCCGTCGACACGTACAACCAGTCGCTCGTCCTGCGCACCCCTCCGGGCTTCGGGGCGGCCGCCGCCGAACGCACCGTCCAGGCCCTCCTGGACACCCACGAGATGCTCCGCCTGCGGCTGCCCGACGGGATCGGGGCCACCGGCGCGGAACCGGTCGTACCGCCCGCGGGCTCCGTCGCCGCGGCGGACCTGCTGGAGCACGTGGACGCCCGCGGGACCGCCGAGGCGGAACTCCCCGCCCTGACCCGGGAGCGGATGCGGGCCGCGCGGCGCCTGCTCTCGCCCCGCGACGGCCACATGCTGCGCGCCGTACTCCTGGACCGGGGAGCCGGACAGCAGGGACGGCTCGCGCTCGTCATCCACCACCTCGTGGTCGACGGCGTCTCCTGGCGGATCCTCCAGGACGACCTGCGCAGCTGCTGGACGGCGCTCGACGAGGGCCGCGAGCCCGTCCTGGAACCGGCGGCGACCCCCTTCGCGCACTGGGCCGACCTGCTGCGCGCGGAGGCCACCTCAGGCCGCCGGACCACCGAGGCCGACCGCTGGGCGGCCGCCCTGCGCGAAGCCCCCCAGCCCCTGGCCGGGGTCCGCGCGCCCGGTGGGCTCGACCCGGAGAGCCCGGAGAACACCCTCACCCTGACCCTCGGGCCGGAGGTGACGGGCCCCCTGCTCACCACCGCGCCCGGACTCGTCAACGGCACGGTCAACGACGTGCTGCTGACCGCCCTGGCTCTGGCCGTGCTCGGCCGGCGCGGCGCCGATGGCGCCGACGGTGCGGACGCCGACGGTGCCGACGGGGAGGGCGCCGTCCTCATCGACGTCGAGGGCCACGGCCGGGAGGACGTCGCCGACGGCACCGACCTGTCCCGCACCGTCGGCTGGTTCACCACCGTGTTCCCCGTCCGCCTCGCCCTCGGCCGCCCGGACCTCGACGAGGCCCGCACGGGCGGACCCGCGGTCGGCGCCGCCCTGCGGCTGGTCAAGGAGGAACTGCGCGCCGTACCCGACAAGGGAATCGGCTTCGGACTGCTGCGCCACCTCAACTCCCGTACCGGGCCCCGTCTCGCGGCGCGCGGCATCCCCCAGATCGGCTTCAACTACCTCGGCCGGTTCCCGATGGGCGGCGACGCCCCCTGGGACGCCGCGCCCGGCCACGACTTCGCCCTCGACGACGCCGACGAAGGCCTCCCGATGGCCCACGCGGTGGAGGTCAACGCGGCCGCCCACGAGGGCCCCGACGGCCTCACCCTCAGCGCCACCTGGACATGGGCGGGCAACGCCTTCCCCGGGCCGTGGGTCCACGACCTCGCGCGGGAGTGGTTCACCATGCTGCGCGCCGTCGTCACCCACGCCGCCCGCCCCGACGCCGGTGGGCTGACCCCCTCCGACGTCTCCCTCGCCCAGGTCAGCCAGGCCGACCTCGACACCTTCGAATCCCAGCTCGGAGCCCTGCTGTGATCCCTCTGTCCCACGCCCAGCAGCGGCTGTGGTTCCACGCCCGGGACGGCGCCGACGGCGCGCTCTACCACATCCCCGTCGGACTGCGGCTGCGCGGCGCCCTCGACCGCCCGGCCCTGCGTGCCGCGCTCGCGGACGTGAGCGGCCGCCACGAGGCGCTGCGCACCGTCTTCCCCGAGGAGGCTGGCCGCCCCCACCAGCGGGTCCTGGACCCCGCGGACGCCGCCCCGGTGCTCACCGTCACCGACTGCCCGCCCGCCGAACGCGCCCGGCTGGCCGGGGAAGCCTCGTCGCGGGCCTTCGACCTCCGCGTCGAACCACCGCTGCGCGCCGACCTGTTCACCGACGGCGCCGAGGACCACTACCTGCTCCTGGTCCTGCACCACATCGCGGGTGACGGCCACTCCGTGAACATCCTGGTCCGCGACCTCGCCGCCGCCTACACCGCCCGGTGCACCGGCCGGTCGCCGGAGTGGCCCGAACTGCCCGTCCAGTACCCGGACTACGCGCTGTGGCAGCGTGAACTCCTCGGCCCGGCCCAGGACCCCGCCTCCCTGCACGGCCGGCTGCTCACGCACTGGGCGACCGTCCTCGACGGTCTGCCCGAGGAACTGGCCCTGCCCGCCGACCGGCCGCGCCCGGCCGTGGCCGGCCACCGGGGCGCACTGGTGGAGGCACGGACCGACGCCGCCGCCCACGCCGGACTGGCCGCGCTGGCCCAAGGCGCCCGCGCCACCCCGTTCATGGCCGTCCAGGCCGCCCTCGCGGCCCTGCTCACCCGCCTCGGGGCCGGCACCGACCTGCCGCTGGGCTGCCCCGTCGACGGCCGGGACGACGAAGCCCTCACCGACCTCGTGGGCCTCTTCGTCAACACCCTGATCGTGCGCGCCGACACCTCGGGCGACCCCACCTTCACGGAGGTGCTGGGCCGGGTGCGCACCGCCGCCCTGGAGACGTACGCCCACCGGGAACTGCCCTTCGAATCGCTGGTCGAACGCCTCAACCCGGCCCGCTCGGCCGCCCGCCACCCGCTGTTCCAGGTCGCCGTCTCCGCCCAGCGCGGCGAGCCGCGGAGCCCCGCCTTCGCGGGCCTTCGGGCCGAGGTCGAGGCGGTGCGCACCGACACCGCCAAGTTCGACCTCACCCTGGAGGTGGAGGAGCTCCACGACCCGGCCACCGGGCAACCCCTGGGCCTGCTCCTCGGCCTGGAGTACGCGAGCGACCTGTTCGACGAGGCCACGGCCCGGCGCCTGCTGGACCGTCTCGTCCACCTCATCGGCGCCGTCGTCCGCGAGCCCGGCGTCCCGCTCTCCGCACTCGACGTCCTGCTGCCCGGGGAGCGCGCCGACCTGCTGGAGCACTGGCAGGGCGCCCCCGTCGCCCCCGACGCCCGCACCGTCCACGGCGCCTTCGAGGAGCGGGCCGCCGCCCACCCCGACCGCCCCGCGGTGGTCTGCGCCGGCCGGGAGACCACGTACGGCGAACTCGACGCCCGGGCCGACCGGATCGCCGGACGGCTGCGCGCCCTCGGCGTCCGACCGGGCGAGTCCGTCGCCGTACTGATGGACCGCTCATCCGACCTCGTCGCCGCCTGCCTGGGCATCCTCAAGGCGGGCGCCGCCTACCTGCCGCTGGACGCGCGGGCTCCGCGCGCCCGTACCGAGGCCGTGCTCACCGCGGCCGGGGCCGCCGTCCTCGTCACCGACGTCCCGGACGGGGAACCCGTGCCGGCGGGTCCGCGCCATGTACTGCGTCCGGACGGGCGGCCCGCCACGGAGGCCGGGACGACCGCGGCCGCGGGACCGGGCGGGCACGCCGACGCGCTCGCCTACCTGATGTACACCTCCGGCTCCACCGGCACCCCCAAGGGCGTGGCCGTCTCCCACCGCGAGGTCGTCGCCCTCGCCACCGACCGGCGCTGGCGCGGCGGCGCGCACGAGCGGGTGCTGTTCCGCTCCCCGCACGCCTTCGACGCCTCCACCTACGAAATGTGGGTGCCGCTCCTGAACGGCGGCCTGGCCGTCGTCGCGCCGCCCGGCGAACTCGACGTCGACGCGCTGGCCCGGCTGATGTCCGAGGAGAAGGTCACCGGGACCTTCCTCACCGCCACTCTCTTCAACGTCCTCGCCGACCGCTGCCTGCCCGCGCTCGGCACGCTGCACGAGGTGATGACCGGAGGCGAGGCCGCCTCGCCGTCCATGGTCCGCCGGGTCCGCGAGGCCTGCCCCGGCACCACCGTCACCAACGCCTACGGCCCCACCGAGACCACCACCTTCGCGGCGACCTTCGCCGTCGGGCCGGGCCAGGAGGCCCCCGCCGGACAGGTCCCGATCGGCCGCCCCCTCGACGGTACGCAGCTGTACGTCCTGGACGAGCGGCTCGGCCTCGTGGCGCCCGGCGTCGTCGGCGAGCTCTACATCGCGGGCGCCGGACTCGCACAGGGCTACCTCGGCCGGGCCGGGCTGACCGCAGAACGCTTCGTCGCCTGCCCCTACGGCCCCCGGGGCAGCCGGATGTACCGCACCGGCGACCTGGCCCGCTGGAGCACCGACGGCCAGGTCGAATACCTCGGCCGCGCCGACCGGCAGGTCAAGATCCGCGGACTGCGCATCGAACCCGCCGAGATCGAGCACGTCCTGGCCGGCCACCCGGCGGTGGGCCAGGCCGCCGTCACCGTCGTGGACACGGCCGCCGGTCCCGCGCTCGCGGGCTACGCCGTCCCCGCCGAGGGCACCCCCGCACCCGATCCGCGGGAACTGCGCGAGCACCTGCGCGCCCGGCTGCCCGACTACATGGTGCCGGCCACCCTCACCCTGCTCGACGCCTTCCCCGTCACCGCCAACGGCAAGACCGACCTGGCCGCCCTGCCCGTGCCGGGCCCGGCGACGGCCGGCACCGCGGGGGCCCACCAGGAGCCGCGCACCGACGAGGAGCGCGCCCTGTGCGCCCTGTGGGAACAGGTCCTGGGCGTGCCGCGCATCGGCGTCCACGACAGCTTCTTCGACCTCGGCGGACACTCCCTGCTCGCCACCCAGCTGCTCGCCGAGGTCCGGGACCGGTTCGGCGGCGCCGTCACGATCCGCCGGTTCTTCACCGGCCCCACCGTCGCCGAACTGGCCGCCGCCCTGCCCGCCGCCTCGGCCGCGGCCGCCGGCGCCGAGGACCCGCCGATCGTCCGCCGGGCCCGCCGCACCCAGACCGCCTGACCACCGAAGGAACACCACCGTGAACCACCCGCCGTCCACCCCCGCCGCCACCCCCGTCGCCGCCCCGGCCGCCCGCTCGCTGGTCGAGGACGTCCTGCCCCTGTCCCCGCTCCAGGACGGCATCCTCTTCCACGCCCTCTTCGACGAGGAGGAACGCGACGTCTACGTGGCCCAGCTGCTCCTCGACCTCGACGGCCCCCTCGACGCGGACCGTCTGCGCGCCGCCGCCGACACCGTCCTGGAGCGGCACGCCAACCTCCGCGCCGGCTTCCTGCGCCGCGCCACCGGCGAACCCGCCCAGGTCGTCCAGCGCGGCGTTCGGGCCCCCTGGCAGGAGACGGACCTGTCCGGGCTCGACGAGACCGAGCGCACCGCCGCCGTCGACGCCCTCCTCGCCGAGGACCGGGCCACCCGCTTCGACCTCGCCCGGCCGCCGCTGCTGCGCTTCACCCTCGTCCGCACCGGCCCGCTGTCCCACCGACTGCTGCTGACCTACCACCACATCGTGATGGACGGCTGGTCCTGGCCGGTCCTGGTCCGCGAACTCCTCGCCCTGCACCACGCCGACGACGCCCCGCTGGGACCCGTCACCCCCTACTCCGCCTTCCTGAGCCGGCTCCACAGCCGCGACACGGCCGCCGCCCAGGACGCCTGGACCCGCGCCCTGGACGGCCTGCCCGGCGGAACCCGTACCGCGCCCGTGTCCCCGCCGCCCGGCTCGGTGCTGCCCGACCGCGTGGAGACGTACCTCCCCGAGTCCCTCACCGAACGGCTCGGCGCCCTCGCCCGCGGCCACCGGATCACCTCCGGAACCCTGCTCCAAGGCGCGTGGGCACTTCTGCTGGGCCGGCAGATCCGCTCCGAGGACGTGGTCTTCGGCGCCATCGTCAGCGGTCGCGACCCCGAACTGCCCGGCGTCGCCGACATCGTGGGCCTGTGCATCAACACCGTGCCGGTCCGCGTACGCATCGACCCGGCCGAGTCCCTCGTCGCGCTGTTCGAGCGGCTCCAGGACGAGCAGGCGCGCCTGATCGACCACCACCACCTGGGGCTGGTCGAGATCCAGCGGCTCGCGGGAGCGGGCGAGCTCTTCGACTCCTGCGTCGCCTTCCAGAACTACCCGGTCGACGCGGCCGGCCTCGCCGCACTCGGCGCGGGCGGGCTCCGGGTCACCGGAGTGGACCCGTACGACGCCGCCCATTACCCGCTCTCGTTGACCGCCATCCCCGGCGACCGGCTGCGGCTGCAGATCGACTACAGGCCGGACGTCTTCGAACGCGACACCGCCCAGGCCCTGATCGAACGCCTCGCCCGGCTCCTGGAAGCCGTCGCCGAGGACCCCTCGTGCCCGGTGGGCACCGTGGACCTGCTCTCGCCCGCCGAACGCCACCGCGTCCTGGTCGAATGGAACGACACGGCCCGTGACGAGGAGTACGCGGAGGTCGTCGAGCGCGTCCGGCAGCAGGCCGGCCTCCGCCCCGACGCCGTCGCCACCACCGACGAAACCGGCCGCGAACTGAGCTACGCGGACCTCGTGGCCCGCGCCGACGCCCTCGCCCTGGCCCTCCTCGCCGACGGGGTGCGCCCCGGCGACCTGGTCGCCGTACTCAGCGAGCCCACCGCCCGCGTCCCCGTCGCGATGCTCGGCATCCTCGGCTCCGGTGCGGCCTACGTCCCCCTCGACCCCGAGGGCCCCGTCACCCGTACCGCCGACCTCCTGGCGAGCGGCGGGATCGCCCGCCTGCTGGCCGCCCCCGAACAGCGGGCGCGCGCCGAGGAGATCGCCGCCGCGGTCCCCGGCGGGCTGCCCGTCCTGGTGATCGACGACGCGGCCGCCGCGGCTCCGGGCGAGCGCCCGGCGCCGGCCGGCGGTCCCGACGCCCTCGCCTACGTCTGCTTCACCTCGGGCTCCACCGGCAAGCCCAAGGGCGCCATGGTCCACCGCCGGGGCATGAACAACCACCTCCTGGCCAAGGTCGAGGACCTCGGTCTCGGCGACGGCGACCGCGTGGTGATGAACGCCCCGCTCACCTTCGACATCTCCGTGTGGCAGATGCTCGCCCCGCTGATCACCGGCGGACAGGTCCACCTGGTCACCCGGGACACCGCCCGCGACCCGGCCGCCCTGTTCGACGATGCCGCCCGCCGGGGGATCACCGTCCTGGAGACCGTGCCCTCCTTCGTCCGCGCCGCCGTCGACCTGTGGGACACCGGCGTGCTGCCGCCGTCCCTGCCCGAGCTGCGCTGGTTCATCGTCAACGGGGAGGTGCTGCCGCCCGAACTGTGCACCCGCTGGTACGCGCGCCACCCGCAGGCCGCGATCGTCAACGCCTACGGCCTCACCGAGTGCTCCGACGACAACACGCACGCCTTCATCGGCCCCGAAGTGCACGCCCAGCTGGAACACGGCCGGCTGCCCGTCGGACGCCCGCTGCGCAACAACTCCCTCTACCTGCTGGACGCCGCGCTGGCCCCCGTACCGCCCGGTGTGCCCGGCGAACTCTTCATCGGCGGCACCGGCGTGGGCCCCGGATACCTGCGCGACCCGCGCCGCTCCAGCGAGCGCTACGTCCCCGACCCGTTCTCCGCCGTGCCCGGCAGCCGCATGTACCGCACCGGCGACCTCGCCCGGATGCGGGCCGACGGCCAGCTCGACTTCCTCGGCCGCCAGGACCACCAGGTCAAGGTCCGCGGCAATCGCATCGAACTGGGCGAGGTGGAGACCGCGCTGCGCGCCGTGCCCGGCGTCGGCGAGGCCGTCGTCGCCGTCGACCGGGACCACGCGGGCCAGCAGCGGCTCATCTGCTACTTCACCGGTACGCCCAGCGCCGAGGAGGTCCGCACGGAACTGGGCCGGAACCTCCCCAACTACATGGTCCCGTCGCTGTTCCTGCACCTGCCGCGGTTCCCGCTCACGGTCAACGGCAAGCTCGACCGCAAGGCGCTCCCCGACCCGGCCACCGTGCACCGCCCCGCCGGACGGCTGCCCGCCACCCCCACCGAGAAGACGGTCTGCGAGGTCTTCGCCTCCGTCCTCGGCCTCCAGGAGGCCGGGATGGACGACGACTTCTTCGCCCACGGCGGCCACTCGCTCCTCGCCACCCGCCTGACCGGCCGCATCGGCACCGAACTCGGCGTACGGCTGGGCATCCGCGATCTCTTCGAGACGCCCACCCCCGCGGGCATCGCCGCCCGCCTCGCCGAGGCCGCCACCGCCCCCGCCCGCCCCGCGCTGCGCCCCCGCTCCCGTGAGCGGGCGTAACCGGCCCCACCGGGCCCCACCGGGCCCCACCGGTCCCCACCGGGCCCCACCGGGCCCCGCCAGGACCGACCAGGTCCGACCGCGCCGCGAAGAGCCCGACCGCACCCCCAGGAGACACCACCACCATGAGCCCGACCGAGACCACCCCCGTGCCCCTGCGCATCGCGCACCGGGCGGGGCTCACACCCGGGGCCACCGCCGTCCGCGCACCCGAGGGCGAGCTGACGTACCGCCAGTTCGACCGGCGGGCGCGGGCGGTGGCCGAGGAGTTGCGCGCGGCCGGCGCCGGGCCGGAGGACACCGTGCTCCTGGGGGTGCGCCGCGGCGTCCACTGGGCGGTGGGGCTGCTGGGCATCTGGTACGCCGGCGCGGCCCCCCTCCTGGTGGACCTCGACGCCCCCGACGAGCGGCTGCGCACCCTGCTGCGGGCCGCCGGCACCCGGCACGCGGTCGCCCCGGACACCCATGCCGCCGCGATGCTGCAACGCCGGACCGGGAGCGAGCTGTTCTGGGCCTCCACCACGACCGCGGCCCCCGCGTCGGCGGCCCCGCCCGCCGACGTCGCACCGGGGTCCCTCGCCTACGTGCTCTTCACCTCCGGATCCACCGGGCAGCCCAAGCCCGTGGCGGTCGGCCACGCCGGACTCGCCGCGCAGGTCGCCACCCTGGCCGAACGCTACGGGCTGACCGACCAGGACGCGGTCCTGCAGTTCGCGGCCCCCGCCTTCGACGTCAGCCTGGAGGAGGCCCTGCCCACCTGGTGCACGGGCGGCGCGGCCGTCTTCGTCAAGGACAACGTCCTCTCGCCCGCCGAACTGGAGCCGTTCCTGGCCGCGGAGCGGATCAGCGTCGTCAACCTGCCCACCCCGTACTGGTCGCAGTGGGCCAAGGACCTGGAGCGCGCCCCCCGGCCGCTGCCGTCCGCCCTGCGCCGGGTGGTGATCGGCAGCGACGCGGGCCGCACCGCGGACCTCACGCGCTGGACGACGGCCGGCCACCCCCCGGTGATCAGCTGCTACGGCCTCACCGAGTCCACGATCACCGCCACCTCCTACGAGCCGACACCGGCCGAACTCGCCGGCTTCACCGGCGGCGAGCTGATCCCGCTCGGCGAACCCCTGGCCGGCGTACGGGCGTACGTCCTCGACGAGGAACTGCGCGAGGCGCCCCCCGGCGCCGCGGGGGAGCTGTACCTGGCGGGTTCCTGCCTGGCGCGCGGCTACCACGGCCGGCCGGGCCTGACCTCCGAGCGGTTCGTCGCCGACCCCTTCGCCGATGCCCCGGGCGAGCGCATGTACCGCACGGGCGACCGGGTCACCCGCGCCTCCGGCAGCGGCCCGCTCGTTTTCCTCGGGCGCGCGGACGACCAGGTCAAGATCCGCGGCCACCGCGTCGAACTCAAGGAGGTGGAGGCAGCCGTGGCCGCCCACCCCGACGTCGTCGACGTGGTCGTGCGCGCCGTCGCGGCGGCCGACGGACCGCAGCTCGCCGCCTGGGCCGCCGTCACGGTCGGCAGCCCCCTCACCCCGGACGCACTGCGGCGTCACCTTCTGGCCAAGATGCCCGGGTACCTCGTACCGGCCGTGGTGACACTGATGGAGCGGCTGCCCCGTACCCCGGGCGGCAAGCTCGACCCCAAGGCGCTCCCGGCGCCCGCCCCCCGATGAACCCGCACCCAGCGGACCCCGTCCGCGACCAGACAAGGAACGCACCCGTGTCCGTCACCACCGACGAGTCCACCGAGACCGGTCAGGCCGTGGAGCGCCGGCAGCGCAGGGACTTCCGTCTCTTCATGTCCTCGCACATCTGCAACGAGCTGGGCGGCAGCATCACGTACGTGGCCCTGCCGCTGATGGCGGTGCTCACCCTCGACGCCTCGGCGATGCAGGCGGGTCTGCTGTCCGCCGCGGAACACGCGGCGTTCCTGCTGCTGGGCCTGCCCGCCGGGGCCTGGGTGGACCGGATGTGCAAGCGCCGCGTGATGATGGCCGCCGACCTCGCGCGCGCCGTCCTGCTGACGGCGCTGCCGGTGGCCTACCTGCTGGACCTGCACTCGATGCCACTGCTGTACGTGGTCGCCCTGCTGCTGGGCTGCGCCCGGCTGTTCGGCGACGTCGCCGATCAGAGCTATCTGCCGACCCTCATCGGCAAGGACACCCTGATCGCGGGCAACTCGAAGCTGGAGACCGTGCGTTCGGGGGCCGAGTTCGCCGGCCCCGGCATCGCCGGCTTCCTGGTGCAACTGCTGGGCGCGGCGGGGACGCTGGCCGGCCAGGCCGTCACCTCACTGGTCTCCGTGGTCCTGCTGGGCCGGATCGGGGCCCGGGAGGAGAAGCCGGAACCGGCCCCGCGCCGGCACCTGCTGCGTGACATCCGCGAGGGGCTGAGCTATGTCCTGAGCCACCGGATCCTGCGGCTCATCGCCCTGAACACGGCCGCCGTGAACCTGTTCCTCAGCGCGGTGATGGCCATCGAGGTGCTCTTCCTGACCCGGACCGTGGGGCTGCCGCCCGCGGCCGTCGGCTGGGTGCTGACGACGGCCACGATCGGCTCGGTGCTGGCCGCCACCGCCGCGGACCGGGTGACCCGGGCCGTCGGCGCGGCCCGGCTCACGTGGCTGTCCCTGCTGGTGACCATGCCCTTCGGGCTGCTGCTCCCGCTGGCCGACAAGGACTGGCGGATCGGCATGTTCGTGCTCGGATCGCTCGTCCAGTCGGCCGGCGTCACCCTGTACAACATCTGCCAGGTCACCTACCGGCAGACGGTCTGCCCGCCGCACCTGCTCGGTCGGATGACCGCCACCATGCGCTTCCTGGTGTGGGGCGTACTGCCTCTGAGCGGCCTGCTGGCGGGATTCCTCGGTGAACTCCTTGGCGTGCGGGACGCGCTGTGGGTGTGCGCCGCGGCCCTGTCGGCGGCCCCGCTGGTCCTGCTCTGCTCCCCGCTGCGGCGGATGCGCACGTTCGAGGACGATGCCCCGGTGGTCGGGGCCGAGGCCGAGGCCACGGGCGAGCGGTCGGCTCAGTAGCCCATCCGGAAGGCGATGTGGGTGAGCTGGGTCCGGTTCACCGCGCCGGTCTTGCTGCGCAGCCGGCGCAGGTAGGTGTCGACGGTGTGCGGGCTCAGCCCCATCCGGCACGCGATCATCCGGTAGGTGTCCCCCTGCGCGAGGTAGGCGAGGACCTCCTGCTCGCGGGGGGTCAGGGCGGGCAGCTCCGGCGCGTGGGCGGTGAGCGTGGTGTGCAGCATGTGGGGCTCCGGATTCCGGATCGAAGGAGAAGGAAGGCAGCGGGGCTCGGCACCCCGGCAGCGGTGCGATCACTTTGGGTGTGATCGCACCGTTTCGGACGTCCGGGGCCTGAAGTGGCCGGACACCCGCAGCTGTTCGTGGGGTCCAGCCTTTCGTCCTGCTTATCCTGGCGCCAGGGGGCGGGCACCTCACCAAAGTGCCTGGCAGTAAAGCGACCAGGGGCGAAAAAGGCAAAGTGGGGCAATGCAAACATCTGACGTGGTGCCGGATCCGAACAACGCCGATGTTGACATCGATATCTACGGCTGGGTGCTCGAACACCGCACGGTGGACGTGGACGCGGTGGCCGCCGGTACGGGGCGCGAGGCGGACGAGGTCCGGCGCAGTGTGTCCCGCCTGCGCGCCTCACGCCTGCTGCACGTGAGCCCGAGCGACCCGGCGGTCGCCTTCGCGGTGGCCCCGGACACGGCCGCCGAGCAACTCATCGCGCCTCTGGAGGCGCAGATCCGCGACCAGCAGCGGGCGATCAGCGGGATCCGCGAGGACCTGGGCCGCTTCCTGCCGCACTATCTGGGCCGCCGCTCCACGGGGGAGTCGCTGGAGGTCCTGGAGAGCCTGGAGGACGTGCGCGGGGCACTCAACCGGGCCTCCCTCAACTGCGCGACCGAGATGCTCAGCTCGCAGCCCGGAGGCGGCAGCAGGGTGCCGGAGGCGATGCAGGAGGCGCTGCGGCGGGACGAGACGATGCTCCAGCGGGGGATCTCGATCCGGACCCTCTACCACCACACGGCCCGCTTCAACGGACCGAGTCAGGCCTACGTCGCGGCCACGTCCGTCCTGGGGGCGCAGTACCGCACCGCGCACGAACTGTTCGGCCGGCTCATCGCCTTCGACCGGGAACTGGCTTTCATACCCGTCTCCGACGGCAGTTGGGGCGCCGTGGTGATCCGCGAGCCGTCGACCGTCGCCTATCTGTGCAGCATCTTCGACCAGACGTGGGACCTGGCCTCCCCGTTCTCGGCCGCCGCGGGTCAGGGGCTTGAGGAGGTGGCCCGGGAGATCCACGAGACCATCATCCGGCTGCTCGCGGCGGGGCTGAAGGACGAGGCCATCGCCCGTCGTCTGGGCATGTCGCTGCGCACCGCCCGGCGCCACATCGCCGACATCATGCAGGAGCTGGGTGCGGGCAGCCGCTTCCAGGCCGGTGTGGCCGCCGCCGCGCGCGGACTGCTGGACCTGGAAGAGGAGGCCGCCGGAGAGCCGGTACAGCCTTCCTGACCTGGTGTCACGCGTTCTCGTGTCTGTCGCGGTCGGCGGGCGTGTCGCATGCTGCTGGTATGCGACCCGTCGAGCCGCCGAACAAGAGGTGCACGTGATGGACATGCCGGATGAAGCCTGGGAACGGGAGGCCCCGCACCTGCGGGAGATCGTCCTGTTCCTCTCGGTCCACCTGGACCGGACGCCGGGTGTGCTGTGGCCCGAGTACGACAACCCGGCGTTCGGTGACATCGACGACGGTGACGACACCGTCGACGCCGAGGAAGTCGACGAGGTCGAGGACGCCGGCGACACCGGGGCGGGCTCGGCGGGCGGCGCTGTGTGCCCGGCGCAGGTGGACCGGTTCACCGCCGAACTGGCCTCGCTGACGGGCCTGTCCGTGCGGCTGGACCGGGTGGAGACGGCCGGGGCCCTTCCGGGGGTCGGTGCGGACGCGGCCTGGACCGGGCAGCCCGGGGGCCGGGAGCACCTGCTGATCCACCAGATGGCCGGCGCCGTGACCTGGCAGCTGGGCGGCACCGGCGAGAGCGGCCGGCCCGAGTCCTTCCAGTGCCGGCTGCGGCCCGGCGAGCTGCTGTACGTACCGGCCGGCTGGTCGCGTCGCCGCGTCGGCACGCCGCAGGCCCGGTACGCGGTCATCTGCCTCGGCAGCAAGGGTGATTGACGGCGCGAGAGGTGACAAAGGGGGGAGGGAGGATCGCGATGCGATCCTCCCTCCCCCCTTTCGACGGCCCCTACGGGCCGGTGGGATCAGCCACCCCAGGAGCTGTCGGCCGTGTCGCGGTTCCGGCCGCCGACCGTGGCACCGACCGTCACCACCCGGCCGTCGGACAGGACGATCTGACGCGCCGTCTGGGTGGTGGTGCTGCCAACGCCCCCGGTGGTGGTCGCCACGGTGGTCGTGGCCGTGTCGCCGTCGGCGGCCTGCGCGGCGCCGGCAGCGGGCAGCAGCAGCGCGGACGCGGCTACGGTCAGGGCGAAGACGTAACGCTTGAGCATGGGATCCCCAGGAGTACGAGCGGTCTGGTCCGGGCGCGGACCACTTTGTGGGCCGTCCGCGCCGGTCGGTGCAGGACCAACCTTGCCGTGCAGAGGGCCCCTCGGTGATCGATCAGGCTGCTCATCAAGCTGCCTGGCGCGATGGTGAGGGGCCGCAAAAGCGTATGGATCAATGCTATTCGGTCATGATTCCCGCGCCTACGGGGGCCGGAGAGTCCTGCTCCCGCCGGGCCGGCGGCTCCGCGCGCTCCGCCGGGCCCCGGCCGTCGAGTTCCCGCCACACCGGGAAGACCAACGGGGCCAGGGTGACCGTGAGGTACAGCGCCCCCGTCCCCAGCAGCGCAGGCACCAGCCCCGCCGCGTCCAGGGCCAGCCCCGCACCGAGCATGCCCAGCGGCGTCGCCGCCAGCGCGGCGGCCACCAGCAGGCCGAACACCCGCCCCCGTACCGCCTCGGGCACCCGCTCGTAGGCGACCGACATCATCAGCGGGCCCACGATCCCCGACCCGATGCCGGACAGGGCCAGGACCGCCAGCAGGACCGCCGCCCGGGGCTGGACCGCCAGCGCGGCACACCGCACCGCCCCGACCAGGACGAAGGCCCCGACGAAGACCGCGCGCCGCGGCATCCGGTGCCCCGCCCAGCCGTACAGGGCCGCCCCGAGGAGCGCGCCGGCCCCCATGGAGGTCACCATCGCCCCGAACAGGGCGCTGCTGCGCAGCACCTGGGTCCCGTACGCCGGGTAGAGCACCCCGTTCAGCGCCCCGTCCAGGGCATTGGTCAGCATCAGGACCCCCACCATCGCGCCCAGGAGCCGGTCCCCGCGCAACTGTCCCATTCCGAAGCGCAGTTCGCGCGTGTAGGAACCGCGTGGCTGCCCGTCGCCGACGGGGCGCGGACGGGTTGTCGCCGGTACCAGGGTCGCCACCACGAGGGCGCACAGCGCCATTGCCGCCAGGTCCGCGAACAGGGTGCGTACGGGGCCGACGGTCGAGATGAGCAGGCCGGCCAGCGGCGCGCCCGCCATCATGCCGATCCGGCGGGCCCCCTCGACCGCTCCCGTGGCCCGCTCCGCCGTGACGCCCGCGCGTTCCATCGCGCCGGGCAGGAGCAGTTGCTTGGAGGTGTCGGAGGGGCCGCGGGCCGCCCCGACCAGGAAGACCAGGACGGTCAGGACGGGCAGCGGCAGGGCGCCCCAGGCGTGCAGGAGCGGGATCAGGCCGATCGCCGCGGCCGTCAGCAGATCCGCTCCGACGCTGGTCGCACGGACGGGCAGCCGGTCGACCACCGGACCCGCGAGCACGGCGGAACACAGCAGCCCCAGCACCTCGGCGGTGGCGACGAGCCCCGTCCGGGTGCCGCTGCCGGTGCTGTGCAGGACGAACCAGGGCACGGCGACGAGAGTCGCCGCCATGCCGAGGGAGGAGATCCCGGAGGCCGCCACCAGGGCGCCCAGCGGGGTGCGGCGGCGCGATGACGCGGAGCCGCCGGGGTACGAGCTGGTCATACGGGGTTCCTTCCGGCACCGCCGCGCCGCCCGGCAGCCCGCGGTGGGGTCTGCCGGGCGGCGTGGTGCCCGGGGATCGTCGGGTCAGCCGGCCATGCTCACGCGGAGGCTGAGCGGGCGCATGTCCGTCCAGACCCGCTCGATGTGCGCGAGGCACTCCTCCTTGGTGCCGCGCACGCCCTGGTCGTGCCAGCCGAGCGGGACGGCCCGGCCGGCCTCCCAGAGGGAGTACTGCTCCTCGGCGTTGGCCACGACCAGGTACTGCTGCGGGGACGCGTCGTTCATGGTGATCTCCTCGATGGATCGGGAATGCGGAAGGGTTGGTGGTGGAGCGGGGTGGAGCGGGGTGGAGCGGGGCTGGAACGGGTCAGGAGGGCAGGGCCGCGGCCAGCAGCTCGGCCAGCGCCGCGCAGTGCGGGGGGTCCACCAGGTCGTGGTGGTTGCCCGGGACCGCAGCTCGCAGGACGTCGCCCGCGGTGCGTGCGTGCCAGGCCACCGGGTCCACCAGCGGGGTCCCGAGCTCCGGGTGCCGCTCGTCGACGGTGAAGAGGTGCAGGCCGACGCCGAGGACGGCGTCGGTGCGGTAAGCGGCGGAGGCCGCTCCGTTCGCCTCGGCGACCCGCAACACCCTGCGCAGGGCCTCCGTGGGGGCGGTACGGGGGAGGGTGCCCTCCGCGCGGCCCCGGCGCACCAGGACGTCGAGCAGTTCCTCCTCGTCCAGTTCGCGCGCCGAGTCGGCCTCGATCCCGGCGGCGATGCCGTACCGCAGCAGGTCCGGATCGCCCGGCCCGGCAGCCGTACCGGACCGGTTCCCGGGAGCCGCCCCCGGCGCGGCCGCGTCGATCAGGCCCAGGAAGGCGACCTCCTCGCCTGCGGCCTCCAGCCGGGCGGCCATCTCGTAGGCCACCGTCCCGCCGAACGACCAGCCGGCCAACAGGTACGGGCCGTGCGGCTGCTCCTCGCGCAGGGCGGCCAGGTAGCGCTCGGCCATCTCGGGCACCGTCTCCAGCGGCCTCTCGCCGGTGTTGTAGCCCACCGACTCCAGACCGAGGATCCGCCGGTCGCCCCCGGGGCGGGCGGACAGGTCCCGCACCAGGTCCCGGTAGCAGACGACGTCACCGCCCCGCGGGTGGACGAGGACCAGCGGAGGCCTGGACGGGTCACCGTCGGCCAGCGGTACCAGCAGCCTGGCGGCGGCCGCCCCCGCGTCCGGCAGCGCCTCGCACAGCAGCTCCACGGTGCGCCGACGGAACACCAGGTTCAGCGGCAGCTCCACCCCGAACTCCCTGCGCACGGCCGCCATCAGGGAGAACGCCTTGAGCGAGTGGCCGCCGAGCGCGAAGAAGTCGTCACGCACCCCGATCGGGGCCGTGCCCAGGGTCTGCTCCCACAGCCGCGCCATCCGCAGCTCGCTCGTGTCGCGCGGGGCGATCCGGCCCGCGCCGTCACCGCGCGCCGCCTCCGCCGACGGCGCGGGCAGCGCCTTGCGGTCGAGCTTGCCGTTCGGGGTGAGCGGGAGCCGCTCCAGCGCGGTGAGGACCGCCGGGACCATGTACTCGGGGAGGTCCTGGCGCAGGAAGTCGCCGAGCTCGCGCACGTCGCCCTCCGCGTCCCGCCAGGTCACGTAGCCGGCCAGGACGGCGTCCACCCCCGTGCCGTGGACGGCCACGGCCGCCGCCAGCACCCGCGGGTGGCGGGCGAGCGCGGACTCGATCTCGCCGAGCTCCATGCGGTGGCCGCGCACCTTCACCTGGCCGTCGGCCCGGCCCCGGTACTCCAGCGTGCCGTCCGCGAGGCGGCGTACGAGGTCACCGGTGCGGTACAGCCGTTCGCCCGCCCCGTACGGATCGGGTACGAACCGGTCCGCAGTCAGCCCCGGCCGCCCGTGGTAGCCGCGGGCCACCCCGTCACCGCCGATGTAGAGCTCGCCGAACACACCCACCGGCACCGGGCGCAGCCCCGCGTCCAGTACGTGCAGCCGGGTGTTGGCCAGCGCCGTGCCGATCGGCACCGGCCCGTCGCCGACGGGGCCGGACAGCCGGTGCGCCGTCGACCAGACGGTGGTCTCCGTCGGCCCGTACACGTTCCAGACGGTGCCCAGCGCCGTACGCATCCGCTCGGCCAGAGCCGACGGCAGCGCCTCGCCGCCGCACAGCGCCCGTACGTGCGGCGCCCGCCACCCCGACTCCATCAGCTGGTGCCAGGTGGCCGGAGTGGCCTGGACGACCGTGACCGGCGCCGAGTCCAGCTCCTTCGCGAGCAGGTTGCCGTCCCGCGCGGTCTCGCGGTCGACGACCCGTACCGTCGCTCCGCACACGAGCGGGACCAGCAGCTCCAGCACGGCGATGTCGAAGGAGGCGGTGGTGACGGCCGCGACCGTGTCACCGGCCGTCAGTTCCAGCCTGCGGACCATGTCCCGGGTGAAGTTGGCCAGCGCCCGGTGCGGGACGGTGACCCCCTTCGGGCGTCCCGTCGAGCCCGAGGTGTAGAGGGCGTACGCCAGCTGCTCCGGCTCCAGCCGCACGGGTGCGAGGTCGGCCGGCACGCTCCCGTCCGCGGCCAGGGCGTCGAGGTCCACCACGGTGACCCCGTCCGGGACCTGCGCGGTATCGGACAGCCCCGACACCACCATGACCCGGGCGCCGCTGTCCGCGAGCATGTAGCCGATGCGGTCGGCCGGATAGCCGGGGTCCACGGGCACGTACAGGCCGCCGGAGCGCAGCACGCCCAGCAGCGCCGCCGGGAGCAGCACGGAGCGCTCCGCGCAGACCGCCACTGCGGCCTCCGGACCGACGCCGAGGCGGGTCAGCTCCCGGGCCAGCCGGCCCGAGACCTCCCACAGTCCGGCGTACGTCAGGCTCCGGTCGCCGTCGTCCACGGCGACCGCCCGCGGGGTACGGGAGGCCTGCTCGCCGACGAGCACGGGCAGCGGCCGGTCGGCGGCCGGCTCGGCGGACCCGGCACCCGCGCACAGGATCCGGCGCTCCTCGACCGGACCCATCAGGGGAAGGGCGCCCAGCGGGGTCGTGGGATCGGCCGCCGCGGCCGTGAGCAGTTCGGTCAGCGCCGAGGTCATGCGCTCGACGGTGGCCCGGTCGAAGAGGTCGGTGGCGAACACGGCCTCGCCGCGCAGCGCGCCCTGCTCCTCGACGAAGTACAGCGAGAGGTCGAACTTCGAGGCACCGCTGGCCAGCGAGAGCGGTTCGACGTCCAGGCCGGCCGGCGCGGGCGGTGCGGCGGCCTCCTCGTCGAGCACGAGCATCACCTGGAACAGCGGGTTGCGGCTCAGGTCGCGCTCCGGCCGCACCTCCTCCACGAGGCGCTCGAACGGGACCTCCTGGTGGGCGTAGGCCCCCAGCGCCGTCTCCCGGGCCCGGTCCAGCAGCTCGCCGAAGGCGGGGTCGCCGGACAGGTCGGTACGCAGTACCAGGCTGTTGACGAAGAAGCCGATGAGCGGCTCCAGTTCGGTGCGGTCGCGGCCGGCGATGGGGGAGCCCACGGCCACGTCCTCGCCGCCCGACCAGCGTGCCAGCAGGGCCTGGAAGCCCGCCAGCAGCACCATGAACAGCGTGGCGTCGTGCCGGCGCCCCAGGTCGCGCAGCTGCCGCAGCAGCGGCTCGGGCAGCTCGAAGGAGAACTGCTCGCCGCGCCCGGACGGGGTGGCCGGCCGGGGCCGGTCGGTGGGCAGGTCCAGCGGGGCCAGGCCGCCGAGGCGCCCGCGCCAGTACCCCAGGGTGTCCGCGAGCGCGTCGTCGCCGAGGCGGTCGCGCTGCCAGGAGGCGAACTCGCGATAAGAGACGGCGAGTTCGGGCAGCGGCTCGGACCCTTCGACGGTGCGGGCCCGGTAGGCGGCGAAGAACTCCCGCCAGAACACCCCCACCGACCAGCCGTCGAAGGCGATGTGGTGGGCCACGATCACCAGCAGGTGCTCCCGCTCCGCGATCCGCACCAGCCGGGCCCGCAGCGGGCCCGCGGCCGTCAGGTCGAAGGGCAGCGCGGCGTCGTGCGCGGCCAGCTCCCGCGCCCGCTCCTCGGCCGCCGGAGCACCGAGCTCCGAGAGGTCGGTGAAGCCGGGGGTGAACAGGGAGACCGGACCGGGCACGACGCGGGCCGCGAAGGCTCCTTCACCGCGGCCTTCCCCGGTCTCCTCGATCCGGGAGCGCAGCACCTCGTGCCGGGCGACGACGTCCGTCAGCGCGCCCAGGGCGGCGGCGGTGTCGAGCTCCCCGGTCAGCCGTACGGCGCCGGGCATGTTGTAGTCGGGCCGGCCCGGCTGGAGCCGGTCCAGCAGCCACAGCCGCTGCTGCCCGAAGGACAGCGGGCCGGGCCCCTCGGGCAGCGCGGGGATCGCCGGTCCCGTCGCCCCGGCGGCGCCCAGCGAGGCCAGCGCCCGGGCGAGGTCTTCGGCCACCGGGTGGCGGAAGAGCAGCTGCATCGGGATGTCGAGCTCCAGCAGGGCGCGCAGCCGGGAGATGACCCGGGTGGCGCGCAGGGAGTGCCCGCCGCGCTCGAAGAAGTGGTCGCGGACCCCGATCGGGCCCTCGCCGAGCACCTCCTCCCAGACCTCGGTGACCGTCCGCTCCAGCGGGGTGCGCGGGGCCACGTGCGCCCGGTGCCCGCCGGTGGTGCCGGCCTCCGGCGCGGGCAGCGCGCGGCGGTCGGTCTTCCCGTTCGGGGTCAGCGGCAGCGCGTCCAGCACCACCAGCGCGGACGGCACCATCGCCGCCGGCAGGGCCGCGCGGACGAAGTCCAGTACGGAGGCCGGATCACCGCCGCCCTCCCGCCACACCACGTACCCGGCGAGCAGCCGGTCGGCGCCCTCGCCGTGCGCGGCGGCCACGGCCCGGGCCACGTCCGGATGACGCAGCAGCGCGGCCTCCACCTCGCCCAGTTCGATCCGGTGGCCCCGGACCTTGACCTGGTTGTCCCGGCGGCCGTGGAACTCCAGCACCCCGTCGGAGCGCAGTCGTGCCAGGTCGCCGGTACGGTACATGCGCGCGCCGGGCGGCCCGTACGGGTCCGGCGGATAGGCCTCGGCGGTGCGCGCCGGATCGCCCAGGTAGCCGCGGGCCACCCCGCGGCCGGCGATGAACAGCTCACCGATCGCGCCCCGGGGCAGCGGTTCGAGGTGCTCGCCGAGCACGAGGACCCGGGCGCCGGGCAGCGGCCGCCCGATGGGGATGCGGCCCGCCTCGATGTCGGCGTCCGTCACCACGTGGTACGTGGTGGTGTTCGTGCACTCCGTCGGACCGTACTGGTTGACCAGCCGCAGCCGCCCGGGCGAGCCCAGGGCGTGGGCGGCGCGCGCCAGTCCGGGCGTCAGCGCCTCGCCGGTGGTCATCACCAGCCGCAGCGCGGCGGCGGGTTCGGTGACGGCGGCGACCAGCGGTTCCAGCATCGACGGGACGATCGACAGCAGCGCCGTCACGCCCTCGCCGTGCAGCAGCCGGGCCAGCGCCTCCGGGTCCCCGGCCTCGTCCTGCGAGGCCAGCACGATCCGCCCGCCGGTGGTCAGCGGGGCGAACAGGTCACGCACCGAAGGGTCGAAGGTCAGCGCGGTACGGGCGAGCACCGAGTCCTCGGGACCGAGGCCGAAGGTGGTGGTCAGCGCGGCCAGGTAGCCGGTGATGGCGCCGTGCGTGACGGCCACGCCCTTGGGGCGGCCGGTGGACCCGGAGGTGTACAGCAGATAGGCCAGGTGCGCGGGGGAGGCCGGGACGGGCGGCTCCGTGGCGGGCAGCGTGTCCACCACGTGCTGCTCGGCGTCCAGGTCCAGGACCGGTACGTCGCCGGTCAGGTCCGTGGGCGGCCCGCCGGGCAGGCCCGCCGTCAGCACCAGGTGGGCGCCGCTGTCGGCGAGGACCGTCCGGACCCGCTCGGCCGGGTGTCCCGCGTCGAGCGGCACGTAGGCGCCGCCGGCCTTCAGCACCGCGAGGACGCACACCAGCATCCGCGGGTCCCGGCCGGCCAGTACGGCCACCCGGGTCTCGGGGCCGGTGCCGAGCTCCCGCAGGCGGTGGGCCAGCCGGTTGGCGGCCGCGTCGAGCTCCGCGTAACCGATGGTGCGGCCCTCGCAGGTCACGGCCGGGGCGTGCGGCCGCAGCCGGGCCTGTTCCGCCACCAGGGAGTGCAGGGTCCCGGCCGCCGGCCGGTCCGCCCGGGGACCCGGGTCCTCCCCGAGCAGGGCGGCGTGTTCCCGCGGGGACAGGACGTCCAGTCGGGACAGCGGCGCGTCGGGGGTCTCGGCCGCACCGGCCAGCAGCCGCAGGTAGTGGGCGCCGAACCGCTCGACGGTGGCCCGGTCGAAGAGGTCCGTCGCGTACTGGACGGTGCCGGTCAGACCGCCGGGGTGCTCGGTCATCGCCAGACTGAGGTCGAATTTGGCCGTCCCGTTGGAGGTGTCGAGGCTCTCGACCTCCACACCGTCCAGCGGCAGCGCGTCGAGCTGCTCGGGATGAAGCTGGAACAGCACGTCGAACAGCGGGTTGCGGCTGAGGTCGCGCTCCGGCCGCAGCTCCTCCACCAGCCGGTCGAAGGGAACGTCCTGGTGCTCGTACGCGGCCAGCGCGGTCCGGCGCACCCGCCCTAGCAGTTCACCGAAGGCCGGGTCGCCGGACAGGTCGGTGCGCAGCACGAGGGTGTTCACGAAGAACCCGACGAGAGGCTCCAGCTCGGTGCGGTCGCGGCCCGCGATGGGCGAGCCCACCGCGATGTCGACCTGGCCCGTATAGCGGGCCAGCAGCGCCTGGAAACCGGCCAGCAGCACCATGAACAGGGTGGCGCCGCGCTCCCGGGCCAGCGCGCCGAGCCGCTGGGCGAGCTCGGCCGGGACCTCGAAGACGAAGGCGTCGCCCGCGCCGGAGCGCACCTGCGGCCGCGGCCGGTCGGTGGGCAGCTCCAGGGCCGGGAGCCCGCCGAGGGCCGCCCGCCAGTGCGCGATGCCCGCGTCGGCCTCCCCGTCCGCCAGCCGGCGCTGCTGCCAGTACGCGAAGTCCCCGTACTGGACCGGCAGTTCCGGCAGCACCGGACGCTCGCCGCGGCGCAGGGCCGCATAGGCCCCGGACAGCTCCCGCCACAGCACCGGCATCGACCAGCCGTCGCCGACGGTGTGGTGCAGGACCAGGACGAGGAGGTGCTCGTCGTCCGCGACCCGCACCACGCGGGCCCGCAGCAGCGGCGACGAGCCCAGGTCGAACGGCGCGGCGGCGTCGGCGTGGGCCAGGCCGAGCGCCCGCGAACGGGCCTCCTCGCGGGGCAGGTTGCCCAGGTCGGTGCGGACGGGGACGAAGACCCCCGGCGCCTCCACGATCTGTACGGGGCCCGACGGGCCCTCGGCGATCCGCGAGCGCAGCACCTCGTGCCGGGTCACCACCGCGCACAGCGCGGCGGCCAGCGCGTCGGCGTCCAGCGCGCCCCGCAGCCGGGCCGCGACGGGAATGTTGTAGTCGGGCCGGCCGGGCTGGAGCTGGTCCAGGAACCACAGCCGCTGCTGCGCGAACGACAGCGGCGCGGGCTCCCCGGCCGGCCGGGCGCCGATCGCGGTGACGGGGGGCGCCGCCGGAGCGGCGGCGTCGGGGCCGTCGCCGTGCAGGGCGTCCAGCGCCGACGCGAACCGCTCCAGCGTGGGGTGCTCGAACAGCACCCGCAGCGGCACGCCCCTGCCCAGGCGGGCGCCGAGCCGCGACACGGCGCGCGTGGCCCGCAGCGAGTGGCCGCCGAGGGCGAAGAAGTCGTCGTGGCGGCCGATCCGCCCGGTGCCCAGCACCTCGCCCCACACGGCCGCGGCGAGCTCCTCGGTCGCGGTCGCCGGCGGCGCGAACTCGGCCCGGAGCGCCCCCTCCTCGGGGGGCGCGGGCAGCGCGCGCCGGTCCAGCTTGCCGTTCGGCGTCACCGGCAGCGCCGCGAGCGACACGATCGCCGAGGGCAGCATGTACGCGGGCAGCCGGTCGGCGAGCGCCCGGCGCAGCTCCGCCGGGTCCGCCACCAGGCCCTCCGAGGGCACCACGTAGGCGACGAGGCGCTGCTCGCCGGGGGTGTCCTCGCGGACCACGACCGCGGCGTGTCCGACCCGCGGGCTGCGGGCCAGTTCGGCCTCGATCTCGCCCGGTTCGATCCGGTGGCCGCGGATCTTGACCTGCTGGTCGCTCCGGCCGAGGTAGTCGACGGTGCCGTCGGGGCGCCGCCGGGCCAGGTCGCCCGTGCGGTACATCCGGGCGCCCGGAGCGCCGTACGGGTCGGGGGTGAACTGCCGCGCGGTCAGGCCGGGTCGGCCGAGGTAGCCGCGGGCCACGCCGGTACCGCCGACGCACAGTTCGCCGACGGCGCCCTGCGGGACCGGGCGGCCGCGCCCGTCCAGGACGTACAGGCGGGTGTCGTCCAGGGCGGTGCCGATCGGGACCCTGCCGTCCACGACGGCGCCGGCGCGGGGGTCCAGCCGGTGGCGCGTGGCGAAGGTGGTGGTCTCGGTGGGCCCGTAGACGTTGACGAGGACGGTGTCCGGAGCCTGCTCCAGGGCCCGGGCGAAGGAGTGCGGGGAGGCGGCCTCGCCGCCCGTCCACACCTCCCGCACCCGCGTCAGCAGCTCCACGCACTCCTCGACCACCAGGTTGAACAGGGCGGCCGTGAGGAACATCGAGGTGATCCGGTGCTCCTCCACCAGCCGGGCCAGGGCGGCGGTGTCCACCCGGCCGGGCGGGGCCATGACCACCAGCCCGCCGGACAGCAGGGGCGCCCACAGTTCGTACGTCGAAGCGTCGAACGACAGCGGGGAGTGGGCCAGCACCCGCCGGTGCGCGGCGCCGAAGGCGGTGTCACGGGCGAGCGCCGCGACATTGGCGTGGGTGACGCCGATGCCCTTCGGCTCGCCCGTGGAACCGGAGGTGTACATCACGTAGGCCAACTGGGCCGGCGAGCACGGCGGGTAAGGGGCCGGTGCGGCGGCCGCAGCCCCGTCCGCCGGGGCCGTCGCGTCGAGGACCGCAACGGGCGAGGTGCGGACCGCCTCGTGGCCGGCCGTCGCGGGATCGGCGAGCAGCAGGCGGGCGCCGGTCCGCTCCAGCATCCAGTGCAGCCGGGCGACGGGGAATCCCTCGCCGAGCGGGACGTAGAGTCCGCCGGCCTTCAGGACCGCAAGGATCGCCACGGGGAGGTGGACCGAGCGCTCCATCAGCAGGGCGACGGGGGTTTCGCGCTCCACCCCGGCGGCGGCCAGCCGGGCCGCCAGCAGGTCGGACCGGGAGTCGAGTTCGGCGAAGCTCAGGCGGTCGGTGCCGCAGACGACGGCCTCGGCGCCGGGGGTGCGCCGGACCTGCTCGGCGAACAGCTCCACCAGGGAGGCCGGGGCCAGGTCCGGGCGGACCGTGCCGTGCCCCTCGGCCGCGAGCCGGGCCGCGGTCGGGGCGGAGGGCAGCAGCTCGGCCACGGGACGGTCGGGCTCCTCGGCGGCGGAGGCCAGCAGCTCCAGGTAGTGGCCGAGGACGAGTTCGGCCGTGGCCCGGTCGAACAGGTCGGTGTCGAAGACCAGCGAGCCGGAGCAGGTCTCGGCGCCCTCGGAGACGAAGACGCTCAGGTCGAAGAGGGAACCGCCGAAGTCGGTCCGTACGGCCCGCGCGTCCAGGCCCGGCAGCCGCAGCCCGGCCGTCTCGTCCTGGGCCGACGCGAACATCACCTGCACGAGCGGGTTGCGGTCGCCGACCCGCTCGGGGCTCAGGTGCTCCACCAGCCGGTCGAAGGGCACCTCCTGGTGGTCGTACGCGTCCACCGTCGCCCGGCGGACCCGGCCGAGCAGCTCACGGAACCCGACCTCGCCCGACAGATCGGCGCGCAGCACCACGGTGTTGACGAAGAACCCGACGAGGGGCTCCAGTTCCACCCGGTCGCGCCCGGCCACCGGGGTGCCGACGGCGATGTCCGTGCTGCCCGCACAGCGGGCCAGGGTGGCCTGGAAGCCGGCCAGGAGCGTCATGAAGAGGGTGGCGCCGGCGCCCTCGGCGATCCCGCGCAGCCGGGTGGTGAGGTGGGCGTCGAGGGTGAACTCCAGGCTCGCGCCGTCGCCGCTGCGACGGGTGGGACGGGGCCGGTCGGCGGGCAGTTCGAGAGCTTCCAGCCCCGCCAGGGACTTCTCCCACCAGCGCAGCTGACCGTCCATCGCGCCGCTCGCGAACCGGTCGCGCTGGGTACGGGCGTACGCCTGGTAGTCCAGCGGCAGCGGCGCCTGCGCCAGGGGCCGCTCCGCGAGCAGGGCCGCGTAGCCCTCGGACAGCTCCCGCCACAGCAGGCCCATGGACCAGCCGTCGGTGGCGATGTGGTGGACCACCAGCACCAGCAGGTGGTCCTCGGCGCCGAGCCGGATCAGCAGGGCGCGCAGCAGCGGGCCGGCCGCGAGGTCGAAGGGTCTGCGGACCTCCTCGCGGGCCAGGGCGTGGGCCCGCTCCTCCAGTTCGGCGAGGGGGGCGTCGCCCAGGTCCAGCACCGGCAGCGGGACGGCCGCCGGGGCGGGCAGGACCACGGGGTGCGGGGCGCCGTCGCGCTCCTCGAAGACGGTGCGCAGCGGTGCGTGACGGGCCACGACGGCCGTCAGGGCGTGGCGCAGCGGCTCCGGGTGCAGGCGGCCGCGCAGCCGCACGACCTCGGGGATCGCGTAGCCGGGGGTGCCGTCCGCCATCCGGTCCACCAGCCACATCCGCTCCTGGGCGAACGAGGCGACGGGCTCGCTGTCCGGCCCGTCGGCGGCCGGAGCGGGGACCGGCGCCGGCGCGGCGGCCGGGCCGGCCGCCGTGTCGTCCAGCGCGGCGCGCACACGGCGGCGCAGCAGTTCACGGGCGGCGGCCAGGCGGCTGTCCGTGCCGGTGGCCGGCAGGCTGTCCTGGGTGGTCACGAGGTCTCTCCCTGAAGTACGAGTGAAGGAACGGCGGCGTCGGTGGCGTCGGTGGCGGCGAACGGGGCGGGTTCGGCCTCCAGTTCGGCCAGCAGCACCGCTTCGACGGCGATGGCGAGGGCGGCGACGGTCCGCTGCTCGAAGAGGGTGTGCAGGGGCAGGTCCAGGCCGAGGGACTGGCGCAGCCGGGCCGCCACCCGGGTGGCGCTCAGCGAGTGCCCCCCGAGGGCGAAGAAGTCGTCGTGGCGGCCGATCCGCGGCGCGTCCAGTACGGAGGCCCACACCATGGCGACCAGTTCCTCGGTCTCCCCGGCGGGCGGCTCGTACCCGGTGGCGGCCGCCGCGGCGGGCGCCGGGAGCGCCCTGCGGTCGAGCTTGCCGTTCGGGGTGACGGGCAGCCCGTCCACGACGACCAGCACCGGCACCATGTACTCCGGCAGGGAGCGGGCCAGTTCGGCACGCATCGGCTCGGTGTCCGGCGCCGGGTCCGCCCCGGCCTCCGGGACGACGTACCCGACGAGCCTGCGCTCGCCCGGGACGTCCTCGCGGACGACGACCGCGGCCCGGCCGACGCCGCCGAGGTGGCCCAGCGCCGTCTCGATCTCGCCGAGTTCGATCCGGAAGCCGTGGATCTTCACCTGGTCGTCGGTGCGGCCCAGGTACTCCACCGAGCCGTCGGCCCGGTGGCGGGCCAGGTCCCCGGTGCGGTACATGCGCGAGCCCGGCGGGCCGAAGGGGTCGAGCGGAAAGCGCTCCGCGGTCAGTGCCGGGCGCCGCAGGTATCCGCGGGCCAGGCCCGCGCCCGCCAGGAACAGCTCGCCGGCGACCCCCACCGGGACGGGCCGGCCCCGCGGGTCGAGCACGTACAGCGAGGTGTTCCAGATGGGCCGGCCGATCGGCACGGGCCCGGCGTCCTCGCGGCGGCAGTCCCAGTGCGTGACGTCCACGGCTGCCTCCGTGGGCCCGTACAGGTTGTGCAGGGGCACGTCGAGCACATCGAGGAACCGGTTCTTCAGCTCCTCCGGCAGGGCCTCGCCACTGCACACGACCCGCCGCAGCGACCGGCAGCGGCCCGCCCCGGGATCCTCGACGAACGCCGCCAGCATGGACGGGACGAAGTGGACTGTGGTGACCGACTCCTCCTGGATCACCCGGCTGAGGTAGGCGGGGTCCTTGTGCCCGCCGGGCTCGGCGACGACCAGGGCCGCGCCGGTGATCAGCGGCCAGAAGAACTCCCACACCGACACGTCGAAGCCGAACGGGGTCTTCTGCAGCACCCGGTCGTCCGCGCCCAGCCGGTACCGGTCCTGCATCCACAGCAGCCGGTTGACGATGGCCGAGTGCTCCACGACGACGGCCTTGGGCCGCCCCGTCGACCCGGACGTGTAGATCACGTACGCGGGGTGCGCGGGCAGCGGCGCGGGCCCCGCCGCACCGGGATCCCCGTCGTGGACGGCCCCCGGATCCAGCCGGGGCACGTCCGCCGGGACCGGCAGTGCCGCCGCCACCTCGTCGTCCGCGAGCAGCAGCACCGGCCCGGCGTCGGACAGCAGGTACGCGATCCGGTCCGCCGGCAGCGAGGGGTCCACCGGAAGGTAGGCGGCCCCCGCCTTCAGCACGGCCAGCAGCGAGACCACCATCTCGGTGGAGCGGTGCAGGGCGACCGCGACGATCTCCTCCGGACCGGCGCCCCGGGCGCGCAGGGCCCGGGCCAACCGCTCGGCGCGGGCGTCGAGTTCGCCGTACGTCAGGCACTCGCCGCGGAAGACGGTCGCCGGGGCCTGCGGCGTCCGGGCCACCTGCCGCTCGAACAGCTCCACCAGCGTGGTGTCGGGAACCGGCACGGCGGTGCCGTTCCACTCGCGGATCAGCCGGTGCTGCTCCGCGGACAGCAGGTCCACCTCCCCGACCGCGGTGGCGGGGGCGTCGGCGACGGCCGTGAGCAGCCGCTCCAGCGCCTCGCCCAGGCTGCGCGCCGTCCGCGCGTCGAGGACGTCCGTACGGTGGTCGAGGTGCAGCCGCAGCCGCTCACCGGGCAGCACGATGAGGTTGACGGTGTAGTGGGTGGCGTCCGAGCCCTCCACCCCGGCCAGCCGCGGTCCGCCGGCCAGCTCCCGCATCGACTCCAGGTCGAGCGGGTAGTTCTCGACGACGACCGTGGTGTCGAAGAGGGCGCCCAGCCCGGCCGCCCGCTGGATGCCGGCGAGCCCGACGTGCTGGTGGTCCATCAGCTCCGCCTGCTCGTCCTGGAACCGGCCGAGCGCGGCCAGCAGCGGCTCGTCCTCGCGGATCCGGAACCGCACCGGCAGGGTGTTGATCAGCAGGCCGACCATGTCCTCGATGCCCGCGACGTCCGCGGTCCGCCCGGAGACGGTCCCGCCGAACACCACGTCGTCCCGCCCGGTCACCCGGCCCAGCAGCATCGCCCAGACTCCCTGGACCACGCTGTTGAGGGTCACGCCCGCGGTACGGGCCCGCGCGGTGAGCCGGGCCGTCAGCTCGGCCGACAGCTCCACCGGGACCCGCTCGGGCAGCGCGTCGATCCGGTTCGGATCGGCCGCGCCCAGCAGGGTCGGCTCCTCCAGCCCGGCCAGCGCGGTGCTCCACGCGGTCTCGGCCGCGGCGTCGTCCTGGCGGGCCAGCCAGTCCAGGTGCGAGCGGTACGGGACCCCTTCCGCGACCGGACCGGACCCGGCGCCCGGGGCCTGCTCGGCGTATCCGGTGAGCAGTTCGCGCAGCAGCACCGCCGAGGACCAGCCGTCCCAGACGATGTGGTGGTTCGTCATGACGAGGCGGTGCTCGGCCGCGCCGAACCGGACCAGGGTGAAGCGCACCAGCGGCGGCCGCTCCAGGTCGAAGCGGCGGGCCCGGTCGGCCGCGAGCAGCCGCTGCCACTCCCGCTCCCGGTCCGCGGAGCCGAGTCCGCCCAGGTCCACGGCCTCCCACGGCACCGCGACGGATTCGACGACGATCTGCGCCGGCCCGTCCAGATCCCGGTCGGTGAAGGCGGAGCGCAGCGCGGTGTGGCGGCGCAGCAGCCGGTCGCAGGACGCCCGCAGGGTGTCCTCGTCCAGGGCGCCGGCCAGGGTGAGGACGATCTGGCCGGTGTACGCGTCCATCGCCCCCGTGTCGAAAGCGGAGTGGAAGAAGAGCCCCTCCTGGAGCGGCGAGAGCGGCAGCACGTCGCAGAGCCCGGCGTAGCGCGCGGCCAGGGCGTCCGTCTCCGGCTGCGTCAGACGGACCATCGGCAGGTCACGGGGGGTGAGGCGGCGCGGTCGGGGGGCGCCCGTCCAGCCGGCCAACAGCCGCAGGGACTCGCCCCAGGCCGCCACCAGGTCGTCCGCCTCGGCCTCGGTCAACAGGTCCGCGGGATGGGTGACGACCGCGGTGAAGGCGGTACCGTCGGCGCCGTCCACGGCCATGGCGTCGATCTGCAGGGCGTGCTCGACGGGCATCGCCGGATCCACCTCGGCCCGCAGGCCGCCCGCCTCGGGGGCGGGGCTCCACGGCGCCTCGCCGCCGCCGGCGAACCTGCCCAGGTAGTTGAACAGGATCCGGGGGCGCGGGAGCCCGGACAGCTCTGCGGCGGTTCGCGGATCGAGCCTGCTCAGCAGCCCGAACCCGGTGCCGTGGTCCGGTACGGAGGCGATCGTCGAGTGGATCCGCGCGACCAGCTCGGCGAGCGCGTCGCCGCCCCGGGCCGCCGCGTCCAGGTCGAGGCCGTCCAGATCGAACCGGACCGGGTACTGGGTGGTGAACCAGCCCACGGTGCGTGCCAGGTCGTGCCGGCCGGTGCGGTCGACGCGGCCGTGGCCCTCCAGGTCGACCAGCAGCGACCCCGGGGCGCTGCCGGGGGAGCGCAGGCGGTGGGCCGCGAGGACCAGTCCGGCGAGCAGCACCTCGGCCGGGCCGGTGCGCAGCGCGCCGGGCACCCCGGCCAGCAGCGGGCCGGCGACCTCGGCGGGCAGGCCGAGCGTCAGCGTGCGCGTGGCGCCGGCGGTGTCCCGCACCGGGTCGGGGATCCGCTGCCAGGGCTCCTGCGGTTCCGTGGCGTCCCCGGGGGAGTCCAGCGTCGAGCGCCAGAAGGGGAGCTCGGCCTGCACCTCGGGGGAACCTGCCTGCAGTTCGAGATGGTGGGCCCACGCGCGGAACGAGACCTCCCCCTCCGCGGCCGGCAGCGGACGCCCGGCGACGGCGGCCTCCCAGGCCGTGGCCAGGTCGGCCGTCAGGATCCGCCACGACACCCCGTCCACCGCGAGGTGGTGCACGCACAGCAGCAGCCGGTCCGGCGCCGCCCCACCGGTGTCGAAGCGCACGGCCCGGAGCATCGCCGAGGTCGCGGGGTCCAGTTGTCCGGACGCCTCCCGGGCCGCGTCAGCCATGATCGCGGCGCGGGCGGATTCGTCCGACCCGGCCACGTCGACGGTGCGGTACAGCCGGGACACGTCGACCGAACCGGGCTCGCCGACCGTGCACAGCCGGCCCTCCGGGCCGGTGGTGACGCCGAGGCGCAGCGCCCCGTGCCGGTCCACGACCGACTCCAGGACCCGTACGAGCGTCGCGTCGTCCGCGCCCTCGGGCAGGGTCAGCACCATGGACTGGCTGAACCGGCCGATGGGACCCGGCCCGTCGAGGAGCCAGCGCATGACCGGTGTCGCGGGGAGCGGACCGCACTCCGCGACGGTGGGAGCGGCGGTGGCCGCGGAGGCCCCGTGGCCGGGCTCGCCGACGGCCGCGGCGAGGGCGGCCGGGGTCTTGTGCGCGAACACCTCGCGCAGGGTGAAGGAGAAGCCCCGGGCCCGCGCCCGGCTGGTCAGGCCGAGGGCCGTGATGCTGTCGCCGCCGAGCTCGAAGAAGTTGTCGTCCGGGGTCGCGGTGGTGCCGAGGGCTTCGGAGAACAGGGCCGCGAGGGTCTGCTCGGTGGCGCCGTACACCCGCTCGGGGTGCTCCGGACGGGCCGCGACCTCGGGTACGTGCAGCCGTGCGCGGTCGACCTTTCCGCCCGGGGTGAGGGGCAGCCGGTCCACCGCCACGAAGGTGCGGGGCACCATGTAGCCCGGCAGGACCCGACCCAACTCCGTCGCCAGCGCATCCGGTTCGGGCGCCGGGCCGCCGTCGGCCGGCGGTGCCACGAAGGCGACGAGCCGGCGGGATCCGCCCGCGGGGGCGTGCACGACGACCGCGGCCTGCCCCACCGAGGGCTGCCGGCCGAGCACCGCCTCGATCTCGCCCAGCTCGATCCGGTGGCCATTGATCTTGACCTGTCGGTCCACCCGCCCCAGGAACTCCAGTTCGCCCCGCGCCGTCCAGCGCACGAGGTCGCCCGTCCGGTACATCCGCGCACCGGGCACCCCGGAGAAGGGGTCCGGCACGAAACGGTCGGCGGTCATGGCCGCGCGCCCCGCGTACCCGTGGGCGAGGCCGGCACCGGCCACGCAGAGCTCGCCGGTCGCTCCCGGCGGCAACAGCCCCAGCCCCCGGTCGACCACGTACGCACGGTGGTTGACCATCGGGCGCCCGATCGGCGGGATCCGGCCGTGCGAGGGCGCAACCACCCGGTGCATGGTCACGGACACGGCCGCCTCGGTGGGCCCGTACGCGTTCCAGACCTCGCGGCCCTCCGTGGCCCAGCGGTCCACGGCGTCCCCGGACGGTGCCTCACCACCCGTGGACAGGAACCGCAGCGCCGGCAGTCCCGCCGGGTCCAGCAGCGGCAGGAGCGCCGGCGGCAGGTCGGCGACCGTCACCGCGTGCTCGGCGAGCAACGCCTGGAGCCGGTCGACGTCGACCCGCTCGGCGTCGGTGGCGAGGACCAGGGTGGAACCGCTCAGCAGAGAACCGAACACGTCCAGGACCGACACGTCGAACGACAGCGAGGCGAACCCGAGGAACCGTTCCGTGCGCCCGGACCCACCGGAACCGCCGGCGTCGCCGGACCCGAGGCCGTCGCCCGCGCCGCACAGCGCGAGGTGGCCGCGTACGAAGTCGACGGCCGCCGCGTGCGGGACGACGACGCCCTTCGGCTCGCCCGTACTGCCCGAGGTGTACAGCAGGTACGCGGCGGACGCGGCCGGCATCGGTACGGACCTGCGGCCGAAGGCGGAGCCGGCGGCCGGCGCGCTCGCGTCGACCACGCTCGGCAGGTCGTGCGGCAGCCGGTCGCGGCTGCCCGGCCCGGCGACGACCGTGCGCAGCCCGGCGTCGCGCACGATGTACGCGATGCGCTCGGGCGGCAGGCCGGGGTCGAGCGGTACGTAGCAGCCGCCCGCCTTCAGGACGCCGAGCAGGGCCGCGACCATCGACGGGGAGCGCTCCACGCAGACGCCGACCGGGGTGCCCGGTTCGACGGCCGCCCGCAGCCGGTCCGCGATGTCCTCGGCCCAGGCGTCGAGCTCCCGGTAGGTGACCTCCTGGCCGGCGCAGATCACGGCGGCCTGCTCGGGGGTGCGCGCCGCCACCTCCTCGAAGAGCGCGTGCAGCGACGCGTCCCCTGCCACGGGGTCGACGCCGCCCTCGGCGAAGGCGGCGAGCCGCTCCTCGTCCTCGGTGGTCAGGAAGGGCAGCGAGCCGACCGGAGCCTCGTCCTCGGCCGAGGCGAGGGCGACCAGGAAGCGGGTGAACCGCACGCGCAGCGCGTCGAGTTCGATCCGATCGAGGTCGGCGGCGTCGCCCTCGGCCTGCACGGTCAGCGGGCTGTCGCCGCCGCGGTCGTAGACGTTGAGGGAGACGTGCTCCACCGGGCCGACCGAGAGGTTGTGCGCGGAGGCGGGAGCGCCGGCGAAGGACAGCTCGTAGTCGAAGGACATGAGGTTGACGGCGGCGTCCCACAGCCGGGGTCCGGTCCCGGTGAACTCCTCGATGCGGTACCGCTGGTGGCGCAGGGCCTCCTTGATGCCGGCCGAGGTGCCGCGCAGCAGTTCGCCGACCGTCGTGTCCGCGGTGACCGTCAGCCTCAGCGGCAGCACCTTGGAGAACATGCCGGGTGTCCGGCGGGCGTCCGGGGTGGTGCGGCCGGTGACCGGCAGCCCCAGCACCACGTCCTCGGTGCCGCCCGCGCGGTGCAGGTGGGCGGCGGCCGCGGCCATCACCAGCGCCGACCAGCGCGTGCCGTACCGGCGCGCCGCCTCGCGCAGGGTGCGGGCGTCGGCGGGGTCGAGGTCGCCGCTCACCCGCACCGTCGTACCCGAGGCGGGCGCCGGGACGCTGCCGGTGAAGGAGACGGGCTCGGGAGCCCCGTCCAGGTGGGCCCGCCAGAACTCCCGGTCGTTCGCGCACCGTTCGGAGCCCGCGTACTCCTCCTCCTCGGCCACGATCCGCTGCCACGGCGCGCTTTCGACGGCCGGCACGGGCTCGCCCGCGACCAGCGCCGAGTACACCTGCGCGGTCCGCCGCGCGAGGATCGAGCCGGTGACCCCGTCCGCGACGAGGTGGTGGTAGCCCTGCATCCAGCGGTAGGTCGCCGGACCGGTCCGCACCAGGAGGTGCCGGCACACGTCCCCGGACGCCAGGTCCGTCGGCCGGGCCAGCTCGGCGCGCATCAGCCGCTCGGACTCGGCGTCCGGGTCCGGGTGGTCGCTGACGTCGACCGTCTCCATCCGCAGCGGCGGCGGCCCGGCGGGTATCTGGTGGACCACCGCGTCCACCTCGGCGAAGCGGACGCACAACGTCTCGGTTTCGGCCACCGTCGTGCGCACCGCCTCGGCGAGCAGCTCCGGATCCACCGCCCCGCGGATCTCCAGGTACTCGGCGATGGTGTAGTCGAGGCGGGCGGGGTCGAGCTGCTGCGCGAACCAGACGCCGTTCTGCGGCGGGGTCAGGGGCAGCGGCCCGCGGTCGTGAGTGGCCATGCGGTGGTCAGTCTCCTCAGTCGGATCGGTCGATCAACGACGACGTGAGGCCACTGTCCGCGACGGCCGGAGGGTCCCGAAAGTCCCACTAATACGCCTCTTGACGACGCCCGATGAGCCCGGAGAAATCCTCGGTACCGCGATCCCGTGACAGCTGGATCCGGGCAACGAGGTCGGCTGCGCACTCCGCGGACCCGGGAGGGGCCGACGGTGCGGGCGCGGATCCTGACATCGACGTCGAGGCATGCGCGCGGGCCGCACGGGCCGCGCGGGGCGTCGGCGGGCGCAAACGACACCGGGAGCGGTGGCGGCCGGGGAGGTGAGCCTTGTCGTGTCGGCAGGGCTTGGTCCCGCGATCCTGACAACATTGATGAAGGACGATCCGCAGGACGTCTCAGGCCAAGGTGCCTCTGAGAGTTGGGGGCAGATGCCGGCAGAACCCCGGTCCCTGGTGCCGCTGCTCGCGGTCTGTGCGGGCTACTTCATGGTCATCCTGGACGTGACCATCGTCAACGTCGCCGTTCCCGTCGTGGGACGGGAGCTGTCGGCTTCGCTCACCGGGATCCAGTGGATCACCGACGGGTACACCCTGGCCTTCGCCGGCCTCCTCCTCACCGGCGGCGCGCTCGGGGACAGGCTGGGCAACCGCCGGGTCTTCTGTACCGGGGTCGTGGTGTTCACCGTGGCCTCGGCAGGATGCGGGCTGGCTCAGCACACCGGCACCCTGATCGCTGCCCGGCTGCTGGAGGGGGCCGGAGCGGCGCTGACCGTGCCGGGCTCGCTCGCCCTCCTCCAGCAGGCCTACCCCTCATCCGCCGAACGCTCCCGCGCCTTCGGGCTCTGGGGCTCGATGGCCGGCATCGCAGCCTCAGCCGGCCCACTCCTCGGCGGCCTCATCGTCACCACCATCGGGTGGCGCTGGGTGTTCTTCATCAACCTGCCCATCGGATGCGCCTGCCTGCTGCTGACCCTGCGCCACGTGGCCCCCTCACCCCGGCAGTCCGGCCGCTCACTGGACTGGCCCGCCCAGTGCGCGGTCGTCGCCACCGTCGCCCTGCTGACCGCCGTCCTGAACGAGGCCGGACGGCGCGGCTGGACAGACCCCCTGATCCTGACCGGAGCCGGCCTGTGCCTTGTGGCCGCCGCCGCGTTCGTCCTGCGCGAGCACCTGGCCGCGGCACCCGTATTGCCGCTGCGGCTCCTGCGCTCCCGTGCGTTGAGCGGCGGTGCCGTGATCGGCTTGCTGTTCAACCTCGCCTTCTACGGCATGGTCTTCACCGCCAGCCTCTACTTCCAGCAGCACCGCGGCCTGAGCGCCCTGCGCACCGGGCTCGCCCTGTTCCCCGCGGTGGCGATGACGATGTTCGCCTCCGTCCTGTCCGGGAAACTGGCACGACGCACCGGAGACCGCCCCCTGGTGGTCGCCGGCATGCTGCTGGGAGCAGCGGGCCTGGCAGGCTGGGCCGCCGCCGGAGCGGACCCGGGCTACCCGCTGCTCATCGCGCCCATGATGGCCGCGGGCTTCGGCACCTCCTTCGCCCTCACCGGTTCGACCACCACCGTCATGGCAGCCGCACCCCATGGCTTTTCCGGTACCGCCTCGGCCCTGTTCAACACCACCCGCCAGATCGGCAGTGCCACAGGCGTCGCACTGGGAGGCTCACTGCTCGCCTCCACCGCCGACTTCACCACCGGACTGCGCATCAGCATGGGCATCGGCGCGGCCGCCTACCTGACAGCGGCCGTCCTCGCGCTCTACTGCATCCCGCCGAACCGGAACCCCCGCACGGCCTCCTGAAGCCCCTGCGGCCGTGCTCTCGCGCGTTCCGGGGACCTGGCCCGACCGGCTCCCGCGTCGGACGTGGTGCGCGACGTCGGCCGTACGGGTGGAAGGCCGACGCCGTCCAGGGGATGGTGCGGCGTGGTTGTTTGGCTCGTGGCGCAAATGTCTACGGATCGCGGGCCGGTGTTCGAAGGACATGCCGGCGTGACCCTCCGCTTCTGAAGGAGATCTCCCACCATGCCCAGAAACCCGCGATGGCTCGTCGCCTTGGCGGCGGGAGCCGCAGTGCTGAGCGGGGGCTCGGCCGTGGCGTCGGCAGCGCCGTCGTCCGCGGTCAACCCGGCCCCCTACTCCACCATCGTCGTCGACCGCAGCACCGTGGCACACGGTGAGAGCTTCACTGTGTCCGCGAGTCGCTACTGGCCGAACGAGGAGGTGTACGTACGGCTGGTCCCGCGGGGGCGTGCCGACGATGATGCCCGCGCCCTGCAGGGATTCGACGGGGACGGAGACTGGCGTGCCGGCCGGCGCATCGTGACCCTGGCCATCCTCCTCGCCGACGCCGACGGAGAGGTCTCCGGCACGGTCAGGGTTCCCGAGCGGCACGGCCGGCACCTCCTCAGGGGTGAGTATCAGCTGGAGCTCGCCGGGCACGGCTCCCAGCTGTGGCAGTCGATCGCGTTCCGGGTGATCGCGGCCGAGGACGGCAGCGGCGGGAAGAAGCCCGGCCATCGTCCCCGCGAGGAGCAGGGACAGGATCCGCGCAAGGAGCAGGGGCAGGGACCCCGCGAGGAGCAGGGACAGGATCCGCGCAAGGAGCAGGGACAGGGGCCCCGCGAGGAGCAGGCACAGGATCCGCGCAAGGAGCAGGGACAGGGACCCCGCGAGGACTCACCTGAGGACTCGTACGAGGACTCGCACGGGGAGCCCCACCGGAACTGACCGGGTTGCGCCGCCGCGCCGTGGTGAGTGACGGGTCCGACCCATGCCACAGACCCGTGATTCCGGCCCCGGCGAGGAGGTCACCGTGTTCTCCGCCGGCCTCGCCGACAGCACCCTCGACAGCCGGACGGCCACCGTCCCGAACACCTCGACGGCGAACGCCATCGTGGCGGCCGCCGCGCCATGCGCTTCGTGATCGTAGATCGTACGCCGGGCCCATCCGCCCGCCCCTGAAGGGAATTTCATGCTCAGATCGGAAAGGGCCGTCAAGGTCCTGGGGGCCGGCGCATGCCTGGTCTCCGTCCTGGCGCTCTCCGCACCGACCGCCTCGGCCACGACCACCGACATCGACTGCGGTGAGATCCAGACCGGCGTGGTGTCCTGCCTGCTGCCGGACGGTGCGTCCTCGTACGACACCACGGCCCTGCTGGCGGCCGCCCAGGCGGCGACCGAGACGTCGCTGTCCACGACCACCCCCCTGGTCATCACCGCCTACGGGGGTGCCGGACGGTACGGCAGCAACGGCGGCGGCCTCTACCGCGGCGGCGACGGCGGCAACGGTGGCAAGGCGCAGACCGTGACGTCGGTATCGAGCTTCCAATCGGCGTTCGGACAAACGCTGTACTACTACGTCGGGCAGCTCGGCGCGACCTCCGCCGGCGGCCGCGGCGGCGCCTCGACCCTGGTCTCCGGCGTGGACCTGACCACCCAGAACCCGTGCATCTCCGGCTACGGCACCTGCACCACGACCACACTGCTCGCCGACGCCGCCGGTGGCGGAGGCGGTGGCCAGGGCAACGCCAACGGCAACGGCGGCGCCGGCGGCAACGGCGGCACCGCGGTCTCCGGGCAGATCATCTCGGCCGGATCCAAGGGCGGCAACGGCAAGGCGACCACCGGTCTCACCCGTACCGGTGCCGGCGGCAGCGGTGGCAGCAACGGTGACGGTGGCGACGGGGGCCGGGGCGGCTCCGGTGTGGACCACAAGGCCGGTACCAGCGGCATCGACGGGATCGGCGGCCTGGGAGGCCCGGTCCACACCAGCAACGGCCCCAACGCGGGGGCGAGCTGGACGAACAACACCTCCCTCCTGTTCGGCAACGCCGGGCAGGGCGGCGAGGGCGAGTGGCGGACCAACGGCACCAACTACGGCAGCGGCGGAGGCGGCGGCGGTGGCTGGGGTGGCGGGGGCGGCGGCGGTGGCGGCGGTGAGGCCATCACCGGCGGTGGCGGCGGCGGTGGCGGCAGCTGGGCGGCTGCCAACACCGACACGATCACGAGCGTCCCGGTGATCTCCAACGGCAACACCGGCGGCAACGGCTCCGTCTACGCCACGTTCGTCGGCACGTCGACGTCCAAGTCCAAGACCAAGTCCGGCTGACACCGGACACGGCCGTCGAAGCCTTCCTGGAGCGCCTTCGACGACTGCGCCCCGCCGCCCGACCCCGCACAGGGGCCGGGCGCCGGGGCGCAGTCGCGCGTTGACGGCCCCGCGCCGTCAGGGCGTCTTGGGCGGTGTGGTCGCGGTAGAGCACATCGAGATCGCCAAGCCGCGCAGCAGCTGCACGGTCAGCTCGGCGACCGGCGGAAACCTGGTGCCTTCGCGTTTCCGCCCCAACATCCGCCGTACTCAGGCGAAACGGCGAGGCCGGCTCGGGGCGCGCAAGGCGTGCGAGAGCGCACTCATGCTGATGTCGACGACCGTGCGCAGCTGCTTCCGGCTCGCCCGGGTCTTGCTCATCACGGCCAGCGACTGGTTGACCGCCGTGATGTGAACCGCGAAGTCGTCGGCATCGCCTTCGGTCAACTGCGCGGCGTTCAAGGCGGTCCGCAGCCGTGCGTGCTGAGAGTCCAGAGCTTCGATCGCGCGTGCGGCGATGGTGGGGCTGAGCGCCGGCGCCGCCATCGCGGTCTGGGCGATCAGACATCCATCAGGTACGTCAGGGTCGGCGATGCGCTGCAGGGTGACCTCGAAGAACGCCCGTACCGCCTGGAGCGGTTCCTCGGACGCACATGAAAGCGCCTGGTCGTACTCGTTTCCGTACCGCGCGGCGTACCGGTCCAGACAGCGCAGATAGAGCGCGTCCTTGTCGCCGAACGAGGAGTAGATGGAACTGCGGTTCAGTCCGGTCGTCCTGGAGAGGTCGTCGAGAGACGTGTCGGCGTATCCGGCCCGCCAGAACTGGACCATCGCGGCGTCGAGCACGATGTCCACGTCGAACTGCTTCTTCCCGGCCATCACGCGTGCACCTCGTTCTCGTACCAGCCGTCGGGGCCCTGCTCATCCTATCTTGAACTGATCAGTTCAAGATGCAGTAGGCTCCCGAACATGACCGACGACGCCATGGCCCCGGACCGCTCCGGCGACCAGAACCCGGTCCCCGGGTTGCCGCTGTACGACCTGGCGGGTTTCACTCACCGCTGGGTCGACGCGGAGGGAATCCGACTCCATGCCGTGGAAGGCGGCCGGCCGGCCGGTCCTGCCGTCGTCCTGCTCGCCGGATTCCCACAGACCTGGTGGGCTTGGCGAAAGGTGATGCCGGGTCTTGCCGAGCGATTCCACGTGATCGCGATCGACCTGCCGGGCCAGGGCCACTCCGACCGCCCTCAAGGGGCCTACGACACGTACACCGTCGCTTCGCGCGTCCAGGCCGCGCTGACCGCGCTCAACGTGCCGAAGTACTGGCTCGTCGCCCACGACATCGGGGCCTGGGTCGCCTTCTCGCTCGCCCTGGAGTACGAAGAGCGCCTGCATGGTGTCGCTCTGCTTGACGCCGGCATCCCCGGAATCAGCCTCCCGGACTCCATCCCAACGGATCCCGACCGGGCCTGGAAGACCTGGCACTTCGCCTTCCACTTGGTGCCGGAACTGCCCGAGACCCTGCTCGCCGGCCGCGAGCGTGACTACGTCGGCTGGTTCTTGAAGGTCAAGGCCCTGTCACCGAACACCTTCGACGGCGCCGAGATCGGCCATTACGCCGCCGCCATCGCGGCAGAGGGAGGGCTTTCGGCGTCTCTCGCCTACTACCGCGACGCCGCGGAATCGGCGCGCAAGAATCATGCCGCTCTCGAACGGGGGCACTTGACCGTCCCGGTCCTGGGAATCTCCAGCTCCCATGGCTCGATCCCCGACATGGCCGCCTCCCTGAGTCCATGGGCCAAGAACGCGAGCGGCGTCGTCATCCCGCAAGCCGGACACTTCATTCCCGACGAGCAGCCCGACGCAACGGTGGACGCGTTGACCGCGTTCATCGATCACGAGCGTGTCGGGTAGTCCGCGACGCGCTGCTCAGCGGCCACCCACCTCCGTTCGCGAGTACTTCCGGGCGGGGCCGCGCGGAACCCATGGCGGCGTGTGCCGGACTCCGCGCGGTGTGGTGCGTGCGGACTACGGCTTGTGGGCGACGCCGCCGGCGATGCACCGCTGGGCTGCGCTCAAAGACTTGAGCCGCGGGCCGTCCGGCCACCAGTCGGCGCACCGCACCAGGCCCGGGTCGACCATCTCCAACCCGTTGAACAGCTCCTCCAGTTCGGCCCTTGTGGAGAAGGTGCCGCTGCCCATCATGCTGTGCAGGAACATGTCCTCCATCTTCCGGGCGGTCGGACTGTATTCGTCCTCGGGATCCAGGAAGTGGCTGATCGCCACGTACGACCCGGACGGAAGGGCGTCGAGGTAGGCGCGCATGATGTCCGTGCGCGTGCGCGTGTCCTCGCCGTTGTGGTGGTGCAGTGTGCCCATGTGGAGAAGCGCGATCGGCTGGTCCCAGTCCAGATGGGACCGTACGAGTTCGTTGCCGAGCAGCCTCTCCGGTTCGAAGATGTCCTCGGCGGTGATGACGGCGCTCTCGTTGCCGTCCAACAGCGCGCGGCTGTGGGCCAGCACCAGGGGGTCGTTGTCCACGTAGACGATGCGGGCGCCTGGGTTGACGCGCTGTACCACCTGGTGGGTGTTCTCGGCGGTCGGCAGGCCCGACCCGCAGTCCAGGTACTGGGTGATGCCGGCCTGGCCGGCGAGGAAGCGGCAGACACGGATCAAGAAGGCGCGGTTCTCGACCGCCAGGTCCGCAGCCTCCGGAGCGGCCTTCTGCACACTCCGGACCACTTCGCGGTCCACCTCGTAGTTGTCGGTCCCACCCAGGAACGCGTCGTACACCCTGGCGATACTGGGCTTCGTCGGATCGATCTGGGTCGTTGTACTGGACATGCGGGCCTCGCGGGCGGTTTCGATGGGATCGGTCGGCCACCGGACACTAGTGAGACCGGTAGGCCGAACGGGGCACCGACTCCGATGACGCACCGGAATCCAGCCGATGGTGTGACCAATACGGTCGCCAACCTTGGGGCTGAGCTGTGCGGCGCGCCGACCCACCCGTCCTGGGCCGACCCCGCCGCGGCAGGATCAGGCCTCCGCCCGGACGTCGAGGCGGCTCCCTATCGGCGGAAGTGGGCGTGGTGTTCGTCCAGGAAGGCGTCGAGGGTGCGGGGCGGGCGCCCGAGGATGTCGGTCACGGTGGTGGTGGGCGTTTCGGGTCGGGCAACGGCGAGTTGCTGGATCTCCGTCACGTGGTCGGCGAGCCGGCTGGGCATGTGGGCGCGGTGGATGAGGTGGTCGCGCAGTTCGTTCGGGGTGAGGTTGACGTAACGGACCCGATGGCCGGTCAGGGTGGTCAGCCTGGAGGCGAGTTCGGGGTAGGAGACGGCTTCGGGTCCGGTCAGTGCGTAGGTGCCGCCGGCGATGCCCGGGTCGGTGAGGGCGGCTGCGGCGACGTCGCCGATGTCGCGGCAGTCGATGTGGTTGAAAGGCGCGTCGCCCGACGTGCCGAAGATGACGCCTTGGGTGACGGTGGGGGCCAGCCGCAGGAGGTTCTGCATGAACGCGTAAGGGCGCAGAACGGTATGGGCGAGGCCGCCGGCCTTCAGGTGTTCCTCGACGGCGTGGTGCCCGCGGGAGATGGCGACGGGGGAGTCGGGTTCGGCGGCGGGTGCGGAGACCTTGACGATGTGTCCGATGCCGGAGTGGGCGGCGATGTCCATGACGCGGGTTTCGAGTTCGACCTGTGCGGGGCTGTTGGCCATGGCGAGGAAGAGCTGGCCGGCGCCCTTGAAGGCGGCGTGCAGGGAGTGGGGATCGGTGGCGTCCGCGTACTGAACCTCGACGGGCGTGTGGCGTGCACCGGTTATGCCGGGGATCGGCTTGTGCGGGGTGCGGGTCAGTGCGCGGACGGGTGTGCCGAGTGGGAGCAGGCTGTGGAGCAGGGCGTTTCCGGTCGCTCCGGTCGATCCCATGACAACGATCATCGTGTGCTCATTCCTTGCTGACTTCACGGCGGCGGGTGCTGCCGGGGTGGGTGTGGTGGGATTCGGGCTCGGGCCCGTGAGGCGGGTGGGCCCGGTGCCTGGAGGGGCTATGCCGGGGATGCTGTGGTGGTGCTGCGCCAGCGCAGGGTGACGACGGTGGTGGCGAGGGCCGCGGAGACGGGCAGATCGATGCGCAGGCGCTCCAGCCACGGGGTTGCGGGGATCGGGCTGTGGGCGGGTAGCCACTGGCCGGTGAACCATCCCAGCAGTGCCGCCGAGCCGGCTGCGGTGATGGCGAGTGCGGCGGTCAGGACGACGCGCGGCATGGCGGTGGTCCACGGTCGGGGCTGCCCGCCGTGCCGCAGCCAGGTGCCGACCAGGAACGCCACCACGGCGGAGGTGCCGGCGATGGAGGTGCAGGCGGCCACGGCCAGGTCCTGCTGCCCGGTGACCACTCCGGCGGTACCGGCCATCACCGCGGGGGCGGCGTAGGCGGTCAGCACCTCGCGCCACAAGGTGAACGGTCGAGTTGTCCGGGAGGCTGCACGGTTTCGGCTGGTCCTGTCCTTCGTTGCGGGCATGCTGGCCTCTTTCTCATGCGTGTCAGGGAAGCGAAGGGGGGCGCGGCGGAGACGGCATGGCCTACCCCCCAATGTAATTAGGTGGCTAACTACTACACCGTAAAAATGGGGCCCTACCTGGAAGGTGGGGCCACATCGGCTGAGAGTCGGGTCAGTCGGCGACCAGGGCAGTACTTCCGCGCACGACGCGGGCGAGCAGATCCAGGAACACCGCGCGCTCCTCGATGGAAAGCGCGCCCACCATCGCCTCAAGCCGCCCGAAGTGCTCGGGCGCCATGTCGTGCAAGCGCTGCGCACCGCGCGCGGTCAGAACGGCCACCGTGCCCCGGCCGTCCTCCGCGGACGGGCGGCGGGCGATCAAGCCCTCGCGTTCGAGGCCGTCCAGCAGGCCGGTGACCGTGGCCCTGGAGACATCGAGATCGGCCGCGAGGTGCGAGGGGGACTTCTCCCCGCCGTGGTCTTCGAGGTCGGCGAGCAGACGGTAACGCCCGGTCGACAGGCCGAACCTGGCGAAGTGCGCCTCGGCCGCCCGGCCGACCCTCGCGCCCGCCGAGATCAGCCGCACCGCGACCAGTACGGCTTGTGGATCGACCTCCAGGCCGTAGTGCTCGACCTGCCGCCTGGCCTGGTCCAGCGTGGGTGCCTCGCCGTCGATGCCGTCCCTCGTCATGTAAGTAATATGGCGGCTAATCACTTGGGCTGTCAAGGCGCCTCGGTCTCTGCCGTCGTCATCCGCTGAACGCTCCGCCCGCCACGACTCGACCCCGCAACGCCCCACCGTGTACGAGGGATGCCACGCCCCCAGGGCTTCTGCGACACCCTTTGGCATGGGCCGTTCCTGATCATCCGCGGTCCCGGTCGGGCGACGCCGCCGCGACCCCCGGCGAGGGGCCGCAGCATGCCGGCCGGCACCACCGCTTCGCCGCCGTACGCCGTCCCCTGCCCGGGGCCGTCAGGCTCCGCGGAGCGGTACGCCCTCGTGTCCGCCGACGGACGGCTGGTGCGGGCACCGGAGTTGAGCGCGGTCGGGCCGCTCCACCCGGATCGCCGGGGCGGATTCGTCGCGCCCGCCGCCGATGACGAGGGCCGTTGTGGCTACGTCGATCACCGCGGTGCTTGGCCGGGCGCACCGGCGCTCGCGTGCACCGGCGCGTTCGAGGACGGCGGACTGTCCCGCTTCCAGGCTCCGGACGGCCACTGGGGGTACGCCGGGGCGGACGGAATACCCGTCATCGCGGCGACCTGGACGAAGGCCGGCGTGTTCCGCGAGGGCGTGGCCGCCGCCCGTACCGAGGACGGGGTCGGGTTCATCGACACCTCGGGCGGCTTCGTGATCCGCCCGCAGTACGCCGCGGCGGGCCCGTTCGCGCCGAACGGGCTCGCCGGCGTGCGGATGGCGGACGGCGGCCGCTGCGGATACGTCGACCGCACGGGCCGTATGGTCATCGGGCCGCGTTTCGACGGCGCGAAGCCTTCGGCCCCGACGGGGCGGCAGTCGTGCGGGTGGGCGACCTGTGGGGCCTGATCGGCGAGAACGGCGCGTGGATCGTCGAACCGTCCTTCCCGATGCCGGGCCCCTTCGACGAGAACGGCCTCGCCTACGTCCTCGGCGGCTCTGTCGGCAACCACTTCCGCGGCTTCCTGAACGCCTGCGGCGAAGTGGTGATCAAGGCGGCGGACCGGCTGGCGCAGGACTTCCGGTGCGGCCTGGTCCGCTTCGACGACGGCTACGCACACGGCTACCTCGACGCCACCGGGGAGGAGGCCATCGCGCAGTGTCTACGAACGGGCGGAGGATTTCGACTTCGCCGGTGCCGCGGTGGCCCACTGCCTGGCACCTGGAGGAGGGCTCCGAGGGGGCCCTTGCCGCCGCCGACCGTCCCTCCGGCCGGGCATGGGGCGTTCTGCGCTCCGACGAACGGTTCATCCCCGTCCACCACTTGGAGCCCCTCACCGACGCCGACGGCCGGGTTCTCGGGTTCGGCTCCGGGACCGGACTCGCCGCCTTCGTCACCCGTGACGGCGGCGTCGCCCACGTGGACCGCGACCGCCGGGACGTCTGCCGGGTCGTGGCCGCCTCGGACGGCGCCGCCCTGCGGCTGATGGACCCGGCCGGAGAGACCCTGTGGGAAACCACCACGTCCGCAGGCAGCCAGCCGCGCGTCGACCCCGCCCACTGCGGGGAGGCGCATTCCTACCTGGTCTATCCCGGTGCCCCGCATCGGGACATCGGCGAGCTCGCGGTCGAGCTGCTGGCCGCCGAGCCCCGTTGGTTCGAGCCCTGCTCGCTGATCTTCGACTCCAGGCAGGACCCGTACGAGCCCGCCGAGCCGGAGGACGATCCGGAGGCGGACGACGACGCCTGGTGGGGTGCCATGAGCGTGGTCGCAGAGGCCTTCCTCTACGCCGAGCACCAGCACGACTTCTCCTTCCTCCAGGACTGGGCGGTCGAACGGTTCGGCGAGATCGAGACGGACGCGGCCGGCCGGCTCACCGCCCGCTTCGGTGAGCCGCTCCCCGGAGCCGAGCTGTCCCTGCGCTGCGGCGACGGGGACGTGGAGATCCAGCTCTGGCTCGCCGCCGTCACGGACCCAGCACCGCACTAACAGAATCGACCGATGCGTCCGCGCGCGTCGCGCACTGATCCTGCCGGACGACCACATCGACCGGCTCTGGACCCCTCAGGCCAAAGCGGTCCTCACCGGAGACCTCGGGCGTGCACTCCGCTCGGCCGTGCATCACGGGACAGCGCCCGCCCCAAATGAAACAGCCGTTATTGGCACGATTACATGACAAGTAATCAGTACGGGTTGAATTGACAGTGGGCTCCTATGCCTTCGGAATTCAGCGCTGTCATATTCGCATCAGATCGTTCCGCTCATCTCGTTGCACCCATCAGGGGGAAGGCAGGAACATGGGCAAATCCAGGTATGGCACCGCGGCGTCGGCCATCGTGCTGGCCACGTTGGGATCGCTCGCGGCCGAGGCCGGCACGGCTCACGCCGAAGCGGGCCAGGACGCCATCAGCATGCTGAAGCAGGAGAAGACCCAGTGGTGCTGGGTCGCCTCCGGGTTGACCATCGCCAAGTTCCAGGGCTTAGGCTCCACGCAGACGGACTTCTGCAACCGGGCCCAGCCCTACTACGGCTGCAACAACCAGCCCGCCACGCTCGACGACATGGCCAGGGGCTGGAGCAGCCTCGGCATGGCCCACACCGGCTCGGGCCT
>NZ_JBIASC010000021.1:0-5000 GCF_042890485.1 Streptomyces sp. NPDC002181 | reverse complement strand
CCGTCGAGGAGGCGCTTCGTGATGGGGGCGGCGAAGCGGTCCGCCTGTATGTCGCCGCCTGTGCGGAACGCATGGCGCCACTGTTCGTAGGCCTGCGGGCGGGCGTACCGGGGCGGGAAGCCGACCTGGACCTCTATGTGGAGTCCCTGAGCGGTCTTTGGCTTGCCGACCGGCCGATCGCCGACGCTGCCGAGCGCGTGCGCCTGGTGGAGCGGTTTCCGGAGCTCCAGCCGGACGAGGAGGGGGTCACCGGTGTCGCTGACACGTACGCCCTTTTCGCCGCCCTCTGCCTGCGCCATGCGCTGCTGGCCCACGACTCGGGCAACGCTGATGACGCGGTGTCCTGCGGCCATGCGGCACTCACCGCGATGGGCATGCTGGACCAGGATGTGCCGGGTGCCGGCTTTCTGGCCGACGAACAACGGCTCCAGTCCCTCTCGCTGAGCGGTGACGCCGCAGGTCTGTGGGACGCGAGCGTCACGGCAGGGCGGGAGCGGCTCCGTGCCGTGGTGGGTCGCCTGCCCCGATAGCCGTCCGCCTGATCGCTGCCCGTGCGATATGGCCTCTGATTGCGCGGCCGACCAAGAGCCGGAAGACGGGTCCGGCTTGCTTCTGGAGCCCGGTTGGAGCAGTTTGCGCGGGCGGGCTCAGGTGGCGCGTTCTGCTTCGTCGGCGAGGGCGGGGAGGAACGCCCCGTGGTGTGCGTCAGCCCTGGCGGCGAGGCCGGACTGTCCGCGGCCCGGGCCGCAGCCGGCTGGCCACAAGCGAGCAGTCGAACTTCCCTGCGTTGTCCGCGGGACCGGGCGAGCGCCACCGGCATCAGGAAGATCAAGAGACAGCTCTATGGCCGAGCCGGATTCGAATTCCCATGCAGGGTGATCCTGCTTCAGTAGTGCATCGCCTAGGCGCCGGCCGCAGCTTCCCGGCCAGGAGATCAGAGCTCGGTCGTCCAGATCCCGACAGGATGGTCACTCGGGGGCAGCCACAACTGAGGCTGTGACTCACCGTGCCGCTCGCCGGCCTGCTCGTCCCAGTGGAAACGGCCCTCGGCATCAGGCCACGCGACTTGCAGCACGGGGAGAGGCGGTCGCCTGTAGAACCCGATGGCCTGCCCGAAGAAGGTCCGGTACCAGCCGCGGTCAACCTGCCTGAGCGCGACCCGATGTCCGACGACAACATCGGAATGGCTCTGGCCATCCGCCAGCGCTTCGCCCGCGGCGGACTTCTCTCCGAGGGTGTTGAGCATGCGGTGCATGGCGTGGACATCCAGGCCGAACATGGCGAGTTCAGGCCCGCCATGAGTGTGCGCGAGGCCGATCGTGTAGGCGAAACCAGGACCGATCTCGTCTTCGGGAACCATCACGACGTGCCATCCATGCTGCTGCACATGTTCGATGACCGTCTGATCCATGCGGTCCGCTTCGTCCCGGTCGCCGTAGTCATGGCAGAGGACACAGCGGCACTGGAACGGCTCATCAGTCATGTGCGAAGGCTACGAGGTGAGCGTTCAGGTCGAGCAGCCGGGGTTTGGACCCCTCTCAATCGAACGGCGCCGTCACCCTCCGCGTTGGCTCCCCAAGATCTGTGCCAGAACCGAGCTTCGACAGCGGTTGTTCAGCCTTGGGCCCGCGATCGGTGCGGTACGGGCTCCCGGTAGCGTCACCGGGACACTCGCATCGAAGGGGAGCATTTACTCGTGGACCTGGGCATCATCGGGCAGGCGGTCGGACTGTTCGCGGTCACGAACATCGACGACATCCTGATCCTGGCGCTGTTCTTCGCCCAGGGCGCCGGCCGCCCCGGATCCACCCGGCAGATCGTGCTGGGCCAGTACCTGGGCTTCGTTGCGATCCTCGCCGTGGCGGTGGCCGCCGCGTTCGGCGCCACGTTCCTGCCCGAGTCCGCCGTCCCCTACCTCGGTCTGCTGCCGCTCGCCCTGGGTCTCAAGGCAGCCTGGCAGGCATGGAAGGACCACCGCGACGGGGGCGGAGACGAGGAGGGGGAACAGGCCAAGGAAGGCGGGCCCGGCCCGCTGGAAGTCGCGGCGGTCACCTTCGCCAACGGGGGCGACAACATCGGCGTCTACGTTCCCGTGTTCGCGACCGCTGGCGTCGGCGGGATGAGCGTGTTCGCCGTGGTGTTCCTCGTGCTGGTGGCCGTGTGGTGCTTCGCGGGCAAGTTCTTCGCGACTCGGCCCGTCGTTGCCAAGGCCCTTGCCCGCTGGGGCCACATCCTGCTGCCCCTGGTCCTAATCGCCATCGGTCTGCTCATCCTCATCGAGGGCGGCGCTTTCGGCCTGTGAGCGGGGGGCACCCCACCGGATCTCGTCGGATGGTCCGGCAGTGCAGGGTGCCCCTCATGGGGCTGTTCGGGGGACGGGCGTCACGACTGCCCGGCCACGCCAGACCGGGCGTTTCGTCTGCCCCGCCGACCCGGGAGATCCGCACCTCACCCCTTCAGGGCGAGCACCTGTCCGGCGACCACGAGGAGGACTTCCTCGCAGGTCTCGCCGACTGCCGCGTTGAGCCAGCCGAGTTCGTCGCGATACCGGCGTTCCCGCATGGTGCAGGGCCGTGCCCCGGATCCCGCCTCGCTGCTGACCAGGACCACTCGGCGCCGGGTTGCCCGTACCGCGGCCGCGAGCTCGACGGACCGTGCGCGCAGTTTCTGCTGGTCGCCGCCCAGCCAGGCCGTCTCGTCCTCGGCGTTGATCTGCTCCATCGCGTGGGCCAGCCACGCGGCCAGGCAGTCGATGAGCAGTGGGGGACCGTCCTGGGCGAGCAGCGGGAGCAGCTCACTGGTCTCCACTGTCTGCCAGTGGGCCGGGCGGCGGTCCCGGTGCAGCTGCACCCGGTGCCCCCATTCGCGGTCCCCGTCGCGGGAGCCCCCGGTGGCGGCGTACACCACGTCTGGGTGGGCCGCCAGGCGCCGTTCCGCCTGGAGGGACTTCCCCGAACGGGTCCCGCCCACCACCAGGGTCCGGCGCGGCACGGCCGGGGCCGGCGCCGGCCGGCCGGTGAGGACTGCGGTGCCGTCCGGCACGGCTCGGGCGCCGGCCGCCGCGCAGCGGCGGACCAGTTCGGCGCCGAGCGGGTCGTCGTGGTCAAGGTGCACCGCGATCACGTCGGTGCCGGGGCCGATGGAGCCGGAGGCCCGCAGCCGGGCCAGCACCTCCGGGCGGCCCAGCACGTCCGCGAGGACCACCTCGTAGGGGCGTTCCGCAGCCTGGTCCGCCAGGTCTGCGCCCTCCCCGCTGCCGGGGGCTTCGGCAGAGGGACCGGCGGGGGCTGCGCCGGGCGGCAGGTACAGGGCGCGGGTGCCGTCGGGGCCGGTCACCGCATAGCCGGTGCCCGGTACGTCGACGGAGACCGCCCGGACCCGGTGCCCGGAGGCGGCCGCCAGCTCCTGCCCGGCCGGCAGCCGAGTGGCCGTGGGCAGGCCGGGCAGCGGTGCTCCGGCCGGCCCGCTCTCCTCGGGGCGGGCCGGCAGTACGTACCTGATCCCGGACGGTGCGTGCCCGGCCCGGGCGGCACTCGCACCGGCGCTGGGCGTCGCGTCGAGGAGCAGGACCCCGTCCACGAGGACCGCCGTCGCGGCGCGGGCATGCGCGCCGACGGAAGAGGCGCAGCCGGCGCAAGGGCAGCCGGGCCGCGGCAGCCCTGCGGGGGCGGCGGTACCGAGCAGGGTGAGTTCCACGGATGGTCCTTCCGGAAGGGGCGGGGCCGGGAGCCGGGAGGGCGCTCCCTTCCCCGCCGTACGTCGCTGGGTCTTCCAGAGAACGCCTCGCGCCCTGCTGCCCGCGTCCTCCGAACGGACCTGGGACAGGGCGAACCGGCGGTCCGAACGCCAACGTGGACCCCACACCTCGCTGACGACGTCCACAACCGGCCCGACGGCAGCATCGACACCAGCGCGCATGACCCCGTTCCGCCCTACGGGCGGTTACCGGCCAGAGAGTGCGTGCTCCTGCGGCACGGCGTCGTCGGGCTGCTCGGCGTCCGTGTGCACACCGGTCACGATGTACCTGGAACGTGGCGCTCTGATCACCCTCCGTGGTCGCAGGGCGTTCCTGGCCCTGCCGCGCTGGATTGCCCGCGCAGCCGCGATCCCGCCCGCAGAGACGGGCCCGCACCCTCGAAGGTGTCCGGGGGCCCCTGCGCGCCCCCCGGCGGTTCAGCCGATCGGATGGTGAACGGCTGGGGGGAGCGGCGGAGCATGAGTAGCAGCGCGGGACGTCCTGTGCAGAACCGTACCGACGGAGGCCAAACCGGCCCTTGCGGCGGCAGGCACGCCCACGAGACGAGGAGCACGCTCATGCGTAACATCATTCACCGCAAGGCCTGCACCACGACGACCGCACGGGCGGGGAGGGGCCGCAAGCAGGTCTCCGGAGCCCCGGACCCGGTGAGCCGGATGCTGACCGATCTCGCCCATTACCTGCTGGTGCCGAGCACCCAGGACCCCCTGAAGTAAGGGCCGCGGCCGCCACGGGCGGCGCGACGCTTGAAGCCCGGGCCGATCATGGGCCCGGGCTTCAAGCGTGCCTACCGGCAGCTTCGGTAACGCCGTACGAGGGGGGCGACGGTCTCCTGGAGGGAGCGCACCCTGGTCTCCGCCTGGCGGAGTGCGTCGATGGCCTGCACGGCCGCGCCGAACGCGCGGACCGTGGTCAGGCACGTTACGCCCCGGGCGACGGCGGCGGCCCGCAGGACGTGGCCGTCTCCGCCGGCGTTGCTGCTCCCGCACTGGGACGGGGTGTTGACGATGAGGTCGACCTGGCCGTCGTGGATGAGCTGGACGATGGTCTTCTCGCCGTCGGGGCCTTCGCCTTCGCTGAGTTTGCGGACGATGGTGGCGTTGATTCCGTTGCGGCGCAGGACTTCGGCGGTGCCGGAGGTGGCCATGAGTTCGAAGCCGTGGTTGACGAGTTCGCGGGCCGGGAAGATCATCGAGCGCTTGTCGCGGTTGGCGACGGAGATGAAGGCGCGGCCCTTGGTGGG
>NZ_JBIASC010000020.1:0-91434 GCF_042890485.1 Streptomyces sp. NPDC002181 | reverse complement strand
CACGGCATCGAGACCGGCGAGCACGCGGCCACACTCACCGCGGGCGAACCCGGCATCCTCCACGGCTCCCGCAGCTACGTCCTCCAGGACGAGGAAGGCCAGATCACCGAGCCGTACTCCATCTCGGCCGGCCTGGACTACCCGGGCATCGGCCCGGAGCACTCGTACCTCAAGGACACCGGCCGCGGCGAATACCGCGCCATCACCGACGACGCCGCCATGCAGGCCCTGCGCCTGCTCTCCCGCACCGAGGGCATCATCCCCGCCATCGAGTCCGCCCACGCCCTCGCGGGCGCCCTCGACCTCGGCAGGGAACTCGGCAAGGACGGGCTGATCGTCGTCAACCTGTCCGGCCGCGGCGACAAGGACATGGACACCGCCGCCCGCTACTTCCACCTCTACGACACCGACGCCTCCGAGGGGGACACCAAATGAGCACCGGCAACATTCAGCTGCTGAGCGACACCCTCGCGAAGGCCAAGTCCGAGGACCGCGCCGCCCTCGTCGCCTACCTCCCGGCCGGCTTCCCCACCGTCGACGGCGCCATCGAAGCCGTCAAGGCCGTCATCGCCGGCGGCGCCGACATCGTCGAGGTCGGCCTCCCCCACAGCGACCCCGTCCTGGACGGCGCGATCATCCAGACCGCCGACGACATCGCCCTGCGCGGCGGAGTCAAGATCGCCGACGTGCTGCGCACCGTCCGCGAAGCACACACCGCCACCGGCGCCCCGGTCCTGGTCATGACGTACTGGAACCCCATCGACCGCTACGGCGTGGAGCGCTTCGCCACCGAACTCGCCGAGGCCGGCGGCGCCGGCTGCATCCTGCCCGACCTCCCCGTCCAGGAATCCGCACTGTGGCGCGAACACGCCGACAAGCACGGCCTGGCCACCATCTTCGTCGTCGCCCCCAGCAGCAAGAACGAACGCCTGGCCACCATCACCGCCGCCGGATCCGGCTTCGTCTACGCCGCCTCACTCATGGGCGTCACCGGCACCCGCGAAACCGTCGGCAACCAGGCGCAGGAGCTGGTCCGCCGCACCCGGGCCACCAGCGACCTGCCCGTCTGCGTCGGCCTCGGCGTCTCCAACGCCGTCCAGGCCAAAGAAGTCGCCGCCTTCGCCGACGGCGTCATCGTCGGCTCCGCCTTCGTCAAACTGCTCCTCGACGCCCCCGACCAGGCCACCGGCCTGACCGCCGTCAAGGCGCTCGCCGGCGAACTCGCCGAAGGCATCCGCAGGAGCCGGAAGGAGACCGTCTAGCGCGCCATGATCAGGCTCATGGCCTCGTTGCGGGTCGCGGGGTCGCGGAGCTGACCCCGGACCGCCGAGGTGATCGTCTTCGCGCCGGGCTTGCGGACCCCGCGCATCGTCATGCACATGTGCTCGCACTCGACGACCACGATGACCCCGCGCGGCTCCAGGATCTCCATCAGGGAATCCGCTATCTGCGTGGTCAGCCGCTCCTGCACCTGCGGGCGGCGGGCGAACACGTCCACGAGGCGGGCCAGCTTCGACAGCCCGGTGATCTTGCCGTCCGTGGACGGGATGTAGCCGACGTGGGCCACGCCGTGGAACGGCACCAGGTGGTGCTCACAGTTGCTCATGACCTCGATGTCCTTCACCAGGACCATCTCGTCGTGCCCCAGGTCGAAGGTGGTCGTGAGGACCTCTTCGGGCTTCTGGTAGAGGCCGGCGAATATCTCCTTGTACGCGCGGGCCACGCGGGCCGGGGTTTCGAGGAGGCCTTCGCGGTCCGGGTCCTCGCCGACCGCGATCAGAAGCTCGCGGACCGCCGCCTGGGCGCGCTTCTCGTCGAACTCTCCGATCGTGCCCTCGTCACCGGTCAGGGTCACTGGGTCGGTCATCTCTTCCTCGTTCCTGTGTGCACTGGCGCCTCACGGGCACGCAAAAGTGCCGCACCCCCCAGGCTAGAACCTGGGGGGCGCGGCATCCATTCCGGGACGGTCCGGCCGAGGGCTACTCGGCGCGGTCCTCCGGCGCGGGATCCTTCTCCACCGACACGGCCGGCGTGGCCGCCGAGGTGCCGTTCGCCGAGTTCGTCAGCTGGAGCTCCTTGGGAGAGAGCACCGGCGGGCGGGTCGACGGGGTGCGGTGCGAGGAACCGGTCCACGCCGGGCGGGCCGGGCGCTTCACGATCGTCGAGAAGACCTCGGCGATCTCCTCCTTGCCCAGCGTCTCCTTCTCCAGGAGGGCCAGGACCAGGTTGTCGAGGACGTCGCGGTTCTCGACCAGGATCTCCCAGGCCTCGTTGTGCGCCGTCTCGATGAGCTTCTTGACCTCTTCGTCGACGAGCGCCGCGACCTCTTCCGAGTAGTCCCGCGGGTGCGACATCTCGCGGCCCAGGAACGGCTCGGTGTTGTCCCCGCCGAACTTGATCGCGCCGAGGCGCTCGGTCATGCCGTACTGGGTCACCATCGCGCGGGCCGTCGCCGTGGCCTTCTCGATGTCGTTCGCCGCGCCGGTGGTCGGGTCGTGGAAGACCAGCTCCTCGGCCGCGCGCCCGCCCAGCATGTACGCCAGCTGGTCGAGCATCTCGTTGCGCGTGGTCGAGTACTTGTCCTCGTCGGGCAGGACCATGGTGTAACCCAGGGCCCGGCCGCGGGACAGGATCGTGATCTTGTGCACCGGGTCGGAGTTCGGGGAGGCCGCCGCGACCAGGGCGTGGCCGCCCTCGTGGTACGCGGTGATCTTCTTTTCCCGGTCCGACATGATCCGGGTCCGCTTCTGCGGGCCCGCCACGACGCGGTCGATGGCCTCGTCCAGCATGTGGTTGTCGATCAGCTTGCGGTCCGAGCGGGCGGTGAGGAGCGCCGCCTCGTTCAGGACGTTGGACAGATCGGCACCGGTGAAGCCGGGGGTGCGGCGGGCGACGGCCGAGAGGTCGACGTCCGGAGCGACCGGCTTGCCCTTCTGGTGGACCTTGAGGATCTCCAGACGGCCCTGCATGTCCGGACGGTCGACCGCGATCTGCCGGTCGAAGCGGCCCGGGCGCAGCAGCGCCGGGTCGAGGATGTCCGGGCGGTTCGTGGCGGCGATCAGGATGACGCCGCCCTTCACGTCGAAGCCGTCCATCTCGACGAGCAGCTGGTTCAGGGTCTGCTCGCGCTCGTCGTGGCCGCCGCCGAGACCCGCACCGCGGTGCCGGCCGACGGCGTCGATCTCGTCGACGAAGACGATCGCCGGCGCGTTGGCCTTGGCCTGCTCGAACAGGTCGCGGACACGCGAGGCGCCGACACCGACGAACATCTCGACGAAGTCGGAACCGGAGATCGAGTAGAACGGGACTCCGGCCTCGCCCGCGACGGCGCGGGCCAGCAGGGTCTTGCCGGTTCCGGGCGGGCCGTACAGCAGCACGCCCTTGGGGATCTTGGCCCCGACGGCCTGGAACTTGGCCGGCTCCTGCAGGAACTCCTTGATCTCGTGGAGTTCCTCGACGGCCTCGTCCGAGCCCGCGACGTCGGCGAACGTCGTCTTCGGGGTGTCCTTGGTGATGAGCTTGGCCTTGGACTTCCCGAAGTTCATCACCCGGGAGCCGCCGCCCTGCATCTGATTCATCAGGAACAGGAAGACGACGACGATGAGGACGAAGGGCAGCAGGGAGAGCAGCACGCTGAGGAACGGGCTGGTCTTGTCCGGAGAGACGGTGTACCCGTCCGGGATCTGACCGGCTTCGAACTTGGTCTGGAGGTTCTGGGCGAGCTGGACGCCCTGGTCTCCGATGTAGTTGGCCTGGAACTTGGTGCCGTCGTTGTCGCCGAGCTTCTGGTCCTTCTTCAGCTCGATCTTGATCATCTGGCTGTCACCGGTGGTGAGCTTGGCGCTCTCCACCTGGCCACTGTTGATCGCCTTGATGACCTCGCTGGTCTCCACCGACTTGTAGCCGCCGCCGGAGCCGACGACGTTCATCAACACGACCACGGCGAGGACGGCCAGCACGATCCACATGACCGGCCCACGGAAGTATCGCTTCACGTCCATCCATACGGGGCGCCAGGCGCCCCGTCCCTCCTGCCCGTAGGTAAATGCTGCTGTGAGTAAAGACTGTTCTTCGGAATGTACCCCTGTATTGTCACCCGCGGCCTCGTGGGACGGCTGACAGAACTGCTTTCCCCTGCTCCAACGGCAGGAATCGTTCCAGGGTTCCCCTGAGCGGGCCCCTGTCGGGGCCCGATCTCGATCCGGGCGTCAGCCGCCGTAGACGTGCGGGGCGAGGGTGCCGACGAACGGCAGGTTGCGGTACTTCTCCGCGTAGTCGAGGCCGTAGCCGACCACGAACTCGTTCGGGATGTCGAAGCCGACCCACTTCACGTCGATCGCGACCTTGGCGGCGTCGGGCTTGCGCAGCAGCGTGACGACCTCCAGGGAGGCGGGCTGGCGGGAGCCCAGGTTGGACAGCAGCCAGGACAGGGTCAGGCCCGAGTCGATGATGTCCTCGACGATCAGGACGTGCTTGTCCTTGATGTCGGTGTCCAGGTCCTTGAGGATCCGCACCACACCGGAGGACTGGGTCCCGGCGCCGTACGAGGACACCGCCATCCAGTCCATGGTGAGCGGGGTGGACAAGGCACGCGCCAGGTCCGCCATCACCATCACGGCGCCCTTGAGCACACCGACGATGAGCAGGTCCTTGCCCGCGTACTCCGCGTCGATCTTCGCGGCCAGCTCGGCCAGCTTCGCGTCGATCTCTTCCTTGGTGATGAGCACCGACTGGAGGTCGCTGCCCATGTCCTTCTCGTCCACCCGCATCACTTTCGTTTGCGGCCGCGGCTCCGGGGGTGCCCCCGGAGGACTCAGCCGTGTTTCAGCACCAATCAGCCCTGCCGGATGACAAGTCTGCCACCCTGCCGCTGGGCCTCGACCCGGCCGGGCAGGTTGATGGCTCCCTGGCCCCGCCATCCGGTGATGAGCCGGTCCACTTCCTCGATGTGGCGGGCGAAGAGCGATCCCGCGGGGGAACCGGCCGCGACCACGGCCCTGCGCAGCACGCGGCGGCGGACGGCCGGGGGCAGGGCGTACAGCTTGGCGCACTCCAGCTTGCCGTCCTCGTCCCGTACGCCGGCCTCGGCCTCGGCGGCCCAGGAGTCGAGGGCGTCGGCGTCGTCGCGGGACAGCTGGGCGGTGCGGGCCAGCGCCTCGACCACTCCCTTGCCCAGCGCCTTCTCGAGGGCGGGCAGCCCCTCGTGGCGGAGCCGGGAGCGCGTGTAGGCGGGGTCGATGTTGTGCGGGTCGTCCCAGACCGGCAGGGACTGGACCATGCAGGCCTTGCGGGCGGTCTGCCGGTCGATCTGGAGGAAGGGGCGGCGGTAGCGGTGGCTGCGGCCCGGTCCTCCCGACACCTCGGCCATGCCGGACAGGGAGCGGATGCCGGAGCCGCGGGCGAGGCCCAGCAGGACGGTTTCGGCTTGATCGTCCCGGGTGTGGCCGAGCAGCACGGCGGCGGCGCCCAGGCGGTCGGCGGCCTCGTCCAGGGCGCCGTAGCGGGCGTCGCGCGCCGCGGCCTCGGGTCCGCCGTCGCGGCCGACGCGCACGGAGACGGACTCCACCGGGTCGAGGCGGAGCGCGGTCATGCGGGTGACGACCTCGGCGGCGCGCAGGTCGGAGCCGGCCTGTAGGCCGTGGTCGACGGTGATGCCCCCGGCCCGGATGCCCAGCTTGGGCGCCTCGAAGGCCAGGGCCGAGGCGAGGGCCATGGAATCGGCGCCGCCGGAGCAGGCGACGAGTACGAGTGGCGGGGTGCCGGCGGCGGGTGTCCCCCCGGACGGGGTCGGGGAGTGGCCGGCGGGACGGTCGGTGAGGTCGGTGAGGTCGGTGAGGACGTCGTGGAGTACGCGGCGGACCGCCAGGCGTATCGCCGCGACCGCAGGATGGGGACCCATGTCCGGTGCCCTTCGGTGGAGTTCGGATGCCTCGAAGGCTGGGGGTGTGGTGCTGGAACGGCTGCTGTTCGGTGCTGTTCGACGCTGCCCGGCGCCCCGGCTCCCGTGAGGAGCCCCCGCCGGGAGCCCCCGCGGGACGAGGGTTGTCACTCAGAGTGCGTCGATGGTGACAGAACCGAGCCGTTCCCTGAGCATCGCACGCCCTTCCACGCCCCACGGTCCCTCGGACGGGTGACGCTTCTTCCCCCAGTGGGACATGTTTACGCCCCCTGAGTCACTCCCCTTCGCTCCTATTCGCCCTTGCGGTGCACCCGCGCGACCCAGTCCGAGGGCTTGGCGATCTCCGCCTTCGTCGGCAGTGTGTTCGGTGAGGTCCAGACCCGGTTGAAGCCGTCCATGCCGACCTGGCCGACGACGGCCCGTACGAAGCGCTCGCCGTCGCGGTACTGGCGCAGCTTCGCGTCGAGCCCCAGCAGCTTGCGCAGCGCCGCGTCGAGGCGGCCCGCGCCGCTGGCCCGGCGCTGCTGGAACTTCTCGCGGATCTCGGCGACCGAGGGCACCACGGTGGGGCCGACGCCGTCCATGACGTAGTCGGCGTGGCCCTCCAGCAGGGACATGACGGCGGTCAGGCGGCCGAGCACCTCGCGCTGCTCGGGAGTCTGGACGAGCTCGACCAGGGAGCGGCCCTCGTCGCCCTGCTCGGAGTCGGGACGGGCCCCGGCGAAGGACTGGGCGGCCTCGCGCAGCCGCTCCAGGATGGTCGCCGGGTCCACCTCGGTGGCGCCGAGGAACGTCTGGATCTCGCCCTCCAGGTGGTCGCGCAGCCACGGGACGGCCGTGAACTGCGTACGGTGCGTCTCCTCGTGCAGGCAGACCCAGAGCCGGAAGTCGTGCGGGCGCACGTCCAGCTCGCGCTCGACGTGGACGATGTTCGGGGCGACGAGCAGCAGCCGGCCGCCGCCCGGGGCCGAGCCCGGCAGATCGCGTCCGGCCGGGGCGAAGGTCTCGTACTGGCCGAGCACGCGGGAGGCCAGGAAGCTGAGCAGCATCCCCAGCTCCACGCCGGTGACCTTGCCGCCGACCGCGCCGAGGACGGCGCCGCCGGGGGCGCCGGCGCGCCGGTCCTGCATCTTGCCGAGCAGCGGGGCGAGGAGCTCGCGGAAGCCGGCCACGTTGGCCCGGACCCAGCCGGCCCGGTCGACGACGAGTACGGGGGTGTCGGGGACGGTGATCCCCTCGGGGATCATCCTGGTGAACTCGCGGACGTGGCGTTCGGAGGTCTTCGCATGCCCGCGCAGCTCCGCCACCACGGCGCGGGCCTCGTCGCGGCTGACCTCGGGACCCGGCCGCACCAGCCGGGTCGCGGTCGCCACCGCGAGATTCCAGTCGACCATCTCGGCACCACCGATGCTCGTCATGCGTCAACGGTACGTGGACCGGCGCCGCGACGGAGCCCCCCGGATGCGCCGGGAGGCGGCCGGGAGGGCGCTAGGAAGCGCGGGCGACGGCCGCCGCGAGCTTGTCCAGGCCCTTCTCGGCGGCCCCGGGCTCGGGGGCGTTCGCGGTCAGGAACGCGAAGGCCAGCAGTCGCCCGGAGGAGTCGACGACCGTCCCGGCGAGGGAGTTCACGCCGGTCAGGGTGCCCGTCTTGGCCCGTACGAGGCCGGCAGCCGGGGAGGTGCCGGCGTTGCGGCTGCGCAGGGTCCCGGTGAACCCGGCGACGGGCAGTCCGGTGAGCACGGGCCGCAGCTCCGGCCGCTGCGGGTCGGCCGCCTTGGCCAGGAGTCCGGCGAGCAGCCCCGTGCTGATCCTGTCGGCCCGGTTGAGGCCGCTGCCGTCGGCGAAGCGCGCGCCCGCGGTGTCGACCCCGAGGGCGGCGAGCCGGGCGGTGACGGCCTTCTCGGCGCCCTCGAAGCCGGCGGGCTGCCCGGACGCGAGGGCGGTCTGGCGGGCGAGGACCTCGGCGATGTCGTTGTCGCTGTTGGTCAGCATCCGCTCGACGAGTCCGGCGAGCGGGGTGGAGAGGGTGGTGGCGAGCGGCTGCGCCCCGGCGGGCGCCTTGGCCTTGGCCGGCTCGGCGGTGACCTTGATGCCGCGCTCCCCCAGCAGGGCCGCGAACGAGCGGGCGGTCTCCTTGGCGGGGTCCTCGACCCGGTCGACGGGCCCGGAGGTGGACTCGTCGGGACGGCCCTCGTCCGCCGCGAGGGCGGTGACCGGCGCGATGTTGGGGTTCTCGCCGATCGGATGGCGGGCCGGCCCGGTGAAGAGGGTGTCGTCGTAGCCGAGGCGCACGGAGTCCGTGCCGGCGGCCTTGAGGGCCTGGGCCGTGTCGGCGGCGAGGGCCAGCAGGCTGCCGCCGGAGCCGGCGGGACTCTTCTTCCTGGCGGTGAGGGAGGGGTCCCCGCCGCCGACCAGGACGATCTCCCCGGGGCCGGCCCCGGGGGTCACGGTGGTCCGGATGCGGTGCTCGGGGCCGAGCGCGGAGAGCGCGGCCACCGCGGTGGCGATCTTGGTGGTGGAGGCGGGGGTCATGGCCTCGCGCGCCCCGGACTCGAAGAGCACCCGGCCGGTGGCGGTGTCGATCACCGAGGCCGTACGGACCGTTCCGAGCGCGGGGTCGGCCAGCAGCGGCCGCAGCGCCTCGGCCAGCTGCCCGGAATCGGCGGCCGCGACCCCGCTGCCGGTCGTGCGCGGGGCGCCCGGACCGATCCCCGGGAGCACCCCCGGGGCGCTGGGCGCGGCCTGCGGCTCGGATTCCCCCTGCCGGTGGCCCCGGGACAGCGCCCCTGCGCGGCCTCCGCCGTGATCTGCGCCACCCGCAAGGCCCCGGGAGGCGGCCCTGTCCCGCTCGGCCTTACGCTGGCCGGAGTCCCAAGGACCGGCCGCGGCCACCGCGGCCACCGACAGGGCGAGGCCGGCGACGGCCGACACCGCGATGAGCTGCCACGTCTTGACGTATGGCACCTCGGACCAGCCCCTTTCGCGATCACACATATGCGTGAGGGACACTTAACCACTGCGTCTTGCCGCGAGCATGGCACCCACCCCGCGGGGTGGGCGCGACCCGCGTGCGGATGGACCGAATGCAGTCTCGAAGCAATGAAGCTGATCATGGAGGAGCAGGACGTGGAGTTCGACGTCACCATCGAGATCCCCAAGGGTTCGCGGAACAAGTACGAGGTGGACCACGAGACCGGCCGGATCCGTCTGGACCGTCGCCTCTTCACCTCCACCAGCTACCCGGCGGACTACGGCTTCGTCGAGAACACCCTCGGTGAGGACGGCGACCCGCTGGACGCCCTCGTCATCCTGGACGAGCCCACCTTCCCGGGCTGCCTGATCAAGTGCCGCGCGATCGGCATGTTCAACATGACCGACGAGGCGGGCGGCGACGCCAAGCTGCTCTGCGTGCCGGCCTCGGACCCGCGCGTGGAGCACCTGCGCGACATCCACCACGTGTCGGAGTTCGACCGCCTCGAGATCCAGCACTTCTTCGAGGTCTACAAGGACCTGGAGCCGGGCAAGTCGGTCGAGGGCGCCAACTGGGTCGGCCGCGCCGAGGCCGAGGCCGAGATCGAGGCCTCCTTCAAGCGCCTTGAGGCCCAGGGCGGCCACCACTGAGTCCGCTGCTCCCGCCGGGTCCGCCCGGCAGGTGACAGGCTCGAACGCGACGGGCGGTACCCCTTCACCGAGGGGGTGCCGCCCGTTCGTCGTCTGGTTTCGCCGAGGACGAAACGGTTCCGCATACTGATAGCCGGGCTGGTCGGGGACTGGAGGACGTGTGGCGGAGGGCGAGGGATCCGGGGGCACCGAGGACCGGAAGCCGAAATCCGACGAGGCGCGCAGCGCCTTCGCCCCGCCCGCCGGCATCGAGCCGGAACCGGTCGACGAGGACCAGCCGACCTCGGAGTTCGCCGTACCGGAAGGGGTTCCGGAACCGAGCGCCGAGCCCGGGCCGGAGGGCTCCGCCTTCGCGCCCCCGGCCACGTACAGCGCCCAGCACTCGCCGCCCGCCTACACCCCCGGCGCGGGGTTCCCCGTCTCCCTGATGAAGGAATCCCCCTGGCAGGACCGCATGCGCACCATGCTGCGCATGCCGGTGGACGTCCGGCCCGTCCCGGAGGCCGCGCAGAAGCACGCCGAGCACGGGCCCGCCGTCGGGCGCGTACTCGACCTCACCCTGCGCATCGGCGAGCTGCTGCTCGCGGGCGGCGAGGGAGCCGAGGACGTGGAGGCGGCGATGTTCGCGGTGGCCCGCTCGTACGGGCTGGACCGCTGCGAGCCCACGGTGACCTTCACGCTGCTGTCGATCACCCACCAGCCCTCGCTCATCGACGACCCGGTCTCGGCGAGCCGGACCGTACGCCGCCGCGGCACCGACTACACCCGGCTCGCCGCCGTCTACCAGCTCGTGGACGACATCAGCGCGCACGAGTTCGAGCTCTCGCTGGAGGAGGCCTACCGGCGCCTCGCCGAGATCCGCCGCAACCGCCACCCGTACCCCTCCTGGGTCCTGACGGCGGCCGCCGGGCTGCTCGCCGGGGCAGCCTCCACCCTGGTCGGTGGTGGCGTGGTCGTGTTCTTCGCGGCCGCGATCGGGGCGATGCTCGGCGACCGGTTCGCCTGGCTGTGCGCCGGGCGCGGGCTGCCGGAGTTCTACCAGTTCGTGGTGGCCGCGATGCCGCCGGCCGCCATAGGCGTGGCCCTGAAGCTGGCCGAGATCGACGTACGCGCCTCCGCCGTGATCACCGGCGGGCTGTTCGCGCTGCTGCCCGGGCGGGCCCTGGTCGCGGCCGTGCAGGACGGCCTGACCGGCTTCTACATCACGGCCTCCGCCCGGCTGCTGGAGGTCATGTACCTCTTCATCGGCATCATCATGGGCGTGCTGGTCGTGCTGTACCTCGGGCTCCAGCTCGGCCCCTCGCCGAAGCCGGAGGAGGTCCTGCAGATCACCCAGCGGCCGCCGCTCCAGATCGCGGCCTCGATGGTGCTGGTGTTCACGTTCGCGATCCTGCTCCAGCAGGAACGGTCGACCGTGTGGATCGTGACGCTGAACGGCGGGGTCGCCTGGGTGACCTTCGGGGCCCTGCACTACGCGGGCGGCATCCCTCCCGTGCCCTCCACGGCCATCGCCGCCGGGCTGGTCGGCCTCTTCGGCCAGCTCTTCTCGCGCTACCGCTTCGCCTCCGCCCTGCCGTACACGACCGCGGCCATCGGTCCTCTGCTGCCCGGCTCGGCGACCTACTACGGGCTGCTGCTGATCGCCGAGAACCGGCTGAACGAGGGCCTCGGCTCGCTGGTGAACGCCGCCGCCATCGCGCTGGCCATCGCGATCGGGGTCAACCTGGGGTCGGAGACCTCGCGGCTGTTCATGCGGATCCCGGGCGCCGCGAGCGCCGCCAAGCGCCGCGCGGCGAAGCGGACCCGCGGGTTCTAGACGCGGTCCGGCCCCGTACGCACGAAAGCCCCGGCCGGACCCTCCAACGGGTCCCCGGGGCTCTCGGACGGGCCGGTACGGGGCTCAGCGCTTGGCGTGGCGGCCGGTGCGCCGACCCGGAGCCTGGGCCTGGGCCTGGGCCTGCGGGTCCTCTTCGGCCGCGGGCTGCCCGCCGGAGGCGGCCAGCGCCTTCTTCTCCTTGCGGGCCTTCAGCACCTCGAAGATCACCGGGATGACGGAGATCAGGACGATGACGATGAAGATCGGCTCGACGTTCTTCTTGATGATCTCGAACTGGCCCAGCTGGTAGCCCAGGATCGTGACGCCCGCGCCCCACAGGATGCCGCCGATGACGTTGAACGTCAGGAAGGTGCGGTACTTCATGGCCGTCGCGCCCGCGACCATCGGCGCGAAGGTGCGGATGATCGGCACGAAGCGCGCGAGCACGATGGCCTTGGGGCCGTGCTTCTCCATGAAGTCGTGCGCCGAGTCGAGGTTCTCGCGCTTGAAGAGCTTGGAGTTCGGCCGGTTGAAGATCTTCGGACCGAAGACCTTGCCGATCATGTAGCCGACCTGGTCACCGATGATGGCGGCGGCCGAGATCAGGGTGCAGACCAGCCACAGCGGCTGGGTGATCGTCCCGCTCGCGGTGAACAGGCCCGCCGTGAACAGCAGCGAGTCCCCCGGGAGGAACGCGAAGAGGCCGGACTCGGCGAAAACGATGACCAGGATGCCGATCAGACCGAATTGCCCGATCAGATACTCCGGGGACAGCCACTCTGGGCCGAGCGCAAGCGTGTACACGAGTTCCGGGCTCTCCTGGATCGGGGTATCGCGAGTATCGCGGCGGGGCGTCCGAGAGGGGGCTTCGGACAGGACTGCGGTTTCAATTATCAACGCACAAGACCCCCTCCCGGTTCCAGGTACCGGGAGGGGGCCGTGCGGGGAACATCCGGCGATCTAGACGCTGCGGACGGCGTTCGCGAGGATCGCGTCCCGTACGAACACCGCCAGGCCGGTCCGGATCTTGTCGTAGTAGGCGGTGAAGCGCTCGTCCGCGACGTACATCTCGCCCAGGCACGTGTGCATCTCGTACGAGCAGGTGTAGCAGTTGCGGTCGATCCAGCCCCGGTGCTCCTCGGCCACGTCCATGGCCTCCCCGGAGTCCGCGGCGGCGCCGGACTCCAGCAGCGCCGCGAACCGCCGGTTGATCGCGTCCGCCTCGTCCTGGAAGCGCTTCCAGTCCTCCTTGGTGAAGGCGGCCGTCCGGCGGGCGGACTCCTTGTACGCGTCCGTGCCGCCCCAGCGCCGGTGCGCCTCGTCCGCGTACTGGTCGGGGTCGAAGTCCCCGAAGACCTCGAACCTCTCCTCGGGCGTGAGGTTGATGCCCATTCTCTCTGCCTCCATGGCGTGCTCCACGGCCTCGGCCATCTGCTGGAGCCGGGCGATCCGGTCGGACAGGAGGGCGTGCTGCCGGCGCAGGTGCTCCCTCGGGTTCGACTCCGGATCGTCCAGCAGGACCGCGACCTCTTCGAGCGGGAAGCCGAGCTCCCGGTAGAACAGGACCCGCTGCAGCCGGTCGAGGTCGGCGTCGTCATAACGCCGGTGACCCGCGCCGCTGCGAGTGCTCGGGGAGAGCAGGCCGATCTCGTCGTAGTGGTGCAGCGTGCGCACCGTCACTCCGGCGAATCCGGCGACCTGTCCCACGGAGTAGCTCATCTCTTCCGCTCCTCTGGTCGGTACGCCTTCACTGTGGGTCCTCACGCCACGTGAGGTGCAAGCCCGCCGCGGAGGTGTCCGGCAGAGTGCGCCGCCGGCGCGGCTAACCCATGGCCTTGGTGCCGTCCAGGGATTCCCGGATCACGTCCGCGTGGCCGGCGTGCCGGGCGAACTCCTCCACCAGGTGCAGCAGCATCCAGCGCATCGAGACCTTGGCGTTCTCGGGGAACCAGGGGGCCGGCGGCAGCGGGAAGGTCTCGTCCAGGCTGGGCAGGTCGCGTACGAAGGCCGCCAGCTCGGCCGTGACCTCGTCCCAGAAGGCCTGGACCGACTCGATGGTCTCGTCCCCGACGAGGCGGAAGGCGTCGGCCCAGGCCTCGGGGCTCTGCTCGGTCTCGCCCGCCCGCCCCTGGGCCATGCGCAGCCAGTTCAGCTCGACCCCGGCGACGTGCTTGACCAGTCCGGAGAGCGACAGTTCGCTGGCGCTGGGCCGGCTCGCCGCCTGCTCATCGGTCAGCCCGGCCAGCGATTCGCGGATCGCCGTGCGCTGCGATTCGACGAAGAGCAGGAGCGTGCCGCGCTCGTCGCCCGGGACCTCTTCGGAGATGTGAGCCATGACCAACCGCCTTTTCGTGATTCTCGCTGCTGACAAGGAACACGTTATGGAGAGATGCGGTCAGGTTCTGTCCTCGATTCCGCCCGGGCGTGGCGAAAGGCGGCCGGGCGGAGTCGAGGCCCTCCGGATCGAGGCCGGCTAGTTCGCGACGCCTTCCGGGCGGATCGCGGGGAGCTGCGTCTGCGGCTTGGGAAGCAGGGCCTTGGACAGGTCCTGGCCGCCCTTCTCGTCGAGCCCGTACATCGCCTCGTAGATCTTGCGGACCGCCGGCCCGGACGCCCCGGAGCCCGTACCGCCCTGGGAGATCGTCATGACGATCGCGTAGTCCTCGGTGTACGAGGCGAACCAGGAGGTGGTCTGCTTGCCCTGGACCTCCGCCGTACCGGTCTTCGCGTGCATCGGGATCTGCTTCTGCGGCCAGCCGCCGAACCGCCAGGCCGCGCTGCCCGTGGTGGCCACCGAGGCGAGCGCGCCGTCGATGTCGTCGCGCAGCTCCTCGTCCATCGGCAGCCGGCCCTGCTCCTTCGGCGCGATCTCCTTGACCGAGGTGCCGTCGGCGCTGACGACCGCCTTGCCGATGCTCGGCTGGTGCATCATGCCGCCGTTGGCGATGCCCGCGTAGATCGACGCCATCTGGATCGGGGTGACGAGGGTGTCGCCCTGGCCGATCGAGTAGTTGATCGCGTCGCCCTCGCGCAGCTGGCTGCCCTGGCGGCAGTTCTCGTACGCGATCTTCTCGGCGTACGAGCCGTCCTTCTTGCCGTCCCGGCACCAGGCGGCCTTGTTCGCCTCGGAGAAGTCCTTCTTCCACTGGCGGTCGGGGACCCGGCCGTTCACCTCGTTCGGCAGGTCGACGCCGGTCGCCTTGCCCAGCCCGAACTCGTGGGCCGTCTTGTAGAACCAGTCGCTCGGGTCCTTCTTGGGGTTGATCCCGCCGTCCTTCTTCCACTCCTTGTCCGCGATGCCGTAGTAGACGGTGTCGCAGGAGACTTCGAGGGCCCGGCCGATGGTGATGTCGCCGTAGCCCTGGGATTCGAAGTTGGTGAAGGTCTGGCTGCCGACCGAGTAGGAGCTGGGGCAGCCGTACCGCCCGTTGAAGGGGTACCCGGCGTTCACCGCGGCGGTCGAGGAGACCACCTTGAAGATCGAGCCGGGGGCCGCCTGGCCCTGGATCGCCCGGTTGAGCAGCGGGTAGTTGGACTCCTTGTCGGTGAGGGACGCGTAGTCCTTCGCGGAGATGCCGCCGACCCACGCGTTCGGGTCGTACGTCGGGTTGGAGGCCATCGCCACGATGCGGCCGGTCTTGGCCTCCATCACGACGACCGCGCCCGAGTCCGCCTCGTAGTTCTTGTGCGTGATCTTGTCGTACGTCTTGCGGGCCTCGACCATCGCGTTGTTCAGCTCGCGCTCCGCGACCGCCTGCACGCGCGAGTCGATCGAGGTGACGACGTTGGAGCCGGGCGTCGGCTTGTCGGCCTGCGCCTGCCCGATGACCCGCCCGAGGTTGTCCACCTCGTAGCGGGTGACGCCCGCCTTGCCGCGCAGCTCCTTGTCGTACGTGCGCTCCAGGCCGGAGCGGCCGACCTGGTCGGAGCGCAGGTACGGGGAGTCGGTCTTCTTGGCCTTGGTGATCTCCGCGTCCGTGACGGGCGAGAGGTAGCCGAGCACCTGCGAGGTGTTGGCCCCGTCGGGTCCGGCGTAGCGGCGCAGGGCGGTCGGCTCGGCGGTGATGCCGGGGAACTGCTCGGCGTGCTCCCTTATCTCCAGCACCTGGTCGGTCGTCGCCTCGTCGGTGACGGGGATCGGCTGGTACGGGGAGCCGTTCCAGCAGGGCTTCGGCGTCTTCGCGTCGCACAGCCGGACGCTGTTGACCACGTCGTCGGGGTTGAGGCCGAGGACGCCGGCGAGCCGGGTCAGGACGTCCTTGCCCCGGTCCTTCATCTTCGTCAGGTCGGTACGACTGGCGGAGACGACCATGCGCGTCTCGTTGTCGGCGAGCGGCACGCCCCGGGAGTCCAGGATCGAGCCGCGCACGGCGGGCTGGACCACCTGCTGGGTGTGGTTGTTCTTCGCCTCGTCGGTGTACTCCTGGCCGTTGCGCACCTGGAGGTACCAGAGGCGCCCGCCCAGCGTGAGCAGCAGGGAGAAGACGACCACCTGGATCACGACCAGGCGGTTCTGGACCCGGGGTGTGCGCCCCGTCTCCGGAATGTTGCTCAACTCAGGTCTCCCCCGGAACGCTGCCCGCCTCTGACTCGCCCGAGTCTAGAACGACGTCAGAACGGGAAAGTCGTGCGCCCGTGCTGTACCGAGATCCACTTCTGGGTGGTGAAGGCCTCGATGGTGGCGTCGCCGTTCAGCCGGCCCAGCCCCGAGGCCTTCTCCCCGCCGAACGCGGCGAGCGGCTCGTCGCCGATCGTCGAGTCGTTGACGTGGATCATCCCGGTCTCGATGCGCTGGGCGAAGCGCACGCCGCGCTCCACGTCCCGGGTGTGGACGGCGCCGCTGAGCCCGTACGGGGTCGCGTTGGTCAGCCGTACGGCCTCGTCCTCGCCGTCGAAGACCACCAGCAGGGCCACCGGGCCGAAGATCTCCTGGCCGAGCAGCGGGGAGTCCTCGGGGAGGCCGGCCAGGACGGTCGGCTCGACCAGGTTGCCGCGCGTAGACCCGCGGACGAGGGCCTGGGCTCCGGATTCGACGGCCTGGTCGACGAGCGCGGTCAGGGCGTCGGCCTGGAAGGAGTTGATCAGCGGGCCGATGTGGGTGTCGGCCTCGTGGGGGTCGCCGGTCTTCAGGCCCCGCACCCGGGTGGTGAACTTCTCGGTGAACTCCTCGGCGATCGAGGCGTCCACGAGGATGCGGTTGGCGGCCATGCAGACCTGGCCCTGGTAGACGAAGCGGCTGAAGACGGCCGCGTCCACCGCGTAGTCGAGGTCGGCGTCGTCGAGGACGACGAGCGCGCTGTTGCCGCTGAGCTCCAGGACGGTCCGCTTGAAGTGGCGGGCGGCGACCGAGCCCACGTGGCGGCCGACCCGGTCGGAGCCGGCGAAGGAGATGACCTTCGGGACGGGGTGGGTCAGGAGCGCGTCGCCTATCTCGGCGATGTCGGTGACCAGCACGTTGAGGAGCCCTGCCGGCAGGCCCGCGTCCTCGAAGACCTTGGCGATGAGCCCGCCGCCGACCACGGGTGCGTTCTGGTTCGGCTTGATCACCACCGCGTTGCCCAGGGCCAGGGCCGGGGCGACCGACTTCATGGTGACCAGGAACGGGAAGTTGAAGGGGCTGATCACGGTGACGACGCCGACCGGGAGGCGCTGGACCCGGTTCTCCTTGCCGTCGACCGGGGAGGCGAGGATGCGGCCCTCGGGGCGGATGGCCAGCTGGATCGACTCGCGGATGAACTCCTTGGCGAGGTGGACCTCGTACTCGGCCTTGGGACGGGTCCCGCCGAGCTCGTCGATCATCGCCTCGACGATCTCCTTCTCGCGCTCCTCGGTGATGCGCAGGGCGCGTTCCAGGACGGCGCGTCTGGCGTAGGGGCTGGTGGCGGCCCATTCTCTCTGGGCGCGCTCGGCGGCGCGGTAGGCCCGGTCCACCTGCTCGACGGTGGCCACGGTGATGGCCGCGAGCTTCTCCCCGTTGTACGGGTTGACGTCGATGATGTCCCACGAACCGGTGCCGGCCAGCCATTCGCCGTCGATGTACTGGTGAGCCAGGTCGTCGAATATGGACATGCCATCCCTTACTGCGAGCGCGCACCCGTGCGCTGCACCGGAGACCGATCGGTCATCATGCACTGATCAGACGTCATACTACGTGCGAATCAAGACAGTTGGAGCAGTCCGCGGAGAAGGTCCCGCGTCCGGTCGGGGTCGGGGCAGTCGGCCTGGAGCCGCTCCATCGCCCTTTCGTACTGCGCCACTTCCTCGTCTTTGTCCAGGTAGAGGGCACTGGTGAGCTGTTCCAGATAGACGATGTCCTGGAGGTCGGACTCCGGGAAGCGCAGCAGGGTGAAGGCTCCGCTCTCACCCGCGTGGCCGCCGAAGGAGAAGGGCATCACCTGGAGCTGCACGTTGGGCCGCTGGGAGACCTCGATGAGGTGCTCCAGCTGGCCGCGCATGACGTCGCGGTCGCCGTACGGGCGGCGCAGCGCGGCCTCGTCGAGGACGGCGTGGAAGACGGGCGCGCTCTCGGAGACGAGCACCTTCTGGCGCTCCAGGCGCAGCGCGACGCGGCGGTCGATCTCGGCCTTGGTGGCGCCGGGCATGCCTCGACTGACGACGGCCTGGGCGTACGCCTCGGTCTGCAACAGGCCGTGGACGAACTGGACTTCGTAGATCCGGATGAGCGAGGCGGCGCCCTCCAGGCCGATGTACGTCTGGAACCACCCGGGCAGCACGTCGCCGTAGCTGTGCCACCAGCCGGCCGCGTTCGCCTCGCGGACGAGCCCCAGCAGGGACTCCCGCTCCGCGCCGTCCGTGACTCCGTAGAGCGTGAGGAGGTCCTCCACGTCCCTTGCCTTGAAGCTCACCCTTCCCAACTCCAAGCGGCTGATCTTCGATTCGGATGCGCGGATCGAGTAGCCGGCCGCCTCACGGGTGATGCCGCGGGATTCTCGGAGTCGCCTGAGCTGAGAGCCCAGGAGGATGCGGCGCACCACAGAACCGCTTGCTTCTGCGGTCACTAGTCCTGCCCTCCCCATCGCCATGTGTACGCGTGGTCTGCGCGTGATGTGCGTCGCCGGGGCCCCCGAACCCCAGGCCCCGCAGTCTGCCACCAAAACGCATCGGTCCGTACTCGTTCTGTAACGGAATCCCGCCTGCCGCAAAAGAAGTCCGTAAGTATGCGTAGGAAGAAATGAGCAAGAACCATCACGGGAGTGGACAGGTCCGGCGCGTGCACGTGCATCTGCCCTTGCATCCAGCTTCTGCATTCGGAACGATGGTGCCGCGCACCTGCGTGCTCTTTCGCGCCGGCGCCGGACCCACCCCGCAGTTCTTTCTGGACGGAGCGCGCCGCTCCGCCCGCGAATCCCGGGAGTGCCTCGCATGGGGACGAATGGATCGACCATGCTCGAGCCGTTACGGCAGGGGCTGCCCCCGGTCGACCCCACGGCTGTCTCCGGGTCCGCCTCCTGCGCTCTGCCCGCCCGCTTCGAGGCGGTGCGGGGCGCCCGTTCGTTCACCCGTTCGACCTTGTCGCAGTGGGGTCTCGACGAGCGCTTCGACGATGTGGCCCTGGTGGTTTCCGAGCTCGTCACGAACGCGCTGCGCCACGCCCTGCCGGGGGACATGGGGGCGGCCGGCGGCTCGGGGCCCGCTCCGGGTCCGGGCGGGGGCCCGGGCGAGGCGGAGCCGACGGTCCGGCTGCACCTGATGCGGTGGAGCACCCGGCTGGTGTGCGCGGTACGGGATCCCAGCGAGGACAGGCCGGGCGGATCGTTCGCGCCGGAGCGCACCCAGGAGAACTGCGACCTGGAGTCGGGGCGCGGGCTGTTCCTCGTGGACGCCTACAGCGACAGCTGGGGCTGGCACCCGCTCGCGGGCCGTCTGACCGGCAAGGTCGTCTGGGCGCTGTTCATGCTGCACGAGTAGGACGCAGCGGGCGCCGGACACCGGCGGGACCATCGGTGAATGACGAAAACTGGCCGGGGTTGATCATTGCGATCAGTCCCGGCCAGTGCACGTGCATGGCTTGATCAGCGCGCTGTTCCTCCGGCCGTCCCTACCGGCCGATCAGGCGATCAGGTGGTCGAACTCGCCGTCCTTGACGCCCAGCAGCAGCGCCTCTATCTCGGCCGGCGTGTAGACGAGCGCCGGCCCGTCCGGGAAGCGCGAGTTGCGCACGGCGACAGCGCCACCCGGCAGCTTGGCGAACTCCACACAGGAACCTTGCGAGTTGCTGTGTCTGCTCTTCTGCCAGGTCACTCCGTCGAGTTCTGCAGCTGCCATCCCGTTGTACGCGTGGTCCACAGGAAGCCCCCGATAGTGCAGATGTCAACTGCACCGGATCATAGCTGTGTTCATAAGCGCATGCATGGGCAGATGCACGTGCACGCGGAGGGTGCTGCCCTGATCACTGTCAGGGAAGAACTCGGGTGGATCAGGGGTGAATCGGACCCTTATAAAGCCTGGATCAAGCTCCGACCAGCGCCGGCCTCCGACCCGCCCTTCAGGCCTTCTTCAGATTTGTCCGTACGCGACCGGCCCTGTTCGATGGTCGGGACCGCACCGGTATTCCCGTCACCCATAGGGGGAACGCGCATGCTCCGCAATGCCCTTGAGCCCTGGCACCTGATCCTGCTCCTCGTGGTCTGCGTGCTGGTCTTCGGCTCGAAGAAGCTTCCCGACATGGCCCGCTCGGTGGGCCGGTCGATGCGCATCCTGAAATCGGAGACGCAGGCCCTGCGCGGCGAGGGAGAGGGCGAGGGCGGGGCCCGACGGGGCTGACGCGACGGGGCTGACGCGACGGCCGACAGGGCTAACGGGGAAGCGGCGGCCGCCGGGTGGCCATGTGGGCCCGGTCGGCGGCCGCGGTCCCGTCCTCCCAGCCGGCGTGGTCCGTGGCACCGCGCAGCCGGGTCGTGGTGGTCCGGGGGAACATCTCGTCGGCCCGCGAGGTGACGGCGACGTCGCGCGCCACCAGGGCGGGCAGGTTGTCGGGGGCCTCGGCGGCGGTGTGCTCGGCGGTCTCGGCGAGCCGCTGGCCGAGGCGGCTGGCGTACGCGAGCAGGAAGGACTGCCGGAAGGTCTTGGTCCGCTTGCGCCCGCCGGAGCGCTGCGCGGCCTCGGCCCGGGTCATGGCGGCCGTGCCCTGCACGAGCAGGGAGGTATAGAGGAGCTCGACGGCCTCCAGATCGCTCTCGAAGCCCACCACCGTGGAGAACTCGAAGGCACTGTTCCACACGGCCCGGCACCGGTTGGCCGTGGCGACGGCGTCCAGCAGCACGGCCTTGGCCTCCTCGTACGGGGCCTCGACCCCGATCCGGCAGGCGGCGGGCACCTGCGCGGGCCCCTTCCCGCTCGCGGCGAGCAGGGCCTCGTCGACGGTGTGCCGGGCCATCAGCTCCTGCGCCTTGGCGCTGAGCGCTTCCGCCTCCTCCGGGAAGTTGGTCGCCTCGGCCTTGGCGAGCAGCGCCCGGATGCGCCCGAGCATGCGGGGCTCGATGTGCGCGTGCTCCAGGGCGTCGCCGACGGGGTCCCCGGGCAGCGGCCCGACGGCCTCGACGGAGGGCAGCCGAATGAGCAGCCGGAACACTTCGAGCACGGCCGTGGCGAGGCTGAACCGGTCGCTCTTCTCCCGCCGTACGAGGGCCTCCCCGTACTCCGCGTCCCCTCCCCACCACACCTCGGCGTCGGTCCAGCGCTCGGGCAGCCGGGCGTACCGCCGCGCCTCGGCGGCGATCAGGTCCCGGGCGATCCGCAGATGCCGCTCGCCGAGATCCCGCCCGACCAGCCGGAGCACGTCGGCGGGCTGCCACCCCCGCTCCCAGGCCTGGCGTACGTACGCCTCCCCGCGCCCGAGCAGCTCCCGCCCGACCCCGCCCCACTGCCCGCCGTCCCCGACGAGCACCGAAGCCCCGGCGTCCAAGCCGGCATCGCCCTGGCCGTAGAGCGCGGCCTCACAGGCCCGATCGACAATCTCTCTCACCACCCCAGCTTGTCACGCCCCCCACAGCCCCCCACGGCGGGAGGCGCGGGAGCCCGGAGCCGGCCCCCGCCGACCCCAGCCCCGCTCCCACCCCCGGCGCGCCGACCCGGCCGGACTGTCAGCCCCCGGTGGGACACTCGCACCCATGAGCGACCGCACCCCGCACTGGGCCCTGGCCGAAGCCCCCGACGGCCTCTGGCACGCAATGCCGCTCACCCCCACGACCAGCTCCACCACGACCAGCTCCACCACGCCCACCTCCACCACGCCCACCGGCCCCACAACCCCCACCACCACTCCCGGCACCACCGCCCCCCTCACCTTCAAAGACCCCGCGGAAGCGATCCGCTCCGCCCCCGCCCACACCCGCTGGATCTGGCGCAACACCGCCGCCGTCTACCCCCGCCTGCTCGCCGCCGGCGCCCGCGTCGAGCGCTGCCACGACATCGAGGACACCGAGCTCCTCCTCCTCGCCCACGAAGGCCGCTCCGGCGAACCCCGCTCGGCGGCAGCCGCCTGGGCCCGCCTCACCGGCGCCCCCGTACCCCCCGATCCCCCACAGCCCCACCGCACCACCACCCCCACCACCCAGGACTCCCTCTTCCTCTTCGACCCCAGGCCCACCTCCACGCCCCTCCCCCTCGACGCCCTCGTCGCCATCCACCGCGACCAGGCGAACCGCACGGCCGCCACCGCCCACCCCGACCGCATGCGCCTGCTCACCACCTCCGAGTCGGCCGCCTTCCTCATCGCCGCCGAAATGCAGCGCGCCGGCCTCCCCTGGCGCGCCGACGTCCACCGCGCCCTGCTCACCGAACTCCTCGGCGAGCGCTACGCCGGAGGCGGCGAGCCCCGCCGCCTCGCCGAGCTGGCCGAGGAGGTGTCCGCCGCGTTCGGCCGCCGCGTCCGCCCCGACCTGCCCGCCGACGTCATCAAGGCCTTCGCGGAGGCCGGAATCCGGCTCAAGTCCACCCGCCGCTGGGAGATCCAGGAGCTCGACCACCCCGCCGTCGAGCCCCTCATCGCGTACAAGAAGCTGTACCGGATCTACACCGCCCACGGCTGGAGCTGGCTCCAGGACTGGGTGCGCGACGGCCGCTTCCGCGCCGAGTTCGTCCCCGGCGGCACCCTCACCGGCCGCTGGGTCACCAACGGCGGCGGCGCCCTCCAGATCCCCAAGGTGATCCGCAGAGCCGTCGTCGCCGACCCCGGCTGGCGGCTCGTCGTCGCCGACGCCGACCAGATGGAGCCCCGCGTCCTGGCCGCGATCTCCCGCGACCCCGCCTTCATGGAGGTCGCCGGACGCCCCGAGGACCTCTACACGGCCATCTCCCGCCAGGGCTTCTCCGGCGACCGGGACATGGCCAAACTGGCCGTCCTCGGCGCCGTGTACGGGCAGACCTCCGGCGACGGCCTGAAGAACCTGGCCGCGCTGCGCCGCCGCTTCCCGCAGGCCGTGGCGTACGTGGACGACGCCGCCAAGGCCGGCGAGGAGGGCCGCCTCGTACGGACCTGGCTGGGCCGCACCTGCCCGCCGCCGGTCGGCGCCGACGAGGACGGCGAAGCCGGCATCCCCCAGGACCGGGAGGACGGCTGGACGCCGGGCTACGCCTCCACCAACACCCGGGCCCGCGGCCGGTTCACCCGTAACTTCGTCGTCCAGGGCAGCGCCGCCGACTGGGCCCTGCTGCTCCTCGCGGCGCTGCGCCAGGCCATCGCGGCCGCCGGGATGCGGGCCGAGCTGGTGTTCTTCCAGCACGACGAGGTGATCGTGCACTGCCCGGCCGGGGAAGCCGAGGCGGTGGCCGAGGCGATCCGCACCGCCGGCGACCGCGCCGGCCGCATCGCCTTCGGCGACACCCCGGTCCGCTTCCCGTTCACGACGGCGATCGTGGAGTGCTACGCGCAAGCGAAGTAGGGAGAAGGAGCCCTCAGCCCAAGCGGTCGCCCAGCGGATGGAAGTAGACGTGGAACGCGTCCCGCTCGAAGCCCTCCGCCTCGTACAGCGCCTGCGCGACGTGGTTGTCGTACGCCGTCTCCAGCTGCACCCCGGACACCCCGGCCTCCCGCGCCCGGCGCAGCACCTCGCGCAGGAGCGCCCGCCCGGCGCCGGTGCGGCGGCCGGAGGGGTCCACGTACAGGTCGCTCAGGATCCACATCGGCCGCAGCGCGAGCGAGGAGAAGGTCCGGTAGACCTGGGCGAACCCGACCGTTCCGGCCCCCGGCACGTCCGCGAGCAGCACCAGCGACTCACCGCCCTGGAGCCGCTGCGCGAGGTACTCCCGCGGCGCGTCCGGATCCTCCACCTTCACCTCATAGAAGTCGAGGTAGCCCCGGAACAGCGCACCCGCGACGTCGAGATCGCCGTGACCGGCAACGCGCAACACCACCCCCTGATCGCTCATCCCCTCAGTGTGCGGTAACGGACTGGGCGGGCAGGGTGAAAACGTGGTCCGGCGTGACGACCTTGGTGATCGCCTCACCGAAGAGGGTGCTGGGTTCGGAACCCTCGTAGGCGATGTCCGTGTTCAGCATCACCGCCAGCGTGGCCTTCGCCTCCGGCAGGTACACGGCCAGGGCCTGGTAGCCGGGCAGGGACCCGTTGTGGCCGATCCAGCCCTGGACTTTGAAGATGCCCAGGCCGTAGCCGGTGCCGGGCAGCGCCTCGACGACCTTCAGGCGCTCGGCCTGGGTGGCGGGCTTCAGCAGCGTGCCCGTGGCCATGACCTTCGTCCAGGACTTCAGGTCGTCGAGGTCGGAGATCATCGCGCCGGCGGCCCAGCCCCAGGAGGGGTTCCAGTCGGCCGCGTCCTCGGTCTTCCCGGAGGCGGTCTGGTCCGTGTAGCCCTGGGAGTGCGGCTTCGGGAACTCCGCGCCGACGGGGAAGAGCGTGTGGTGCAGCCCCGCCGGGCGGACGACCTTCTGGTTGATGTAGTCGTCGAGCCGCTGCCCGCTCTGCTTCTCGACCACGAGCCCGAGCAGGATCAGGTTGGTGTTGCAGTAGTAGAACTTGGCGCCGGGCTGGAACAGCACCGGGTGCTTGAAGGAGTACGCGAGCAACTCCTGCGGGGTGAAGGGCCGTCGGGGATTGCTCGTGAGGGCTTTGAAGAAACCTTCGTCCTCGGAGTAGTTGAACAGCCCGCTCCGCATGTCGGCGAGCTGGCGCAGGGTGATCCGGTCCCCGTTGGGCACGCCGGCCACGTACTTGCCTATGGGGTCGTCCAGTCGGGCCTTGCCCTGGTCGACGAGCTGGAGCAGGGCGGTCACGGTGAAGGTCTTGGTGACGCTGCCGATGCGCATGTTCATGTCCGTACGGATCGGCGCACCGGTCGCCTTGTCGGCGACGCCGAAGGCCCGTACGTACGAGCCCTTGCCGGGCGCCGAGAGCGACACCATCACCCCGGGCACCTTCGCCTCGTTCATCACCTTCCGGACGACATCGTCCAACTGCCGTGCCACGGCGGGCGTGAGCTGAGGAAACTCCTGATCGGCGGCAGCGGGGGCAGCGGGGGCCGAGGCCGAGAACACGGCCCCCGCCGGCGCGTCCACCGCACGTCCCAGCCCGAACGGCACCAAGACCAGCCCCACCGCGGCCACCCCCACCGCCGCTCTGCGCAACCGTGTGGACATGTCGCCCTCCTACCACGCGTAGCCCGGGTCCAGCCTTCCCAAAGTAGCCCCGCCCCCCCCCCCCAGCGACCCGGCGGCCCCCACCCCCCGCCCACCAGTCACCGTTGCTTCCCCGCGGCCGGCGCCACCACATCACGAAGCGAGCCGCACATGACCGCCCGGCCACACCCGAAGAGATCCTCACGTCCGCGGCCGTCGGCGCGCTCGCCCGATGGGCCTGGCGGTCACACCTCACGAGAGCCCGCACCGACGCCGCCGAGTAGCGCCCCGCACGGATGGGCACGCGAGGGGCACGACGGCGGCACGAAGAACGTCGCGGTCCGGCACGGCCGTGCGGGGGCAAAGCAAAAGCCCCAGGTCACGGCGAGTGAGTCCTGGGGCTTCCACAGAGCCGCCTTCGGGATTCGAACCCGAGACCTACGCATTACGAGCTCAAGATCGTTCGTGATAGGGGGTTCGGTTCGGTACCGGCAAGTGTCAGAACGTGCAGGTCAGAGGGGCTTCCCGCACGTTCGAGTGTCAGCCGGTGCCGACCCTTCCGAAGCCGTCCGGCATCACGGCGGCATCACCTGCACCCCTCCCAGCAGGGCCGCTGCCCCCACTCGGAGGGACTCGACGGGCGCCTCCCGGAGAACCGTCGTGACGCCCACGGACGCACAAGAGGGGCCGCTCGGCATCGCGCCGCGCGGCCCCTCCTCACTTCCTCAGTCCTGCGCCGCCCCGCTCGCGTCGGGCTGCTGGGGACACTTCGAGGCTCGTTCCTGAGCGCCCATGGGGGGAAGGGCGTTCAGGACGGCCTCAAGGGCTATGGCCCCGGAGTCCGTGATGTGTCTGTCGTCGAGCAGGATGTCGCGCTTATCAGCAGTGACACGCCCTGCTGCTGGTGCGGTGTCGTCGAGTCGGGTACGGCGGACGCGGTACAAGATGCCCCCCTCGTGGCATGGCCGAGTACCTTGCTCGAACACATGTCCGAGGCAAGGCCCGATCCACATTAGCGCCCATATCGCCGCAGGTCACGCGACTACGACGCTCCGTGAGACTCCTCGGTGACCGTGATCGTTGCGTCTTCGAGGTCAAGATTCTTGAGCGCCTCTTTAACCAACGGAAGATCCTCGGGCCTTGTTCCAGGCTGGTACGCAACGACGATGGAAACCTTGGGTGTTGACATGCCGAGGATGTCGCCGGCCGTCAACCCCACCCACTCGGCCGCCGCCGCCTTCCGCACCTCGACGCAATCGAGCCCGGTCGCCGCCGCCACGGCGCCGACGATCCACTTGTCGTGCCGGTAACTCTCGCCGTTCTTGATCTTCGCGAGGGTCGTCCACTGGAGCCTTTTGCCCGTCTCGGGGTCGACTGCCCGCTCGGCCACGCTTCGCAGGGTCGCGCCGGGGACGGCCAGCGCCTCGCGAACCATGTCGGTGAAGGGCGTCAAGCTCTCGCCGCCTATGGAGGACACGGGGGTTCTCATCTCCGTTCTTGTCGCAGAACGCGAACGATCTTATCTAAGCAGCCACTACCCCGAAATGCACACCCCGGAACTGCGTTGACGTGCAGATTCAGCCATGACTAGGTTTGTTCTTGTTCGAGAACAGCAACAGACAAACAGTCTGTACCGGGCAGCTTGTGCCCGCTGCTGTTCCTGTCCGAGAACACATGGGGGATCTTGTGTCTGTCACCTTTACCGGGCCGCCGCCGCGCAGCCGGAACACCAAGCACGCTCTGATCGCGATGGAGCTCGCCGACCGTCCGGGCGAGTGGGCGATCGTGCAGCGGCTCGCGTCGATCACTCGGGCGTCATCGGCCGCGCAGGCGATCCGCAGCGGCCGACTGGCCGCTTACCCCGATGGCGCGTTCGAGGCGGTCGCCCGGTCTGTCGTCGAGCAGGGGCGCGTCGAGCACCGGGTCTACGCCCGATTCGTCGGCGCCGAGCAGTGAGCGCCGCCGGTCCCCGGATCGGCAGTCTCTGCTCGGGGTACGGCGGTCTCGACATGGCCGTGCAGCAGGTGCTCGGCGGATCGGTGGCCTGGCACGTCGAGAACGACGCCAACGCCGCGGCGATACTCGCGCACCACTGGCCCGAGGTGCCGAACCTCGGCGATCTGACCGCCGCAGACTTCGCCCTGGTCGAGCCCGTCGACATCCTCACCGCCGGGTTTCCGTGCCAGGACGTGAGCGAGGCCGGCCTCGGCGCCGGCATCGCTGCCGGTACTCGGTCCGGCCTGTGGCTGCACGTCGCCCGAGCTATCCAGTCCCTACGCCCTTCCCTGGTGGTGATCGAGAATGTCCGCGGACTCCTCTCCGCGCCGGCCCATAGCGACATGGAACGCTGCGCGTGGTGCGTGGGAGACGGAAGCGGTAAGCCTGCTGTGCGCGCACTCGGCGCTGTACTCGCAGACCTGGCCCGCCTCGGGTTCGATGCGGAGTGGGCGTGCGTACGCGCATCGGAGATCGGCGCTCCCCACCGCCGAGAGCGCGTGTTCGTCGTCGCGTGGCCCGCTGCTGAAGACCCCGACCTCGAACCTCGCCTCGAACGGAGGCTCGCAGCATCCGGACAAGCGGCGATCGGGTGGTCATGGACCGACGCTCGCCGACGAGGTCGAGCACCTGCTGCCGACGCCCTCGGCGTCGGGCCACGACGACGGGAAGGCCCCGGAAGTCTGGCGGGCGCGGCGGGAACGGATGCGGGCGAAGCACAGGAACGGCATCGGCGCTCCGCCCCTGCCGCTGCTGGTGACGATGCTCCCCTCGACTGGGGGATCTACCGCGGCGCCGTCGAGCGGTGGGAGCACCTCACCCGTCCCGCTCCCCGGGCAGTTGACGATCGCCGTCGCCTCGACCCGCCGTTCGTCGAGTGGATGCACGGACTCGACGACGGACACGTGACCGGCGTGCCGGGCCTCGGCCGCAACGCACAGTTGCGCGCCCTCGGAAACGGCGTCGTCGTCCGGCAGGCCGAGGCAGCGCTGCGCCTGCTCCTCGACCGCGCCGGTCTGGCACCCGCCGCATGATCTGCGGTTTCTGGAACGGCGCCGCCCGTTCCTACTGCCGCGCGGCAGGCACCCGCCGCTACGTCGTCGGCGACCGCTGCCCGCTTCACACACCTGCCGCCCTTGCCGGGCGCCCCGAACCGCCCGGCAGCCCAAACCCTTTAAGGAGCAACCCCCTTGAGCCTCGCCGCGACGGATTGGGTTTGGACCCGGTCCCGCGCCCGAGGCGCCGCCCGTCTGGTCCTGCTCGCCGTAGCTGACCGCGCCGGCGCCGACGGCGTCGCCTACGCCGGTACGGCCGCGCTCATGCAGCGGACCCGCGCCGCCCGCTCCACCGTCCGCCACGCGGTCGACGCCCTGCTCGCCTCGGGTGAGCTCGCCGTCGTCGAGGGCCGCATCGGGCCCGGCGGGGAAACGGTCTACCGCCTGCCGCTCCTCAACGAGAGGGGGGCCGAGGACCGGCCCGGACCGGATTTCGACCCGGGCCGGGAATCGGCCCCCGGGGGGCCGGAAATCGGCCCCGGGGAGGGCCGAACATCGGCCCCGGGGGGACCGGTCACCGGCCCGGGGGAGGGCCGCAGATCGGCCCCCGGGGGGCCGGAAATCGGCCCCCAGAACGTACTACCTACTTACTCACCACAAGAGCAGCAGCCGCGCACGACCTCGGCCGCTCTCATTCCCGAACTGCGCCCGCTCGACGACGCCCTCGCCGCGGCCTCGGTCACCGTCCGGTGGTCGCTCGGCCTCGGGGAGCAGCGCGACGTCTACCGGCTGACGCAGCAGCACGGCGTCGAGGCCCTGGTCGACCTCGCCGCCCGCCGCACCGTCCCGGGCGAGGCCCCAAAAGCGGCCCGCTACTGGCTCAAGGTCTGGTCCGACCTCGACCGCCCGTCGAGCACCCCGTCGAGGGCGACGGCCTCGACCGCCGCCTACGCCGACAACCTCGCCGCCGGCCTCGCCTTGCTCAACGCACAGAAGGAGCGCACCCCATGAACGAGCAGCAGATCGCCGCCCTGTTGGCGTTCGCCGGAACGCTCGACAGCCGCGTGCGCCGCGCCCTCGCCGACCCGCAGCAGTCCGCCCGCACCATCGCCGAGTGGACCGCCGCCGTCGCCGACGTCCCGGCCACCATGCCGGACGTCTCATGGGACGCCGCCCGCGCGACCCGCCGCTACTACGAGCAGCGCGGCGGCGACAAGTCGGCCCAGTACCGGCCGATCGAGCCGCACGACCTGCTCGCCGCGTGGGGGCCGCACCGGACCGAGCTCATGAACCGCCACACCGACCCGGTGCCCGCGGCCGACCCCGACAATCCGAAGGCATGGCGGGCCGAGCTGCTCGGCACCCGGGCGGCGGTCGCGACCGGACACGCCGCGCCCTCGCACCACCGTCCCGCGATCGACCCCGCAGGGCAGAAACGTCTCGCCGCGCTCATGTCCGGGGTGGGCACGGGCCCGCGCCGCTACATGCCCGCGCATGTCGCCGCCGAGCTGCGCCCCTTCCGGAAGGCTCGGGCCCACCGCGAGCAGCTCGTCGCCGAGGGCGTCCCCGACCCGTTCGGGGTGAAGTGCCCTCACTGCCTCGCCGGCATCGACGAGCAGTGCCGGAGCAGCTTCCGCAACCGGGGCAAGGGGCGGCGTCCGCTGACCGGCGTCCACCCCTCGCGCGTCGATGCGTTGGTCGCGCAGCTCGGAGTCGACGAGCAGGCCGAGGCCGAGCAGATCAAGCTCGCCCGCATCATGTGCCAACCGCCCGCGCCTCGACGAGACGGCCGCGCCCGGCACACGAGCGGCGGCGAGGCCCGATGATCCCGCACGCCGCGCGCGCCGTGATCGCCGCGCACCTGACCGACGAGCTCGACGTGCAGCCGCACCTCGCGACCACCGTCGTCGCCGCCCTCGCCGACCGCCTCGCCGTCGAGGGATGGCACATGACCGACAGCTACCCGGCTGGTGTTCATGGTGCCGGTGTTCACCGACGTACCGCAGACGAAGGCGCGCGACCGGTCGCGCCTCGCGCGCGGGAGATCCCGCGCGCTCGGCGCTCCCTCGCCCGGCTGCTCGGCCGTGCCCGAACCACTGAACGGAACACCCCATGAGCTCGGCCCTGCTCGCCCTCGCCGTCGTGCTCGCCCTCGCGCTCGGCGCGTCCCTGGCCCACACAGCTCGGCTCGACGGCCGCCTTGACCGCGAGGCACGCAGCCTCGGCCGCCGCCCCTGCTCGACCACCTGCACCGCCTGCTCGACGACCCGCCGAGCCGAGAACGGAGAGACCCGATGAACCACACCACCCGCACCCGGTCACGCCGAGGCCGGACCGCCACCCGCGAGGGCGTGCGCGAGCAGCGGCGCGCGGCGCTGCGCCTGCTGCTCGCCCGAGCCGACCGAGGCGCCCTCACCCCGGGGGACGCGACCCAACTCCGCGCCCTGGCCGAGGCCGAGATCGCCGACTGCGACCGGTTCCGCCAGTCCGCCGGCGGGCAGCAGACCGCCGCGCTCAAGCTGCGCCACCGCATCGACGCCGCCGAGCAGGCCATGCAGGAGATCGAGACCGAGCGCGACACATACGCCGCCGAGGTCGAGGCGCTGCGCGGCGGGGAGGGGAACCGATGAGTTACGCACAGGCTGTGGGCGAGACCGTGCGCGCCCTGCGGGTGATCCGGGGCCGGTGGGCCGACCTGCTGCTCGCGATCGAGACCCCGCCGGCGGATCACTGGCCGCCGAGGCAGCTCGCGCACACCATGCGCGACGACGACGAGCTGCTCGTCGAGGACCGGGCGCCCCTCGTACTGCGCGAGCACCCCGCCCCGCTCAACCTCGGCGCGCTCGACGCGGGACAGGCGGTCGAGCGCCTGATCTTCGATCTCGCGGACACGCTCGCCGCCGCCGTCCAGCGCACCGAGCAGGGCGACCCACGTGCGTGGCTGTCCCCGGACCCGGGCGCACCCGACAGCCACCGGGCGGCGGGCAGCAGGCGGCACGGGCTGCACTTCACGTGCGTGTGGATCGAGGGGCGCGTGCTCGACGAGGACACCGCCCCCGAGGTCGAGCTCGACGGAGCGATCAGCGCCCCGCCGTACGAGGTGCTGCCGCTGTACCTGCTACACGAAGCGCGGCGTACCGCGCGGATCGCCGAGGCCCGGGTGCTGCGCGCCCTCGGCCTCGACCTGCGCGAGACCCCGCTGCCCGAGCCGTGCCCGTGGTGCGCGGGCGAGCTCATCCTGCACAGCGCCCCCGATGGCCCGCCGAGCGTCACCTGCTCGGGCGCGCGGGACTGCTCGGCGCCCGTCCCCCTCGACGGCGCCGAGCGGGCGCGGGTGTGGGAGTGGGACGACCTCCCCGAGCTGATCGCCGCGCTCGGGGTGGACATCGCCGCCGCGGCGTAGCGGATCGCGGGTGGGGGCTCCGAGGTGGACCGGGGCCCCCACCCTGGGGGCTGTACGGCTGTGGTCAGGCTCTGTTGAAATCGCCAGCCGCCGCCCGCTGGAGAACGATCTCTAGGGGTTGCCGGACCTTCTTGACCGTCGGCCCAACGTCGTTGCCGGTGTACGCCCCCCACCGCTCAAGCCATGCCGTCAGCAGCCCGACCGTGATCGACAGGGCGTAGATCACCGAGCCCGCGTCGGGCGTAGTGGTCTCGTTGGTGCCGAGCAGCCAAGGGCGGCTGTGCGCACCACCAGACAGCAGGTTGTACGCGCCGGGGTGGCCTTCCCCAAGGAACGCCATCGCGGCCTTGCTGATGACGATGTCCCCTCTTGTCTTGTGACCTTCGAGCTCGGTCTCGGTCACCTTCCACCCTTGCTGGCTGAGCTTGTGGGTAACGCCCGCCTTCGCGAGGGTCGATTCGAACGACAGGATCGCCCGTTCCTGACCCGCCAAGATGTTGGGGTCGCGGTCCTCGTGTGTCGCGGCGAGGTTGCGGGCGTTGATGTTGTCGGCGATCTTGACGCCGGCGATGCGGGCGAGGAGCAGGCGGACATCGACACCCCGCTCGGTGACGTACCCGAACATGCCGCCTGCTTCCAGAGCGACCCGCACGAGCGTGAGGTGCGACAGGACCGGACCGGGCTCGCGCGTCAAGTCAGCAGGCAGCGCGCGCAGATGATCGAGTGCGCTGTTCTGCGCGAGCCGCGCGGTATCGCACGCCATGTCGTAGAGCCATAGGCGCATAGCGCGCCGCTCCCCATGAGCGCCGGCCTTGATTGCGGCCACGTCCTGCGCCCTACCGGTTCCGTCGAGCCCTTGCCCGAGCATGCTCTCGGCGTGACCGAGGGCGAGGCGGAGCGCGCTGGACGACTTCGCCATCAGCTCGGGAGTGACCTGTATGTTCGCGACTCGCCGCGGGGGTGGCTCAGGGGGGAACGTCATGCGAGAACGGTAGGGCCGTGGCCCCGCACAGCGCCGCCGGTTTACCTGCGGCCGGATCTTGGGCCATCCCGAACAAGGGTTGCACCGTTATCAATCTGTGACCTATAGTCGGTGGTGCCTCCGGCGTGCCCGGAAACAACCCCCTTCTTACGCCCCGCTACCACCCCCCTTCCGGTGGCGGGGCGTTCGCGTGCCCGCCATCGGGAGGTGATCCCGTGGCCGACCCCATCACGGACGCCGACCGCGAGGCGGTGCGCCGCCTGCACTCCGAGGGCAAGTCCCGCAACGCCATCGCCCGAGAGACCGGGCGCAGCGCCGCCACTGTCTCGAAGATCGCCGCCGAGCAGGGCCTCGCGTTCAGCGGCGGGGCGCGGGTGGCCGCCGCCACGCAGGCCCGTACGGCCGACGCCACCGCCCGGCGCGAGCGCCTCGCCGACGACGCCCTCGACGGCGCTCTCGCTCAGGTCGAGCGGGTCGTCGAGGCCGAGTCCGCCCGGGACGCACGCGACTACGCCACAGCCGCGCGGGCGCTCACCGAGGTACACGCCAAGGTCGCCGAGCTCGCCCGCCACACCAGCGGCGGAAGCGCCGGCGGGATGCTCGACCGCCTCGCCGACGCCCTGCTCGGCCCGCCGGGCGGTGACACCGACGGGGGGTGATCCCCTCGACCGGCCACCTCTCCGACAAGCAACTCGCCTCGCTCCGCGACTCGGTCGCCCGCATCAACGTGTGGCACGGCAGCGTTCGAAGCGGGAAGACGATCGCGAGCCTGCTCCGCTTCCTGTTCGCGGTGCGGCGCGCTCCGGCCTCGGGCCTGATCCTGATCGTGGGCCGGTCGCTCGCCACCATCGAGCGGAACGTGATCGAGCCCTTGCAGGACCCGGCCTTGTTCACCGACACCGCCGCCGAGGTCCACCACACCCGGGGCGCGACCACGGCCGTGGTCCTCGGCAGGGTGGTGCACCTGATCGGCGCGAGCGACGCCCGGTCCGAGGGCCGGCTGCGCGGTCTGACCGCGTCCGTCGCCTACGCCGACGAGATCACGCTGCTCCCCGAAGCCTTTTTCGTGCAGCTCCTCGCGCGCCTGTCCGTACCCGGGGCGATCCTGCTCGGGACGACGAACCCGGACGGGCCGAGGCACTGGCTCAAGGCGCAGTACCTCGACCGGCAGCACGAACTCGATCTTCGCTCCTGGCACTTCCAACTCGCCGACAATCCGGCCCTGTCCCCCGAGTACGTCGCCGCCCTGGCCGCCGAGTACACCGGGCTATGGCGGCGCCGGATGATCCTCGGCGAGTGGTGCGTCGCCGAGGGCGCCGTCTACGACGCTTACGACGAGCAGCGGCACGTCGTCGACACCCTGCCCGCGATGCGCCGGTACTGGTCGGGCGTGGACTACGGGACGAGCAACCCTTTCTCGATGGTCCTGCTCGGGCTCGGCGAGGACGGGCGCCTGTACGCGGTGGGCGAGTGGCGCCACGACTCGCGCGCCGAGCGCCGGCAGATGACCGACGCCGCTTACAGCCGCGCCGTCCGTGACTGGCTCGGCGAGATGGGCGTGCACCCCGAGTGGACGTTCATCGACCCGAGCGCGGCGAGCTTCTCCACTCAGCTTTGGGCCGACGGATACGCCGGGGTAGCCCGCGCGAACAACGCCGTCGGCGACGGCATCCGCAGCGTGGCGAACCTGCTCGACTCCGGCCGCCTGCTCATCCATCGCTCGTGCGCGGGGCTCCTCGGCGAGTTCCCCTCGTACGTATGGGACGACGCCGCGGCGGCGCGTGGCGAGGACCGCCCGGTGAAGGCGTCCGACCACAGCCTCGACGCGCTGCGGTACGCCGTACACAGCACTGTTCACGAATGGCGCGGGCTGCTCGCCCCCGCTTGATCCCCTCCCCCGCTCCGAGGCGCCTCGCCGCGCCTCGGGCTTGACGTGTCGAGGGGGTGGTCGCGTGCGTTCGCTGACCGATCGGTTTCTCGCCAAGGTCGCCCCGGGCCCTCTCGGTTGCTGGGACTGGACCGCGCACGTCAAGCCCAACGGCTATGGCCAAGTGAAGGTGGACGGCCGCCCCGCGTACGCCCACCGCGTCGCCTACGAGCTGACCCGGGGGCCGATCCCCGACGGGCTCGTGATCGACCACCTTTGCCGGCGTCGGCATTGCGTGAACCCCGACCACCTCGACGTGGTCACCACCCGGACCAACATCCTGCGCGGGGTGTCCCCCGCCGCGCGGCGCGCTCATCAGACGCACTGCTGCCGTGGGCACGTCTTCGACGAAGCGAACACGTACACCGCCCCCAACGGCACGCGGCACTGCCGCCGTTGCTCGGCGGCGCGCGCTCGCACACGACGACGTCGGGGGGTGAGCCGTGCCCCTGCCTGAGAACGGCGCCCCCTGGCCGCCGCCCGCCCTCGCTCGCCAGTACCGGCAGATCCGGATCGACGACGCTTGGTACAGCGGGCAGCACGAGCGGCTCGCCGCTGTCTACCGGACCAGTGCGGTCCGGGGGGACGGGCGCCGCCGGCTGTGGGGGCGTGACCGCGATCAGCAGCAGGCGGTGCCCGATCAGCGCCTGCACATTCCCCTGCCCGGTGACATCGCGGGCAGCTCGGCCGACCTATTGTTCGCCGAGCCGCCCGTGCTCACCGTGTCCGACTCGGTCACGCAGGACCGCCTCGACGAGCTCGCCGAGTCCGACGGCATCGCGAACGCGCTGCTAGAGGCCGCCGAGGTGTGCGCGGCGCTCGGCGGCGTCTATCTCCGGATCACGTGGGATCGCTCGCTTGCCGACCGCCCGCTGCTCACCAGCGTGCACCCGGACAGCGCGGTTCCCGAAGTGCGGTGGGGGCGCCTCACCGCCGTCACCTTCTGGCACGAGCTCACCTCGACCTCGGCGACCGTGTGGCGCCACCTCGAACGGCACTCTCCCGGGTGGATCGAGCACGCCCTCTACGAGGGTTCGTCCGACAGCCTCGGTACCCGGGTCCCGCTCACCGAGCACCCCGAGGTCGCCGACCTGGCCGACTCCCTCGGCCCCGAGGGCGACGCCCTGGCGACCGGGATCGACCGGCTCACCGCCGCCTACGTCCCCAACATCCGCCCCGACCGGGCCAACAGGGGAAGCGTCTTCGGCAGGAGCGACTACGGCGCTCCGCTGTACGACCTGTTCGACGCCCTCGACACCACATGGACATCATGGGTGCGCGACATCAGGCTCGCCCGCGCACGGCTGCTCGTCCCCGACGGCTACCTGCGCGACCACGGCCCCGGCCGCGGCGCCAGTTTCGATTCCGACCGGGAAATCTGGACCCTGCTCAACATCCCCCCGACCGAGCAGAGCGGCACGGGCATCACCCTGTCGCAGTTCGCCATCCGGGTTGACGAGCACGAGCGGACCTCGGCGGCGACCACCCGGCAGGCTGTGCAGTCCGCCGGCTACAGCCTCGGCACGTTCGGCCTAGACGATCAGGCCGCCGTGACCGCGACCGAGATCCGGGCACGAGACCGGCGGTCCATGACCACCCGGAAGAAGAAGGCGAGGTACTGGTCGCCCGAGCTCGGCGACATCCTGTACGCGATGCTCATGCTCGACCGGGCATGGTTCACGCCGCGCATCGTGCCGGAGCGGCCGACCGTCGTGTTCGGCCCGGTGGTCAGTGAGGACTCGGCCTCGCTCGCTCAAACCCTTTCGCTGCTCCAGCAGGCGCAGGCCGTATCCACGCTGACCAAGGTGCAGATGCTGCACCCGGATTGGGATTCGACGGCGGTTCAAGAAGAGACCGACCGCATCCTCGCCGAGACCGGGGCCGCTGTCCCGGACCCCATGCAGGCCGGTCTACTCGACTAGCTAGCCGGTCCGGAAGATCACACCCAAGAGCCTTTCCGCTCGGGCCCGTACCTGCGGCTCGGGGTGCGTCATGGCGACAGCGATCAACACCGTGACGACGGCGAAGAAGGGGGAGGACACCAAGGCGATCTGCGATTCGATTCCCATGGCCGCGACCCTACAAGCGCGGCGTTTAGACACTAATTTACCCATATGCGCTCGTTTGGTTAACTTAATAGAGTCACGCTCGAAAGAACCCCTGATCAGGGGCAGTTGAACGAGGCGCCGCCCGCACCCCCTCCCGTTTTCGAGCACCCGCAACCGTTCACGGCATCCGCACATTCGGAGCGGTGCGTACCTCCACCAATGGCGACATTCCGGGGGAGGTGCTGTGCCCATCCATCCCGCGATGGCCGAGGATCTCTCGGCCGCCGTCCGCGACCTCTACGCGGACGCCGAGACGCGCCTGCTCTCGCTCGTCGCGAGGCAGCTCGCCGACGGTTTCGAGGCGCCCGGTTGGGCGGTCGCGAAGCTCGCCGACGTGCAGCCCCTGCGGCGCGCGGCTCAGGGCGTGGTCGATGCCCTCGCGAGCGCCACAGAACTTGAGGTGTTCTCGGCCGTCACCGAGGCGTACGACATCGGGGCGCAGGCCGGGCTCGCCGAGCTCGGCGCGCTGTCCGATGCCGACGCCCGGCGGATCTCCGAGCGCACCCCGGGCACCCGGGCAGTGGACCGGCTCGCCGCCGAGACCGTCGAGCTCGTGACGCAGACACATCGCGGCATCCTGCGAGGCGTCGAGGACGGATACCGGCAGATCATCAGCGAGGTGTCGGCGACGCCGCTGCTCGGGATCGACTCCCGCAGGCAAGCCACGCAACGCGCGATGGAGCGTTTCAGCGACGTCGGCCTGAGGACGTTCGTCGACCGCCGCGGCCGGTCGTGGCAGATGACGAGCTATGCGGAGATGGCCACCCGAACGGCGGTCGGGCGCGCCGCCGTCGAGGCGCACGGCGACCGCCTGCGGGCCGCCGGTATCCGGCTGGTGATCGTCTCCAACGCGCCCCACAACTGCGAGCTTTGCGACCCTTTCGAGGGTCGGGTGCTCGCGCTCGACGGCCCGAGCGGCGCCCGAACGATCGAGATGGAGCACGCCACCGAGGACGGCCGCACCGTGCGGGTGGACGTCACCGGATCACTCGACGACGCCCGTCGCGCGGGACTCCAGCACCCCAACTGTCGGCACTCCACCTCGGCATTCCTGCCCGGGGTGACCCGAGCGCCGGTCGAGCACTCCGAGGACCCGGCGGGATACGCCGCCTCACAGAGGCAGCGGGCGATCGAGCGGGCCATCAGGAAGTGGAAGAACCGCAGCGCCGCCGCCGTCACCCCCGAGGCCAAGCGCGCGGCCGACGCCCGGGTGCGGCAGTACCAAGGCCGGATGCGCGAGCACCTGGCCGCGCACCCCGAGCTCATCCGCCGCCGCGAACGGGAAGCCCCGGGCGCCGGCAACCTCCCGACCGCCGCGCCGACCCCGCCGCACGACGCGGTGCAGGCCGCGCGCGTGCGAGCGGGCGACGACCGCACGCTGCCCGAGATGCGCGACGAGCAGCTCGGCGCCGCGCTGCGCCCGGGTGTGCTGGACGAACGCGACCGTGACCGGATCGCCGCCGAGGCGGACCGCCGCGACGAGCAGGCCCTGCTCGACCAGGTCCGCCCCGGCGGCCGGATGGTCGACAGCCTCGCCGAGTTCTCTGACGACGAGCTCGCCCGCATGGCGCTGCACCTCGACGACGAGGGGATGCTGCGGATCATGGCCGAGGCCGACCGGCGCGACCTTGACGCCGCGATGCCCTCCATACGGACCGACCTGCTCGGCATGTCCGAGCGGGACCTCGCCACCCGCGCCCGCCACGTCCCCGAGGACCGGCCGGCGATCGGCGCCGAGGTCCACCGCCGCCGGATGCTCGACGCCCTGTTCCCCGGTGGGCGCCTCTCCGCTGATCTCTCCGCCCTCGGCGATGACCTGCTCGTGTGGGGCACCCGCTACGCGAGCCCCGAGGACTCGATACGGATCGCTGCCGAGATCGACCGCCGGTACCCGCCCGTCCCACCGCCGCCCCCGGTGGGGGCGAGCGCCACCGCGACGATCACGGCGCACGATGCCCTCGACGCCGCCATGCACCCGATGCGCCTCGACGACCCGCCCCCGGCCGACCCCGACGAATGGGGCCCGTACGGGGCCGACATCGAGCGCGGCCCCGACGGCACCTCGGCCATGTCCGCCGCCGAGCGATGGGTCTACGAGCGCGAGCTCGAAGCCCGCGCGTCCCGCGAGGCGTACAGCCGCGACGAGATCCGGGCCATGTACGACGAGCACATCTACGTGCAGTGGCTCGCAGCCGAGGATGCCACCCGGGGCCACATGCTCAACCGCCGCGCCGAGGCCGCCGGCGTCGACCCGCGAACGCTGTTCACCGGGCCCGCCCACGTGGCCTACGCCCGAGCGTCCGAGGACCTCATCAGGTTTTGGGAGGACGTCCCCAGGGTGACGCTCGGCGAGTTCACCGAGCAGGTGACCGGCGTCCGCAACGGTGCCGGCGCCACCGCCCGCAGCGCCCGCGACAACCAGCGCAACAAGCAATGAGGGGGTGATCGCTTGGCGTTCCGCGAGGACGCCGTGCGCGCCCGCGCGGACGGGCTCGCCGCCGCGCGCGCCGGACACCCGGTGACCCGCTGCCCCCGCTTCACCGACCCCCGGCTCACTGCCGCTTGGGTCCGTGGCTACGCCGCCGCCGTCCGGCCCGCGCCGTAGCCCCTCCCCTCTCCAGGGCCGCCGATCCGGTGGCCCCTTTTCATGCCCGCACGAGCCCCGGAGGGCCGCACCACCATGCCCGAGACCACCGCCGATCCCGCCGTCGAGGCCGCTCCGACCGGCGAGCAGACCCCCGCCCCGACCGGAGCGCCCGCCGCCGACCCCGCCGCCGCGCAGCAGCTCGCCGAAGCCACCACCCGCGCAGAGCAGGCCGCGGCCGAGCGCGACGAGCTGCGCGCCGCCCTCGACGCCGTGACCAAGGCGCTCAACCCCAACGATCCCGGCGCCGAGAACGACCCGGCCGCCCTGGCCGCCGCCGTCGCCGAGCGCGACCGGCTGCTCGCCGAGCACTCGACCGAACTGCGCGGCGCCCGAGTCGAGCTCGCCGTCGCCCGCGCCGCCGCCGACGCGGGCGCCCGGGGCGACCGCCTGCTCAACAGCCGCTCATTCCTCGCCGCCGTCTCCAGCCTCGACCCCGCAGACAAGGGGTTCGAGGAGCAGCTCGGCGCCGCGATCAAGACGGCGGTCGACGCCGACCCCGACCTGTACCGCGCAGGCCCCGCCGCCCCGCCCCGCGCGGGCGCCGAGTTCAACGGCGCCCCGACCGGTGAGCGCAAGCCCGCGACCCTGCGCGACGCCATCGCCGCCCGCCTCGGCGGCTGAACCACTGGAGATCCCCACCTATGGCAATCACCCTTGCCGACGCCAAGCTCAACACGCAGGACGACCTCGACACCACGGTCATCGACGAGTTCCGTAAGTCGTCTTGGCTGCTCGACAATCTCGTCTTCGACGACGTCGTGTCCCCCGCAGGTGGGGGCGCGACCCTCACGTACGGGTACACGCGCCTGATCACCGAGCGCCCGGCACAGTTCCGAGCGCTGAACACCGAGTACCCCAAGGCGCAGGCCAAGCGGCAGCGCTTCACCGTCGATCTCAGCCCCTTGGGTGGGGCGTTCGAGGTCGACCGGGTCCTGTCCAACCTCGGCGCCGCGGCGACCAATGAGACCGAGTTCCAGATGAACCAGACGATCAAGAGCGCTCGCGCGTTCTTCTCCGATCAGGTCATCAACGGCAAGCGGGTCACGACCCCGGGGGCCGAGGCCGGGTTCGACGGGCTCGACAAGGCGCTCGCCGGCAGCACCACCGAGATGGGCGCCGGTACGTACCTCGACTGGACCGGCTCGGCCCTCGGCTCGGACGCCGGCAAGGCGAACGACTCGCTCGACATCCTCGACGAGTTCCTGTCCCTGCTCGACGGCGCCCCGTCGGTGCTGCTCGGGAACAAGAAGACGATCGCCCGGGTGCGGTCCCTCGCCCGCCGGGCCGGGTACTACGACCGGTCGCCGAACTCCTTCGGGCAGAACGTCGAGACGTACAACGGCATCGCCCTGGTGGACCTCGGCGAGAAGGCGGGCAGCATCGCCCCCGTGATCCCGGTCGAGACCCGGGATGTCGACGGCGCCGGATCGGGCGGCAACGTCATCGGTCTGTCGGACCTGTACGCCGTGCGTCTCGGCACCGATGGGTTCCACGGTGTCTCGACCGTCGGGGGTCAGCTCGTACGGCAGTGGCTCCCGGACTTCACCACGGCGGGCGCGGTCAAGGTCGGCGAGGTTGAGCTCGGTCCGGTGGCCGTGGCGCTCAAGGCCACCAAGGCGGCGGCGGTCCTGCGGAACATCAAGGTCCAGTGATGGCCCGGTACGCGATCACGGCCCCGCACGACGGCGACGAGCAGATCGGCGGCGTCACCATCTCCGACGGCCGCGCCACAGCGACCGATCCGGGCGAGGGGGTGCTGCTCTACCTACGCCGCCACGGCTACACCGTCGAGCCCCTCGACGACGAACCCGATGGCCCGCCGGACGACAAGCCGGCGGGCCGTTCCGCTGCCCGCAACAAGAGGGGGTGAGCGGTGGCCCGACAGCCCTACACCACCCCCGAGCAGCTCGCCGTCTGGCTCGGGCACCCGGCCCCGCCCGAGGCCGAGCGGCTGATCGCCCGCGCCGGCGAGGACATCGACTCGGCGCTGCTCACCGCGATCTACGCGGTTGACGACGACGGCGACCCCCTCGACCCGCCGATCGCCGAGGCGCTCGCCGCGGCGGTCTGCGCGCAGATCGAGTATTGGCTCGGGTCCGGCGATGACGGCACGGGCGCGGCGGGCAGGTGGGACTCGGTCTCGATCGGTCCCGTGTCCCTGTCGGGCCGCGCCGCCTCGACCGCCGGAGCGTCCGGCGTCGAGCTCGCTCCCCGGGCCGCCCGCGCACTGCGCCGCGCCGGCCTCGAACCGGGGCGGGTGATGGCGTGGTGACCCGCGTCCCCCCGTCCCTGCTCCGCCACCGGATCGGCGTCGAGCCCTACCTCGGCGACGGGGCGTACGGGCCCACGTACGGGCCGCTCGTCGAGCATCCCGCGCTCGTCGGCGAGGCGGTGCGCCTGGCGCGCGCCCCCGACGGCCGCGAGGTCACCAGCACCGCGCAGATCATCGCCGCACCCGGCATGGCCTGCCCGCCCGGCTCGCGCGTCACCCTGCCCGGCGGGCGGATCACCACGGCGATCAGCACCGCCTCGCACACCGCCCCGGGCCTACCGGTCCCCGCGTCCACGGAGGTGGTGTGCGAATGAGCCGCGCCCGACTGCGCTGGAACGGGGCCGCCGCCACAGGAGCGATCCGCGAGGCCGCGGCCCGGGGTCTGCTGCTCGGCGCCGAGCACGTGCTCGCCGAGAGCCGCAAGCGCGTCCCCATCAACGAGGGAACCCTCGAACGCAGCGGCGGCGCCTCGGTCGACGAGCAGCAGATGACCGCCGCCGTCTCCTACGACACACCGTACGCCGGTCGCGTTCATGAGGACATGAATGCCCGGCACGCCCCCGGGCGCAGCGCGAAGTACCTCGAAGGAGTGCTGCCCGAGACGAGTGGCGCCGTGCAGGCCCTGATCGCCGCGCAAGTCCGGCGGGCGCTGCGATGAGCTACGGCGTCGACCTGGCCGACGGATTCGCCCGGCTGCTGGACGCCGCCGGCGTCGGTACCTACCGGACCGACGGCCCGTACGCGGCGGGCGAGACGGCGATCACCGTCGCCCTGCTCCCGCCCTCCCCGGACCGCGCGCTGTGCCTGTCGGTCTACCCGGTCGCCGAGTCGGCCTCGCTCACGGACACGACCACCGGTCTACAGGTGCGCGTGCGTGCGGGCGCCGACCCGCGCGAGGCCGAGGTGCTCGCCGACCGGGTGCACGACGTGCTGCACGCGTCCGGCCCCCACGTCTTCGGCGAGGCCCGGGTGCAGCTCGTCTTCCGCGTCTCCGCCGGTCCGATCGGCGCCGACTCGTCGGGCCGCTGGGAGCGGACCGCGAACTACCACTGCCGCGCACATCGCCGGCACCCCAACCTCGAATAAGGGAGGTCCCATTGAGCACGCCGCCGCCCGTGGACGACGTGACCCTGCTCGCCCGGCGGTACCGCCTCGAACTCGACATGCCGACCGTGCCCGGAACTGCCGCGTGGGCGCTCGTCCCGGGCGTCTCGGAGTTCGCGCCGAAGATCGAGCCGACCGCCCAAGAGCTCAACCTCTACGACGGGGAAGGCTTCCCCGAGCAGGTCGTGACCATGCTCAAGTGGTCGATCGAGACCACCGTCGCCCACCGGGCCAACCCGACGACCCTCAAGTTCTCCAGCGCCCAAGAGGCGCTGCGCAAGGCGTCGATGTCCTTCGGCGCCGCATCGTACGTGCGCGTCCGATGGTTCGACCGGACCGGTCTCCCGGACGCGTACGAGGGCCGCGCCATCGTTCAGTGGGAGCCGGACGGCGGCGACGCCGCCGAGGTCGACACCGTCAAGATCACCTTGACCGGCTCGGGCCCGCTGACCGCGATCACGAACCCGGTCGCCTCGCCCGGCCTGCTCTCCGTCGAGGGCAAGACCGCAAAGGCGGTGAGCTGATGGCGTTCGAAGCACTCGGCGAACTCCTCGACGAAGCACTCACCCTCCCGCTCGGCGGCAAGTCCTATCGGGTGCCGGCGCCGTCGGCCGAGGTCGGCCTGCTCACGCAGGCGCTCGTGCACGCCGCGGCGGTCGCCGCCGACGGGGGCCGCGCCGACGAGCAGGTTCTCGCCGACGCCGCCGAACGCAACCACTATCAGGACGTGCTCGGCCCGGCATTCGACGAGATGCTCGCCGACGGGGTGTCGTGGCCCGAGCTCAAGCACGCCGCCCTCACGGCGATGGTGTGGATCGCGCAGGACCGGGGCGCGGCCGAACGGTTCTGGAACTCGGGCGGCGACCCAAATCGTCTGGCCCCGAACCGGCAGGCACGGCGCCAGTCGGGCGGGGCGAGTTCGACGAGGAATCCGGGCTCTGGGAGTGGTACGAGTACCCGGCCGGCGCCCGCCCGCGCCAAGGCAAAGGGCAAGCGCCGGAAGTGACATGGGCCCGGATTCTCGACGAGTGGCCGCTCGTCGAGGCCGACATGCACGAGACCTACGGGCTCGACCTCAGCACCCCCGGACTCCTTCAAACCCGCTCGTGGCGATGGCTGCGCGTGCGGGTCCTCGGCCTGCTCAGCACCGAGACGCGCCTCGCGCGCCTGCTCAACCCCTCGCCTGACTCGCCCACCCCCTAGCGGGGGCGCGGCTCGACCGACCGGGGGTGAGCAATGGCCCTCATGGTCGGCGAGCTCGCCGCCACCATCACCGTTGACGATTCCGGCGCCGCCGCCGGGGTCGCCCGCGCCGAGCAGGCGATGCGCCAGGGCGGCGACCGGATCGCCGCCGAGGCCGACCGCGCAGGCGAGCAGGCCGGCGACAACCTCGGCGACGGGCTCGCCGACGGCGCGGCCGACGGCGGGGCGGAAGCCTCGCGCGGCATGGGAACCGCCTTGAAGGGGTTCGCCGCGGCGGCGATCGGCGCAGGGATCGGCGCGGCCCTCATGGCCGGGGTCGGCGAGGCGCTCGAACAGTCCAAGATCCCGGGGCAGTTGCAGGCGCAGCTCGGGACGACCGGGCCGGTCGCCAAGCAGTACGGCAAGGTCGCGGGCGATCTCTACGCCGGGGCCATCGTCGACTCTGTCAGCGACGGTGCCGAGATCGTCAAGGGCATCGCCCGGAACGGATTGCTCCCGCCGGACGCGACGCAGGGGCAGATCAAGACCCTTGCGACGCAGGTCGCGAGCGCCGCGACGGTCATGGGCGAGGACGTCTCGAACGTCTCCCGGTCCGTCGGGACGATGCTCAAAAACGGGCTCGCCAAGAATGCCGAGGAAGCGCTCGACGTCCTCGTAAAGGGAACGCAGAACGGCACGGGGGCCGCCGAGGATCTGCTCGATACGTTCAACGAGTATCCGACAGAATTCCGGCAGCTCGGGCTCGACGCACAGACGTCGATGGGCCTACTGCAACAGGGTTTGCAGGGCGGTGCACGCGATGCCGATATCGTCGCCGACAGCCTCAAGGAATTCACCCTGATGGCTCAGGGGATGAGCGAGGCGACGGCGACCGCCTATAAAGACCTCGGTTTCAACGCCGAGAAAATGCAAAAGGTCTTCCAAAAGGGCGGACCGGAAGCGGCAAAAGCCCTCGACCAGGTTCTCGACAAGCTGCGCGGGGTCAAGGACCCCGCTAAGCAGAGCGAGATCGCGCTCGGTCTTTTCGGCACAAAGGCCGAGGACATGCAGAAGGCGATCTATTCGCTCGACCCGTCCAATGCCGTAAAGGCGCTCGGGGATGTCAAGGGCGCCACCGACGCCGCCGGTAATGCGCTGCACGACAATGCTGCGACGAAGATCGAGGCGTTCAAGCGTGGCATCGAGCAGAAGCTCGTCGCCACCATCGGGAACTACGCGATCCCGGTTATCGAGAAGCTCGCGAATTGGGTGGGCGCGGGTGGACTCGGCGGTGCGTTCAGCGCGGGCGCCGCGTTCGTCAGCGAGCACTCGACGGCCCTGTCGATCGCCGCCGGCGTGATCCTGGTCCTGATGCTCCCGACGCTGATCGCGTTGGGCGTCACGGCCACTACGACGACCATCGCGGTCGTCACCGGATGGGCGACGCAGACCGTCGCGGGCGTAACCGCTGCAGGACGGTTTGTCCTGCTCAACGCCACAATGCTGGCCGGTTGGCTCGCACAGGGAGCCGGCGCCGGCGCCGCTGCGATACGGGTGGTCGCGGCGTGGGTCCTGATGGGGACGCAGTCCCTGATACAGGGGGCCCGGATGGCCGCGGCGTGGCTGCTCGCCATGGGCCCGATCGCGCTCGTGATCGCCGCCGTGGTCGCGATCGTCGCCCTGATCGTCGCCAACTGGGACACCATCGTCGGCGCCACAAAGGCCGCGTGGGATTGGGTGTGGGGCAAGCTCAAGAGCATTGGAGAAACGATTCTCCAATTCTTCTTGAATTGGACCATCGTCGGCCTGATTATCAAGCATTGGGATTCGATCAAGTCCGGCACCACGGCAGCATGGAATGCCACGGTCGAGTGGCTCCGGGGAGTCCCGGGGAGGATCGTTGATTTTTTCCTCAACTGGACCTTGATCGGGCTCATTATCCGCCACTGGGATTCCATCAAGAGCGGAACCGTCCGCAAGGCGGGCGAGATGCTCGACTATGTGCGAGGGCTGCCGGGGTCGATCGCGAGCTACTTCGGCAATTTCGGAACGATGCTGTACGACAAGGGTCGCGATCTCGTCTACGGCTTGTGGAATGGCATCAGGGGAATGGGCTCGTGGCTCAAGTCGACCTTGATGTCGTGGGCCAAGAATCTCATTCCTGGCCCTATCGCCAAGGCTCTTGGTATTCATTCTCCGTCGCGCCTTATGCGGGACAAGATCGGCCGGTTCATCCCTGCCGGAATCGTCGAGGGAATCAAGGCCGGATCGTCCGCCGTCGATCGAACGATGCGCAATCTCGTATCGGTTCCGAGTCCGCGGTTCGCCGCCGCCGGCGCCCCCGGTAACGGCGGCGCGGCGGCGGGTGGTTGGGGGCCGAGTGTCCACATCGAGAACTGGCACGGCGGCGATCAGAGCCCGGAGCAGAACGCGACCGCGCTCGCCTGGCACATGAAGGCAAGGGGGTGATCATGGCCCCCGGCGACCGGGTTCATCGTCCCGGGCACGTCCAGTTCGGCGACCTGCTGCTCGGCCCGTCCACGCCGTACGGGTGGGAGTCCCTCACCGGGTGGGAGGACTCCCCCGCGTTCGACTCGGGCACGGTGCCCCGGTCCGACAGTCACGGCGCCTACCCCGGCCGGCTGCTCGCGCAGGCCCGGACGATCACCTTGGACGGGGTGGCGATCCGGACCGAGCGCGGCCGGATGGGCGCCGCGGTCCGAGCGCTGTCGGCGGCGACGGCGCTGCGCGACGACGAGCTGCCCCTCGTGGTCCAGCTCGACGACTCCCCGCCCCTGCTCTCGTGGGCGCGGTGCATCCGGCGGGCCGTCCCCGTCGGGGCGGGCGGGTACGCGATCGGTCTCGTCACCGGGGCGGCGATCCAGTGGGAGGCCACCGACCCGCGCCGGTACGAGGTGATCGAGCAGCAGGCGACCACGAACCTGCCCGCGCCCGAGCCCGGCCTCGACTGGCAGGTGACCCCCGGGCCCGAGAGGTTGCTCTATCCGGTGAACTTCGGCGCCCCGGGCAGCACGGGAACGCTCCTGGCCCTCAACGAGGGCGACGCCCCGGCCCACCCGCTCGTGACCATCCGGGGCCCCGTCTCCCGGCCCTCAGTGACCAGCCTCGCCACCGGGCAGGCGATCGAGTACGACATCGACCTCGCCGCCGACGACGAGCTCGTGATCGACACCCGCGACGGCACGGTCACCCTCAACCGCACCGCGAGCCGCCTCTACACGGCGACCGCCCGCAGCGTTCCCGAGCAGGTTTTCACCCTCGCCGCCGACAGCGTGACGACCCTCGCGTTCCGAGCGGCGCCCGGATCGACCGACCCCCGCGCCGCCGTCTCCGTCCGGTGGCGCTCCGCCTACTGGTAAGGAGGACAACCCCTTGACTGTGCGCGCCGGATGGCTGCTCCCCGCAGGCCAGACACGCGAGGACACCCGCCTTGTGCCGCTCGGCGTCATGTCGCCCGAGGGCGCGATGACCACCCGCGACGGCGTGATCGCCGGAGGGAGCTCCCTGGCGGCGACCGGCGTCGGCGCCATGCGGGTGCAGATCGCCGTCGGCCGCGCCCTGGTGCAGGGCACCGATACGCAGGGCGCGTACCCCGTGGCCGTGACCGCACCCGAGACCCTGACCATCGCCGACGGGTCCGCGCAGTACGGGCGCATCGACGCCGTGGTGCTGCGGGTGTACGACGAGCTTTACGACCTCGGCGACAAGACCCTCGCCCGCGTCGAGATCATCCAAGGGGCGGCGACCGCCACCCCCACCCCTCCGGCCCTGCCCCCGGCCGCGCTGCGGCTGTGGGAGATCACGGTTCCCGCCGGGGTCTCGGCCGGAACCGGCGGCATCTCGTGGGCCTCGGCCCTTGCCGACCGGCGCCGCTACACCGCCGGGTACGGGGGCGTCATTCCCCGAGGCTGGGGGCTCGGCTTCGCCGGTGCCTACGTCGGGCAGTACCGGGACAACGGCGATGGCCTCGACCGCTGGGACGGCGCTGCGTGGCAGACCCTCGACCCTGTCGTCGGGTGGACCACGCCCGCACTCGCTGCCGGCTACACCAACGGCGGTAACTCACAAGGGAATCTGCGATACCGGCGGATCATGCTCGGCGGTGTCCCCCACCTGCAATGGCGCGGCGGCCTGTCCTGGACCACCAACGCGGCCCCGCCCGCCAATGGACAGCCCCTCGCCGCGCCGCTCCCCGCCGCCGCCCGGCCCGCGCTGCTCACCTCGGCGTCCATCGCCGCCGGCGGCGTCCCGATCAAGGTCGACTGCCAGCGCGACGGGCACTTGAAGCTCATCGGCAACCCCTCGTTGACCACGTGGGCCGCCATGAGCGGCGTGATCTACCCGCTCGACGCGTGAGGGGGTGATCACCTGATCGCCCCCACGTACCGCGTGATCCTGTGCGACCTGCGCAGCGATCAGGTGCTCGACGTGCTGCCGATCACCGACGTGTCGCTCGACGACTACATAGGCAAGATCGGTAGCGCCTCGGCAACGATCCCCCTGCCGAACCGCGCGGTCGCCGCGCGCGCCCGCGCCGCCGTCGAACCGGGCCGTACCGCGATGTGGATCGAGCGCGGCTCGGAAATCTGGTGGGGCGGCGTCCTGTGGACCGCCAACCTGACCAGCAACGCGCGCGGGTTCCTCGGCCTCCAAGTACAGGCGGGCGGGTGGGCGTCCTACCTCGATCATCGCGCGATCCTCCACACGCAGCAGGCGGTGCAGGTCGATCAGTACGACATCGTCCGAGGTCTGATCGACTACTCGGCCAGTCTCCCCGGCGGCGACATCGGCATCGAGGCCGACGCCGAGCAGCTCTCGGGAGTCCTGCGCGACCGCACCTTTCGCCGCTATGACGTCCCCCGCATCCGCGAGGTGATCGACCAACTCGCCGCCACGGAGAACGGTTTCGAGTGGCGGATCATGTCGTACCGCGAGCCGACCAGCGGCCGACGGGTCAAGCACTTGCAGCTCGGCGCCCCGGTCATCCGCACGGGCGCGAGCGAGGTCGTCCTCGACCACCCGGGCCCGATCCTCTCCTACGGGTGGCCCATCGACGCCACCGTGCAGGCCAACGTCTGGCAGAGCCGAGGCGCGTCCGACAACAAGAACCAGACAGCGGAGTCCCTTCCCCTGATGAGCGAGCTACTCGTCGCCGACGAGCAGCTCACCGCCGGATGGCCCCGGCTGGACGGCACCTCGGACTACTCCACCGTGACCGAGCAGCCCACCCTCGACGCACACGCACGCGCCGACCTGGCCGCCGCCCTGCGCCCGCAGACGATCCCCGAGGTGACCGTCGCGCTCGACCGCACCCCCTTGTCGCCGGCCCTGCTCGGCGCCACCGTCCGCGTGCGCATCCGTGACGACTGGTGGACCGAGGGGCTCGACCACCGGTACCGCGTCGTCGGCCTCGCCATCAATCCACCCCTACGCGGCCGACCCGAGACCGCGAAACTCCTCCTGGAGGCCGCCTAAGTGGCAGCGATCCCCCTCGACCTGCTCGACCGAATCCGCGATCTCGAACGGCGGGTGCGCGAGCTCGCCGGCCGCGCCAACATCCGCCCTGCCCTCGACCAGATCCTGCACGGCGACATCCGCATCGGCGAGGGCGGACAGCTCATTGCCCAGACCCCGCAGGGTGTCGTGACATTCAAGGTTGGCGAGACCAGCCAGGGAGATTGGGGGATTTTCATCCGTCGTGCCGACGGATCACGGGCCCTCACCGTCGGCGACGACATCCTCGAAGAGGATCAGATGCTGCGTCTGTGGTCACGTGATCCCGGCGCCCCCGACAAGGTGCTCGTGATGGACGACGCTTTCAGTGATCGTTTCCTCGGCCGCCCCCTGCTGCCCATTCAGCTCCACCCCACCGAGCGGCAGAACACTGCCTCTACCGGTTGGGAAGTCGCGTGGTGGGGCACGGGGCCCGCAACGCACGCCGTCGCGCACATGAGCCTGCACACCTACGCCAACACGGGTGGGGGGCAGGTTCGGGTCACCATGCAGGCCGACGGCATGAGCGCGGTCACCGTCGCCGAGTACGACTGCCCGGCCGGAGCGTGGACCGAGCGCGAGATCGTGCAGCCGATGCACGGCATTGAGTATTTGCAGTGGGTCGACTGGACCGTCGAGCACCGCAACAAGCAGCCGAACCGCGACATCGAGACGCGGCTGTTCTACGCGATCAACCGGCACACCCTCGACCCCAGCGAAGCGCCGAGCCTGCCGACCCGTACGCCCCCGGCCGCGGCTGCTGCCGTACCCCCGCCGCCCGCCGCGCGAAAGCCGCAGCCCGAGCAGGGCCTACGGACCATCGACGACTAAGGAGGCCCCGCACTGCTGCCCCCGTCCATACCCACCGTGACCGTGCGCGGTCGCTTCCTCGCCCCCGACGGCACTCCGCTGTCGGGGGCGGTTGTCTTCCGCGCTCCCGCTCAGCTCACCTTCCCCGCCGCCGACGTCATCCTCGGCGGACCGGTGAGCGCCGTCCTCGACGCGCAGGGCTCGATCGAGGTCACCCTGCCCGCCACCGACTCGCCCGCCATGGACCCGAGCGGGTGGGCCTACATCGTGACCGAGCAGCTCTCGGGAATCCCCGTGGGCCGCTCGTACAACGTCGTCTTGCCCAAGGCGCTGCCCGAGGTCGACCTCGCCGACATCGCCCCCACCGACCCTTCGAAACCGAACTACGTCGGAGTGCCGGGGCCCGTCGGCCCGCAGGGTGCCCCCGGATCGCGGATCTACAGCGGTGCCACCGCGCCCGCGGCCGGCCTCGGCACCGACGGCGACGTTTACGTGCGCTACGAAAGCTCGACCGTTCTCGGCGTCACCTCGACGACCGTCTCGACATGGCAGCGCAGCGCCGGAACTTGGGCGCAGCTCGGCGGCGACATCCGCGGCGCAGCCTGGTACGTCAACACGGCGAGCACCCCCTCGACCGGTACCCGACCGGGCGACATGCTGCTGCGCACCGATACCGGCGACCTGTGGCAGCGCGGCGCGTCCGGGTGGGGAACGGCCGTGGGGAACCTGCGGGGCCCCGTCGGCGCGACCGGCGCGGCCAGCACCGTACCCGGACCGCAGGGCCCCAAGGGCGACACCGGAGCGGCCAGCACCGTACCCGGGCCCCAAGGCCCGAAGGGCGACCCGGGCGCCGGTTCGGTCTCGACCGTCAACGGGAGCGCCGGCCCCGACGTTGTGATCACAGTCGCCGGTAAGACGGGAACGGCGATCACCCTCGCCGCGGCCGACGTCGGCGCGCAGGCCACGGGTACCGCCGTCCTGCTCACCGGAACGCAGACCGTCGCCGGTGCCAAGACGTTCAGCAGCGTTCCCTCGTCGAGCGTCGCGCCGACCGCCGACAACCACCTCGCCCGCAAGAGCTATGTAGACGTGTCGGTCGGCGGGTCCTGGCTTCCGAGCGATCTCGGTTTCAGCGGGTGGACGTTCGACCCTGCCGTGTCCAACAGCGGGCAGGCCCTGCTCGCCGGATACGTCTACCTGTGCGGGGTCACCCTGCGCGTGCCCACCACCGTGACGAACGTGTGCTTCTACTCGTGCGGGTACGGGGGCGGGGCGTTGAACGCGAGCAGCTTCGCCGGCCTCTACACCGCCGCCGGCGCCCGCGTCGGAGTGACCGCCGCGCTCTCGACGATCTTCACCGCGAACGAGGGCGCGACCGTCGTCTGTCCGTTGGGCACGCCGTACTCGGCCCCGGCCGGTACCTACTGGGTGGCCATCGTGACCAACGGGCAGGTGGCGAGCCCCTACAACGGGCCGGTGCTTGCGCGCGGCGCCAACCTCGGCACCAGCCCAGCGGGCGCCGCGGCCATGCCGGGTGCCTTCCGCCGTGCCGCGCGCCTCACCGCGACCGGACAGACCAGCCTGCCCGCATCATTCACCCCCGCCTCGGCCCTCACCTACGACGCAAACGCCCTATGGGCCGCAGTCAGCTAAGGAGACACCCCCAATGACGATCACCGCCGCCACACTCAACGGCTCGATGAGCAGCGACGAGACGAAGATCGCGCCGTACATCGAACTGCGGTTCACCGACCGAGTCGGTCTCACCCCGTACGACGGACTGACCAACGCCGAGCGCGAGGCCGTACTCACGGCCGCACTCGGCGCCGCCGTCGCAGCCCTCCCGCCCCGCTTCATTCAGGCATCCGGCGATCTGACCACCGAGACCGAGACCGAGACCGAGGTCGCCCGCCGCTGACCATGCCCCCCGCCCCGCCCGACCCCGAGCCAACCGGCCCGGGGTTTTTTCATGCCCGAGGAGAGCACCTCTTGCAGTTCGTCACCCGCGCCCAGTGGGGCGCCCGCCCCTCCCGCTACGACCTCGCGTACATCGCCGGCACCCGAGGCGTAAAGATCCACTACGAAGGGTCGCCCGTCCCGGCCGCCCTCGCCCGCCCCGAGAACCACGGGCAGTGCGCCGGCCGCGCCCGCGCGATTCAGGCGAGCCACCTCGCCAACCAGGAAGAGAACTACAGCGACATCGCGTACAACGCCCTTGTCTGCCCGCACGGCTACGTGTTCGAGGGCCGCGGCGCGCACCGCAAGACCGGCGCGAACGGCACCTCGGCACTGAACAGCGCCCACTACGCGGTGTGCGCCATGGTCGGCGACGAGGGTCTCACCGAGCCGACCGACGCGCAGCTCAACGGGCTTCGCGACGCCGTCGAGTGGTTGCGCGAGGACGGCGGCGCCGGCAGCGAGATCAAGGGCCACCGCGACGGGTACGCGACCGCCTGTCCCGGCGGCCCGCTGTACGCATGGGTCCAGCGCGGCGCCCCGCGCCCCGGCGGCGGCGGTACCCCGCCGTCGCAGTACGAGCCGTTCCCCGGCGCCCAGTGGTTCCGCAACCAGCCGCGCTCTGCCGTGATCACCGCCATGGGGCGGCGTCTCGTCGCCGAGGGCTGCTCGGCCTACCGCGAGGGCCCCGGCCCCCAGTGGACCGAGGCCGACCGGCAGAGCTACGCCCGGTGGCAGCGGCGCCTCGGGTACTCCGGCGACGACGCCGACGGATGGCCCGGCCCGACGTCGTGGGCCGCACTCAAGGTCCCCAAGGTCTGACCCCCGGCCCGCGCCCGCCCGCACCTGCGGGCGGACGCCTCGCCCCACCCCCATTCGAAAAAGGAATCGCCCATGACTGACGCATCGCGTCGCACCCTTCGCACCGTCGTTCAGACAGTGCTCGCCCTCGCCGCCGGACTCCCGCTGATCATCGACGCCGCAGGCATTCCGCAGGCCGCCGCCGGCGTTGGCCTGGCCCTCGCCGTGGCGGGCGGCGTAACCCGGGTGATGGCCCTCCCGGTCGTCGAGAACCTGCTGCCCGGATGGCTGCGCAGCGCGCCGAGCGCCGACGACGAGCTGCTCGCCCTCGACCGCACTCGGGACGGGCGCCCGTGACCGACCCGACCCCCGGCGATGTCGCCCTCGAACTCGAACGGCTGCGGGCGACCGTCGAGACCGGGTTCGCCCGTCTCGACGGGGCGCTCGCCCTGCTCATGCAGCGATCCGATCAGCTCGACACCCGCCTCGCCGATCACGAGCAGCGGCTCGACGCGCTCGAACGGTCCCGGTGGCCGCTCCCGAGCGTCCTCGCGATGGTCGCCGTGATCGGCCTCGCCCTCACCCTCTGGCAGACCGCCGCCCACTGAACGCAGCACCCCCCGCCGCCGGCCTCGTGCCGGTGGCGGGGGGTGCTTTCGTCGTTTCAAGTGAGGTGAGGCAGGGGGCCCTCGGCGGTGCACTCGCCGAGGGCCCCCTGCCCGGGGTCACCGTGCGGACGATCTATGCGACCGCACGCACGGGAGGTGCCCCCCATATACCGCCGCCCACCCCCGCGTGGGAGGCACTTTCCGGGCGGGCAGCGGGGTCTAGGACGTAGCGGGTCCGGCGGCGCTTGCCTCGGCGCCGACGTTTCCCGCCGTTGGGTTCGGCGACGCGGACGACGACGGTGGACTGCCAGCAGTAGCAGCGATAGCTCTCGCCCGGTTTGGTCGGTGGGTCCACGAGCCATCGACGGGCGCTCGGCAGACTCACCCACACGGCCGTGAGCCCCAGCAGAGCAACCGTGCCCCCGATGATGATCGCGAGCAGAATGAGCGGATTCTCGAAGCCCCTCACGCTGCCTCCCCGTACGCGAGGGTGAACTGCACCCGCTTGCCGCGTTCACCGTTCGAAACGGCGCGCAGCTCGGCGGCGTACGCCCGGATCAGGGTCAAGCCTCGACCGTGCTCGTCGCGCCACGTGGCCGGCGGGCGGGGGCTCGGGAGCCATTCCGGGCGGTCGTCGTCCACGGACACGGTGACGGCGGCCGAGCCGAGCGACACCTCGACCGTGATCCTGTCGGCGCGGGTGTGCCGGTAGGCGTTCGTGACCGCCTCGGACGCGCAGAGCTTCGCCTGATCGGCGATTTCCTCGTGTCCGAAGGTGACCAGCAGCAGCACGAGCCAGTCGCGGATGATCTTCGGCGTGGTCACGGCGCGCGGCGCCGTCATGCGGTAGCTCACGCCCAACTCGGGCGAGTCCAGCGGTAAGGCGGTTTTCGTCATGTCGTCGTCTCCCAACGCGGTAGTGCTCGCGCTGCCCGCCATGCGTGGCAATGGCCGCCCCCGGGGTGACGGCGCGTCAAGGCGCGCGTCAGCGGCTGCACTTCGGTCTTACTGGCGTGCGACGCGGTGCTGAGAAGACCGTAGCGGGTCCGCATCACAAGTGATACCCCTCCGCCTCACAGTTGCCACAATGTGGACCAGCCCAAAGCAACGGGCCACACTGAGACCCGACAGGGAGAGAGAGGCCGATGCCAAACCGCAAAGCCCCGACCGCTCGGCAGCGGCGCCTCGGGACCGAGCTGAAGAAGATACGAGAACACGCCGGTCTCACCCCTGCCCACGCTGCACAGCTACTCGGTTCTGACCGAACCGCAATCGCCAACATCGAGTCCGGCCGATCCGGCGTGAGCGGCGAGCGGGTACGCACCTGGGCAGGGCACTACGGATGCGCCGATACGGCATACATCGAAGCTCTTGCCGCCATGGCCGAAGAGCGCTCGCAAGGGTGGTGGGACGAGTACCACGGCGTCCTATCGTCCGGAGCGCTGGACTTGGCAGAGCTTGAAGCCCACTCCACAGCGTTGCGAGCGGTGCAGATCATGCACATGCCCGGACTCCTGCAAACCGAGGAGTATGCGCGCGCCGTGTTCGAAGAGGCCGTTCCGACGCTAAGTCCGACAAGCCTGCGCCGACAGCTCTCGTACCGGTTGAAGCGCCGCGACGTCCTCGACCGCGACAGTCCGCCGCAGTGCACGTTCCTGATCCATGAGGCTGCACTGCGGCTTGAGTTCGGCGGCGCCAAAGTGGCCAGGGCTCAGCTCGAACGATTGCTAGAGCAGTCGGAGCGGGAGAACGTAACAGTGAGGGTCATCCCGTTCGCAGCCGGCGGGTTCCCCAATGCCGGGTCCTCGACCCTCTACGCGTCAGGACCGGTCCCGCAGCTCGACACGGTACAGACCGACACCGCGCACGGCCCCGCTTTCCTCGATGCCGAGACTCGCCTCGACAACTATCGCGCGATCCTCGACAGAACCGAGCAGCGGTCCCTCGACCCTGACCGGTCAAGGGACTTTATCCACGAAAGAGCACAACAAGTATGAAGGCGTGGGATTGTGGAAATTAAGTGGGAGAAGTCCCGTTACAGCACCGATGCCGAAGGCAGTAACTGCCTGGAGGTCAGCGCAGGGGAAGGCGACGAGATCCTGCTGCGGGAGAGCGACGACCCCAACGTGGTCATTCGCACGACCCGCGCCAAGCTGCAAGTGTTCCTCGACAGCGCCCGTGACGGCCAATGGGACAAGTACGGCACCAACGCGTAGCCCGAGTCTCGAACACCACTCGGCCCCCGCCCGGAGCGGGGGCCGTTTGCGTTGGATCACCACCTCACAAGTTGGCATATGCCGAATCACTCGTTTGACGGCAAACAGTTGAGTCGCTTCGGCTTCACACGTTACCTTCGCTACAGGGCCAAGCGGCGTACATCGCACGTAGGTGGCCGTAACTCTCCCTGACCTCAATCAGGTTGGGGGTGCTGAACGGGGCTTTCTCGGCTGGCGCGCTAGCGGCCATCGGGAGGGGCTCCGTCGCTGCGGAGGAGGCAAGCCTTGCTCGCTCAACTCGCACAACAGGAACGGCAGACCGACCTCGCGCTTGCCGCCGAACGCGGCTACTGGTGCGAGGCACTGCTGCACCACGCCGACATAGATCGGTTGCCCGAACCGCGCTCGTTGAGCCTGCTGCCGGACCCTATGTCCGCGATACGCCTGCTGCGCCTACAGCTACGACATAACGCACCCTTCGGTCTCAACATTGACGAACTCGCGCGCGCCGCAGCCTGGTTGGAAGACGGATGGGTTCAAGCCCTCGGCGCACTCGCCCGGAATGAGCCATGCGGATTCAGGGTGAAGCTCCCCCAGGGCGAGTACCTCGAATGGGTCATACGCCCGGTCAAGGTGTACCCCGCCACACCGACCGAGGCCCCCACCCAGCACCCCATCGCACGTAGGGAATTACGCCGTTGAGCACCACCCTCGCAACTGATCACCCGGCGTGGACGATGCCCCCGGGCCTGAACGGGGAAGCACTGCGAGTTGTCGAGTACGAGGGAGTTCCCTGGCTCGCTCACTGGCAGGGCGCCGGCCTCGTACTGCGCCCCCTCGGGACGGACGACGCCGAGGCACCGACGATCAGCTACACCTCGGCGATCATGCTGCCCCGCGAGCGTGAGCAGGACCGCCTCGCGAAGACCCTCGCACAGCTCGGCACAGTCGCCCGACTCACTACGCCGGATCTGTGGGACTCAATCACCGCAGCGATCTTCCATCACTTCGGCCGAGACAAGCAGGGCGCCGCCCTCTACCGCAAGTGGTGCGCAACGTTCGGGCGCTCTCACAACACGTTCGCCGGCCCCCTGGCCATGCCGCCCACGGCCGCTACAGTCCTGCACCTCAGCGATCAAGGGTTCGACGCGATTCGTCTCCGCTTCTACAAGCCCCTCTTGCGAGCAGCAGCTCGGGCCTACGTCGACAACGCCGACGAATGGGTGACCCTCGAACCTGACCGCCTCTTCAAGGCCCTGTGCGAGGTGCGCAGGCTCGGCGCGTGGACCGCCGCCGCGGCGGTCGCCGACTACACGGGGGATTTCTCCCTGTACCCCCACGCAGACCGCGCTCTGCGCACCCGCGCCCGCCGCGCACAACCTGACCTCGACCTGCCCCAGGACGACGCCGCGTTCATCGCACTCTGGCGCTCATGGGCGCCGGATCGCGTCGAGCTGCACACCCTGACCCTGTTCACTCTCACGTGGGGGGCCCATGCCGGAACCTACTCATAGCCTCGTCGTCTCGCCGTTCCTCGACGAGTACCTCGTATTACGCCCCGGGCACGACGACGGAGTGCAGATCCCGCTCGCGCGGTACCTCGAACTGAGCAAAGCCGCGAGCACGGGAGCCGAGGCTCCCGCGTGGCTCGTCGACGGTGCCCGACAGGCATGGGGGCTCGACCTGCCCGAGGGTGAGCCCCTGCGCGACAAGGTCCTCGTGCGCGCCCTCTCCACCTACGGCATGTCGCGCGCGTCGTGGGAGATCAACAAGGGTTGCGACTACGACTGCGAGTTCTGCTACCTCGGCCCGAAGAAGTTCGAGTCGATGCCGGGGCCGGACAAGATCCGGCTGCTCGACATCATGCGAGATGCCGGCGTGCTTTGGCTCCAGATCACGGGCGGCGAACCGCTGGTCGACCGCGAGTTCCCCGAGATGTACTCGTACGCCTACGACCTCGGGATGATGCTGACGATCTCGACCAACGGTTCGCAGCTCCACAAGCAGAACATCCTCGACACGCTCGTCGCGCGCCCGCCGCATCACTTGTCCCTGAGCGTCTACGGAGCGACCGAGGGGACGTACGACGGGGTCACTCGGAACCGAGGCGCGTTCGGCCGCTTCATCAAGGGTCTCGACGCGGCCCGCGAGGCGGGCCTGCGCTTGCAGTTGAACATCGTCATCTCGAAGGACAACGCCGACGAGTTCGCCGCAATGGAACGGCTCGCCGAGCAGTACGGGCAGGTGTACGTGTTCACCAACATGTCGCCCACGATCCAGGGCACCGGAACCCCGATCCCCAAGCAGGCCGAGAAGTACCTGCGCAAGCGGAAGCCGTTCACCGGCTGCAACGCCGGACACACGTTCTTCCACGCGGACCCGTTCGGCCACGCGTCCATATGCAAGATCGGCCGCGACCCGCACATCCCCCTCATGCAGGAAGGCATCGAGGGACTGAGACGCCTCGGCGGCATCGCCGACGGCCTACAGCTTCGCACCGGGGGCTGCACCGGCTGCTCGTTCGGTCAGAAGGACGCCGACGGGAACCCGGGCGGCTGCACCACCTGCCGCCCCATGGCCAAGCTCCACCAGGAGGCGAAGGCACCACGAAGCATGTACTGCCAGCATCCCGACCCCGAACCCGTGAGGTGAACCCATGGCAACCGCCATTGAGCCCCGCACCACCGCATCGACCACCCCCCGCGTGCCCGTGATGCTCTCGATCACGCCGCGCCCGACCGACTCGGCCGCCGGCCCTCTCCCCGTCGGGATCACGTCCCGCCCGATCGCCGACGACGGATTCAGGATCACCAAGGACATCGGTTCGTTCTCCGAGGCCCTCGGCTGCTCCTGCCAGGCAGACGACGACCAGCCGTACTAAACCGCACCTGCACGCAGAGCCGCCCCCGCCCGCGTAGGGTCGGGGGCGGCTCGCCGTCCACCCCAGGAAGCCCCTCATGCCCGTAGACCGCATCCACTGGGACGACCTACCGCTCGCCGCGCGCGCCGCCGTCGAGCAGCACACCGGCCCGGTACTGCACGCCACGACCGCCGACGGTGGCGCCAATTCCGGCATCGCCGCCACCGTCACGACCACCGCCGCGATCCTGTTCGTCAAGGGCGTGCCCACCGATCACCCGCAGATCCGCACGCAGCAGCGCGAGGCGTCGGTCAATCCGTACCTGCCCCCCTCATGCCCCCGGCTGCTGTGGCACGTCCAAGCCGCGGGTTGGGACCTGATCGGGTACGAGCACCTCGTCGCCCGTCACGCCGACTACGCCCCCGGCTCCCCCGATCTCGTGCTCACCGCTGACGCCCTGCGCGAGCTCCAGAGCACCCCCTGCCCCGACATCGAGCTCAAGCGTGCCGAGGACCGGTGGAGCGGCTACGCGGGGGCCGCCGGTGTGGGTCAGCTCGCAGGCGACACGCTGCTGCACACCGACCTCGCCCCGCACAACGTGCTCGTGGCCGACCGCGCCCACCTGATCGACTGGGCATGGCCCACGCGCGGTGCGGCATGGATCGACCCCGCAGTGCTCATCCTGCGGCTCATGGAAGCTGGGCACAGCCCGGAAGCCGCAGACGCATGGGCTCGTGGGGAGTTCCCGTCTTGGGCTGCCGCCGAGCACACGGCCGTCGCCGCCTTCTCCGAGGCCAACGCGCACACGTGGGACGAGATCGCCCGGCACGATCCGCAGGACTGGAAAAAGCACATGGGCCGGATCGCTCATGACTGGGTGACCTACTGGCGAACTCAAGGCCGGTAGTCCACGATTCGCCCCGCCCGCAGGTAATAGCCCCAGCGGCTACCTGCGGCCCTCCGCCGGCGCTTCCGCCGTGACGCCGAGGTGCCAGTGCAGGTCGTAGCGCGACACCTTGTACGCCCGTCCGTGGCGCAACACCCGGACGGGGTACCGCCCGGTCCGGGCGAGGTGGTAGCCGGTGGTCCGGCCAAGGTGCAACGCCCTGTTGGCGGTCTCCAGCGGGATCGCGACGGGAAGCGTCATCAGCTCGTCGTGTGTCATCCCCTGCTCGGTCGTGCTCATCATCTGCCCCCAGTGACATCGGTGTGCACATCGGCCCGGTGGTGCCGAGGCGTGCCTTGATCAGCAACTTACGATCAAGGGTGGCGCTTTGCAACCAACAAAGCTAGCTTTGCGATATGCACAGTCACCAGACAGCGGGCGATGTCATCGCCGCGCAGATCCGCCGGCACCGCGAGCGACTCGGAATGAACAGGCACGACCTGGCCGCCGAGTGCGCGCGCCTCGGCCGTCCCGATCTCTCCTATGCCGTGATCGTCACGATCGAGACCGGCCGCGGCGACGGCAACGCCAAGAAGCGCCGTCAGGTGACCGCCGAGGAACTGCTCGTCTTCGGCCTCGCCCTCGCCACGCCCCCACTGCTCCTCATGATCCCGCTCGGGACCGAGGAGACCATTCCCACCGTCCCGGGCGCGGACCCCCGCGACCCGCACACGGTGTGGCAGTGGGTGACCGGCGAGGCGACGCCGACGCTCGACGGCCCCCTCGACGGGCGGTACGTCCCCGACACCCGGCAGATCGCCGGTACCGGGCAGACGTGGGCCGCCGCATGGGCCACAGCGGCCTATCCGGTCTCGCTGTACCCCGAGCTCGCCCGGCGACGCGAAGCGGCCCACAAGGCCCGGCTACGCGCCGCGCTCCACTCAACCGCACAGACCGAGTACGCCGATCGCCTCGGCGAACTCGCGCACGTCGTCAACGACATGCACCGATCGAACCTCACCGTTCCGTCTCTGCCCTCGGAGTTGACCGAGGACATGGTGCGGCTCGAACTGCTCGACAACCTGACCGAACTCACCAGAGGTGATGAATGACAGCCACGATCACGAAGCGCTGCGGGTGCCGCGATCCGGAGACCGACAAGCAGCTCGGCGCGTCCTGCAAGCGGCTTGCCCAGCGCACGCACGGCGTGTGGAAGCTGGTCTATCCGCTTCCGCCCCGCGAGGACGGCACCCGTCGCCGGTTCTTCCGCAGCGGGTACGAGACCAAGACCAAGGCGCAGACCGACACGACTGCTCTCGCCGCCCTGCTCGACATCGCCGACAAGCGGTCGGACCTTGACGGTCGCCGGCGTATCGCCGACATGCTCGAAGCGGTCTCGACCAGCGGCGAGGACATCCCCGACTACGACGAGACGAAGCGCCGGTTCGCGACCGGGCAGTCGCTCACTCAGCACATGACCGTCGCCGAGTGGCTCGACACGTGGCTCGCCGGTAAGAAGGCGCTCCGCAAGAGCGGTGAGACCCGGTACGAGGTCGACATCAGGTTCCACCTGAAACCGCGTATCGGGCACGTCCGCCTCGACCGGCTCACGGTGCAGCACCTCGACGAGATGTTCGAGGGCATAGCCGAGACCAACGAGGAGATCCGCGAGGCGAACCTCATGCGCCGGACGGCCGTGGACGAGCTGAAAGCGATCCCGTGGAAGGGGAAGGAGAACCGCGCGCGGCGTAAGGCGCTGAAAGCCGCCATCGAGGCAATGCCGCCCTTCCGTCGGGTGACCAACCCTGCGACGCAGAAGCACATCAGGGACACCCTTCGTGCTTCCCTGAACGTCGCGATCGGGCGCGGCGCGCTGGTCTTCAACCCGGCGTCGTACGTCGAGCTGCCGACCGTACAGCGCCCCAAGGCGCTCGTCTGGACTGACGAGCGGGTCGAGGAATGGCTGCGTACGGGCGTCAAGCCGTCGGCGGTCATGGTCTGGACTCCCGAGCAGGCCGGACACTTCCTCGACTTCCTCGCCGACACGAAACAGCGCCTGTACGGCGTGTTCCACACGATCACCTTCCGAGGTCTGCGGCGGGGCGAGGCGTGCGGCGTCCGCAAGACGGACTACGCCCGCGCGTCCCGGCTGATGACCATCGCGACACAGCTCGTGCAGGACGGATGGGAGGTACGGGAGAGCGCGCCCAAGACGAATGCCGGCGACCGGGTGATCTCGATCGACGACTACACCGACGAGATTCTCGAAGCCGAGGCGGTGCAGCAGGCCGCCGACCGCGCGGCATGGGGCGAGGCTTGGGTCGACTCGGGCCGGATGTTCACCCGCGAAAACGGGGAGTGGATTCACCCGGGGTGGCTGACCGACCAGTTCGAGAAGCTCGTCGAGCTCGCCGGGCTGCCGCCGATCCGGCTGCACGACCTACGGCACGTCGCCGCCTCGCTCATGCTCGCCGCCGGCGTCGACATCAAGATCGTGTCCGAGACGCTCGGCCACAGTGAGACCCGTGTGACGCACGACATCTATCAGTCCGTCATGCCCAAGCAGGCGGCCGACGCCGCCGAGGCGACCGCCGCCATGGTTCCCCGCGGCGGCGCCCGTCGGCCCGAGCCCGAGCCGACTGAGCCGGCGGCCGATCCCCGCATCGAGCAGGTCGCGCAGTTGGCCCTCGATCAGCTCGTCGCGCGGATCATCAGCGCTGCCGAGCAGGACGGGCGCCCGGTCGAGGAGCTCGCGCAGTTCGCTCTGTCCCGCCTCGCCGATGGTGCAGCCGAGGCTCCCGAGCCGGAGGGCATCACGGGGGCATCACATGAGGGCGCGAAGATCATCGCGTTCCGTCCCCGCCTGATCGGGGCATAAGAAAAACCCCAGGTCACGGCGAGTGAGTCCTAGGGTTCTTCTAGAGCCGCCTTCGGGATTCGAACCCGAGACCTACGCATTACGAGTGCGTTGCTCTGGCCAACTGAGCTAAGGCGGCACCGCTGGATCGACAAGTGTTCCCTTGGAGGGGAGCTCTCATCAGCAGCGGCGCCAAGTCTACAGGCTCGAACGGGGTGCCCCGAACCGCATTGCGCGGGGGTGGGGCACACCTCTCATATCGGGCTCACGTGCACTTCTTGCCGTCCTTCGGCGGGGTCCCCCGGAGAAGGTACGTGTTGATCGTCGTGTCGATGCAGGTGCTGCCGCGGCCGTACGCCGTGTGGCCGTCGCCGTCGTACGTGAGCAGGACGCCCGAGTCGAGCTGCCGCGCCAGGGACTGGGCCCACTTGTACGGGGTCGCCGGGTCGCGGACCGTGCCGACCACCATGATCGGCGGGGCGCCCTTCGCCGTCAGGGCGCCCGCCTCGCCGGTGGCCTTGACCGGCCAGTACGCGCAGTTCAGCGAGGCCCAGGCCAGGCCCGCGCCGAAGACCGGGGACGCCTTCTCGAAGGAGGGCAGGGCCGCGTCGACCGCCTCCGGGCCGACGAAGGCGGGGGGCTGGTCGAGGCAGTTCACCGCGGCGTTCGCGAACATCAGGTTCGCGTACTTCCCGTCCGGCTCGCGCTCGTAGTAGCTGTCGGCGAGACCGAGCAGGCCGGATCCGTCGCCCGCCATCGCCGACGCCAGCGCCTCGCGCAGCTGCGGCCACGCGCTCTCGTCGTACAGCGCGGCGATCACGCCGGTCGTGGCGAGGGACTCGCCCAGCGGACGGGCCGGATCCCCGCTGGCCACCGGCTGGGCGTCGACCTTGCGGAAGAACTCCTGGAGCCGCTCCGCCACTGCCTCCGGGCTGCCCTTGCCGAGCGGGCAGTCGGACTGCTTCACGCAGTCCTTGGCGAAGGAGCGCAGCGCCGTCTCGAAGCCGCCGGTCTGGTCCCGGTTCATTTCGAGCGCCGGACGGGAGGGGTCCATCGCCCCGTCCAGGACGAGCCGCCCGACCCGGCCGGGGAAGAGGTTCGCGTACGTCGCCCCGAGGAGGGTCCCGTACGAGGCGCCGACGTACGTCAGCTTCTCGTCGCCCAGCACCGCACGCAGCATGTCCATGTCGCGCGCCGCCTCGACGGTGGAGACGTGCGGCAGGATCCGCTGCGAGCGCGCCTTGCAGCCGGCGGCGAACTCCTTGAAGGCCGTCACCAGCTGGGCCCGCTCCGCCGCGTTGTCCGGCGTCTGGTCCACCTGCGTGAACTTGTCCATCTCCGGTCCGGTCAGGCACTGCACCGGACTGCTGCGGTCCACCCCGCGCGGGTCGAAGGAGACCATGTCGTACTGGGCGCGGACGGGAGCCGGGTAGCCGATGCCCGCGTACGCCTGGAGGTATCCGATGCCGGAACCGCCCGGGCCGCCCGGGTTGACCAGGAGCGAGCCCAGCCGCTTTCCGGGGCCGGTGGCTGGGCGACGGGCCACCGCGATGTCCACGTCCTGCCCGGATTCGGGGTGCGCGTAGTCCAGCGGAGCCTTCATCGTCGCGCACTGGAACCCGGGGACACCGCAGTCGCGCCAGGTCAGCTTCTGTTCGTAGTACGAGCGCAGCGCGGCCGGGACCACGTCCGGAGCCGCCAACCGCGCGGTGCCCCCGGCGGAGGCCGCCGCGCTCGGGCCCCCCGACCCGGCCGAGGTGCACCCGGAGAGCAGCAGCCCGGCGGCTGCGATCACGGTTCCGGTGGTACGCAGCAGGCGACTGGTGTCCATTCTCGGAGCCTACGGCCTGCGGGGCGGCCCGGCCGGGCGAGCGGACGCCGACCGGCCGACCGCCGCCCGTGGGCCCGCCGCAGGCCCGCCCGGAGCCCGCACCGCCCGGCCCACCGCCCGGCCCGACCGCACCGGATCGCTCATACGGGTGAAGCGGTCAACGCGGGCGGGTCAACGGGGTGCTCAGCCCGCGCGCAGGGACATCGTCATGGCCTCGACCGCGAGGAGCGGGGCCACGTTGCGGTCCAGGGCATCGCGGCAGGCGATGATCGCCTCGATCCGGCGCAGGGTGCGCTCCGGTCCGGACGCGCGGGCGATCCGCTCCAGGTCGCCCCGTATCTCCTCGTTCGCGATCGCCAGCGAGGAGCCGAGCTGGAGGGCCAGCACGTCCCGGTAGAAGCCGGTGAGATCGGTCAGCGCGAGGTCGAGGGTGTCGCGCTGGGTACGGGTACGGCGGCGCTTCTGCCGGTCTTCGAGCTCCTTCATCACGCCCGCGGTGCCGCGCGGCATCCGCCCGCCCGTCCCGGCTCCGGCGCCGAGCGCGGCCCTCAGGTCCTCGGTCTCCTTCGTGTCGACCTCCTCCGCGACCTGCTTGGCGTCCTCGGCGGCCGCGTCGACCAGCTCCTGGGCGGCCTTGAGGCACCCGCCCACGTCGTCGATGCGGAGCGGGAGCTTCAGCACGGAGGCCCGGCGGGTCCGGGCGGATTCGTCGGTGGCGAGCCGGCGGGCCCGGCCGATGTGCCCCTGCGTCGCGCGCGCGGCGGCCGCGGCGACGGCCGGCTCGATGCCGTCGCGCCGGACCAGCACATCGGCGACGGCGGTGACCGGCGGGGTGCGCAGCGTCAGATGGCGGCAGCGGGAGCGGATGGTGGGCAGCACGTCCTCCAGGGAGGGCGCGCACAGCAGCCACACCGTCCGCGGCGCGGGCTCCTCCACGGCCTTGAGGAGCACATTGCCCGCGCCCTCGGTCAGCCGGTCGGCATCCTCCAGGACGATGACCTGCCAGCGGCCCACGGCCGGGGAGAGCTGCGCCCGGCGGACCAGGTCGCGCGTCTCCTTCACGCCGATCGAGAGCAGATCCGTGCGGACGATCTCCACATCGGCATGCGTGCCGACCACGGTGGTGTGGCAGCCGTCGCAGAACCCGCAGCCCGGCTCGCCCCCGAGGGCGCGGTCGGGGCTGGTGCACTGGAGGGCCGCCGCGAAGGCCCGGGCGGCGGTGGCCCGCCCGGAGCCGGGCGGACCGGTGAACAGCCAGGCGTGGGTCATCTTGGACGCGGTCGGCTGCGGCGTCCCGGCCTCGACGGCGGTGACCAGGGCGTCGGCGTCACGGGCGGCGGCGGCCAGCTGCGCCTGTACCCGCTCCTGCCCCACCAGGTCGTCCCATACGGGCATCCCGCCCACCGCCTTTCACCGGCCGTCGTCGCCTCGGCCGTCCGTACCGCTCGTCCTGCTCCTGCCCGCCCCCAGTGTGGCGTGCGCCACTGACAACCCCCGTCAGCGACGGCCGCGCGGACCGCCTTCTTCGCCCTCGTCGTCCCGGCGCGGGCCGAGCAGCTCGTCCGCGAGGGTCGGCAGGTCGTCCAGCGGGGTCTCCTCGGCCCAGGCCGGCCGCGGCCGGTTCGCCGTCCCCGCCGACCGGTCCGACCGGTCCGACCGGTCCTCCTGGCCCTGCCCGGCCGGGCGGCCGTCGGCGCCGAAGACCGGGAGCTCACGGGTGGCGTCCTCGCCGGCGTCCCGGAAGATGCCCGGCGGCACCCGGTCGGCCGGGCTCTCCTGCGGCCGGCGGGCCGTCGGCCGCGTGGCGGACCGGGCCGGGCCGGACGGCCCGGAGGCGCCGGACGGGCCCTGACCACCGGCCGGAGGGCTCGTACGCGAGGGCCGCACAGGCGGCAGGACCGCCGTCTCGTCCGCCGGACCGGATGCCGGTACGGCGGGCAGGACCGAGGTCTCCGCCGCCGGGTCGATCTTCGGGACCGGGACCGTCTGCGTCACGTCGTCCGGCTGGACGACCCGCTTGACCATCGGGGTCTCCACCGTCACGTCGTCCGGCAGCGGCTCCTTGGTCATGGGCACCTTGCGGGCGGGAGCCGCAGCAGCCGGAGCCACCGGTTCCGGAGCGGGCACGGGGGCCGCGGCCGGCGCCGGAGCGGCCGCCGCAGCCGATGCCGCCGCTGCGGCCTGCGCCGCCGCCGCTGCCGCCGAGGCCTCCGCCAGCCGGCGCGCCTCCTCGGCCCTCAGCAGGGCCTCCTCGGCACGCCGCTGCTTCTCCAGCCGCCGCTCCTCGGCCTCGGCGCGCAGCCGGGCCTCCTCCTCGGCCTGCCTTCGCAGCCGCTCCTGCTCCGCCGCGCGGGCCTTCTCCTCGGCCTCGGCGCGCAGCCGCTCGGCCTCGGCCCGGGCACGGGCCTCCTCCTCGGCGCGCAGCCGCTCCTCTTCCGCCTTGCGGGCGGCCTCGGCCTCGGCCTTGATCCGGGCGGCTTCCGCCTCGGCCTTCAGCCGGGCTTCCTCCTCCGCGCGCAGCCGCTCTTCCTCCGCCTTGCGCGCCGCCTCTTCCTCGGCCCTGCGCCGGGCGTCCTCCTCGGCCTTGCGCCGGGCCTCGGCCTGAGCCGCCACCTCGGCCTCCGAGAGCGGAAGCATCCGGTCCAGGCGGTGGCGTACGACGGTGGTCACGGACTCCGGGTCCTGGCCTGCGTCGACGACCAGGTAGCGCCCGGGGTCGGCCGCGGCCAGCGTCAGGAACCCGGCCCGCACCCGCTGGTGGAACTCGGCCGGCTCCGACTCCAGCCGGTCCGGGGCCTCCGTGAACCGCTCGCGCGCCGCCTCCGGCGATACGTCGAGCAGCACGGTCAGGTTCGGTACGAGTCCGTCGGTGGCCCAGCGCGAGATCCTGGCGATCTCGGTCGGGGACAGGTCGCGCCCGGCGCCCTGGTACGCGACCGAGGAGTCGATGTAGCGGTCGGAGATGACCACCGCGCCGCGCTCCAGGGCGGGCCGCACCACGGTGTCCACGTGCTCCGCGCGGTCGGCGGCGTACAGCAGCGCCTCGGCGCGGTGCGACAGTCCGGCCGAGGAGACGTCGAGCAGGATCGAGCGGAGCCTCTTGCCGACCGGGGTGGCCCCGGGCTCGCGGGTCACGACGACCTCGTGGCCCTTGCCCCGTATCCAGTCGGCCAGGGCCTCGACCTGCGTGGACTTGCCGGCGCCGTCGCCGCCCTCCAGCGCGATGAAGAACCCGGCGTCGGACGCCGCCTGCACCGGCTCCCCGCCGCGCAGCGCCTCGCGCAAGTCACGGCGCAGCGGCACGCCGCTGCGGTCGTCGGCCTTGGCGAGCACGACGACGGCAACGGGCAGCAGCAGGGCGCCGACCAGCATCAGGGTGAAGGCGGCCCCGCCGTGCGCGAAGACGACGTCCCCGGAGGCCAGCCGGTGCGGGCCGATCGCCGCGGCCAGGGCCGGCGCGAGGACCGCGCCGATGGCCACGGCCACGCGTACGACGGCCTGCAAGTGCTCGGTGACCCGGGCCCGGCGGAACTCCTCGGTCTCCTGGTCGAGCAGGGTGTGCCCGGTGTTGGCGGCCACGCCCGCGGCGGTGCCGGCGAGCAGCGACAGGAACAGGACGGTCGCGGTGTCCGGCACCAGCCCGGTCAGCAGCAGCGCGAGCCCGGCCACCGCGATGGCCAGGGCCAGCAGCCGGCGCCGCGACAGCGCGGGCAGCACCTTGCCGGCCTGCGCGGCGCGGATGCCGATGGCGGTACCGCCGAGCAGTGCCAGGACGAGCAGCGCGTACGTGGCGGGACCGCCGCCCAGGTCGAAGGCGTGCAGCACGGCCACGGCGGCGGCACTGGCCACGGCTCCGGCCACGGCGGCGCAGGCGAGGACGAGCAGCGGAATGGCCCCCGTACGCCCCTTCTCCGGCCGGTCCCCCGCCTTGGGGGCGCGCAGGCCCTCCAGCGGGGATCGCGGGCGCGGGGTCTTCGCCGCGGGCAGCACCAGCGGGAGCAGCAGCGAGACGGAGGCCGCGAAGAGGCCGGCGGCCACGTACGAGCCCAGGGCGGCCTGGTTCTCGGCGAACCAGTCCACGCCCAGGCCGAGGGCCTTGCCGACCAGGGTCGCCACGAGCAGTACGGCGGCGGCGACGGGCAGCGCGGCGAAGGACGTGCGCAGGTTCAGCCGGCGCAGCGCGTCGAGGTGGTCCGGCAGCGGTCGTACGGTGGCGCCCTCCGGCGGCGGCGAGGGCAGCAGGGCGGGGGCCGCGCTGTCCTTGGCCAGGGTCCACAGCCGCTCTGCGACGCCGGAGACGAAGACGGTGGCCAGCAGCGCGGTCAGCGCGTGGGCCGGGATCCAGTCGAGCCAGAGCGGGGCGACGACGAACAGGCCGAGCCGGATCCCGTCGGCGCCGAGCATCGTCCAGCGGCGGTCCAGCCTGCCGCCGGCCTCCTTCGGGGCGAGGAGGCCTGCCAGCGGACCGAGCAGGACGGCGCCGAAGATCAGGGTGGCGAGGATCCGGACCCCGAAGACGGCGGCGATGGTGAGGGCCCAGCCCTGGTAGCCGCTGCCGAAGGTCTCTTCGGAGACGGCGATCTGAAAGGCCAGCAGCACCAGCACCAGCAGGGCGAGGGCGTCTCCGATGCCGCTCACCAGCTGGGCGCTCCACAACCGACGCAGTCTGGGGGTGCGCAGCAGGGCGCGCACCGCACGCTCGCGGGAATCCGCGGCGAGGGCTTCGTCGTAGGTGGGGTTCGCGGGGGCGGTCACGACCGTTGGCTGCTCGGCTCGCGTCATCCGCCCAGCCTATCCGCTGCGCCTGGCAGCTGCGGAGCCTGTGGATGACCATCCGGTGTGACCCCGGCCCCACCGCGGCGCGAAGGCCCCGGGCCCGTGCGATCCGCACGGGCCCGGGGGGCGGTCAGTCGTCCGACGCGGGGGCGGCGGCCGCCGCCTTCTTGGCCACCGTCTTCTTCGCCGTCGTCGTCTTCTTGGCGGCGGTCTTCTTCGCCGTCGTCGTCTTCGCCGCCGTCTTCTTCGCCGTGGCGGCCTTGGTCGCCGTGGCCTTCTTCGCGGGCGCCTTCTTGGCCGGGGCCTTCTTCGCCGTCTTCTTGGCCGGGCCCTTGGCGCGCTTCTCCGCCAGCAGCTCGTAGCCGCGCTCCGGCGTGATCGTCTCGACGTCGTCGTCCCGCCGCAGCGTCGCGTTCGTCTCGCCGTCCGTCACGTACGGTCCGAAGCGGCCGTCCTTGACGACCACCGGCTTCTCGCTGACCGGGTCCGTGCCCAGCTCCTTCAGCGGCGGCTTGGCAGCGGCGCGCCCGCGCTGCTTCGGCTGGGCGTAGATCGCGAGGGCCTCGTCCAGGGTGATCGAGAACAGCTGGTCCTCGGTCTCCAGCGACCGCGAGTCCGTGCCCTTCTTCAGGTACGGGCCGTAGCGGCCGTTCTGGGCCGTGATCTCCACGCCTTCCGCGTCCGCGCCGACCACGCGCGGCAGCGACATCAGCTTCAGCGCCTCGTCGAGGGTGACCGTGTCCAGGCTCATGGACTTGAAGAGCGAGGCCGTCCGCGGCTTGACCGCGTTCTTGCCGGTCTTCGGGGTGCCCTCGGGGAGGATCTCCGTCACGTACGGCCCGTAGCGACCGTCCTTCGCGACGATCTGGTTCCCGCTCACCGGGTCCTTGCCCAGCTCGAACTCGCCGCTCGGCTTCGCGAAGAGCTCCTCCGCGTACTCGATCGTCAGCTCGTCCGGAGCCATGTCGTCCGGAACGTCGGCGCGCTGGTGGCCCTCCGCGTCCTTCTCGCCGCGCTCCACGTACGGCCCGTAGCGGCCGACGCGCAGCACGATGCCTTCGCCGACCGGGAAGGAGGAGATCTCCCGGGCGTCGATCGCGCCGAGGTCCGTGACCAGCTCCTTCAGGCCGCCGAGGTGGTCGCCGTCGGCCGGCACGACCTCCGACGCGTCCTCGGAGCCGAAGTAGAACCGCTTCAGCCACGGCACGGACTGGGCCTCGCCCCGCGCGATGCGGTCGAGGTCGTCCTCCATCTTCGCGGTGAAGTCGTAGTCGACGAGCCGCCCGAAGTGCGTCTCCAGCAGGTTCACCACGGCGAACGACAGGAAGGACGGCACGAGCGCCGTGCCCTTCTTGAAGACGTATCCGCGGTCGAGGATCGTGCCGATGATCGACGCGTACGTCGACGGGCGGCCGATCTCGCGCTCTTCGAGCTCCTTGACCAGCGAGGCCTCGGTGTAGCGGGCCGGCGGCTTGGTGGAGTGCCCGTCCGCCGTGATCTCCTCGGCCGACAGCGCGTCGCCCTCCGCGACCTGCGGCAGGCGCTTCTCGCGGTCGTCGAGCTCGGCGTTCGGGTCGTCCGCGCCCTCGACGTACGCCTTCATGAACCCGTGGAAGGTGATCGTCTTGCCGGAGGCGCTGAACTCGGCGTCGCGTCCGTCGGAGGCCCGGCCGCCGATCTTCACGGTGACGCTGTTGCCGACCGCGTCCTTCATCTGGGAGGCGACGGTCCGCTTCCAGATCAGCTCGTACAGGCGGAACTGGTCGCCGGTCAGACCCGTCTCGGCCGGCGTGCGGAAACGATCACCCGAGGGACGGATCGCCTCGTGGGCCTCCTGCGCGTTCTTGACCTTGCCGGCGTAGACGCGCGGCTTCTCCGGCAGGTAGTCGGCCCCGTAGAGCTGCGTGACCTGCGCCCGCGCCGCCGACACCGCGGTGTCGGACAGCGTGGTGGAGTCGGTACGCATGTAGGTGATGAAGCCGTTCTCGTACAGCTTCTGCGCCACCTGCATCGTCGCCTTCGCGCCGAAGCCCAGCTTGCGCGAGGCCTCCTGCTGGAGCGTCGTCGTGCGGAAGGGCGCGTACGGGGAGCGGCGGTACGGCTTGGACTCGACCGAGCGGACGGCGAACGAGGCGTCCGCCAGCGCGGCGGCCAGCGCCCGCGCGTTCGCCTCGTCGAGGTGCAGCACCTCGCTCTTGAGCTGCCCGTTCGAGCCGAAGTCGCGGCCCTGCGCGACGCGCTTGCCGTCCACCGTGTTCAGGCGGGCGACCAGCGTCGAGGGGTCGGAGGCGTCACCGGCGCGGCCGGTGGAGAAGGTTCCGGTCAGGTCCCAGTACTCGGCGGAGCGGAAGGCGATGCGCTCGCGCTCCCGCTCGACGACGAGGCGGGTGGCCACCGACTGGACGCGGCCCGCCGACAGCTTCGGCATGACCTTCTTCCACAGGACCGGCGAGACCTCGTAGCCGTAGAGGCGGTCGAGGATGCGGCGGGTCTCCTGGGCGTCGACCATGCGCTGGTTGAGCTCGCGCGGGTTGGCGACGGCGTCGCGGATCGCGTCCTTGGTGATCTCGTGGAAGACCATCCGGTGGACGGGGACCTTGGGCTTGAGGACTTCCTGCAGGTGCCACGCGATGGCTTCGCCCTCGCGGTCCTCATCGGTGGCGAGGAAGAGTTCGTCGGACTCGGCCAGCAGCTCCTTGAGCTTCCTGACCTGGGCCTTCTTGTCCGCGTTGACCACGTAGATCGGCGCGAAGTCGTGCTCGACGTCGACGCCGAGGCGGCGGACCTCGCCCGTGTACTTGTCGGGGACCTCGGCCGCGCCGCTGGGGAGGTCGCGGATGTGCCCGACGCTCGCCTCGACGACGTATCCGGGGCCGAGGTAGCCCTTGATCGTCTTCGCCTTGGCAGGGGACTCGACGATGACGAGTCGGCGGCCGCCCTTTGCGGTCTCGCTAGTCGGGGACAACTTGGCTCTTCTCTCCGGTCGGCACTCGGTCGCGGTACGGCGACGCTGCGGAGTGTGACGGTACAACCCGCCCCCGTGTCAAACGGCGGAAGCCCGCAACGGCCACTCGAACGGTAACCCGACAAGTGCCATTTCTGCCGCCCGGATACCGCGCCGGACCCGTAGCGATCACCGGGCCGGGTGGCCAGGGGGCCGTCTGGCCCCGCCTCCGCACCCCGTCTGACGTCCCGTTTACGTCGCGGAACCGGGCGGGTCGGCGCGCCGGTGACCGCGTCGGCGCCCGTGTCGGTGACCGCGTCGGTGGCCGCGTCGGCGGACGGGCCGGTCCCGAACCGGTGATCAGGTCCGATCAGGCTCCGGTCGGCTCGTGACCGGCCCCGCGGCCGGCCCGTGACCACCGTCGTACGGAACTCCGGACGCCGCGCGGCGTGGAGGTCCCTGCGGCGAGCGGTACCAGCGGTACGGCCACGGCGGGGCGCACACCCTCGGCCACCGGCGCCCGGCGCGCCGCGCACGCCCCCGTCCGGCCCGGGAGAGCCGTTGCGAACGGCCGGGAAGACGGCCGCCGCGATGATCGCCGGACCGCCCTCCATGCCGCTCCCCCCTTACTCCCACCTGCTCCCCGGCCGTTCGGCGGATCCCGTACGGATCCCCCCGGACCCCGCCCGCCGGGACGCGTACGCACCCCCGGGCGCGGGCCTTCCGCCCACCGTGCGGTGGCCCGCGAACCCCGGGTTACCCGCCGGTTTCGGCCACGCTCGCCGGAGCCCCGTCAGCCCTCGGCCGGCTCCAGGAATCCCTGCTCGACCAGGACCCTGATCGCCTCCGGAGTCCGGTCGCGCAGCACCACGGGATCCTCCTGCACCAGGTGCGCGATCGCGTCCAGGATCCGGCCCGCCGTGAGTGAGCCGTCGCACACTCCCGCGAAGCCCGCCCCGACCGTGTCGACCTTGGTCGCGCGGCGCATCCCGCGGTTCTGCCGCAGGACCACGTGCTCCGGATCCTCCGCGCCGGGCGCGCCGACCTGCTCCTGGACGACCTCCGCCGCCAGCACGAAGCGCGCCTCCAGCAGGGCCGCGTCGTCGTGGTCGCGCAGGTAGTCCTGGCGGGCGAAGTGGGCCACGACGGCATCGCCGAGCGGCTGCTCCACCGAGTGCGGCCACTCCTCGACCACGATCGACGGCTCGGCCGCGTCGCTGCGCCGCAGGGTGATCCAGCCGAAGCCGACGGCCTTGGTCTTGCGCGCCTCGAACTCGTCCAGCCAGTCCTCGTACCGCCGCGCGTACTCGGCCGGGTCCGTGCGGTGGTCGCCCGCGTCGCGCAGCCACAGCTCCGCGTACTGCGTGACGTCCTGCACGTCACGCTGCACGATCCACGCGTCGCAGCCGCGCGGCACCCAGGCCCGGACCCGGTCGTGCCAGTCCTCGCCCTCCACGTGCTGCCAGTTGCCGAGGAACTGCGCGTACCCGCCGGGGTTGAGGTGCGCGCCGGCCTCCTGGACGAGGGTCCGGCACAGGTCGTCGCCGCCCATCCCGCCGTCGCGGTACGTCAGCCGGGCGCCGGGGGAGATCACGAACGGCGGGTTCGACACGATCAGGTCGTACGTGGCCCCGCCGACCGGCTCGAACAGCGACCCCTGAAGCAGCTCGGCCTCCTGGGCGCCGGACAGCGCCAGGGTCAGCCGGGTGAAGTCCAGGGCCCGGGGGTTGACGTCGGTCGCGGTGACCCGGGTGGCGTGCCGGGCGGCGTGCAGGGCCTGGATGCCGGATCCGGTGCCGAGGTCGAGGGCGCTGCCGACCGGGGTGCGGACGGTGATCCCGGCCAGGGTGGTGGAGGCCCCGCCGACGCCGAGGACGACGCCCTCCTCGCGGCTGCCGATCCCGCCGGCCCCACCGACGGCGCAGCCGAGGTCGGAGACGATGAACCAGTCCTCGCCGTCGGGGCCGCCGTACGGGCGCACGTCGACGGTGGCGTGCAGCTCGTCGCCCTCGCGGCGCAGCCAGCCGTCCGCCAGCGCGGTCTCGACGGGCAGCGCCCGGGCGGCGTTCACGTACGGCTCCGGCTGCTGGAGCAGGAACAGCCGGACCAGGCTCGCGAGCGGGCCGTCCCCGCCGCCGCGCGTGGCGCGCAGGGCGGGGACCGTCTCACTGCGGGCCAGCGCGGCGTAGGCGGGGGCGCCGAGCAGGTCGAGCAGGCCGTCGGCGGTGAAGCCGGCGGCGAGCAGGGCCGTGCGGAGCTCGGCGGCGCGGTCGGGCGAGGGAAGGCTGGTGGTACTCACCGAACCATTGTGTCGGCTGCCGCCCCCGATGCGTATGCCGCGCGGCCGCTGTTGCCGACGATGCACGCGCCGGGGCGGCCGGTTTCCCCGGAACCCGTCCGCCCCGAGCCCCCGTACGGCCGGCTGCCGCGGGCTACCTCACTTCGGAGATGCCGAGGGCGCCGCCACCTGGCAGCCCTTCTGGCCGTTCATCGCCTTGTCCAGGCCGCCCGTCTTGAGTGTGCTGAGCGCGTTCTTGCCGCCCTGGGTGGCCGCGTCGAGTCCGCCGGCCACCTCCTTGAGGCCGTCGGCGAACTTCGTCTGGTCCTTCGGGTCCAGACCCTCCATCTTCGTCTTCAGGTCGGCGTAGCCCTTGGAGGACTCCTCGAAGCCCTTGATCGCCGCGGCCTGCGTCGTCTGACCGTCCTTGACCGGCGGAACCCCCGCGCCCTGGAGGGCGGTTCCCATCGCCTTGTACGACGCGGACATGGTCCCGAACGCCGCCGAGTCGGTCGTCTGCACCTCTTCGGGCTTGCTGCTCTCGGTCGCCACCCGCTTGATGTCCGCGTTGGCGGTCTCGATCTTCTTCAGCTCGGGCTGCCACTTGTCGCAGACCTTCTTGGCCCAGGCGTTGGCCTTCTCATCCCCGTCGTCGCCGCCGCAACCGGACAGCACGAGCATCAGTACCGCACCGCCGGACACCGCGGCCGCAAACTTCTTGTTCACCGGATTGGTCCCTTCGAAGGCTCTCGGCCCGGAAGATACACGCCCGCCATCCGGGCACGCAGAAAGGCGGACAGACGGCGCGTCAGTCCGCGCCGCCTGTCCGCCGTTCGGGCGTACCTTCGAGTCCTCGGCCCGACCGGGCCCGCAGGCCCCTCCGAGGGTCACCGCTCGGGTCAGGAAACCACCGCGGGATCGGCCTGCTGGGCCGCCCGCTCGGCGGGCGCGCCTTCGCCCTCCGTGTCGTCCCCGACCGCGATGCCGCGGCGCTTGGAGATGTACACCGCGCCGATGATGACGGCGATGGCCAAGACCGCGACGATCGCGCGCACGGTCGCGCTCGTGTCGGGGCCGTAGCTGAACTGCACGACCGCCGGGGCGATCAGCAGCGCCACCAGGTTCATGACCTTGAGCAGCGGGTTGATCGCGGGACCCGCGGTGTCCTTGAACGGGTCGCCGACCGTGTCGCCGATGACGGTCGCGGCGTGGGCCTCGCTGCCCTTGCCGCCGTGGTGGCCGTCCTCGACGAGCTTCTTCGCGTTGTCCCACGCGCCGCCGGAGTTGGCGAGGAAGACGGCCATCAGGGTGCCGGTGCCGATGGCGCCCGCGAGGAACGAGCCGAGCGCGCCGACGCCGAGCGAGAACCCGACCGCGATCGGGGTGAGGACGGCGAGCAGGCCGGGCGTGGCGAGCTCGCGCAGCGCGTCCTTGGTGCAGATGTCCACGACGCGCCCGTACTCGGGCTTCTCGGTGTAGTCCATGATCCCGGGGTGCTCGCGGAACTGGCGGCGCACCTCGTAGACGACGGCGCCCGCGGAGCGGGAGACGGCGTTGATGGCGAGGCCGGAGAACAGGAACACGACCGCCGCGCCCAGGATCAGGCCGACCAGGTTGTTGGGCTGGGCGATGTCCAGGCTGAGGTTCATCTCCCCGGCCTTGGCGCCGACTTCCTTGACCGCGTTGGCGATGGCGTCGCTGTACGAGCCGAACAGCGCGGCCGCGGCCAGCACGGCGGTGGCGATCGCGATGCCCTTGGTGATGGCCTTGGTGGTGTTGCCGACGGCGTCCAGGTCGGTCAGGACCTGCGCACCGGCGCCCTCGACGTCGCCGGACATCTCGGCGATGCCCTGGGCGTTGTCGGAGACGGGCCCGAAGGTGTCCATGGCGACGATGACGCCGACGGTGGTGAGCAGGCCGGTGCCGGCGAGGGCCACCGCGAAGAGCGCGAGCATGATCGACGTGCCGCCGAGCAGGAACGCCCCGTACACGCCGAGGCCGATGAGCAGCGCCGTGTAGACGGCGGACTCCAGGCCGATGGAGATGCCGGCGAGGATGACGGTGGCCGCGCCGGTCAGGGAGGACTTGCCGATGTCCCGGACGGGACGGCGGTTGGTCTCGGTGAAGTAGCCGGTCAGCTGCTGGATCAGGGCCGCGAGCAGGATGCCGATCGCCACGGCGACGAGGGCCAGGATGCGCGGGTCGCCCTCGTGGTTGGTGATCGTGGCGTTCTCGACGCCGATCAGGTCCTTGTAGCTGGACGGGAGGTAGACGAAGACGGCGATCGCCACCAGGACCATCGAGATCACGGCGGAGATGAAGAAGCCGCGGTTGATGGCGGTCATTCCGCTGCGGTCGGAGTGGCGCGGGGAGACCGCGAAGATGCCGATCATGGCGGTGACCACGCCGATCGCGGGGACGATCAGCGGGAAGGCCAGGCCGAGGTCGCCGAAGGCGGCCTTGCCGAGGATCAGTGCGGCCACGAGGGTCACGGCGTACGACTCGAAGAGGTCGGCCGCCATGCCGGCGCAGTCGCCGACGTTGTCGCCCACATTGTCGGCGATGGTCGCGGCATTGCGCGGGTCGTCCTCCGGAATGCCCTGCTCGACCTTGCCGACCAGGTCGGCGCCGACGTCGGCGGCCTTGGTGAAGATGCCGCCGCCCACGCGCATGAACATCGCGATCAGGGCGGCGCCGAGGCCGAAGCCCTCCAGGACCTTGGGGGCGTCGGCGGCGTAGACCAGGACGACGCAGGAGGCGCCGAGCAGGCCGAGGCCGACGGTGAACATGCCGACGACGCCGCCGGTGCGGAAGGCGATCCGCATGGCCTTGTGCGAGACGTCGGTGAGGTCCTTGGCGGGCTCGCCCTCGGCGGGGGTCGCCTCGCGCGCCGCGGCGGCGACGCGCACGTTGGCGCGGACCGCGAGGCGCATGCCGATGTAGCCGGTGGCCGCCGAGAAGAGGGCGCCCACGAGGAAGAAGGCGGAACGCCCCGCCCGCTGGGTCCAGTCGTCGGCGGGGAGCAGGAAGAGCAGGAAGAACACGACGACGGCGAAGATCCCGAGGGTGCGCAGCTGCCGGCCGAGGTAGGCGTTGGCGCCTTCCTGGACGGCGGCTGCGATTTTCTTCATGCTGTCGGTTCCCTCGTCGGCGGCGAGTACCTGGCGGACCAGGATCTGCGCGACGACGAGTGCGGCAAGTGCCACGGCCGCGATCACCATGACGATGAGCCGATTGTCATCGGTGAGTACGGCGGCTGCCAGATCGGAGTTTCCGACCGGCGCGTTGGGGGTGAAGAGCCCCGTCATTCGTCCTCCTTGACGTGATGAGCTCAAGATGTGGACGGATTGTAGGGAGGTCTCCCCGATCAAAACAGTGCGCAGGAAACGGAATTGGCCTTCTCTTGCTCCTCAGCAATAGATCGCGTCACTCCATTACCCTCGAAAGGGGTAATGGGACAAAGGCATTGACGCCTGATCATTGATCTAGGAAATGCTGCGGGGTATGAAAAAAGGCCCTGCTCAGCAGGGCCTTGATGAAGATCGGAAAAATCTCCGGGCTATGGGAAGCGTGGGACCGGCGGGATGTGCGGAGCCCACGGGACTGCCCGGCCTGACGGGGCCGTCGAGACCGTCGAGACCGCCAGGATTCGCACGACCGGCAGGATTCGCAGGACGGTCGAGGCAGGCAGGACCGGCAGGACTACGGGCGATCCGACGCCCCGGACACGGGCCAGCTCATCCGGATGGTCCCGCCCCCCTCCCCGCTCGTCACCTCGACGTCGTCGACGAGCCCGCTGATCACCGCGAGGCCCATCTCGTCCTCGGTCTCGGTGTCCGGGTCCAGGGTGGCGTCGATGCCGGACACGGTGCCCTCCGGGCCGCCGGCCGGTCCGGGCACCTCGTCGCCGACCTCGATGGAGAACAGCTTCTCCTCCTCGGTCAGGACCACCCGGACGGGCGCGGTCAGCCCGTTGCTGAGGTGCAGACCGACGGCGCGCGAGCAGGCCTCGCCCACGGCGAGGCGGACCTCGTCGAGCACGGCTTCGTCCACGCCGGCCCGCCGCGCCACGGCGGCCGCGACGAGGCGGGCCGTCCGGACGTGTTCGGGCTGGGCGCTGAAGCGCAGTTCAACGGTGGCCATGCGCGTCCCCCTCGGACTACGGGCGTGCCTTACAGAGGCCCGGACCGCCCTCGGCCCGCGCCCCCGCTCCTCTTCGGCTCCCCCCGCGGCGCCTCACGGCGCCCCGGAGGGTGAAGCCGTCAGTCGGTGGCTGCGACGGCGTCTTCCACGGTCGTGTGGATCGGGAACACCTTCGTCAGGCCGGTGATGCGGAAAATCTTCAGGATGCGCTCCTGGTTGCACACCAGACGCAGCGAGCCCTCGTGCGCACGGACGCGCTTGAGACCTCCCACCAGCACACCAAGCCCGGTGGAGTCGAGGAAGTCCACTCGCTCCATGTCGACCACCAGGTGGTAACTGCCGTCGTTCACCAACTCGACCAACTGCTCGCGCAGCTTGGGCGCGGTATACACATCAATCTCGCCACCGACCTCCACGACCGTACGGTCGCCGACAGTGCGAGTCGACAGGGACAGGTCCACGGATCCTCCAGCACCTTGCTATCGAGCGGCGCCCCCCAGGGGCCTCCCCACCCGTAGGCAGGGGAGGGATTGGCTGCCGCGATGGCATTCAATCACTTACCGGCAGGCGCGCACGACGCCTTCCGACCATTGTCCCGCACGCCGGTGACACACTCGGTTCCAATGGCCAATACTCACCGTCCCGGTCGGCCCACGGCACCCGAGGACCCTCGACCCACTCCCGGCACGGTCCTGGACCGGCTCTCACGGGGGCCTTCTCGAGCTGCGCGCATCACCCATACGGAGCACTTGCCCCCTCGGGAGGGTCGTCATGCAGTCTGGCCCGACCGCATCCGAACGGATGTCGTAGCCGCGATCCAGGCGGCGGGCATCGAACATCCGTGGGAACACCAGGCCGCGGCCGCCGAGCACGCCCTGGACGGCCACTCGGTGGTCGTCGCCACCGGCACCGCCTCCGGCAAGTCGCTGGCCTACCTGGCGCCCGTGCTCTCCGCCCTCGCGGACGGCGCCGAGGCCCCGAACGGACGCGGGGCCACCGCCCTCTACCTGGCCCCGACCAAGGCGCTGGCGGCCGACCAGCGGCGCGCCGTACGGGAGCTGGCCGCGCCCCTCGGCAACGCGGTCCGGCCCGCCGTCTACGACGGCGACACGCCGGTCGAGGAACGCGAATGGGTGCGCCAGTACGCGAACTACGTGCTCACCAACCCCGACATGCTGCACCGGGGGATCCTGCCCGCCCACCCCCGCTGGTCCTCCTTCCTGCGCGCGCTGCGCTACGTGGTCATCGACGAGTGCCACACCTACCGGGGCGTTTTCGGCTCCCACGTGGCCCAGGTGCTGCGCCGCCTGCGGCGGCTGTGCGCCCGCTACGGCGCCGATCCGGTCTTCCTCCTGGCCTCGGCCACCGCGAGCGACCCGGCGGCCGCCGCGTCCCGGCTGACGGGCATGCCCGTCCTGGAGGTCGCCGACGACGCCTCCCCGCGCGGCGAGGTCGTCTTCGCCCTGTGGGAGCCCCCGCTGACCGAGCTGCGGGGCGAGAAGGGCGCGCCGGTGCGCCGCACCGCCACTGCGGAGACCGCCGACCTGCTGACCGACCTGGTCGTCCAGGGGGTCCGTACGGTCGCCTTCGTCCGCTCCCGGCGCGGCGCGGAGCTGATCTCGGTGATCGCCCAGGAGCGGCTGGCCGAGGTGGACCGGTCCCTGCCCCGGCGGGTCGCGGCCTACCGGGGCGGCTACCTGCCCGAGGAGCGCCGGGCGCTGGAGCGGGCCCTGCACTCCGGCGAGCTGCTCGGCCTGGCCGCCACCACGGCCCTGGAGCTGGGCGTGGACGTCTCGGGCCTGGACGCCGTCCTGATCACCGGGTACCCGGGCACCCGGGCCTCCCTGTGGCAGCAGGCGGGCCGGGCCGGGCGCTCGGGCCGGGGCGCCCTGGCCGTGCTGATCGCCCGGGACGACCCCCTGGACACCTATCTCGTCCACCATCCGGAGGCCCTGTTCCGCCGGCCGGTGGAGGCCACGGTCCTGGATCCGGACAACCCGTACGTCCTCGCCCCGCACCTGTGCGCGGCCGCCGCCGAGCTCCCGCTGACGGAGGTGGACCTCGCCCTGTTCGGTCCGGCGGCCGCGGAGCTCATCCCGCAGCTGGAGACGGCCAAACTGCTGCGCCGCCGGGCGTCGGGCTGGCACTGGACCCGCCGGGAGAGGGCCTCGGACCTGACAGACATCCGGGGGGAGGGCGGCCGCCCCGTGCAGATCGTCGAGGCGGCCACGGGGCGCCTGCTGGGCACGGTCGACGAGTCTGCGGCCCACACCGCCGTCCACGACGGGGCCGTCCACCTCCACCAGGGCCGCACCTATCTGGTGAAGCACCTGGACCTGGAGGACTCGGTGGCCCTGGTCGAGGAGTCCAGCCCGCCGTTCTCGACGACCGCGCGCGACACCACCGCCATCTCCGTCCTGGAGACCGAGACCGAGATCCCCTGGGGCCCGGCGCGGCTCTGTTTCGGCTCGGTCGAGGTGACCAACCAGGTCGTCTCGTACCTGCGCCGCAAGCTGATCACCGGTGAGGTGCTCGGCGAGGCCAAGCTGGACCTGCCGCCCCGCACCCTGCGCACCCGGGCCGTGTGGTGGACCGTGACCGAGGACCAGCTCGACGAGGCCCGGATCAACCCGGAGATCCTCGGCGGCGCCCTGCACGCCGCCGAGCACGCCTCCATCGGCCTGCTCCCGCTGTTCGCCACCTGCGACCGCTGGGACATCGGCGGGGTCTCCGTCCCGCTGCATCCCGACACGCTCCTGCCGACCGTGTTCGTCTACGACGGCCACCCCGGCGGCGCCGGATTCGCGGAGCGGGCCTTCCACACGGCCCGAGCCTGGCTGACGGCCACCCGCGACGCCATCGCCGCCTGCGAATGCGAGGCCGGCTGCCCGTCCTGCATCCAGTCCCCCAAGTGCGGCAACGGCAACGACCCCCTCCACAAGCGCGGCGCGATCCGCCTCCTGACCCGTCTCCTGGCCGAGGCCCCGCCCGCCTGACGCCCGTACGGGGAGCCCAGGCCGGCCGGGGCCGGCTCCGGCCGGGCCCTCCCGGCCGGAGCCCGCACGGCCCGCACGGGCCGCCGCAGGAGCCGTACGGGCCCCGGACCCACCGGGGCCGGACACGGGCGGACCCGCGCGGGCGCGGATCGCCGGGGTGAACGGGCCGGTCGCGGGGCGGGCCGACACCTCGACGACCTCGCCCTGGACGACGCAGGCGGTCACCGCCGCGCCCTGGGCCCCCGCGACCCGGCGCGCCGCCGCGCAGGCGGCTTCCGGGCCGTGGGTCCAGGTCGCGGCCGCCGCGAGGGCGCCCAGGTCGGCGGCGGCCGCCGCCCGGTGCCGGGCCACGACGGCCTGGCCGAGCAGCAGCACCCCGCCGAACACCGCCCCCAGCACCGTCGCCACCAGCGCCGCCCACACCGTCGCCGACCCCCGGTCCCGGCTCATGGCGGCGGCCCCACGCTGTCCTCGGCCAGGGCCACCGCCTGAGCGCCGAGCCGCACCGGCAGCCCGCCCGGGCCCGGGGCCGGCGCGGAGACCCGGACCCGCCACAGGTCCCCCTCCCGCTCCAGCCCCACCCGCGCCCCCGGCGGGGCGGCCGCCCGGGCCGCCGCCTCCGCCACGCCCGGCGGCTCCGAGCGGGCCGCCGCCCGGGCTCCGGCCCGGGCCGCGTCCACGCACCGGATCTGCCCGGCCGCCGCCATCAGCGCCCACACCAGCAGTGCCGCGAAGAGCACCAGGGCGGGAATCACCAGGGCGGCCTCCGCCGTCACATATCCCCGGTCGCCCGGCCCCCGGCGCTTTCCCTCAGAACGGCACATCGAGTGCCTTCCCGATGGTCGACTGAAGTGCCGTCGAGACCGCGTCACTCGTCACCACCTTGTACAGAACGGCAGCGAATGCACAGGCCGCGATCGTGCCCATGGCGTATTCAGAAGGAATCCCTGCTTAGTTGCCGTGTCGCATAGGACGTCAGTCCATTCGTTGCAGATCTTCGAAAACCGTTGCATCGAAGTGTGTCGGATACGTAGCCTCCAAGCGTGCATCTGACCTTCTTCAGCTCAAATAACTGGGCCTCATGGGGCCTTGGTAGGCGGCCATTAATTCCGGATGGCATGCCCGTACTCATTGATGACGATCTGCTTCTGGAGGAGGACGGGATTTTGCGGCCGGCGGCGGTTGCGAATCTGTGGCTGCGGGAGCTTCCGGTCAGCGGGGCTCCGGGGCGTCTGACGTGGAAGACGTACGCCCATGCCCTACGCAGTTGGCTGGAGTTCCTTGCCGAGCGGGGCGTCAATCCGTTCAGTGACCGCGATGAGTTGCGGTCAGCACTGAGCGCCTTCTCTGAGTACCGATTCTCCGGCCCGTTGGCTGCCCGGTGGGATGAGGGCACGTGGGACCTCAACGTGAACACGGTGGCCCGCTTCTACGCCTGGGCGGTTGACCAGGGCTTTTGCTCCGCACAGCCGTTCACGTATGCCGTGGTCAGGCGGTACACGGAGGCCGGAGTACAGCAGACGCGCCGGAACACCGCGACCCTTCGGCGGGCGAAGGCCCACTCCAAGGTGAAGTACCTCGATGCCGACTTCCGGCGGCTGTTTCTGCAGGGTTTGGGTGGTCTCGGTCCGGACGGCGAACCTGACGGCTTCCGGGGGCGTCACCTCGGGCGCAACGCCGCCATGGGGCGGCTGGTGATCTCAAGCGGTCTACGCGCTCAGGAGTTCACCCACCTGCTGACGTACGAGCTTCCGGGACTTCCGCCGCGCCGCAGTACGGTACCGGTCCGATTCCCGCTGGCCGCTCAGATCACGAAGGGCAAGAAGGCCCGTGAGACCTGGGTGAGTTACGAAGCCCTGGAGGAGTTCTGGCAGTACATCGAGCTGGACAGGGCTGCTGTCCTGCTCGGGCGCGAGTACGTCCCAGATCAGCGGCTGGGACCTCGCCTGGTCATCTCGGCGCCGGACTGGGAGGGAGCGAAGATCGATGGCCGGCGGGTGTCGTGGCGGAAGCTGACGCCGGAAGAGCGGTTGCAGCTAGTGACGCCAGAGGGAACTCCCGCGATCAACGCGGTTCAGTCCAACGGCAGCCCGTTCACTGACTGGGCGACGACGTTCCGCCGCACATCCGTGCGCATCCGGCGCGACTTCGAGCCTCGCTTCCCGACGGTGGGCCCGCACTTGCTCCGGCACACCTTCGCCATGGCCACCCTGGAGAAGCTGGTCAAGGGCCACTACGCGCGGGCCGCAGCTCTGATCGCCGACGTGGACGAGGACGCGGCACTCGCGCTCTACCTGACCAAGCAGGACCCGATGCTGGTGCTGCGTGACCTGCTCGGGCACGCGAGCGTGACGACGACGGAAATCTACCTCCAGCGTCTCGATGTCCATCGGGTCTACCGGGACTTCTACCGCGGGGCCAACAAATACGACGGGGAATCGGCGGCGGAGGCCGCCGCCGAGTTCGATGACGAAGGAGATGACGCAGCATGGTGACCCGGATCGAGCACGATCCGTTGCGAGTTGAGTGCATCTTCCCCAACCGCACCGCGTGGACAGCCATGCTGGACAAGACGCCGAACCCCAGGCTCACGGAGGACCTCGCGCTCGGCATGGTCCAGCTGATCCACCCACTGGGTGACGTCAGCCGTCGCATCGGCGCGGTCCAGTACGCCTCCACGATTCGGCGGATGGTTGACGAACTCCACGACACCGGCTTCCGTGGCGGCGTGGAGGAACTGACCAAGCCGCTCATGCTGCGGTACTGGATGTCCGCCACCGGCACTCGCGTCCAGCGGACACGCAAGCTGCTGCAGGGGTGTGGAGAGCGGGTGGAGCCCGCTCTGCGGAAGCATCTGGCCGGGCGGCCGGTCAAGCAGCCCGTTGGTGGAAGTCCGCTTGACCCGTACACCGATGACGAGTGGCGCCAGCTCGAGTCGCGCTTGCGGGCGCGGGTCAAGGGGATGCTGGCCAATCACCGAGAGGCCGTGGCCCTGGCATGCCTCGGCCCGGATCCTTCCAGTGGCGGGCTGAACCGCCAGAACTTCGCCGTTCTTCTTCTGGACCAGGGGCCCCTGAAGGTCAAGGATGCGGCGGCCGTGCTGGGCGTGACACGCGATGCCTTCCGAGACGGAGTGGGTGCCCAGTACATCGCTGTGCGTTCGGCGCTGTTCCCGTCGGTCCGTGCGGCGTACACGGTACGAACCTTGTTCGGCGTCTACAGCGGGGTGGTACCGGACGGTGTTCGGGGCCTTGGCCTGGAGGACTTCACCTGGGCCGGCGACCGCACGCTTCTGATGGACTACATGAAGAACCGTCGCGGCCCGGAAGGTGTCAGCCTTCCCTCCCGAGCCATCCGACTGCTGGACGCGTGGCTGGAATTGGTGGAGCCACTGAGGAAGTTCGCTCCACCGGAGTGCACTGAGCACGTGTGGATCAGCCTGAACAGTGAGTCCCTTCCAGACCAGCCCGGCAGCAGGCTTGGTGTGCTCTCGCCCATCAGCTCGCACGCGAGCGGCAAGAAGGCTCGCAAGGAAGTCGCCGCGGAACTCGACCTGCGAACGGATGACGGTGATCGGCTGATACTCCACGCCGGGCGGATCCGTACGACCTATCACAACATGCTCGCCCGTCGGGGCTGGACCGGACGCACCAGGATTGACCCCAACCACTCAACGACCGTGGAGGGCAGCCACTACGTCTCTACCACCACGCCGGCGCAGGCCGAGTCGGTAGAGGCGATCATCGAGGACGCTCAGGGCGACATTCTTCGGCGTTCACGTCCTCCGGTCGTGCTTGATGAGGAAGAGGCGGCGCAGTTCGCGGCCGCGGTGCCGAAGGAGTTGGCCCGGCTGGGTCTGGACGAAGGCGCCATGGCCGAGTTGCTCGGCGGCGAGATGGACGTCTTCACCGCCGCATGCTCGAACCAGCTCGCCGGCCTGCACGGGCCGAAGGGCAAGCCATGCCCCGCACGGCCCTGGGTGTGCCTGCTCTGTCCGCTGTCGGTGTTCCTCCCCCGACATGCGCCGAATCTGCTGCGGCTGAAGGCGTACTTCGCCCGGCAGTCCCGGCAGATGACCATTGACCAGTTCCTCGCTGTCTTCGCCCCGTACGCGGACCGGCTCGACCACGAGATCCTGCCCCGGTTCCAGCCCCAGGTACTGCAAGCAGCATCCACCGAAGTCCACGACATCGATGCCGAGCTCCCGCTGCGGCCCGAGGAGATGAGCCTGTGAACGCCTCACGCGGTGCTGTCGTGGAAATGCCCGCCGGGCCCATACCGGCGCAGTGGGCCGCGGCCTCGCCGTTCGCCGGACTGGACGTTTGCCGTTCAGCGGGCTGGGAGGTCGTGCCCGGCGGGCCCAGACCGAACTTCGATGAGGATTTCTGGGACCTGACCGGGGTGCGGGACATGCCCAAGAGCGCCAGGTCCAACACCAGACGGCTGGATTTCCGCACGATCATCGACCCAGCGTTCCGGCTCACGGCGAAGGAGTACATCTTCGCCCTGGCCGTCCCCGATCACGAGCTCGTCCTGGCAATCCCGGACGCCGCCCGCACCGCCTACAAGCCGACCAGCTGCTTCAACATCTGCGTGCAGTTGGTTCGGTGGCTGAACTTCCTGACCGCCCAGGGCCTGGCTGATCTCACCGCGGTGATGCAGGAACACTGCGACGTCTACCGTGTGATGCGCCTGAAGCGCACGCATCCAACCCGTGGAATGGGGCCGATCAGCGCTGGCACGATGCTCACCATCCTGCAGCCCGTTCGGAACCTGGGCTACTACCAAGAGCTGTTCAGCAAGACCTCATACCGGCCGGGGTTCGTGCCGTGGCCTGGGCTCGCTCTCACGGACGTGGCGGGCTGGAAGAACAAGCAGGAGAACTCCGTGCCAGCCGTGGCCGAGGAGGTTTTCCAGCCGACCGTCGCTGCCGCTCTCTACCTCACCGAGACGCTTAGCCCCCTGGTCGCCGCCGAGTTCGAACGGCTCCTCAACGAGGTTGAGACCCGGTCCTCGTCCACCATGCGGAGCATCTCGCGCACGACCGGTGCGACGTTCTCCCAGATCGTCGACTCCTACGTACGCCGGGGGCAGCCGTTGCCGGAGCTGGATGGCCGCCTGCTGGCCAAACGCATCGGCGAAGGGGCGGATCCGGAGGATCCGCTGGTCCGCGTCCATGTGAGTCGGCTTATCAACGAGCGGACGAACTACTCCGCCTTCCCCTACCGGCTGGTCGAATCTGTTCGTCCGATGCTCGAGGACGCCGTCACGAAGGTCGGGATTGCGGGTGGCTTCGCACGGGATGCGCCCTGCATCCCCCGGTACGGCGATGAGACGCCAGTGCCGTGGACCATGCCGTTGACCGGGCAGCAGCTGCGGGACCTGGCATTCCTGGTCTTGGCCGCCTGCCGCGTCCTCGTCGCCTCGATCAGCGGGATGCGGGCCAGCGAACTCGACGAGCTCACACCACTCTCTCCGCAGGACCCGGTCACCGTCTCCGGAGACACCCAGCGGTTCCGGCTCAAGTCCCGGCTGATCAAGGGCCATGATCTGGGCGGTGTCCCGGCAGAGTGGGTGGTCCTCGAGCCGGCCTATCGCGCCGTGCAGCTGGCCGCCCGCCTCAATCAGGCCGCCGCCGACGGGCAGGTCTTCCCCATGTCCCCCACTGACTTCCTCCACGGACGTCTCCGCGACTGGGTCAACAGTCCCGAGGGCCAGCGGCTGGGCCTGGCCCCGATTCCCGCGGGTCCTGTCAACGGGCGGATGCTCCGGCGCACCCTTGCCCTGACCTTGGCCCACCGTCCCGGCGGTCTCCTCGCTGCCAAGATCCATCTCAAGCACGTGTCGGTGGTCACCACAGAGGGGTACGCCCACAAGCCCGGCGGCTCCCAGGGATCCCTCCTCGCGGAAGTCGAGCGAGCGCAAGAACAGCATCACCTCGAACTGACGGAAGCCGCATACCGCGACTACCGGAACGGGAACGTGCCGGCGGGCCCGGGGGCACGGGATCTGATCAAGGCGTTCGAGCACATCGACGATGTCCTCCAGGAACATCAACCGGGGCCCGCGGCCGTTCTCGACAACGACCGTCGTCTCGAGATGCTGCTCAAGCAACGGGCCAAGAGCCTGCACGTGCAGACAGCGAACTACTGCTGGTTCCAGGACCCCTCAAGGGCCCTGTGCCTCAAGCTCGCCGGGACGCCGAACGCGACCAAGCCTCTGGCCGGGTTGTGCGACTCGGCCCGATGCCCGCAGGCCACCCACCATCCGTGCCACCTGCCCGTGTGGCAGAACACTGCAGCCAGCAACACCGTCTTCCTGGACAACCCCCGGTTCCCGAAGGCCGAGAAGGCACGGCTGCGGCCCGAACTCGAGCGGGCCCAGCAGATCGTGAACGAGATCACCGCGGCCAACACCAGACTCGGAGAGCAATGAGATGCCCCGCATCACCGAAGACACCCGCAACCGCAACGAGGCATCCATCCGAGCTGCAATGGATCGACTGCTGACCGGAGACCTGCCGCCCGGCGGAAAGTGCGACATCAAGACCCTCGCAGACCAGGCCGGAGTCAGCCGCACCGCGTTTTACCCCAAGAAGAACCGCGACGGAACCGTCCGCTCCGGCCCCTACCAGCACCTCGGTGAAGAGTTCGAGCGCCGGCTGCGGGCCCTGCAGCAGGCTGGGCAGATCACCGACCCGCGGGCGGCACAGATCGAACGCCTCAAAGCCCAGGTCACCGATCTCCAGGACCGGGTCGCCAAGCGGGACGAGGCCCTGGCCGATCTGACCGAGTTCAAGAAGCTGGCCGTCTCCCGGATCGCCGCCCAGCATGCTGAGATCGAACGGCTTCGATCCCAGGTCGCGGATGCTGGCAACGTCCGTTCCCTCCCGGCTTCCCGAAGCCGGACGCCCGGATAGGGGCCGGGACTTGAACAGAATAAGGGCGAGGCCGAAAGAAGATCCACTTACCTGCCGCCAAGCCTTAGCGATCATCCTGTGAGCTAGAGAGGACTGTGCATTGAACGAGAATCCGACATTCAACCAGGAATTAACACAAGGTACGGTCACTCGCATTCTCTGGGAAAAAGTCTCAGGGCTTCAGCTAGAAGAACTACTCTACGGACTGTTGGACGCCATGGGTGCAAATCGACTTGTTTGGCGCGCGGGTAGCACCAGCGGCATCACCGCCTCAGACGGTGGCCGAGACCTCGAGGCAGTCTTTGACCGCCCAGGCCCCGATGGGGAACTGGACCGTCAGACCTGGTGGACTGAATGTAAGGGCAGGTCCAGTACCGTTGAACGTGGAGCGGTTCAGCAAGCCGTTCTAGACGCAAGTGCCCGAGCTGAACTGGATGTACTCGTGGTTGCTACCAATAGCAGGTTCAGCAACCCAACGCGCGACTGGGTGGATGAACGGACTCGAGCGTTTGCGCGTCCCATGGTGAGACTTTGGGATCGAGATCAGCTCGACCGTCTCGTGCAGCGCTATCCAACCGTGGCCGCCCGCTACCTGCCCAATTCCCTTTCTGACGAAGAACGCCTCCGCATGCTAGTTATGCGATTCCAGGAGCTGGGCGAGGAGCCCACCGCCCTCGATCTTCAGTTTTTTTGGAAGCGGCGGGATTGGCTTACCGTACTGGAATCTTCGCTGCTCTCAGAAGCAGTGGCGATGTTTCTCTATGCCGAGGGAATCCAGATCCCCCGCCAGCGCCCCTGGTGGCAGCTACTCACAGAACCAGACACTCCGGCCGCACTGGTGACAGCCCTTGTTAACCTGCCTAGCTGGCTAGGGAAAGCAGACATGGCACGCCCTCTAGAATCAATGCGAGTCTGGGCTGCTTCGAGTCGCATCCTAAACGCATCCCTACTTCTCCTGCCAGAGGATTTGGCGGCTCCACTCACTTGCGACATCTGGGAGTTCGTTACTGGCGGTGAAGAAATTAAAGAGGATTCGCAGCAGCTACAACTGTGGCACGACTCTGTTTTGATCCCAGCACTGGCATTTGCTCGTAACGATCTGCTCGAGCCGTGCGCACAGGATTGCTCTCGCGTCACTGCTGACAGCCCGCACGAGGTCAATAGCCTTGGGGGCGTGGAGGTCTGGGATCTACTCGTGGCCGGCGGACAGAAGGAACCTGATTCGTTCCTGGTTATCGAGTCGCTGGGCGAACCGTGCACCGTCGGCGCCGATGTGTCGGATGGATGCCCCCTGGTCGTTTCGAATAAAGTGACTCCGGAGAACATTGTCCAATCACTTCAGCGCGTGCTGAAGTTCCGAAAAGAAACCCCAGACGGTGCTGCCGATAAGAATCGGCCTGACAGTGGCGGAGGTGTGATCTTCACGGTGTTGGAGAATCACGGGATGGCATGGCGTTCCAATCGGCATGGAGATGAAGCAGGCTGAGTGGTCGAGTGCGGAGCGGCTTCTACTCCTGCCCCGGACTGGGCTGGGCAGAGGATGCAGAAGTGACAGAGCCCCGGCCGTGTGACCTGTCGCGAGGACGGCCAGGGACGGTTCCGGGGCTGTGATGCAGGTGGTGATCAGCGAAGGGCGTCGGAGATGCGGTGTCGCAGTTGCGGATCCGCGATGGTGTCGAGCTCGCGCCAGGTGGCGTCGGAGACCTCTTCGGTCTGGAGATCACCGATGTCGGCGGTGGTGCGGAACAGGAACCGGAAGTCGAAGTGCTGGTGGGCTGGCTCGTCCTTGGCGGGGTTGGCGTCGATGGGGTGGACGTCGACGTGGAGGGGGGTCTCGCAGTGTGGGGTGACCACGTGGGGCGGAATACCGGTCTCCTCGGTGAGTTCACGACCGGCGGCCTGGAGGAGGGTGTCGTCGTTCGGCTCGATGTGGCCACCGGGCAGCAGCCACTTGCCGGTGACGTTGTGAAGAATGTGCAGGATCCGGCCGTCGGCGCGGACGAGGATCGCGCCGGCAGTCACGTGTCCGGGCGAGGCCTTGCGGCTGGTGAGGTCGTCGCCGTCGTCGAGGAGACCGAGGATGACCTCATGTTCGCGCTTGCTCTCGGGGTACTGGTCGAGGTAAGCGGTGAGGGTGGTGCGGATGTGGTCGGCTGTGATGGTCATGGTGATCACCTGTTGAAGTAGTTGAGCCAGGTCGCCGCGATGGCGGCGCGGTCGGCCGGGGGGACCTCGTGGATGCCGGGGGCGAGGTCTCCACGGGTGAGCATCCTGATCGCGGCGAGGATCTCGGCCTGGATCAGGAAGATGAACGGCCCAACGCTGGCGCCGTGGATGAAGTTGACGGCGTTGCCACCGTTCGCCAGATAGAAGTAATGGCCGGTGGTCTGGTAGCGGGTGACGTGGTCGCCGACGGTGGTGCGGGTGTAGACGTCCGGCAGTCCGTTCAGGTCCAGCTCGTCCTCGCTGCTGGTGACAGTGGCGATGTAGGCGCCGTTACGGAGGTGGGCGAAGTCCTCGCCCCGCAGGGAGATCGCGCCGGTCGCGCAAAGGACCAGGCCGGCGCCAGTCAGGGCGGCTTCACGGCTGCGGGCGACGGTGAAGCCCTGGGAGAGAGCCTGGGTGCGGCGGACGGGGTCGATGTCGAAGACGGTGACCTGAATGCCTTTGGCGTGCAGGAGCCGGGCGATGGAGGAGCCGAGTTTGCCGAAGCCGAGAACGAGGGCGGGCCGGCCGTGGAGGATGTCGCCGCATCCGCGGATGACGGCCTCGGTGGAGAAGACGACGGATTGGCCGACGAGGAAGTCCTCGGGGTCCTTCAGGGGCGACCGGGCCACCGAGACGACGGGGCAGGGCAGTTTGTTGAGGTCCTCGTAGCGGCGGTGGCCGTTCTCGGTGTCCTCGATCACCCCGGCGATCCTGCCTGTGAAGCGGCTGTCCACTGCCTCGAGGGTGGGGGCGAAGTATCCGCCAACGTCCAGCAGGGCGAGGGTTTCGCCGGCGGCCCGGGACTCGAGGTAGTCCAGGGCGGAGTCGGGGTCGGTGAACAGGCCGCGGGTCAGGGCATCGACCGGGACTGTGTGCTCGACCTCGCGCTGGGCAGCAGCGCTGATGGACTTGGGCTTGGGCAGCACTGCCTTCAGCGTGGTCATCTGGGCGACCGCGCGGACGAAGGAGGGCCGCTCGGGCAGCAGGTGCGTGACCAGGAACGATGCTGGCCGATCGTCCGGGGTGAACTGGGCCGCGACCTTGGAGAAGTATGCGTCCAGCCGTGCGCGTTCGAAGGTTTCCATGGCAGTGACCTCTCGTGGCGAGATGGGGGCCGTGCATGGGGTGCAGGAACATTCGGGGGCGTAATACAAGGCCGCATAGATGCCTTCAGGGGCATATGTGGCGTTAGGTGTCGGCGTACGAGCTAAGCTCCCCAGTCGCGTACGGATGAACGTCCCCAGCTCCGTCGCGGGAAGCAGCACGGCTGAGGAACCTGGTTGAGA
>NZ_JBIASC010000019.1:0-120050 GCF_042890485.1 Streptomyces sp. NPDC002181 | reverse complement strand
GCCACCCCTGGACCCCGCAGAGCGACAGCTTCCTGGCCACCGCCCCCGGCGTCCACGCCCAGGCCGTCGCCACGCTCTCCCGCTGAACCCGCACACCACGACCCGCACACGACGCACGAAGGACCGGAACACCATGACCACGATCGCAGTACTCGGAAACGGCCGCGTCGGCGGAAACCTGGCCACCTCCCTCACCCGGGCGGGACATGAGGTGACGGTGGCGGACCGCACGCCGGGAGCCGCCGCCGACGCCGCCCGCACGGCCCGGATCGTCATCAACGCCACACCGGGCGCCGGCTCCCTCGAACGGCTCACCGCCCTGCGCGAGGAACTGCGCGGGAAGATCCTCGTCGACGTCTCCAACGCCACCGCCGACGGCCCGGACGGCCTGCCCGCCGACCTCATCTACCCCGGCTCCAGCCTCGCCGAACAGCTCCAGGAAGCGCTCCCCGAAACCCACGTCGTCAAAACGCTCAACACCATGCTCTTCCCGGTGATGACCGCACCGGCCACGCTCACCCAGCCGCCGACCGCCTTCCTCTCCGGAGAAGACCCGCAAGCCAAGCAGACCGTCCGTGAACTGCTCACCGACCTCGGCTGGCGCAAGGAATGGATCACCGACCTCGGCGGGATCCGGACCGCCCGCGCAACGGAGGCGGCGATCCTGTTCGTACCGCACGTGATCCGCTCCACCGGATTCACCCCCTTCGCCCTCTCCATAGCCCGCTGACCCGCACCACCGCGGGCGGGATCTGTACTGCGGAGTGACCTCTTGAGCAGCTACTTTCGGTCGTGAAGCGGAGGGAGCGACCCGAAGGCCAGGGTGTCAGGGCAGGATCGGTATCGTCGACGGAGGCAGGGATCGCGCCCGAAAGGATCGCGGGCATCGCCTGGCAGGAAGTCCAGGGAGACCCAGGGATCTTGGACGGCCTCGCCCGCGAGGGACGCAGCTTCCTGCCGGGCAGCGAAGATCCCGACCGGACGTCGATGGGTCCCTTGTCCGCCCGAGTACGCCGCGCCGCCGAAGTCCGCGGGTATGACCCGCACCACGTCTTCGACGCCGGCCTGGACGAGGTGGGAAGAGCACTGCGGTGAGCGAGACCAACAACCAGACCCGGCGACGCCCCCCAGCACGGGCCTCGCGGACAGGCACGGCCGTATGTGCCTTCGTCCTGGCACTGGGCCACGTGGCGGCGGGATATCTCGAACTGCTCGCCTATGCGGTCGAACCCGCCGGCCCCTGGGACAGTGAGGCCGTCACCCACTCCCACTACGCAGCCGGTCTGGCGTTGACCCTGACGGTCGTGACGGCTTTGTCGTCGTGGGTTTTCGTGAAGGCCGAGTGGTTGCGCAGATGGTGGCTCGCCGTTCCGCCGGCCCTGGCTCTGGCCGCGATTGTGCGCTTGACGGTTCTCACGCCCGGCCTTTGAGGCGTGTCCGAGCTTGATGCCGCTGGTTGACGGTCGGCGCATGATGGCCGTCATGGACTGGGCTGTCGGGCGGGTCAGTTCGTCCGGCAACTGCACGGCAGGCGCGGACTTCGCCGGGATCAAGACCCTCCTGGCACAGGGGCAGACAGCGGGATGGTGGCACTACGAGGTCGGATGTGGCACCGACGCGTGGTGGAACGCCTGAGCTTGCCGGCCATCCGATTCGTCGAGGTCTGATGCCGGCCTTGTGACGTGCGGGTCAGGCGTATGACTCGCCTGTGGCGAGGACGCGTCCGACGTCGTCCTCGGGGCGGACGCTGGTGCCGGACCACCAGAGCCACCCCATGCCGCCCGGCGGGTCAGCCGGGGGTGGAGCCGGTCCCAGGCCTGCGCGGTCGCCGTCCCGTACCGCTCGGCGTCGGTCACGGTCACTACCGCCACCCCGCCACCCCGCCACCTCTCCCCAGGTCTGATCGCCTGCTTCTTCCTCCAGGGCTTCGGCCGGCAGATGCCGGCGACCCCACCGGCCGGCGGGACGCGCGAAGGCCCTGCCTGCAACCCAACCACAGGCAGGGCCTTCGCCATGCCGTGTTCGCGCACCGGGCCCCGGCCGCGGGGGCTGCGGACCGGCGCGCGGGGCCGTCAGGGAGCGGCGACGTACACGACCTGGCTCACGGCGTTCTCGAACTGCGGCGCGCCGGTGTAGGTCGCACGCCAGTAACCCGCACCTGCCTGCGGGGCAGCGGTGGAGAAGGCGTAGCCCTCACCGTTCCATCTGGCGTCCGGCACGGTGGCAACGGTGGTCCAGCCGCCCTTGCCGGTGGCGGAGTACTGGATGTTCACCGGGATGGTGCCCGGCGTCGAGTTGCCTTCGAACCCCATGCTGCCGGCGACCTCCACGGTCGCGGCATCGGAGCGGGTCGCGGTGAGGGACCGGAACGCGGCGGGCTGCACGACCATGATGTCGACGCTCGCCTGGGCGTCGGCCAGGAACAGGTCGTCGCTGTGCCAGCCGACCGCGATCGAGGAGTTGCTCCAGAGCGGCTGGGTCGCCGGGAAGAGCGCGTTGCCGCCGGCGTCCGTGGTGCGCTGGACGAAGTCGCCGAAGGAGTTGGAGCCCATCGTCTTGCCGGCCAGCGGCTGCCAGCCGGTGGGCGAGTTCCAGAGCAGGGTGGCGCTGGTCGAGTTCACCGTGCCCTTGAACGGGACCTTCCGCTCGCTCGGAGTCTCGACGATCTTGGTGGCGGTCTTCTTCACCGTGATCGGGAAGGTCTTCGAGGAGGACTGGTTGTAGAAGACGTGGTTCGGGTCGTACTGGAAGGCCGCCTCGATGCGGTTCTGGTATTGGTCGGTGACCGGGAGCGTGGCGGAGAAGCTGCCGTCCGCCGCGGTCGTCACCTCCGCATACTCCATGTACGAGCTGACCGCCACGGTCAGCCCGCCCATCGGGGTGATGGCGCCGGAACCCGGCCACTGGCCCATCAGGTGACCGCTGATGGTGACGCTGCGGTGCTGGTAGTCGACCGTGGTGCGGTCGACCTTCGTGTCCTTCATGTTCGTCTGCACGGCGTAGTAGAAATAGCCCACGCCGGCGGCCGAAAGCGTGTCGCCGCCCTCGTCGGAGGCCGACACGTCGATGCGGTAGCTGCCCAGGTCCGGCAACTGGATGCGCCCGCGGTTCTTCCACGTACCGTTCTCGGCGGTGCCGGAGGTCAGATCGAAGTTCCCCACCGTGGCCACGGTCTGCTGGGTTTCCATCGAGTACAGGCTGACCTTGACGTTCTTGACGGCGCTCGGCGCGGTCAAGGACACGACGATCTTGCCGTTGTTGGTCCAGTCGTTGTGAGCTTCCTGGACCGTGATGCCGGTGACTCCGCTGTCCGCGTGCGCGGCTGTGGTGCCGCCCAGTACGAGACTCCCGGCGGCCAGCGCTGCGGCACAGGCCAGCAGGGCACGACGAGTTGCCATTGTTCCCCCCTTGTACACCGCTGTGTCGCCGACTGGCGATCAGCAGACGGACGCTACCAGCACCTTCGCTCCGTCCTCCAACGGGAAATGCGGGACGTGTACGACCTCATCGCATGGGCACGGAACCAGGCGGAAGACCTGGCAGGCCTGTGGGGGAGGTCGAGAAGAGGCCGGCGGAACCGGAGATCGTGGGAAACCGAGTCGTCCCCTGGGCGACGACGGACAACGGGGAGTGCCTCTGCTGGCTTGTTCGGCCAGGCCTCCCACCGGACCAACGGACCGTCATGGTGAACGAGGCGCGTGGAGAGTGCTGGGAGCACCATTCCGTGTCCTGCACCCAATTCCTCGCGTCGTCCCTCAAGGGAGAGCCGCAGTCGAACATCCTCTCCTCCCTGATCCGGGCGGGTGGGTGGACGCGGCCGGTGCGCGTCGCCGATCATGGTCCGATGCCGTTCGCCGTTCATGAGACCGACGTGTTCGAGAGTTCCAGGGGCCGTCTGGAGGCGATCGCCTATCGGCTGCTGGGGTCGGCGGGCGACGCCGAGGACGCGGTGCAGGACACGTATCTGCGCTGGCACGCGACGGACCGGGAACGGATCGAGACGCCCGAGGCATGGCTGACGAAGGTGCTCACCAACATCTGCCTCAACCAGCTCTCCTCCGCGCGGGTCAGGCGGGAGACGTACGTGGGGCAGTGGCTTCCGGAGCCGGTCCTGGCGGGCGACCGGATGCTCGGGCCCAGTGACACCGCGGAACAGCGCGAGTCGGTGTCCCTCGCGATGCTCACCCTCATGGAGCGGCTGTCGCCCAACGAGCGGGCCGTGTACGTGCTGCGCGAAGCGTTCGGGTACGGGCACCGCGAGGTGGCCGAGATCCTCGACCTCACCGAGTCGAACTGCCAGCAGATCCACCGCCGCGCCAAGCAGCACCTCACCGCAGACCGGGCCCGCACCGAGGTCGACGCGGCCACCGCCCGCGAGGTCGTCCGGGAGTTCCTCGCCGCGGCCCTCAGCGGAGACACCGACCCACTGGTCCGGCTGCTCACCGAAGACGCCGTCAGCGTGGCCGACGGCGGCGCACGGGTCCAGGCCCGCAGGACCCCGGTCATCGGCGCGCTCGGCATCGCGCGCTACCTGCGGGGACTGTTCCGGCCGGGCCCCGCCAAACGAGCGGTCACCGGTGGCAGCGTCGCTCTCCACGCCGACGTCGTCAACGGCGCTCCCGCCGTACTGATCGCGGTCGACGAGCGGATCCTCGGCGTCATCTGCCTCGCCCCGACCGCCGACGGCGTCGAGGCGCTCCACATCCAGGTCAACCCCGACAAACTCGAACGCATCACGCGCCAGTGGGCGGCCGCCGGCCCCCATCAGCCCCTCACGGAGATCTGGTGACCCGAATGTGATCCACGTCACGGCCGATCCCTGTCAGGGATCGTGCGGCTGTCCGGTTCAGGAGGTGAACCCAACCGGACAGGAGCCCGTCATGAAGCACCGAATCGTCGTCCTGGGAGCCGGATACGCCGGAGCCGTCACCGCCGGCCGCCTCGCCAGGCGGCTGCACCGCGACGATGTCGAGATCACCCTGGTCAACGGCGACCCCGACTTCGTCGAACGCATACGGCTGCACCAGCTCGCCAGCGGCCAGGACCTGCCGCGCCGCCCGCTGCGCGAGGTGTACGAGGGCACCGGCGTGCAGGTCCGGCCCGCATGGGTCACCGAAGTCGACGCCGACCGCAAGACCGTCGGCCTCAGCGGCGAGAACGGCGTCGAGAGCCTCGCCTACGACACGCTCGTCTACGCCCTGGGAAGCACCAACGCCGACCACGGCGTCCCCGGCGTCGCCGAGCACGCCCACGACGTCGCCGGCAAGCAGGGCGCACTGCGGCTGCGCGCACGCCTGAACGAACTGGAGCCGGGCGAGGCCGTCCTGGTCGTCGGCGGCGGCCTGACCGGCATCGAAGCGGCCACCGAGATCGCCGAGGCACACCCCCACCTCAAGGTCGCCATCGCCGCCCGCGAGGGCGTGGGCGGCTGGCTCAGTGACAAGGCACAGCGCCACCTGGGCACCGTCCTCGACCGGCTCGGCATCACGGTTCACGACGGGGCGGACATCGAGCGCGTCGAAGCGAACCGGGTCCTGACCGATGCGGCCGGGGAGATCCCGGCGCAGGTCACCGTGTGGACCGCCGGGTTCACCGTGCACCCCATCGCGGCCGCCACCACCCTCAAGGTGTCGGACACCGGCCGGATCATCGTCGACGGCACCATGCGCTCGGTCTCGCACCCCGACGTGTACGCCGTCGGCGACGCCGCGCTCGCCGACGGCGCGGGCGGCAAGGCGCTGCGGATGTCCTGCGCCACCGCCACCCCGATGGCATGGCAGGCGGCCGACGCCCTCGCCGCGCGCCTGACCGGCCGAAAGGTCCCCGAGAAGCCGATCGGGTACGCCGCCCAGTGCATCAGCCTCGGACGCCGCGACGGAATCCTCCAGCGGGTCACCCACGAGGACGAGATGACGCCCACGGTCATCACGGGCCGGGCCGGCGCCCGCATCAAGGAGTTCATCTGCGCGTCCACGGCATGGGGCCTGGCCCACCCGACGATGCTCCTCCCCACCCGCCGCCACCGCATCGCCCCGGCGACGTGACGCTCCTCATTCCGGAACGGCTGGGTGAGTGGCCGACAACGCGCCTGCCCGGACGTTCGCCGCCAGCTGCGCGAGGCCGGGCTGTCGGTTCCGTTCCGACTCTTCGTCCCGCTCACCTCGGCGTCCGCCCGCCACTCCCGCTCACCGTCGTACGGGCGTGACCGCCTGCCCGTCCGAAGCCGCAGGGACCGCGTCGCCTCGCCCGGCGCCCGCCGGATCCTTGACCAGCAGCGCGATGTACGTGACGTCGAGGGCGAAGCAGAGCACGCCGAGCCCGAGGACGAGCGGGGAGTACTCCACCACCCCGAAGAGGACGGCTCCGGCGAGCGTGCCGACGCACTTGGCGACCGCGATGACCAGGGACTGCCCGCGCGGGCCGCGCCGGCTCGCGTAGAGGGCGATGAACAGCCCGGACATCAGCAGGTTCTGCAGGAACGCCGAGTAGTGGCCCCCGTCCTGCGGGCCGAATTCCGCGACGAAGAGCCACTGGACGACGAAAGCGCTCGCGAAGAGGAGCACGCTCCACACGGCGAACAGCCGCGGGGTGACGAATCCGGGCAGCTCGGCCCGGCCGTGGCGCAGGTACGTGTACACGATGACGACGTCGGCGACGGTCCACACCGCGTTGATGACGGCCTGGGCCGTGTCCGCCGATCCGCTGAACCCCTGGACGGAGTACGTCGCTTCCCACGCGAAGTTCAGCGCCAGGGCCCCGGCGGGTATCGCGTACGTCCGATCCCGCAGCCCCACCCGTATCGCCTCGACGTACACGACTGTCCACGCCAGCCCGCCGACCAGAGCCAACAACTGTTCCATGCCATCCCCCACATTCCGCACGATCAGAGCCTCCGCACCCTAAACGATCACCTCCGAGCCCGGCTGCGCGCAGTAGGGCCGTTGCCGCCCGGATGCGGTGCGGGACCCCCAGCCGCACTGCCGCAGAAACGGCTCCGGCGGGGACCGACGCACGGTGCGGCGCCGTCACGTGGCGGGCTCGGCCGGGGTTGGTTGCGGGGAGCGCAGCGGGGGTCGGGCCAGGACCTCGCGTTCGCGCGGGGTCAGTTCCGGGCCGTCGAGCAGCGGTTTGCGGGGGCCGAGGGCGGCGGCCAGGAGGACGGCGGGATGGCCCAGGACGTGTGCGGGTCTGCGCATGGCCATGACGTCGGTGAGCTTCCTGACGATCAGGGCATTGCCGATGGCGGCGCGGTTGAGGCGGTGTACGTAGCGGGCCGTCAGCCGGTCCGCCGGCGTGGGCTTCCTGCCGATGGCACCCGGGTAGAACCGGTCCTGGCCGACCGCGAGCATCCAGGCGGCCCCAGCGGGACGGGCGATGGCGCGCTGCGCCTTCGACGCGAATCCCGGCGAGAGGACGGACGTACGCCGGGCCTGGTCCCGCAGGGCGAGGGCGCCCAGGGCCGCGGCGGACATGCCGTGTCCGTAAACGGGGTTGAGGCTGGTGGCCGCGTCGCCCACGGCGATGAACCCGTCCGGCAGCGGGGCCTGCTCGAAGTGGCGGCGCCTGTTGGCGGTACGGGTGAAGACCGCCACCTCGCCGGCCGGCTCGGCCCGGGCGAGGAATTCGGCCACGAGGGGGTGGCGGGCCCGGCGGGCGAATTCCTCGAAGAGGTCCTCTTCGGATGAGGGCTCGCCGCCGCGGGTCCCCGAGAGGCTGACGTGCCACTGGCCGTTCTCGATGGAGATGATCGTGGCGACGATTCCGGGGCGGCCCTGGCGCGTGTCGGCGGGTATGTGGATGACCGGCCAGTCGGTCCCGGCCCCTTCGGGTGCCCAGTACTTGCGGCTGGCGTAGCGGACGCCCGCGTCGACGACGGTTTCGCGCACCTGCGGGCCGCCGATGTCGCGGAGCCACTGGGCGCTCTTCGAGTTGCGGCCCGTCGCGTCGACGACGAGGTCCGCGGCGATGAGGCGCCGCTCGCCCTCGGCGTCGCGCACGGCGACGCCGAGCACGTGGGCCGCGTCGCCTTCCAGGCCGCAGACCCTGGTCCCGGTCTGCACCCTGACGTTGGGCAGCCGCAGGACCCGTTCGCGTACGGCCCAGTCGATCAGGTTGCGGCTGGCGCCGATCAGGTAGTGGGTGTCGGCCCAGGAGCGGCGGAACCAGCCGGCCGCGGAGAAGGACACCATGCCGTTGGGGATCGGGACGCGGTGGGCGCCGGCGGCCAGCCAGTCACCGGTGACACCCGGCAGCAGCTCCTCCATCGCATCCGCCCCTCCCGCCCAGAGCATGTGGGCGTGGGCCGCCTGGGGGAGCCGGGCCCGGGGTGCGGGCGCATCGGGCAGTGCCGCGTCGTGCTCCAGGATCAGGACCTCGTGCGCGAAGGGGGCGAGGGCGGCGGCGGCGAGGGTGCCGGCCAGGCCGCCTCCCAGGACGACCGCACGGGCGCGGGACGGGGGGAGCTCTGTCATAGGGCGCTGCTTTCTAGGATGGCGGACTGCCGGAAGGAGCGGACGGTGCCCGATTTGGCCAGCGCGAGTGACATCCGTACGAGCCCCTGTGGGCTGTTCGGCGATGTCAGGACCATGTCCACGGTGCGCGGGACTGAGCGAGGCGCTGCGTTCTGGGCCTTTTCCCAGGCCACGACGGCGCTCGCCAGGGCGGCGGCGTCTGCCACGGCCTCGGCCTCGTCAGGTGCCCGGCCGGCATCCAGTTCCGTACGCAGCGCCTGTTCGCGCACACCGGCGTGGAGGTACGGATTGACCGCGAGGATCCCGTCGTGGATGTCGGACTCGCGCTGGGTCAGCCGGATCTCGATGGGCGTCCACGATCCGGCCGACAGGTCGATGCTGTGCCGGGTCGCCGTCCGGAGTTCCTGGTGGAGCGGGCGGAGCAGGCGGTAGCGGCGCCACATCCGCCACCGGCTGGTGACGTGCTGCGAGATGAGGGGCAGGACGAAGCCGGTCGCGATCAGCAGCGCGGAGACCGAGGCGAGGGTGGGGGCGAGCTGCACGCTGAGGACGCTCCAGTCGCGGCCGGCCCAGCGGGCTCCGATCGCCGTCAGTTTGGCGACGTCGTAGAGCAGGTTGAGTACGTAGCCGGCAGCGATGAGCGCGAGCCCCGCGCGCAGACCGCCGTGCACCTCGCGGGCCCATCTGCGGCACAGGACCGTCATGGTGACGGCAGCTGTGGTGTGGGCCGCGATGTAGAGGAGGATCATCTCCCTGATGTACGGCGTGGTCGCGTAGTAGGTGTCCAGGTCGCGCAGGCGTTCTTCGGGGGCGTCGCCCAGGACGAAGAGGGTGTTGATGGCCGCGATCACGGCGAGCGTGGCCAGGGTGCACAGACGGGAGCGCCGACGCGCCCTCGCGGCCTCCTCGGGTGTGCTGCTCCAGTGCAGGATGAGGACGATGTTGGCCCCGGAGAAGGCCGTGAGCAGGGAGAAGACGAGCGGTGCGGCGGCGTTGGGGACGCCGGTGATCCGGTTGACGGCGATGAGGGTCGGGATGGCGGTGCACCCGAAGACCGCGGTGGCCAGTGCCAGGAGGACGCACACGGACCGCAGGAGCTCGTCGCGCGGGTTGCGGCACAGTGCGGGCAGCTTCAGGACGGTGGCCAGCAGCAGCACGGCCCCGGGCAGGTAGAACCCCAGCCCGTTGGAGTCGTTCACCGCGGGCCCCGCTGGGCGGCCGGGGGCTGGGTCATGGGTGGGTCTTCCTCAGGAGCGGTTCAGGGGTGGTGGGCGGGGCGGCCGACGGCTGGTGGGTCCGGACGCGGGCTGGTTCGCGGTTCGTCCGGCGGGAGAGCGCGGTGTAGTGCGCGGCGACCCGGGCCATGCCTTCGGCTCCGGTGGCGATGACCGGGCCGAGGGCTTCGAGCCCGGCGGCCTGGGCCGACTCGTCGAGGAGGTCAGGTCGGTCGGGGCGGTCCCGGCTCGCCTCGATGGCGTCGGCGATCATCGTGGCCGCCGCGAGCGCGGACGCGGCCTCCGGGTCCTCGCCCGCCTGCCGGGCCTCCGCTCGGGCCGCGGCCAGGACGTACGGGTCGCAGTACGGGGCCAGCGCGAACAGCCGGTCGTACACATCGCATTCGCGGTTGCTCAGGCGCGCGCCGAGGGCGAGCAAGGGCAGCCGCGGTGAGCCCGCATCGGGCGCCAGCGGGCCCAGATCACGGTGGAGCGGTCCGAGCTGCCGGTAGAGCCGCCATGTCTGCCAGTGCGCTGCCAGCCGTTCGCCCTGGGGGAGCAGGAACCCCAGGGTGGTGAGCAGGGCGCCGACGCTCGCCGCCGGCGGTGCGATGTACGAGCTGAGGGGGTCGAGGTCACCGCCGGCCCACCGGGCCACGACGGCCGTCCCCTTGGTCAGGCCGAACACCACGTTGAGCACGAACCCGGCCACGAGGGTGCGCAGGCCCGCCTTCACCCAGCCGCCGACCTCCCGCGACCACCGCCAGCACAGGAAGGGGAGGACGGCGCCCACCAGGATGTGCCACCCGAGGTAGACGATGATCATCTCGCGGATGAACGGGGTGTTCGCGTAGTGGGTGTCGAAGTCGCGCAGCCGCTCCACCGGGGCGTCGCCGAGGGCGAAGAGGAGGGGAATGAGGCACGTGACCACGGCGCACGCGGCCAGCCAGCGCCGTGCCCGCCTGCGCGCGGTCCGGCCCGTGCCCTCACGCCAGTAGACGAGGAGGGCGATGCAGGAGGCGTTGAAGGCGCTGAGGATGACGTACACCAGTGGCGCGGAGACGTTGGCGACGCCCGTGCCGTGGTTGAGCGCCCTGATCGTGGGCGGGGCGGCGAAGACATAGCCGGCGCAGGCCGTGAAGATCAGTCCTGCCATGGCCGTCACCATGGGATTCCGCCGCCGCAGGAGAGCAGGCGCCTTCGACAGCAGGGCGAGGAAGAGGGCCCCTGCCGGTATGTAGTAGTCCAGATCCCGCATCAGTCGTCCGCGGCGCCGAGCGAGGCCTGGATCCTCGCGGGAGTGCCTTCCAGGACACGCTGCTCGGGATCGTGCTCCACGTGGCGCCGCAGCCGCCGTCCCATGAGCCTGCCGAACCTCTCGGCCTCGGCCTCCTCGTCCGACACCGCGTGGCTGCGCGCGGCGACGTGCCGTACGGCGGCCTCCAGCTCGGCGTCGGCCATGTCGCCGCTGACGAACCGCGTGGCGACGCGGGCGACCCGGTCGTCCAGGGCGTGTTCGCCGCAGTGTCCTTGCAGCATGTGCCAGATCTCGTGGCCGAGGATGACGAGGGAGTGGAAGTCGCTCGTGCTCTTCACGACGGCGATCACGTCGTCGTTCTGCCGGTCCGCCCACAGGCCCGAGACGGGCCCGACGCCGGCCGGGAAGTTGCGCCGCACGATCCGTACGGGGCGGCCGCGGCGCTGGGTGAGGTACGCGGCCGGCCTGCGGAACAGCCGGTCCACATCGGAGGGGACGGGATCACCGAGGCCGGCTTCCAACTCCGCGTACAGCTCTGCCATCTGCTGATCCAGCCGCTGTCGGCGCCGCCTGCCCGCCATGGTCCTCCCGCCTCTCCACTCGCCGGGGGCCACGCCCCCGGCACCACCCGCCATCCCCGGTCGCCATCGGCCCTCGCTCGCGCCGTCCGCCCTCCGCGTCAGTCCACCTGCCGGTCGCCCTGCCGGTCGCCCTGCCGGTCGCCCTGCCGGTCGCCCTGCCGGTCGCCCTGCCGGTCACCCTGTTGGTCGTCGAGGATGACCTCAAGCAGCGCCTGCATCTTGGCCAAGGTCTCGGGAGCCCCGCGGAAAGCCACCTTCCGGAGCTCGTACCGCTCCTTCAGCGCCTTGAGCCCGGCGAGCTGCTGGGCCTGCACCGTCTCCAGCTTCTCCCTGAAGGCCCGGTCCAGGGCCTGTGACGGGGTCGCGGTCAGGAATCCGCGCGGTACCCGGAAGAAGTCCTCGATGCGCGCCGCATGCTCCAGCTTCGGCACGGCGCGGCCCTTGAGCAGCTCGCCCACCCACTGGGGCGTCACGCCCGCGCCTTCGGCGATCTCCGTCTGCGTGTAGGGCGCTCCGTCGCGGCGCAGCCGGGTCCGGCGCAGGAACTTCAGCCGCTCGACCACCTGTTCAAGGAAGTCGATCTCGGCCATCGGCCTGCGGCTGAGCCCGGCCCGGACGATGCCGACCGGCAGGCCGGTGTCCCACGAGATGGCCTCCGCGTCCAGGACCCTGTCCCAGTCGAGTTCCGCTTCCTCGATCAGCCCCTCCAGCAGCGACAGGCTGTGGAGGTGGGGAGTGGGGACGGTCACGGATGCTCCCGGCGGCTTGGCGGCATGTTCCCGTGCGGTGGTGCACGGCAGCAGGGCGCTGTGCGCGTGCCCCGCTACTAGAGCAGACCAAGGATTGCTTGCACAAGTGAAAGGATCATTGAGACCGGGCAGGAGCGGGGGAGCCCGCGGTGCGGCCAGATGGCCTGTTCAGCCGTACGGCACAGTGGTTTTGGCCACCTGGCGAAAGGAACCAGCCGCAGGCGAGTGAAACTATCCTTTCGTGACGTGAAACCATCGTTGACATCCGTGCGGTGCGAGCATCAGGATTCTCGACGTCAGGAAGATCAACACTCCGGGCGGCGGGCCGGTCGGCCGGAGCCGGATGCCTGACACCTGCGGCCTGCCGGCCATCTCGGGCTGTGCGGAGGCGGCTTGCGGCCGCAGAGGTCGGACAGGGGGCCCGGGCCGGGGGGCGGGCCCCCTCCCACCTGACGCGCCATCCGCCACGACGCGCACTCGGAGGTACCCACGATGCTCGCTCCGGTGCCGTGAGGGCGCTGACCGGGGCAGCTGACACCGAGGGGAACGCTGACCGCAGGCCGGAGACGGAGCAGGAGCGCGAGCCCTGCCAACCGCCGGACCCCGACCCCGTCGGAAACCCCGTCGAAAACCCCGTCGTAGTGCTGACTGAGATCCGTGCTCATGACGACATCAGTCCAATTGACCCCGCCGCGTGGCTACCACTTCGCGAAGGGCGTACGGAGCGCGACCTCGGGAGCGGCCCGCCGCAGGGCTTCCCCGAAGTCACGGGCCAGATCGGTGAGGAGTTCCAGTGCTCCCGCACGTGACAGGACCTCCCGGTCGGGATCCGGACGCCATGCCGTGCCCGAGGTGCATCGGATCTCCGTCGCGTCCCCCGCGGGCGCGAAGGTCAAGCGGCGCTCGATCCCCTGCCCGTACAGGTCGATCTCGGCGGGGCGGCCCGAGCGCAGAGCGTCGATCGCCGCGGGGAGCTGCTCGATCACCGAGGAAAGGTCGTACGAGATGTTGACCGGCCACTCCTCCTGGCCGAACCCGGAGACGACGAACCGTGCATCGGTGTCGGAAAGCAGCTGGCACGCGTCCATGGCCAGCGACTCGTAGTCGTCGGAGAGTTCGACGTCCAGCAGATCGGCCGGCAGTTCCGCCGAAGGGGGCGTGAGAGACATCCGCATGCGTTATCCACCGTCATTTCATTTCACTATGGGGAATGCTGTTTTGTACGTTCCGTCGGGTTTCGGGACCATGCGGACGTGCGTCGGTTCCACGATCGACCCGTCAGGTTTGATGACCTGACCCATTCCCGGCGGAATCGGTACTTCGCGCACGCCCCCGTTGGGGTCGTGGTGCTGCTTCAAGAATTCCACGGCCTTGGAATTGTCCAGCCACTGTCCCTGGTCGTTCCCGGTGGAGCGGGCGCGGTCCGTGAGGCTCTGCGTGTTCTTCGTTCCCTCTCCGTGCTCGCTGAAGGTGTGACCGAACGTCGGGCGGCTCTTCTCGTTCCAGTTCAGGTCCTCGGTCTTCTTCTTGCACGGCTTGAGTCCGAGCGGATCGGACCAGGTGTGCGGATTGGAGACGTAGGACCGGGGAGTGGGCGCGGGCGCCAGACCCAGGGGATCCGGTGTCAGGTACTGGGCGACCTCCGGGTCGTAGTGCCGGAAGTAGTTGTAGTGCAGCCCGGTTTCCGGATCGAAGTACTGCCCCGGGAACCTGAGGGGGGTGTAGGCGGTACTGGTGGCCGCCCAGGTCGTGGTGCCCCACAACGTGCTGCGCATGCGCCATGCGAGGTTGCCCGCATCGTCGATCAACTCGCTCGGTGTCCCGATCAGGTCGGTGACGATGGAGAAGAACCGCTCGGCGACGAGTTCCCGTGGCGCGTCCGGTCCGAGGATGCGCTCCGTCTGGGTGAGCGGATGCAGTCCGTCGTGGTCCCAGGTGAGCGCGACCGGATGGGGCAGGGCCTCGCCGGTGGACGTCTGTTCGCACAGCAGCGTGTCGTCCCAGACGAAGGACACCTGCTCGACGGGGGTGGGCTCGCCGGCAGCCAGGCGCTCCTTGGACACGCGCCGGCCGAGCGCGTCGTACCGGTAGCGCCAGACGGAACCGTCGGGAGTCGTGACGGAGGTCAGACGGTCTTCGGCATCCCACCGGTAGTGCCAGGTGTCCGGCTTCCGGGACAGCCGGGACTTCTGCCGCAGGACGATCCGGCCCTGTGCATCGCGTTCGTAGCGGACGTTCCCCGCGCGGGTGATCCGGGTGCCGTCGTAGGACCGGGAACCCGCTGCCTCCTGTTCCGCGTGGGTGGCCGGCCATGACGCTTCGGTCTGGTTGCCCACCGCGTCGTAGGAGTAGCGCTCGGCCCAGTCTTCGGCACGAACCGCCGTGACGCGGCCGGCCGCGTCGAGGTCGAAGCTGCGGCGTCCGGCGAGTGCGTCGTCCACGCCGAGCAGATTGCCGTCCGCCCTGTAGGCGTAGGCGCGACGCTGGAGCGAGCGTCCACGGCTGATGACGCGCTGCTCGGTCATGCGACCCATCGCGTCGTATCCGTGATGCAGCGTGAACGATTCCCCGATACGGCGCGTCACCTCATGGCCGGCGGCGTCCCGTTCGAAGGACATCGTGCGGCCCGAGGGCCCGCCGCGGACTCGGCATCGGTGCTTGCGCTTTCGAGGTGTACCACCTACGCCTTATGTCGTGGTGATGGGCCTGCTTGCCGACGAGTCGACTGAACTGCACCCGATGACCACCTGACGAGCAGACACGGCCTTGCCTGCGCGGCATGGCGGCAGCGGCCGCCCTCCCGGCTTCGGGAGGGCGGCCGCTGTATCAGTTCCGGTGGTCCTCTCTACGCAGCGGGGGCGGGGAGTGGCGCAGTGCCGAGGGTGGGGATGGTCCAGCGCTGGGCGGGGCTGCTGTTGCAGTCGAACAGCCAGAGGGGGGTTCCGGGACGGGTGTCGAGGTTGCCGAGGTCGAGGCAGCGGCCGGAGACCGGGTTGTAGATGCCGTTGTCGGCTCGGGGAAGGAACCTCTGGCCCGGGGCGCTGCTGTCGCAGACCTGGAGTTCGATGAGCGTCGTATTCGCCGTGCCTGCGTTCACCGCCCCGAGGCACATGCCGTTGGTGCGGATGGTTCCGTCGCCCCGGATCTGGAACTTCTGTGCGTCGCTGCCATTGCAGGCGGCGATCTGAATCTTGTTCCCGGGGTTGGCGCGGTTGAAGTCGTTGTCGACGCAGTTGGTGGCCGAAGCGGACAGCGCGATGGGGCCGGCGGCGCCAGGGGCGGTGGGGGCGACGGCATAGGGGTGGACGGCGAAGTCGCTGATACCGCCGTCGAGGAGGTCCCGACTGATTCCGTCGGCCTTGAACCGGCCGAGGACGAGGGGCCCGCTGGGTGCAGGGCTCGTAGAGGCCCGGTGTGTTCCGGTGGCGGCGAGTACGCCGTTGACGTAGAGGCTCATGAGGCCGGTGTCCGCGTTGTAGACGGCGGTCAGGCGGGTCCACGTACTCGGGGTGAACCGGGCTGTTTCATTGGCGGTGTTGGTGTAGTCGAAGGGCCATCCGTCCGTGTCGGCGTTGGCCAGGGCGAAGCGCCAGTTCGAGGAGTCGTCGGCGTACAGGATGAAGGAGCTGGTCCGATTGCCGTCCTGGCCGGCGACGACCTTCCCCTGTGTGCCCGCGCTGACCCAGGTGCTGATGGTGAAGCTCTTCCTGGTGTCGACGGCCGGTCGGGCGGTGGTGATGGTCGACGCCGATTCCGAGCCGTGGAACCTCGCGTACGTGGTGGTGCGTCCGCCGATCGTGTCGGAGAGGTAGCTGACGCCGACCGTCGTGGCGTCGTTCTTGCCGACGGTATCGGGGGTGGTGGTGCCGGTCGGCTGGGATGGCCCGGTCAGCGGCCACTGGCCCGTGGGGATGTTGAGGTTGCCCAGCGCTACGGCGGCTGTGCTGATTCCACTGGCCATCGGGTAGGAGGCGCCCGTGCCCCCGGTCATGGTGCCGGCGCCGTTGAAGGCAACGAGCTGCTGATTGGTGTCGACGGCCCACAGGTCGGGGATGCCGTCCCCGTTCAGGTCACCGTCGGAGCCGACACGGGGGTAGGTCTTGGGTTCCACCTTGCCGGAGATCAGGCCGGCGGCCGGGTCGGTGAAGCCGGTGAGGTCGGGTGCCTGCGCCGTGCCCTTGACGGAGAAGGCGTGCAGCGACCCGTCGGTCTTGGAACGGGCCCACAAGGTGGGGAAGTCGGTGCCCTGGGCTCGGCCGGGGGTGATCAGGTCGTATCCGTCCCACCGGGTGTCGTTGGCAGAGAGGAGGATGGCCGGGGACTCGAGCTCATCAGGTCCGACGGCGAGGGTCAGCCACAGCCGTCCGTTCTCCACGAAGAGCAGGGAGGTCTGCGGCAGGGCGTTCGGCTTGGTGCTGGTGTCACCGGTGACGGAGCCGAACGCGGCTATCTGCGTGACGTTGGACCAGTCTTGACCGTAGCCGACAGCCGCGCAGTCGAGAGCGGCGCGCGTCGGTGTGGCACAGTCGCTCGGCTTGACCATGGGAACGGCCGCCTGGGCGTCGAACCGGCCGGGGTTCCTGTCGTCGTTGCGGTACAGGTGGAGCGACGGAGAAGAAGGCGCGTGCGCGAACAGGTCGTCCACTGTCTGGGAGCCGGTGCTGCCGCGGTGGCTGATCTGGATGGTGTTCCAGCCGTTGTTGCCGGGGGCCGAATTGATGCTCGCCTTGGGGGCCGCGGCCGGGTCCGCGCCGCCGCCGATCACCCGCAACACGCCCGTGCTGTCGGACAGGAGGACGTCTGCCTTCCGGTCGCCGGTGACGTCACCGAAGATCGGCTTCGGGCTGTTCGGGTTGGCCGGAACGTAGTAGCTGTAGACGACGGGCTGGGACAGGTTGCCCGCGTTGTCCTGGGTCTGCACGTACAGGTGGTTGGTGCCCCAGCTCTGGGGAGTGACCTTGATCTCGGCCTTGCCCTCGGTGAACTTGGCCGTGTCCGTGTCGGTGCACTTCCAGTTTCCGGCCAGGGCCCTGACGGGGTCGGTGGTCCAGCGCGCGCAGGCCAGGCCCGAGGAGCGGCGGCCGCCCGCCGGTGCGGGGTCGGTGCCGGTCACGGTGAAGGTGCCTTCGTCGCCCGTCTGCTTGGGGTGGGCACCGATGGTGCCGGAGGCGGGGAAGTCCGTGGAACTGACCGCGGCGGTGGGCGGCGTGCGGTCCACGCGCAGGAAGCACCACTCGGTGGCCGCGCTCGTCAGCGTGCCGTCCGTGGTGCGCGCCGCCCAGCCGTACTGGTGCCCGTCGATCAAGCCGCCGATGCCCACCGTCGCGTCACCGTAGTCGCCGTTCCAGCCGGTCTGCGCGTACTCGGTCTTGCCGGTGTCGTCGTCCCAGTACTGGAAGGTCGTCTGGAGCTGGCGCTTGGTGGCCGAGTAGGTGGAGGTGGTGAGGGTGACGTTGCTGTTGGCGCCGACCCAGCCCGGGTTGTCCCACGCGTTCGCCGTGCCGGGCGTGCGGCAGTCGGCGTACGAAGCCGAGCTCGCGAACCCGGGGGTCGGACGGGTGCGCGGCCACCAGACGGTCGGCGTGATGTCGTACTCGACGACGATGTGCGGGGTGTTCTCGTACCGCTGCCGGTAGTACTTGTTGTACTCGTCGTCGGGGGCGAGTCCGAGGGTGATGGTGGGCCACTGGTACCGGACGGCGTTCTTCACCAGGTCCGTGACGGTGAAGTCGATCTGGCCGGTGCCCGACATGGTGGTGTGCCCGACCTGGCCGCAGCCCTGCATCGTGGAGCCGGTGGCGCACGGCTGCCGGTTCCAGCTGGTCGGGTTGCCGATGGCGTTGGTGGAGTACAGGCCCATCGGGGTGGGGGTGCTCGGGCTGGACGAGGAGATCACGGTCGCGGAGAACGTCGCGTTGATGATTTCGGCGTTGTATAGCCGCGAGTCGACACCGATCTGGAAGTAGGCGCGGGTGCGGCCGATTCCGGTGCACGGCGGGTTGCCGATGTTGTAGCCGCAGTAGCCGGTGGCCGGCTTGTCCTGGCCGTACTCGGTGCCGTTGAACTCGTTGGTGTCCGGATAGGCCTCCTGGACCTGGGCCCAGGCCTGGTTGGTGTTGTCCAGGACCGGGTTGACGCCCGGGTCGATGTACCAGGGGCCGGTGCCCTTGCCCAGCAGCTCGGCATCGGGGACTAGCTCGATCCCCTTCGCGTCGGCCGTCGTCCGGACCGGCTTCACGGCGGCGCCCGTGCCCGGGCCGTCCGCGCTGGAGGCTGTGGCGGCGCCGGGGGCGGAGGGCGGTTCATCCGGGGACGGGGCGGACTGCGGGGCGGCGGCCTTGGCCGACTTGCTCTGCTGCTGGGCGCCCGCGGGCGCGCTCGCGGCGGCCGAGTCCCACATGAAGGAGGTCGGGCCGGTGAAGCGGCTCCGGCCGTCGGCGTCCTTGATGTCGAGGTTGCCGGCGGCGTCACCGGCGACGGTCAGCCCCTCGGCTTCGATGTCCAGCCGCAGCTTCCTGACCGCCGGGTTCGCGGCGGCCTGCGCGGTGCGCACGATCAGGACCTGGCTCCAGCCGCCCTGCCGGTCGGCGCTCAGGCGCAGGTCCACGTCCGCAAGGACGTTGCGGTAGAGGGCGCTGTCCCCGTCGAGCGCGGGCTTGGGAAGGGGGAACGGTGCCTTGAAGGCCAGCTTCCGGCCGTCGGCCGTGGCCATGGAGACCATGGGGCCGGCGCCGCCGCCGGAGAAGCTGAGCTTCGAGGAGACCGCGGCCGGTACGACCGCGCCGTCGGCGGCGGTGTGGAGCGTGGCATCGAGCGGACGCCACTGCCCGTCCGCTCCCTTGAGGCGCTCCGGTACGGCGCTGGCGTCGGTGGTCAGCGTGCCGCCCGGATTGGCGAACGTCTGCGAGCCCGCGGTGGTCAGGTCGGTGATGGCCACCCGCTTGCCACTGCTCTTGGCTTCGGCGAGGGCCTTGGTGATGGCCGATTCCTGGGCGCTCGGCGCCGGTTTGGCCGTAGGAGCGGGCCAGGCGTTCTGCCCTGGCCCGTGGCCGCGGTCGCTGTCGGCTGCGGCTGCGGGCGGAGCAGCGATCAGGCCGGCCCCGAGCGAGAGCACGGCCACCCCGGCGACGGGCAGCATCGAGACGTGCAAGGCCCGCCGCCTGCGGCCCCCCGGCCTTGGTCTCCGCAACGCTGAAAATGACGATCTCACGTGATGGCCCCCCTGAGCTGTGAGATGGACAGAAGTCAGCGGCACCATGTCTTCACGTCTGCAATCCTGTCAACAAGTTTCTGAACTCCAGGTGCCCGATTTGAGTCGGGAACGCCCAAGGTGCGCCGTGCGTGACATGAGTCACTCGTGGGGAATGTGATACTCCGCTGATAAATCGAACGCGCCTTTCGTAAGGTGCGCTTGTTCTGGACCCTGCCGGTCCAGAGTTCGTGCTTTCCGTGTCCTGTGGGGGGATTTGGTTGTCTCGTAGAAATGGTTCCGCCGCGCGCTCGCGCACCAGACGATCGCGCGTCGCGGTCGTTGCCGCGCTCTCGGTCCTCTTCTCCGGCCTGGGCCTTCCGGTCGTGGAGGCCGCGGACAAACCGCCAAAGGTGTGGGCGCCGCCCAATACGCCGCTGCCGGATGCCAAACCCGTCAAGGGGGCAAACGCGAAGGCTCCGGCCAAACAGGCGCCGGCTGGCCGGAAATGGGCCCCGGATTCGAACGCCAAGGTTCCATCGGGCTCGGCTAGCGTCACCTTAGGGATCAAGGAAACGGCCCGCGGCGCCACCGGCCCCGGAGCCGTTCAGGCCGGTAAGCTCCCTGTCTGGATTGCGCCTGTAAATGGCGTGAATCGGTCGGTGAATTTGTCATCTCTCGCCGTCGTGGGCTCGGACGCCAATTCCAGCCCCGACAGCGCACTGCGCGTCGAGGTGAAGGACGCCGCCAAGACCCGTGCCGCCGGAGTCAACGGCGCGCTCGTCGCCCTCAGCGGCGCCCCAGGGGCGAGCCCCTCGGGGAAGGTGGAAGTCGGCCTCGACGTCTCTGCATGGGCGAAGGTCGCCGGAGCCAACTGGGGTGACCGCGCCCGACTGGTGCAGCTGCCCACCTGTGCCCTGATCACCCCCGGCGCCCCCGGCTGCACGACCCGTACGCCCCTCGCCTCGCACCGTGATGCCGCAGGGCGGCTGGTCGCGGAGGTCGACGCGCCCAAGAGCCCCGCGGCCCTCGCCCTCGCCCCCGCGCCGAAGACGCGGCCCGGCCCGGCGGCCAAGCCGGCAGCGCCGCAAGCCCCGCAGATGCTCGCCGCTCAGGACGTCGCGATCGCGCTGGAGCCCGGACCGAAGGGTGCCAGCGGCGACTACAGCGCCACCCCGCTGCTGCCTTCGGCCTCCTGGCAGGCCGGGGCGAACGCCGCGAACTTCACCTACGGCTACACCGTCGAGGTCCCCAACGGCATCGCCGGCGCCGGCCCGGGCATCTCGCTCGGTTACGACTCCTCCTCCGTCGACGGCCGCACCGCCTCGACGAACGCCCAGGCGGGTCTGTTCGGCGAGGGCTGGGAGTGGAGCCCGGGATCGATCTCGCGCTCGTACAAGGGGTGCAAGGACGCGGGCATCACGGACTCGGGCGACGAGTGCTGGGCCGGCGACATCCTGTCCCTGAACCTGGCGGGCCACTCCGGCCAGATCGTCCGCGACGACACCAGCTGCGTGTACCGCCTCCAGGGCGACGACGGCACGAAGGTCGAGCGTCTGACCGGCCAGCGGAACTCCGCCTGGAAGGGCGAGGGCTTCAAGGTCACCACGACCGACGGCACCCAGTACTACTTCGGCTCCAACCGCCTGCCCGGCGGCGACGGCACCGACCCGGAGGCCAAGTCCGTCTCCACGGTCCCCGTCTACTTCAACAGCGGAGCGGACAAGTGCCTCGGGTCCGAGACCCCGGCCAACGGGACGTGGCAGCAGCTGGGCTGGCAGTGGAACCTCGACTACGTCGTGGACCCGCACCAGAACCTGGTCTCCTACCGCTACGAGCAGGAGGACAACTACTACGGGCGCGGCGGCGGCCAGAACAACGGCACCGGCACCTCCACCAAGTACCAGCGGAGCAGCTACCCGACCTGGATCGGCTACGGCCAGCGCCTGCCCGAACAGATCACGGCCAAGGGCACGGCCAAGCCCGCCGCCCAGGTGTGGCTGCGGGGCGCCGAGCGCTGCTTCCCCGGCGGCGCCATCACCTGTGACCCGGCGCAGCGAACCAAGGACAACGCGAAGTCCTGGCCCGACACCCCCGTCGATCAGGAGTGCGCGGCCACCGGACAGTGCCTGAACCTGTCGCCCACCTACTTCTCCACCAAGCGGATCAAGCAGATCGACACCGAGGTCCTGGCCGGCACGGAATACCGCCCTGTCGACTCCTACCTCCTGAACCAGTCGTTCCCGCCCCCGGGCGACGGCACCTCGCCGACGCTCTGGCTCGATTCGATCGTGCGCAAGGCGTCCAACGGGCAGGCCGAGAAGGAATTGCCCGCGGTGTCCTTCGAGTGGCTGCAGATGATCCCCAACCGCGTCGACGGCGTCGTACGACGCCCGGACGGTACGGACGCCTCGGCCCCGCGCTACTACCGCCCCCGCATCCAGAAGATCACCACCGAGACCGGTGGGCTGATCAACGTGGCCTACAAGGCCCCGGAGTGTTCCCGGGTCAAGGGCACCATGCCGTCCTCCGAGGACGGCAACACGATGGCTTGCATGCCGGTCAAGTGGTACCTGCCCAAGCAGTCGTACCCGGACCCGGTCAACGACTGGTTCAACAAGATCGTCGTCCAGTCCGTCACCCAGCAGGACATGGTCGCCGGCCAGGTCACCACCGTGACCGACTACGAGTACGGCGGCGGCATCGCCTGGCACCGCAACGACTCCGAGTTCACCGACCCCAAGACCCGCACCTGGGACCAGTTCCGCGGCTACGCCACGGTCACCACGCGCACGGGCAACGGCAACGCGGCCGAGGCCCCACGCACCAAGAGCGTGGCCACCTACCTGCGCGGCATGGACGGCGACGTCCTCGCCAACGGCACCAAGCGCAGCGTCAGCGTCCCGGACACCCAGGGCGGCACGATCAAGGACGAGGAGGTCCTGTCCGGGCGGGTCCGCCAGACGCAGACGTACGACCGTGACGGCGACGGCGGAGCCGTCGTGGCCGACGAGGTCACCACCCCCTGGCTCGGCAAGAAGGTCACCGCGACCCGCGCCCAGTCCGGCGGCCTGCCCGCCATCACCGCCCAGGCGCAGAACACGGCCAAGGTCACCGGCCGCGCCAAACTGTCGGACGGAACCTGGCGCGTCAGCGAGCGCACCTCCGAGTACGACGACACCCTTCTCTCCCGCCCGACCAAGGTCGACGACAAGAGCGACCTGGCCCGCCCCGAACAGCGCCTGTGCACCACATTCGACTACGCCACCGGCCCCGGCGGCGCCCTCACCCAGCTGGCCTCCCGCACCCTGGTCCTCTCGGGCGACTGCGGGCAGCCCCCCACGGCCGCGAACACCGTCGGCGACACCCTCGCCTCCTTCGACGGGCTGCCCGCCGGGCAGAGCGCCACCACGGGGGACCAGACCGGCACCTCGGTCCTGGAGAAGTACGACGCGGCCGGCAAGCCGGTGTACCGCCTCAACTCCACCTCGACGTACGACGCGTACGGGCGCGCCACCAGCAACACCAACAAGACCCGCAAGGACGCCGCCCACCCCGACGGCGCCGTGACCACCACGGAGTACAAGCCGGCCACCGGCTCCGTACCGACCGAGGTCACCCACACCAGCCCGCTCGGCTGGAAGACGGTCACCACCCTCGACGCCGGCCGCTCGCTGCCGCTGAAGACCACGGACGAGAACCAGCACGTCGCCGAACGCGAGTACGACGCTTTCGGCCGCGTCACCTCCATCTGGCAACCCGGCCAGGAACGGGCGAAGGGCGCCCTGCCCGTGCGCAAGTTCTCGTACGCGATGAACGGCACGAACGCGCCGTCCACCGTCCTGAGCCAGGCGCTCATGGGCGTCGGGCAGAACTACTCAGCCAGCTACACGATCTACGACGGTCTCGGCCGCGTGCGTCAGACGCAGGCGAGCACCGTCTCCGGCGCTGACGGCCGCCTCATCACCGACTCCTTGTTCGACTCGCACGGTCGCCAGGTCAAGACCAGCAGTCAGTACTACAACGACGAGGCCGGCCCATCGGGCGCGCTGTTCCTGCCCAACGGAGGCGTCAACCCCGACAGCAAGATCCCTGCCCAGACCATCTCCGTCTTCGACGGTCTGGGCCGTCCCACGGCCTCCGTCTTCCAGTCGTACGGCGTGGAACAGTGGCGCTCCAAGACCGAGTACCCCGGTGTTGACGAGACCCGCACCATCCCACCCAACGGCGGCTACGCCACCGCGACCATCACCAACGGCACCACCTCGCTCCTGCGCCAGTACAAGGCCAACACCCCCACGGGCGCGTACGACGAGACGACCTACGAGACCAACGCGCAGGGCAAGGAACTCCGGCGCAAGGACCCCGCGAACAACGAGTGGACCTTCGCCTACGACCTGCTCGGCCGAACGGTGAAGACCACCGACCCGGACGCCGGGACCAGCACCACCGTCTACGACGACGACAAGAACCTCACCACCGTCACCGACGGCAGGAACAAGAGCGCCACCACCGTCACCGACCTCCTCGGCCGCACCATCGCGACCTACGAGGGCAAGGCCGTCGACCCCGCCAAACAGGTCGGCGCCTTCACATACGACACCAAGGCCTTGGGCAAGCCCTCCACGAGCACCCGCTACATCGGCGGAGCCGGCGGCACGGCGTACGTCTCCGAGGTCACGGGGTACGACGGCGGCTATCGCCCCCTCGGCACCAAGACCACGATCCCGGCGGCCGAGAAGGGCCTGGCCGGCGTCTACGAGGCCAAGAACACCTACAACGCCTACGGGCAGCTCACCAAGACGGCTTTGCCCGGCATCCCCAACGCAGGGCTCGCCTCCGAGACCCTGACCGTGGGCTCGGACGCCTCCGGCAACTTCTCCTCGCTCGGCAGCAACATCGACGGGCTTCGCACCACTTACGTCCCGCGCATGTTCTTCGACCCCTACGGGCAGGCGGTGCGGACCACGGTCGGCGAGGCGGGCACGCAGCTCGTCTCCACCGTCGACTACGACGTCGCGACCGGACGGCAGATCCGCTCCACGCTCGACAAGCAGACCGCGGCCACCGCCAGCGTCGACGTCGTCGACTACACCTACAACCAGGTCGGGCAGGTGACCTCGATCGGCAGCACGCAGGACGGGGCCACCCGTGACCTGCAGTGCTTCACCCACGACTACCTGGGTCGGCTGACGCAGGCCTGGACCGACACCGGTACGCAGACCACGGCCCCGCAGCCGAACGTCCGCGGCCTCGGAGGCTGCACCAACACCAACGGTCCGGCCGTCGACGGCGCCGGCAAGCCCAGCGTGGGCGGCCCGGCCCCGTACTGGCAGCAGTACGAGTACGACCTCCTCGGCAACCGTACGAAGCTGGTCAGGAAGGACGCCGGCGGCAACGCGGCCAAGGACACCACGGTCACCCAGACCTTCGGCGGCCGCCAGAACACCCCCTCCTCCGACCCGAAGACGGGCGGCGGCACGGGCGGCCCACACGCTGTGGTGACCACCACCGAAACCGGCCCGTCCGGCACGAAGGTCACGTCGTACACGTACGACGCGGGTGGCAACACCGCCTCGATCACCAGCACCCCCGGCACCAAGAAGCTGACCTGGAACGACCAGGGCAAGCTCGACAAGATCACCGGTACCGGTGAGAGCGCAGGCACCAGCTACCTCTACGACACGGGCGGCAACCAGCTCATCCGCCGCGACCCGGGCACCACCACGCTCAACCTCGGCACCGACCAGATCACCCTGGACACCGCCACCGGCAAGGTCTCCAACGTCCGCACGTACGCGGCCCCGGGCGGCCTGTCCATCACCCGCACCACCACCGCCGGAGCCTCCAAGCTCACCTACCAGAGCTCCGACCACCACGGTACGGGCGGCGTGCAGTTCAACGCCACGGACCTGGCCCAGGTCCGCCGCTCCTCGGACCCGTTCGGCAACGACCGAGGCACACAGCCTGCCCCGGGCAGCTGGGCCGGCGACAAGGGCTTCATCGGCGGCACCAAGGAAAAGTCGACAGGCTTCACCCTCCTCGGCGCCCGCGAATACGACCCGACGACGGGCCGCTTCCTCAGTCCCGACCCGCTTATCGACGCCACCAACCCACAGCAGTGGAACGCCTACGCGTACTCCAACAACAGCCCCGTCAACGCATCGGATCCCAGTGGACTGATGCCGATCACGTGCTCCGACGACTGCTCGCCCGAGATGAAGTGGGCAGATGAACACATGTCTCCCATCTCGTGGGGTGACGACGGGCCCGACAGCAGCGACCTGGACGCGGCCAACGCCAAGGTCACCCAGACCAAGAAGAAGCGCGACCAGCTCATCGGCCAGGTCGTCGACCTCATCGGCGACCTGATCGGCTACAACGACGCCCGGGACTGCTTCACCAAGGGCGACGTGATGGCCTGCATCAACACCGCCCTCAACTTCGTCCCCTGGGGCAAGATCGCCAAGGCGATCAAGGTGGGCATCAAGGCCTTCAAGATTTACAAGGAGGTCAACAAGGCCTACGACGCCGTCCACGCGGCCGAACGCGGCGCGGCCCAAGCCGCCGAGTCCTTCAGCAAGGCCAAGAAGGCCTTCAAGGAAGCCAAGGACGCCGAGGCCAAGGCAGCCCAGTCGGCATCGGAGAAAGCCGGCAAGGAAACCGCCACCGACAGCGCAGGCACGGAGAGCAAAGCCGCCAAGGAAGGCTCCGACGCAGAAGCGAGCGCGAGCTCAAGCGAGTCCCGCAGCAGCAGCGGCCCGGAGTCGGGCGGCTCGTGCAAGACGAACAGCTTCCCGACCGGCACCAGCGTCCAGATGGCCGACGGTACGACGAAGGAGATCCAGGACGTCCGGGTCGGCGACTCGGTCCTCGCCACCGACCCGCAGACCGGTGAGACCCGTCCCCAGCAGGTGACGGCCACCATCACCACCCCGGACGACAAGGACTTCACCGACCTCACCCTCACCGACGACTCCAACCCCCGCGCCCCGCCCGTCCAGCTCACCTCCACTCTCCACCACCCGCACTGGAACGAGACCCGCCACCAGTGGGTCGACGCGGGCGAATTCATCCAGGGCGACCAACTCCGCCGCCCCGACGGCACCACGCTCACAGTCGAGTCCAAGCGCAACTACCGGTACGCCTTCACCACGCACAACCTCACGGTCAACGACTTCCACACGTACTATGTGCTGGCTGGAGCCACGCCGGTCCTCGTTCACAATTGCGGTCCCGGTGGCCCGGAGTTTGGCCAACCGTGTACCTGCAGTTCCGATCAGAGCTTTGCGAGGCTCGGAACCAGCAAGGAAAGCACCGGGCGGCTTTCCACCCAAGCGCAAAAGGCGGAAGAGAACCCGAAGTCATTCGGGCACGGACTGTCGGTGCGTGCAGTTGGCGGTCCGATTGAAGGTGCATCCGTAGCAACCAAGGAACAAATAGAGGCGGCAGGTTTCTCACTCATCTTCACCCCCACTCGGAATCTCCCTATGCATCACACACTGATAATTCCGAAACCGGTAGACTCGACAGTTCAAAGAGGATTCAATGCCGTGTTTGGGCGGAGGTAAGGTGAGCGAGAGCTCGGTAGAGAAGCTTGACCACCTGCAGGTTCTGGTCATCTTCGACTGGCGAGATGGGCCAATCGAAGGGATCGCGAGACCCAGGGATGGAAACACCTGCTGGCACTTCAAGCTGTTCGCGGAGCGGCTGGAAACTGAGACTCTCGACGACCGACTATTCGCTCTCTGGGCGATTCCGGATCCAGATAGCGCAATCCTGCGTGAAGAGTTCGGGCGGGACGATCAAGGCGGCTATGTTTGGCCGGTATCTGGCGGACTCGGCTCAATCAAGGCGCAAAATGTCGTCGATAATCTCCTGTCTTCCAGGCCGGAATCGCCGAATCTGATCATTCGAACTCCGGATCTTGTTGATGTATTCGGCGTGTGGAATGTGACGCTGGATTGAGCAATAGCTGCGAAACGTGAGAGGCTCCACCGGGTGCGTTCCCGGTGGAGCCTCTCGTGTGTGTTGGGGCGGCTGACGGCAGTAGTTGACGGCAACGTCAGCGGATGTGGGCTGCACGAAGTGGTGACTCGTCGCGGTCATCGTGCTGGCCGGTGGTCTCGTTGGAGACCTGGAGGGCGTGGCTGAGGAGGTCAAGGCGTTGCGCTGGGGGCGGAGTCTGACGTGGGCGTAGACCGTGGCGGTGAGGTCGATGTGGGCGTGGCCGAGGATTTCCTACCCGTGATCACTCGTTCAGCTCAACGAGACGCTCGGCGTGGAGAAACGACGACTACAACGGTCACGCAGCGCTACATGTCCGTCGGCCGTAGCTATACGAGAACAGGGCCGTCATCGCCGCCCACCTGTTCCTGACCGAACAGCGGAGGACCCCAAAAGCCCCTGCCAGGGCATGACCCTCTACCAGGCCCTGGGCCTCCTTCAACGCCTCATCGCCACCTGGACCGGCACCTGCCCCACCTGCCAGCAAACCGTCCCCCGGCAGCCCCACGACACCAGCTAGCAAAGCACTACTGGTGGTTCCAGAGCCCCGAAGCGGACCTTCCGCGGCTGCTTCGGTTAGGCTTCGCCGCGCAGCCGTCGGGCGATGTCGATGTCGTCCTGCAATGCGCTGAACCTGGGGTACGGCTCGCGGGTGGCGTCCAGGACGCACACGTGGAGCTTTTCGCCGGTGCCTGGTTGAGCCACGTCGGCATTCCACCAGGACGGATGCTTCACCTGGTCGATGAATCCGTATACCCCCTCATGTCCGTCCACCTCGACTTTCGAGCCCACAGGTGCCACTGCGACGACCGTCACGTCGAGTTCCTGATGATTGCGGAATGTCACTCCGACCCTCCAAAGATTTTGACCCAGCTGCGGTCCAGGACCAGCTCGTTGAACCGGTCGAGCTTCTCTACGGGTATCGCGAACTCCAGCCGTACGGCGCCCTTCGGTCCGTTCCTGTCGTGGACCTTCACATGGTCGCCGAACTCTTCGAGAAAACTCGGATGCATCTCATATTTGACCATTCCCTTGGCGAAGTTTACTCCGGTCGGGCCGGCGTATTCGGCCGCCACCGCCCGTTCGCCGAAGTAGATCTTGCCGTCCGAAATGATGCCACCGCCGATGTCCACTCCCGGCTGGTGGTTGGCGGGATTCGGACCGTGGTCCAGTTCGTACTGAGCGTGGGCTCCCTTCGGTGTGCGGTAAATCGGTATGTAGTCCGGGGCGAGACCCAGGTAGTCCGTCCACGCATGCGGGTTTGCCACGTACGTGAAGGGGTTCGGTGCAGGGGCGAGGCCGAGCGGGTCGGAGGTGAGGTAGCGGGCGGTCTCGGGGTCGTAGTGACGGAAGTAGTTGTAGTGCAGGCCCGTCTCCGGGTCGGCGTACTGGCCTGGGAAGCGGAGTGGGGTGTACGCGGTACTGTCCGCCGCCCACGTGGTGAGCCCCCACAGCGTCGAGCGGGTGTGCCATGCGACGTTGCCGGACTCGTCGACCAGCTCGGTGGGAGCTCCGACCAAATCGGTGACGACGGCGAAGAATCGGGAATCCACCTCTTCCCGCGATGCGCCGAGGATGCGTTCCGTCTGGGCGATGGGACGGATGTCCTCGTGGTCCCAGGTGATGGCCACGACGTGTGGCTGCTCGGTCGAGCTACTGGTCTGCTCGCACAGTGTGTTCCCGTCCCAGGTGAAATCGATCCGTTCGGCGACGTTCTCGCCGTCCTGCGCCAGACGGAGCTTGGCCGTGCGGCGCCCGAGAGGGTCGTAGAGGTAGCGCCACAGGGTGCCATCGGGGGTGGTCGTGGAGACGAGGCGGTCTTCGGCATCCCAGGCGTAACGCCATACCTCCGGTTTCCGGGAGGGCCTGGTCTTGCGGCGGACGGTGACGCGGCCGAGCGGGTCGTGCTCGTAGCGCACGGCGCCGGCGCGGATGAGGCGGTTCCGGTCGTAGGCCCGCTCTCCGGTCGCCTCGCTTCCGGGATGATCGGCGGGCCATGCGGCGAAGGTCTGGTTCCCTGCCTGGTCGTAGGCGTAGGTCTCGGTCCAGCCGGCTGCACGGACCGAGGTGACGCGCCCTGTGGCGTCGAGCTGGTACTCGTGTCGTCCGTCGGAAGCGTCGTCGACGGTGGTGAGGTGGCCGTCCGCACGATAGCCGTAGTCGCGGTGACGTACGCCGACGCCTGCCGGGCCCGTGACGGTCTGGGCCGTGAGACGCCCGGCAGGATCGAAGACGTGGCTCAGGACGAGGGAACCGCCGATACGGCGCGTCATCTCACGACCTGCTGCGTCATACGCGAAATCGAACGAGCGACCGGAAGCCGTCATCGCCGTGCGGCGGCCGACAGCGTCGCAACTCCAGGTCGCCGTCGCGCCGGTCGGGGTGGTGCGGCCGGTTCGGCGTCCCAGGTCGTCATAGGTGTACGCCAGCGTCCGCCCGTCGACCGTTTCCGAGAGGAGCCTGCCCTCGCGGTCGCGCAGCATGGTGACCGTCATGCCGTCGGATCCCCGGGCCTCGGCCAGCTGGTCCGTGAGGTCGTAGGCGTACGTCGTGACGCTGCCGGCGGCGTCCTTGCGGACGATCTGGTCCAGTGCGTTGCGTTCGAAGGTGGTGGTCTGACCGAGTGCGTTCGTGCGCGAGGCGAGAGTGCCCGTGGGCTCGTACGTGTACCTGATGGAGCGGTCGTCGAAATCCGTCTCGGACGTGAGGCGTCCCGCGGGGTCGTAGTTGTAGCTCCAGGTCAGACCTTCCGGGTTGATGACCTCCGTAAGACGCAGATCGGCGTCGTGCCGGAAGGTGTGACGGACGCCGTCAGGGCCGGTGCGAGCCGTGAGGACATCGAACTCGGTGTATTCGAAATGGGTGATCCCGCCGAGCCGGTTGGTGTGGCTGGTGCAGTTTCCCTCGCCGTCCCAGGTCCAGCTCTCGGCTGCGCCATCCGCGTGGACGCGGCGGGCGAGCCGGCCCTCGACCGTCCACTCCAGGTGAGTGGTGGCTTCCGTCGGGTCAGTGATGGCGGTGGGGCGGCCGAAGGCGTCCCGCGCGAAATGCGTTGTGGCGCCGAGGGCGTCCGTGACCTCGATGGGGAGGCCGGCGCGGTCGCAGCGGATGGTGGTCGTATGGCCCAGGGGATCGGTCACGTAAGCGGGGCCGCCCGCCTCGTCGTAGCCGAAGCGGATGGTCCTGCCCATCGAGTCGGTGGTCGAGATGCGGTTGCCTCGCTCGTCATAGGCGTACCGCACTATTTGGCCGTCGGCCCTTTTGACCTGGACGGGGAGGCCGAGTTCGTTGTGGCGGGCAGTGGTTCCCAGCCCGTCGGGGCGTATCACGCTGACCAGATTGCCGTCGTCGTAGCCGTAGGTGGTGGTGCGGCCCAGAGCATCGGTCTGCGCGACAAGACGGTTGTGGCGGTCGCGCTCGAAGCGTGTGGTGTGGCCGAGCGGATCGACGTCGGCCACGATCCTGTACCGGTCGTCGACGAGATACCGGCGCGTGTGCCCCTCACCCGTGATGGTTTCGGTCACGCGGTGGCCCGTCGCCTCGTCGACGGCGTCGTAAGAGAGCCGCAGGACCATGTGCCCCTCGCCGCTGCCCTCCGCGATACAGCGGTTCCGCTCGTCGTACTCGTACGTGTAGGACCGGTCGTTGGTGTCGGTCCACGACCTGATGCGGGCACGGTCGTCATAGGTGAAGCGCAGGGGCAGACCGGAAGAGTTGACGACCTCTGTCAGGTTTCCATCGGCGTAGCCGTAGGCGAGGAGGCGCGGGCCGCCTCCGAGGTGGAGGGCGGTGATGCGGCCGTCGGCCGTGTCGAAGCGGAGGCGGTAACCGGCGGAGTGGGCGATGCCGAGCGGGGTGCCGTGTTCGTCGTACTCGAAGGTGATGAGATTGCCGTTGCGGTCCTCGAGCTGGGCGATCGGGGCGATCCCGTCGCCGTCCGGGTCGCCGGCGGGCGGGCTGAAGCGGCGGACGTGCCCGGTGCCCGGGTCAGTGAGGGTCCAGTCGCCGTCCGGGGTGCGCTCCAGGAGGTGGCGGGGAGCGGATGCGGACAGCGGTGCGACAGCGACGCCGGGGGCAGTATGCGGGTACGCCACGAGCAAGCCGTCTTCGGTGACGAGGACGGCACCCTCGGCGTCGACCTCCAGGTGCTGGTCGATCGTCGACGTCCACGTGGGGCCGAACCAGCGCCCTCCCGTGTACCCCGATTCGGCGCGCCGGACGAAGGCCAGCGGCAGAGTGCCGGGCAGCACGATGTCGGTCTGCGGCAGGAACATCCGGCCGGTGGCCAGGTCGACCGGGTCGGTGTTGTCGTACCGCTTGGCGACATCGGGCGTCTCGCTGACGTGCGGACCGTTCGCGGTATGGCTCGCGCGGGCGGGTCCCTTGATGTCGTCGAGGTGTTTGGCGGCGGTTCCGAGCTTCTTGAGGGAGCCGAGGCCCTTGGAGCCGATGAGCTCGGGTATCAGCTTCCCGACGCCTTCGGAGGGGTCCTTCATGAATTCGTCGAGCATCTGCTTGCCGGCGCCCCAGGGGTCGTTGGCCATGGTGACCAGGCCGGCGGCAGTCGAGTTCAGGTTGGTGAGGTATTCGGCGGGGTGGGTCAGGTTGTATGGGTCCAGCGGGTTGAGCGCGCGGGCGAAGTTGGCGATGCCGGCGGTGCCTTTGACGACGCCGCCGGCCAGGTGGGTCTTGGCGAGGTCGAGGTAGTCGAGTCCGTCGCCGAGCTGCTTGGTGTATGAGGGTTTGGGCGGGGCGGCGTCGCGGGCGGCGCGGACGGCCGTGGCGGTGGTGTCGGCGACCTCGTTGCGCTGCTTGCGGGCGTTGTCGAGCTTGTCCTGGGCGGCCGAGGCGAGCGCTTTGCCGGGGTCGACGAAGTCCTTGGCGTCGACGGGCCGGGGCGGCAGCGGGTCCTGCTTCGCTTCCACCGCGTCCTTGTAGGCGGTGACCTTCTTGTTGTGGGCGGTGCGGGCGTCGGTGGACACCTTCTGGGCGTGCTCGTACTCCTCCAGGGCCTCCTTCGCCTTGGTCTGCGCCCACTCGACCGTCTCGGCGAAGCGTCCCATGGCGTCGGCGGCCTTGCCGAAGGCGTCGGCGGCCTTGAACCAGCGCGGGGGCTCCTTGGCCACCTTGTCGCGGAAGGTGTTCGCCGTCTCGCCCTTGAGGCCCTCGGGCTGGGTCATGGCCTTCAGGCCGTTGCCGACCGATTCGAAGGCCGTCTTGAAGTCGTTCAGGTGGGAGACCTGGGCCCGGATCTTGGAGACGCTGCCGTAGACGAGCTTCTTCGGGTCGTCGCTCTGGCCGAGTTCCAGCTCGGAGACGTCGGCGCCGAGCTGGTTGGCGGCCGAGCGGGACTTGTCGCGGATCCAGTCCCCGGCGTCGTCGAGTCCGACCTCCTCCGCCAGGTCGGCCGTTTTGTCGCCGGCCCACTCGATGGCGTCGCCGACCTTCTCGATTCCGTGCTCGACCTTGTCCTCGATCGAGTCCGGTATGAAGTCGCCCAAGCCCATCAGTTACTGCCCCCGTTGCCCTTCGTCTGCTCCAGCAGGTCCTTCAGCGACCCGATCCTGCCGGTGGAGGTCACCGTGTCCTTCGTGTCCGACCAGGTCTTCTTGATGTCCTCGGCGCCCTTCTCGAAGGACTCCTGGCTGTAGTCGGGCTTGTAGACGTCCGCGCTGAAGATGTCGCCCCAGGACTTCTGCTCGATCTCGTCCTCACTGGCGTGCGGATTGCCGTAAGCAGCGTTCGCCACGACCTTGAACGCGCCCTGGACGTACTGGTCCTCTTCCCAGACCGTCCCCGCCGCGATGCCCAGGTTCCCCGAGAGGGTGGAGGCGTCCTGGATCAGGGAGCGCACGCCCCACTCCCAGCGCTCGCAGAAGTCCTCGAAGTCCTTCGACAGCGTCCCGTGCCCGGTCTCCATCGCCGTCATCGACAGGTTTTCGAATCCCGCTCCCTGCGAGGCGCCGGCCGCGTCCCCCGACTCGCGCAGCTCCGATATCGCCGCCCGCAGCCCCTTCTGGACCAGGGAGACCGCCTGCGGGGAGACTTCGAGGTCACCGTCACCGTCGCCGGCCATCAGGCCACCCCCGCCGCGGACCCGGTCTCCGGCTCGATGTCCACGGCACAGCTGTCGGGAACGATCCCGGCGACCGGCGGAAACATCATCGACCCCTCAGGGTCTGCCACGTTGACGGCGACACCCGCCGGGCCGTCGACCTCGGGAACGACCGCGTCGGCCAGGCGCGCGCCCAGGATCGCCAGATACGGCCACTCCCGGTCGGCTTCCCCGCGTGCTTCGGCGAACCGGGCCATGGCCCCCTCGTCGGTGAACGCGTAGAACCAGCGGATCCCGCCCGAGAGCGCCGACATCAACCCGCCCTCGCCGTCCCCCGAACCACCGGAACGCGGCACCAGCAGGACAGCCCGCCGGAACTCACCCACCAGACGCCCCGGATCCCCGGCACCCGCCCGGAAGGCGGCAATCTCCGCGGTCAGTTCCATGGTTCTGTCCCCCTTAAGGGCGATTGACACCCGGATGGAACACTACCTTGGGCACCGAAATACCTGGCTGAGGCCGCCCATCCAGCCGGGACGTCTGCCGTGTTCGCCAGATGCGATGGAAGCGCTGGCCAAGCCCCTGAGCCGAATCCAGGGTGACGGCTGAATGAACCTGCTCCCCGCCCCCGTGGGGATGACCCCAACTCGTCCACATCGCCCATGCCCTGCGCCGTGCCGCAAATCCCCACGGCGGAGTCCGAGCGGTGGGCGCGTACGTCTGGCGTGAGGCCGGCAGTGCGGCCCTGGCCTCGAAGGGGGCCGGAGGCTTTCCGTGCCGGCTGGACAAGGTCCGGGCGGAGCGGTTGCAGCCGAGTTGGATGCCGGACAGTTCGCGGACCTGCTGACCATCGTCAAGCTCCCGCCCTACGCACCCGGCCTCAACCCCGTCGAGGCCGAGTGGCGGAGGTCGTGGCCGTCGAGGAGAGCGAGTACGCCCTCGTTCTCCTGCACTGCGACGACCCCGAGGAAGGCACCCGCCGGAACCTGGCCCGTGAGGTGACCGTCACCGGCACCTCCGCGGTCTACCAGCGCCACCTCCACGAGCAGACCAACCGGCTCGTCGCCGACGGTCGCTTCCCGATGTCGATGTCGTCCGGTACCGCACCTTGCCGCACCGGCGGAGCACCCGAGTACTCCAGTACGCGGGAGCTGCACCGGCGCGGCGATGCACGGTACCTGGGGGCCCTCACAGCCGGCGCGACGTCGATGGTGTCGGCGGTGGTGGTCCCGGTCTGGGGGAGCCGCTGCCGTAGCCGGACGGCTCGGCCCGTGAACCGCCGGTCCTTGCGCGCTCCTCGTCCCGTCGTTCGACCGAAGGGAGGACAGGGGTGGTGACCGGGCGGTGGCACCGTGGCGCAATGACGGTTATCGCACGATTCCGCGGACCCCGGTGCGTCACCCGGAACCGCGCCGGAGGCGGCGGCCGGTGCCACCGGTCCGCCGCCGCACGGGTCTGCCTTCCCGCCTGCGGTGGAGTGGATCCTGCTCGTCCGGTCGGGGCCGTCTCGCCGCATGTTTGCGGCGGTCCCCCCGTGCGACCGCCGGGCAGCTCCCGACCGTCGCGCAGTTTCCGGTCGCCTCCCGCTCCGTCCACGGCCACCACCGCTGTCGGTGGCTCACGGGGCGTGCCCCGCGACCGGCTCTGCCCCCGCGGAGCGCGGACGGGAACCAATCGAGGAAGGCACCCGAGCACGCCGGGTATCTGTCCGCCTCCGCCTCCGCCTCCGCCTCCACTTCCGATCCGCCCGGCCCGCCGGGCCGCCGCCCCCGGACGGTACGCATGAGCGGCGAACCGGCGGTGCGCTTCGCCCTGCCCCGGACCCGTCCCCTGATCGGCCGGCTCGCCGAGATCGAGGCGTTCGACCGGGCGCTGGCCGACCCCCGCGTACGGGGAGTGGTCATCCAGGGCGCCTCCGGGAGCGGCACGTCGCGGCTGGCCGACCACCTGGTGCGCCTGGCATCGGAGCGGCGCCACCCGACCGTGCGGATCGTCCTGGGCCGGACCGCCCCCGGGGTCGGGGAGGGTCTCTCCTCCCGGGTCGGGGCCGGCCGACCTGCGGCGGACTCGGGACGGGGACCGGGCCGTGCGGCGGCGCGGCTGCGGACCGTACTGCTGGTCGACGAGCTCCAGCACCTCCTGCCCTCGGACGCCGGCCCGCTCCGGGACCATCTCTCGCGGGCCGGCCTGTTCCTCCTCGCCACCGTCCGCGAGGGCGAGGGCATGCCCCCGTTCGCGGCGGAGCTCGCGCGCCGGGACGACGTCCTGCACCTGCACCTGCCCCCGCTCGACACGGATGGCACGTCCCTGCTGCTCCGCGGGCTGCTGGGCGCGGACGTCGACAGCGGCACGCTGCGGCTGCTGGACAGCCTCGCCCGGGGCAACGTCCGCATCCTCACCGAGCTGGTGGAGGGCCTGCACCACGCCGGGCACCTGCGGTACGACGGCCATCTGTGGCAGGCGACCGGGCCGGTGGTCCTCACGCCCAGGCTGGCCGTGCTGCTGGAGGACCTGCTCGACCGGGTGGGCCCACGGGCACGGGTGGTCCTGGAACTCCTGTCCCTCGCCACCACCGTCTCGCTCGCCGACCTTGCCGACCTTGCCGACCGTGCCGACTCTGCCGACTCCGTCGGCCCTGCCGGCCCCGCCGGGACCGGTTCCGCCGTCCTCGCAATGCTGGAGGACCGGGGGCTGATCGAGGTACGGCTGCACGGCCGCCGGGCCGACGCCCGGCTGGCGCACCCCCTGTTCGCGGACGTCTTGCGGCGGAGCATTCCGCTGCAGCGGCGCCGGGAGATCCTGCGCGGCCAGGCCGAACGCATCCGGCGCCACGGGGCCCGCCGCAGCGGCGACCTCCTGGCGGCCGCCAGGCTGCGGGCCGTCGCGGGTGACGCCGAGCCCGCCCTGCTCATGGAAGCGGCCGAGGCGGCACACCGGGGCAACGACCACACAGCCGTCCTCAAGCTGCTGGACGCCCTGCCGCCCACACTCGCCACATCAGCCACCGAACTGCTGCGAGCCCAGGCCCTGTACCACCGCGGGGACTGGAAGGAGGTGGACGCCCGGCTGCGTGTGTCGAACCGGTCCGAGGACACCGGGATGGACGCCCCGCCCGTGGTTGCCCGCATCATCAATCTGTTTTGGACGGGGGCTCCGATCAGCGAGATCCTCCGGCTGGCCCGGCAGACACGCCCCGCGCTCTCCTCCGGCACCGGGCGGCGGGCCCTGGACGAGGCGACGGCGGGAGTACTGCTGATGTCGGGGCACCCGACCTTCGGACTCGCCTTGCTGGAACGGCTCTCGGCCCTTCCCAGCACACCGCACTCCCGGCTCATCGCCGACACCATGCGGCTACTGGCGCTCATCGCGGACGGCCGGGCCGAGGACGCCCTGGAGGAGACCGGGCGCCTTCGCGAGCAGCTGCTCCGGAGCACCACGCCGTACATCTTCCACCCCTCGGTCCTCGGGGTGCTCGACGTGGCCGCGCTGACCGAACTCGGCGACCTTGAGCGGGCTGAGGCGGAGGCCCGCGAGCAGGCCGCGAACGGGATGTCCGAGCCCCTGCGCGACATCTGGCTTGCGTTCCGCCGGGGACGCTGCGCGTGGATCGCGGGCCGGGCCGCCGACGCCCGGCTCCACTACGCCGACACCATCGCCATCAGCAAGCGGATCGGGTTCACGCGCATCTTGCCCCTGGCCTACTCCGGCCTGGCCGCGGCCCTGGCCGTACTGGGTGACCGGCCCGCCGCAGCACGGGCAGTGGCCACCGCCCGCAGCCATCCACAGCTCGGCCTCATGGCCGGCGAGGACCTGCTCGGGGAAGCCTGGCTGCACGCCGCCGAAGGCCGCATCACCGAAGCCCGCACCGTCCTGGAAACCGCCTGCCGCGCCGCCCGCGCGGCCGGACAGCACTCCTCCCACATGCTGCTCCTCACCGACCTCCTCCGGCTCGGCGCGCACGAGCACGCCGGAGCGCTGCGCACACTCGCCGACGGGCTCCAGGGGCCGCTTGCCCGGGCCCGCGCGCTGTACGCGCGTGCGGTGGAAGGCCAGGACCCCGAGCTCCTGGTGGTCGCCGCCCGTGCGCTGGCCGACCTCGGCGCGCACGCGGTGGCGGCCGACGCCGCGTCCCTGGCCGCCCGGCAGGCCGAGCTGTTCGCGGCCCGGGAGCGGGAGCACCTCCAGGGGGCGCACAGCCCGCACCTGCTTCCCGGGCCGACGCCCGGCTCCGAACTGACCACCCGCGAGCACGAGATCGCCCTGCGCGCGGCCCACCGGATGACCAGCAGGGAGATCGCGCGCGAGCTGGTGCTCTCGGTCAGGACCGTCGACAACACGCTGCAGCGGATCTACCGCAAGCTCGGGGTGGCCAACCGCCGGGAACTGGCCGAGGCTCTGGCGCGGCCGACTTAGTACTGCCAGCTGCGGATCGTGCCCTGAGCCGGCTGTTGTTGTCAGGGCATGGTGGGGACAGTTGAGGCTCAGGTGTGGGCTGCGGAGTTGGATGCGGAGTTGGATGCGGTGTTCGCCCGGGTGGCGGGCCGGTTCGGCCGGGCGGATCTGCGTTGGCGGATGAGGGACCAACTGCGGGGTCGACTGGCGCCGGCGGCCCGGAAAAGCGGCCGGCAGCTGGCCGAGTGCGCAGGTCACCGCACTCCCGACGGGTTTCAGAGGCTGTTGAATTCGAGTGTGCGGGACGCGGACGCACTGCGTGACGACGTCCGGGAGTACGTCGCCGGCAAGCCGAGCGAGGCCGTGAACTCGCACTGACCGACGCTCTTGACGGCAGGCGAACAAGGTTGCGGCAAGGCCCCGACAAGCGGCACGGCCGACAATCCCTTTGGAGAGCATCCCGCAGCAACCTTCCCCTCAGCTCGCGACGGGGCACGCCGTTTGCGGCGCCACCCCTTCAGTGACAGAGAGAGCCACCGTTGTTCTTCGTTCCTCGATCGGCCGATAGAGCCCTGTGAGGCCCACGAATGAGGGAGTGTCACGAGCAGTATCGAGGACCTGAGCTCTCGCATCTCCACAACTGCACTTTCGCAAGACGCACTTCTGTGTACCCATTGTCTGAAGGAGACTAAATGAACCGCGCGTTCAAGCGGATCGGACTCACCGTCGCCGCGACGGCTGCCCTGTCCATACTCGTCCCGGTGAGTTCGGCTTCCGCGCTCGGTCGTACGGACTGCGGCAGCCGCACCGACTTCCTCAAGGTCACGAACTACGGAGGTTCAGGAGTGCTCTGCTTCGCCAACGCGGGTTCCAGGAACGTCCTGATCTACCAGGTGGACAAGATAGAAGCGGGGAACAACCGGGTCCAGGTAACGCTGGGCGGCCGGAATTACACCATCGAGAAGAACCAGGCGCTCGTGGACGTCGGGGGCGCCGTCGACAGCACACTGACGTACATCAAGATTTACTAACTGAGCCTCTTTCGCCTGTGCCCTGTGAGGGTGAAAGGCAGTTCATTGGGTTCTAGGTGAAACGGCGAAGCCTCCGGTGCCGATGTGATGATCAAGATCACCGCATCGGCGACGGAGGCTTCGGTGGTCTCGGATTCCGCCACATTCGAATCCAGAAACCGTCGCTGATCTGGGCGAAGGCGGCGGTGGAGTAATGCGGGCCTCGGTCCGCATGGACGACCACCCCGGCACCCGACGCGAACCGATGTCGATCACGCAGGCCGGATAGAGCCACGTGCCGCCGACCTGGACGTACGTGATGTCACCGCACCACTTCTCGTCCAGTGCAACGGCGGTGAAGTCGCATCGGACCAGCTCCGGTGCGAGTCGTCGTCGCCGCGATCAACCGCACGATGACCTCGTGCTGGTCACTTTCGAACCAGGGTGATCCCGGGGGTGACTTCTCACGTGGTCAAGGGTGCTGGACCAGTGTTCGCTGTTGTTGCCGACCTGATCCGGCTGTTCGGGGACAGCTCCCCACGTAGCAGGTCGAGAGCATGAGGAACGTTCTGTGGAATTTCGTACTAGGGTGGCGAGAACCCTGATCGTCGGGGGACTGGCAGCGATGCTATCGACGGCTTGCAGTTCCCAGGGACCCAACAGCAGGTTGATCGTCGGGATGTCCGACGACATCCTCGCCACGGATCCGGCCTCAGGATACGACCCGGGGTCCTGGCTGCTGTTCAACAACGTCTTCCAGTCCCTGCTGAGCTTCCCGCCCGGATCGTCCACTCCCGTGCCGGAAGCTGCTAAGGAGTGCAAGTTCTCCGATGGCAGCGAAACATACACCTGCACCCTGCGTAGCGGGCTGAAATTCAGCAACGGAAACAGCCTCACCTCGGCTGATGTCAAGTACTCCTTCGATCGGACCATCAGAATCAACGACCCGGCGGGTCCAGCGTCGCTGCTCTCCACGATCTCGTCGATCAGCACCCCGAACGACAAGACCGTCGTGTTCCACCTCAAGGTGCCGGACGCGACGTTCCCCAGCAAGATTGCCTCGGGGGGCGGTTCCATAGTGGACCGTCGAGTCTACCCCGAAGACAGCCTGCTCGAAGGCGGCAAAGCGGTAGGTTCGGGTCCGTACAGGCTGAACTCCATCGATAAGCGGAAGGCGATTTTCTCGGTCTACTCGGACTATCAGGGAACCGCCAGGGTAAAGAACTCAGGCGTGACCTTGGAGCTCTTCCGGGGCAACCAGCAGGCCCTTCAGTCAGCTCTGGAAATCGGCGATGTCGATATCGCCTACCGCGGCCTCAGTGCTAAAGCGATAGCCGGTTTGAGCGCCTCGCCCACAGCAGAGAAGGGCCGCCTGATGGTAGTTCAGGGAACCAGTGCCGAAGTCCAGCACATGGTCTTCAACGTTCATGACCCGGTCGTCGCCAAGCTCGCCGTCCGGAAGGCCATCGCCTACCTCGTCGACCGTAACTCCCTCGTCGTCGATGCCTACCAGTCCACGGCAGAACCTCTCTACTCGGTCATTCCGGCCGGTATCACCGGTCACGGCACCTCATTCTTCAACATCTACGGGGACAGACCGGCTCCGGAAAAGGCGAGGGCAGAACTAAGGAACGCCGGTATAGCGGACAAGGTGAAACTCACCCTCTGGTCCACGCCGAGCCGGTACGGGCCCGCTACCGACGAAGCATTCCGTACCATCGCCGACCAGTTGAACCAGAGCGGGCTCTTCGACGCCCACATGAAGTCTGTCCCCTTTGATGAGTACGAGAAGGGCGTCGCCGAAGGCAAGTACGGCATCTACGTCAAGGGCTGGGTGCCGGACTATCCAGATCCGGACAATTTCACCCACCCGTTCTTCGGTGGCAGTAACGTCCTGTCGAACAACTACGACAACGAGGAGATCGTCGACCGGATCATCCCGCAGACCTCGTCCATGACCGATCGCGCGAGCACTCGGCAGGAGTACATGAAACTGCAGGACATCGTGGCGCAAGAGCTGCCGATTTTGCCGCTCTGGCAGGGCAAGCAATACGCTGTCGCCCGCGAGAACGTCCGAGGTCTACACAACTGCCTCGATGCCTCGACCGTCTTCAGGTTCTGGGAACTCAGCACTGCTTACTGACTTCGGGGGTCTGTACGGTCAACGGTGGATCTTCGAACAGGAAGTGACACCTGATGGCAGACGTGACCGTGTCGGCGGAGGCCATGGGGGAGGTGCAGCCCGTCCGGGCCGGCGATGGACGTGCCTGATGACCAGCTGACCGGTCAGCTGGAGGACCGGGCCGGCGCCGACGGGATCGGGCTGACGGGCCAGGGCGGTCTGCTGCAGCAGCTGACGAAGAGGATTCCCCCGAGCCGGCTCTGGAAGGCGGGATGACCGGCCACCCCGGGCATGACAGGCATGAGAAGGCCAGATCGGGCAGCACTCGCAACGGGACCCGGCCGGACAGGCCGCTCTACGTGGTCCTTGGCGGTCACCGTCTAGGGCACTCGCGAGATCCTGGGCCTGTGGGTCGGCGACGGAGGCCTGACGGCCACGGCGCGGACCAGGTCCACGCGCGTCTCACCGAGGCCCTGCGGGACGTCCCCCTCACCGCACGCATGACATTGGACTGGGGCCAGGGCGCCGAAATGGCCTGCCACGACCGCCTCGCCCTGCTGTTCCGCGACGGCGTCTTCGTCGCCCACCGCGGCAGCCCCCGGCAACGCGGCACCGACGAGAACACGAACGGCCTGCTCCGCCAGTCCGCGTCCCAGCCCGCCTCGCCAAGCAGTTGCTGCAGCCCGATCGGCAGCCGGTCACCGGCCCGCTCCGCCAGCGTCCAGCCGCTCTTCCGCTCCGGCGGAGAGATCAGCCCCCTCATGTACGCAAGCGCCCGCCCCGCGGCTCCGGCCTGCCGAAACGCGACGCGAACCGGGCGTGCAACCCCGCCAGCGCCCCGTCCCACTCCTCAACCAACCCCACCCCGAGCTCAGCCATACACCAACTCAGCCACACACAAATGTGATCGCAGTGCCAGTTCTCATCACGGGCCTGGCCGGCCAGGACCTCCCGGCAGGCGCCGATCGTGTCATGGCCGCTGTCAGGATGTGTCGGCACTGCCAGATGGTGCGGGTCCGGCCGGCGAGACGGGGGCACACCCGGCGGACCTGCCTGGGTACCCACTGAACTCTTCCCTGCCTCTACTCGTAGACACCAGCGGGGAGGGCGTTACGCCCCACGGACCGCGTCGGGCCTCACGACGCCGGACCCCGTGTTCCCGGTCGGCTCTGGAATCCCCCGCTGGAGCCCGACCGCCCCCGGCGAGACCCCGCCGTGGCAACGGCGCCAGGGCGGGGTCTCGCCACTCCTCACTCGGGAAACGCCGCCGGGGAAACCCTCCTACGACTGGGTTCACGATTGAGGTCGGGACGGGCTGGCCTGGTGGATCGGGTGGTGGGTGATCAGCAGGCTGTGCGGTGGACGGGCAGCAGTTCGGCGGCTGCCCCGTGCAGGGTCGGCCTGCGGGCGGCGCGGTCGGAGACCAGGTCGGCGATGGCGGCGTGGGTCTCCGGGTAGTACTCGCGGCGTCCGCCACTTCTTCCCTTCGCCGATGACGTGCTTCGTCGGCCAATCCCCGGTAGCCCTCGTCGTGCACCTCGGTGCCGTCGCGCCGCACACCGGTCCGCTGCGGGACGGAGAAGCCACGCCGGGCCAGCAATGGGCGGATCTCATGGATCGCGCAGGTGACGGTGGGCCGGGCCACTCCGTACGGTTCGTCAGCGCGGATTCGCGCTGAGCTGTCCACGGACCGGCCAGCTCCTCGATCAAATCGCCGGGATACCCGACCCGAGACCGCAGAAGGCGTGATGGGACAGGCCGCACGGGCCCAGGATCGCTTCAGCACGCGAAGCTCCCGGCAGACACGGGTGATCTTGGTCGGATGGCCCGTCTGCCAGGAGCTTCGTCGTTACGTACAGCCCTCGACCCCCAACAGCCCTGCACCACCGGCAGGTTGGAAACGGCTCACTGCCGCAGGAGACCGTTGGTGTTCTCGTTCGTGCCGCGCTCATTCCATCGCCCCGCATCCGGTCAGCGCGGGGCCATTCTTGACCGATTGCTTGTGCCGGTAGCCGGTAGCCGGTAGCCGGTAGCCGGCTGCCGGCAGCAGTCGAGTCGCTCCTCGTCCACCCAGAGAACCCCCGGGGCGACGGCGGCACCCTGCCGCCAATCCTCGTTCGTCCTCTTCGGCAAACAGATCGCCGACGGAATCATGCACGACGCTGTCAAGGGCTGACGGCACGCTGGCGTGTGTACGCGGCGCCCCCGCCATACGTCATCCGCGATCGTGCCCTGTGGCATACGTGAAATGAACGATGTTCCCGGCAACCCGCCGGACGAGAGTGGTCCGCGCCGAGACACGAGGGCGGCCGACCGCCCGCGACACACAGGGGGCCACTGATGACCACCACCGTTCTGACTCGACCTGACACCGGTCGCAAGCGCCAGGTTCCGCCCAGCGCGAAGACGGCCGATACGGCAACGACCGCCACCGCGGCGCAGCTGGAGGAGATCGAGGCACTACACGGCCTGGAGTTGTACCGATACTGTGTGTCCCTTACTCGCGGTAACCTGGTGTGCGCAGAGGAGATCAAGCAAGAGACCCTGATCCGCGCCTGGAAGAACCCGAAGGCCATGAGACAGCCCGAGTACGCCACCTTTCGGCCATGGCTGTTCACAGTGGCCCGGCGCATCTCGATCGACCTGGAGCGTGCCCGCCGCGCCCGGCCCCAGGAATGCGACCAGGAAGTCCTGACCCTGCTCCCGGCCCCGGAGTGCGGGTACGAGCGGGTTCTTGACGTAGACATCGTGCGGATGGCCATCCGCAACCTTCCCGAGGCCCAGCGCGATGTAGTCATCTGCCTGCACTTCAAGTCGATGTCCTCCGCCGAGACCGCCAAAGCACTCGGCATCCCGAAAGGAACCGTGAAGTCCCGCGCCTTCTACGCCCTCAAGGCGCTGGAGCGTACGCTCACCAGACTGGGCTACCAGGTCTAGACGAGTCATCCCGGTCTGCCCGCTTGCGCCGAGGTGGTCGACGACCTCGGCCGGGCTGCGGAGCCGGACGCCAGGCGCGATGGTGCAGCGTCTTCCGGAGAGCAGGGGCCGCACCTTGCCGATCGCACGCGTGATGGTGGGACGGCCGACACCGAACCAGCAGGCCGGCACATCGTGGGTGGCACCGTGGCGAAGGTGGACGAGCGCGGCCAGCAGCCGATCGACGAAGGCCCAGCCTTCCCTCCCCAGGGCTTCACCCTGGGGAGGGGCGTCCGGGTTGTTTCGGCGAAGTTGCGGATGGTTGCCTTCCGCGCAGGCATGCTCGGACGAGCATGCCTGCGGTCTCGCGCGATGACCGGATGGGGTGGTCGCCGGATCCATCCGCGACAAGGAATTTGCAAGGGTTCGGCAAGGCCCTTCCCGTTTACTCCCTGCCTGTAGGCCGCCGGGAACCTTCAGCGAAGCGCGTAGGTGCTCAGCAGGTAGGTGCTCAGCAGAAGGGGTGGGCCGCGAGTTGCCGTGACGCCCCGACGACTTGCTGCCGCTTCTGCGAACGCATCCGTGGTGGCCTCACGTTCTCGATCTATCTACGAGCGGAGTGGAAACGAAGGTGGGACGAGCAGGAGACCGGGACGGCGGAGCCCGAGCGGTCGCCGCGCCGAGCGGGGAGAGCGAGCCCGAAGTCCGTCCGGAAGCAGGTCGGGTGGAACGGGCGCTGCGGGGTGGCGGAGTGGTCGCCCCGGATGCTGCCGCTGCCGGGGCGACCTCGCAGGAGCAGGCTCGGTCCGGCACCGGCACCGACACCGGCGCCGTGTCGTCCGCCCGCTCCGCCATGTCTGTGGCGACCACCATCACGGGCCCCGTGGGTGCGCTGGGCGAGCGGAGCGAAGCCACCGCGGAATCCCCGGCCGAGGCTCAGGAGGAGGCCGGAGCCTCGGCGCCGATGGAGAGCGCTGGGAGCGAAGGCGGGCAGGAGAGCCGTGTCGCGGCGGGAACCCGTGGTCGTACGCACGCTGCGGCGGCGGCCACTGGCGCGGACGCCGATGGCAACGGCCCGCGGCCTCCGATCGGCCGCCCGCCGAAGGCGCTGCTGGCTGGTGCCGCCATCGCCGGTGCGATCCTGGTCTCCATACCTCTGCTGGTCATGGCCCTCGGTAACGACGACCGGAGAAGGACGTCGAAGACGGATGCCGACCTCGCGGCGGGCGCGATCACGCTGGAGGACTCGGGACAGAAGGGGAGCGGGGGCGGTGCTCCCTACGTCATGGAAACCCCGGCCTCGGCCGCTCCCACCACACCGACGGCAAACGACAAGCAGCCCCTCGATCCGCAGGCGGAGAAGACCGCAGGAGCGGACAGCTCGCCGTCGCAGCCCGATCCGCCGTCGGCGGCCAATGGCCCGCGGCCGAAAGCAGCCGCGCCGGCCCCACGGAACAACGCTGCCGGGACCTATCCGATCAACCGGATGCTGCACCAGGGGGAAGGCATCACCATCACTCTCAGTCTCGTCCGGGTCGATTCGGACGGTGTGGCCACAGCTGAGGTCGTGTATCAGAACCGATTGCCGATAGTGCAGTTGCTCACCTGTACGAGCGAAGTCCAGGCCCCCGGCATCGACACGCTGACGAGCTCCAGCAGTGGAACGACCATCCGGGCAACCCGCTCCTACTGCTCGGACCACCCGGGCGCCGGCCTCATCCTGCCACCGAGCGGGAGCATCAAGAGCTATGCCGTCTTCCCCGGCATCCGGAGCCAGGAGGGCCCGTTCACCTTTGGGTGGCAGAAGGGAACGGAAGTCTCGGGAACGGTGGAGGGCGTCGTTCTCTGACCGGGGGCCGCGTTTCACCCGAGCTGAGCCTGGACGAGCTGGTCAACCCCAACCTTGCATGGTGTGCCGGGATTCCGGCGGCCGACGCGTCGAAGGCCTTCTTCCCGGCCGGGGTGAGCCGCAGTTTCGGCGGCGCGCCTTGCCGCAACCTTGTCGCGCTCCTGCTGATACCCGTCTCCCCGGTTGGTGGATCCGACGGGTCGGCCCTCGGATGAACCGTGCCGCGCGCACACGCGTAGAGCGTGGAGACCACGGGAGCGACCAGAACGGACCATGAGCAGTGACAACGCCGCCGACATGCGAGAACGCCGCCGGGCGAGCACCCGGCCGAGCACCCGGCCGAGCACCCGGCCGAGCACCCGGGCGGGCCTGGACGGTCCGGATCACCCGCAGACGCGCCGCCGTCGCGGCAGCGGGCGCCCTGCTCGCATTGCTCCCCATCAGCACGAGTGTCTATGCGACACCCCCGCCGGAGGTGTCCGCCAAGGGAGCCTTCCTACTGGACGCCGACAGCGGGGCCGGGCTGTTCGGCAAGGCCGCGGACACCCGGCGCCAGATGGCTTCCACCACGAAGATCATGACGGTGGCCCTGGTGCTCGACACACCGGGGATCGACCTCGAGCGCCCCATAGCCGTCCAGCAGTCCTACCGGGACTACGTCGAAAGCAACCACGCCAGCAGCGCTGACCTGCAGACGGGCGACCAGCTGACCGTACGGCAGCTGCTCTACGCCACCCTCCTGCCCTCGGGGTGCGATGCGGCGCTGGCCCTCGCGGACACCTTCGGCCGCGGCGCCACCGAGGCCGAGCGCAGCGCGTCGTTCATCGACATGATGAACCGGAAGGCGTCAGCCCTGGGACTGGCGAACACGAGATTCGACTCCTTCGACGGCATCTCCAGCCACGGCGAGACCGTCACCACTCCCAGGGACCTGGCGGAGCTGGCCCGGTACGCCTTGACCTTCCCGGCCTTCCGTGAGGTCGTGAACACTCCCAAGGCGATCGAGATTGCCATTGCAGCCAACGGCAACTCCCGTACGTACACCTGGACCAACAGCAACCTCATGCTCGCCGCCTACGACGGCACCATCGGCGTCAAGACCGGCACCAACACTCCGGCCGGCCCCTGCCTCGTATTCGCTGCCACGCGTGGCAGCAGGACGGTCGTCGGAGTGGTCCTGAGCGACTCGGAGCGCTACCTGGACGCAGGCAGACTCCTCGACTACGCGTTCAACTCCCGCACAGCGGAGTCGAAGCAGTTCCTCGATCGGATCCGAAGTGACGCGGCCAGGTGAACCCTCGGCGATCGACGCCCGTAGTGGGGGACGCTCGTGGGCTCCCCCGGCCGACTTGTCCCCGTGGGGCCCGAAGCCCTGAATGGAGGAGTCAGGCGATGAACAATGCGGGCTACAGCCGGGACTGGGTGAAGGAGTCCGGACTCGATCTCGGTCTCGGCCACTGCATCACGATCGTACGGCACATGGCGCCGAGGGCTGCCTTGCACCGTCTGGGCATTGCGGACGGGGACATCAGCATGGCCACGTGGGCCGAGTTGACGGACCGTGTCTACGCCAGGGGGATCCAGACCGAGGAGGTGGCCATGGCCGCGTTCGGCATCGGTGAGTGCACCGTCGTGATCGAGGACCTCGGATACCGCGGAAGCCGCTCGGAATGGCACCTGCCGCTGTCCGTGGGCACCGAGGTCGTCAACGTCCACGACCATCCCGTCAACGGGCGGCAGGTGCTGCGTGTGCTCCGCGACGGAGCATGCGTCGCCTTCCTCGACAGCGACGCTCCCGAAGGCCTGGACGACTGCGACTGCGACTGCGACTGCGACGGTGACGTGTGCGAAGCCCTGTCCCGGCTGCTGCTCCCGGCGCTCCAGCCGATGGAGGACGGCGGCGAACAGCCCGCGGACCTCGATGACGGCTGGATCGACTTCCTGCAGGTCGCCTGTGACTACTTCGGACTTCGCCCGACCCCCGGGGACGTCAGCGGACCTGCCCTGGGCGCTCCGTACCGGATGTGGTGAGCCAGTCCGAGGTCGGTCCGGAAGACGGTCGGGTGGAACGGGCGGTGCGGGGTGGCGGAGCGTTCACCCCGGGTGCTGCCGTCAGCCCTTGACGGCGCCTTGCATGATTCCGCCGACGATCTGTTTGCCGAAGAGGGTGAACGCGAGGAGCAGCGGCAGGGTGCCGAGCAACGCCCCGGCCATGATGACGGACTGGTCGGGCACGTAGCCGCGCCCGAGGCCGGTCAGGGCGACCTGAACGGTCGGCGTGTCCTGGGTCAGCACGATGATCGGCCAGAGGAAGTCGTTCCAGGCCTGGACGAACGTCAGCATGGCCAGGACGGCCATGGCCGGCCGCGCGGCCGGGAACACCACGTGCCGGAGCATGCGCAGGCTGTTCGCGCCGTCCACCCTGGCCGCATCGATGAGTTCCGTGGGCAAGGCCTCGATGAGGTATTGCCGCATGAAAAAGACGCCGAAGGCGCTGACCAGGGTCGGGAGGATGACCGCCTGGAGCTGGTTGGTCCACTCCAGTCCCGCCACCACCATGAACAGGGGCACGACGCTGAGCTGAGGTGGCACCATCATGGTGGCGATGGTCAGCATGAGCAGCACGTTCTTGAGCCGGAAGCGCAGTTTGGCGAACGCGAAGCCGGCGATCGTGGAGAAGAGCACGGTGCTGACGGTGACCGTGCCCGCGACGACCGTGGTGTTGAGCAGGGCCGTCCCCATGTTGGCGTCGGACCAGGCGATTCCCATGTTGGTGGGCAGCTCGCTGCCGAACCAGAAGGGCGGCGGTGTCTGTGACAGCCGGGTGTCGGTGCGCGAGGCGGCCATGGCCGTCCATATCAGGGGGAACAGGGAGACCACGGTGATGAGGATCAGCACGGTGTAGGCGATCCTGCCACCCCTGGTTCGCCTCCTCCTGGCGATGCCGCCGTTCACAGCCATGCCGTCGTCTCCCCGCGGTTCCTGCGTGCTGCGCGAGCCATGGCGAGGCCGAGCGGGATGATCACGAGCAGCAGGAGGAACATGCTCCACGCGATGGCCGCCGCGCGGCCGAGCTGGAAGTTGAACCAGCCTTGTTCGTACATGTAGAGGCCCAGGGTCTGGAACTGGTGAGAGGCGCCGCCCTTCTGCCCGCCGGCCCCGCCGAAGAGCAGCGGCTCGCCGAAGAGCTGCGTGGCGCCGATGGACGAGACGATCACTGTGAAGAGGATCGTGGGGCGTATCGCGGGGACGGTGACGTGGAAGAACTGCCGCAGCCGTGAGGCCCCGTCCAGCGCCGCCGCCTCGTACAACTCGTGGGGCACGGTCTGCATGGCTGCGAGGTAGAGCAGGGCGTTGTAGCCCGTCCACCGCCAGATCACGATGGATGCGATCGCGACCTGTGAGCTCCAGGTGCCGTTCTGCCAGTCGACGGCCTTGATTCCGGCCAGGCCCAAGGCCCAGTTGACCATGCCGTAGTCGCGCCCGAAGAGCAGGACGAAGACGAGCGTCGCGGCCGCCACCGAGGTGGCGTACGGGGTGAGGATCACGACCCGGAAGAACGTCGAGCCGCGCAGCCGGTAGTTGAGCAGATGCGCGAGCGCCAGTGCGGTGAGCAACTGCGGAACGGTTGAGAGCAGCCCCAGGGTGAAGGTGTTGCGCAGCGCGTTCCAGAAGAATTCGTCCCGCAGCAGGCGGGTGTAGTTGTGCAGCCCCGTCCACTCCATGGCGGTCGGGTCGTGCAGCGACACCTGGTGCAGGGACGCCCAACCCGTGTAAAGCATCGGGAAGAGGCCGAAGGCGGTGAAGAAGAGGAAGAAGGGCGCGACGAAGGCATAGGGGCTCCAGCGCACGTCGCGTCGGCTGCGCCGGCTGCTCCGGGCCGCCCCGCGCTCGGCCCGGAGCCGTTCGCGGTCGGCGGCGCCTTCCCGCTGGGCGGGCGGCGCGGACGGCGGGGTCGGCGGGGACGAAGTGGTCGCCGGGGACACCGTCACCGGTCCAGCGCGTTGTCGATGTCTTTGACGGCCGCGGCCCAGCCCTCGGCCGGGGTCTTGCCCTGCTGCTCGACCCCGAGGATGCCGATGTCGGCGATGGTGTTCTGGATGAGCTGGTCCTTCTCACCCACCACCAGGGTCGGAATGTCCTTGGCGGCCTCGGCGAAGATCGTTCCGATCGGAGCGTCGGCGAAGTACTCAAGCTTGGCCCCGGCGACCGAGGGCATGTCATAGACCGTCCGTGCACTGGGGAAGCTGGCCTGCTTCTGGAAGAGCTTGGCCTGCTGTTCGGGCGCGGTGAGCCAGGTGGCGAGCTTGACGGCCTCCGCTTTGTTCTTGGAGGACTCGGGGACGCTGAGGAATGAGCCTCCCCAGTTGGCGGGCTCGGGGGCGCGGGCTATGTCCCACAGGCCCTCGGTCTTCTTGCCGGCCTTTTCCTTGATGTAGCCGAGCATCCAGGCGGGGCAGGAGACGGTGGCGAACCTGCCGTTGGCGTAGGCCTGGTCCCAGGTCTTGTCGAACTGCTTGAGCTTGGCCGTCATCTTCCCGTCGATGGCGTCCATGGCCAGTTGCCATGCTTCCTTGACGGGGGGACTGTCCTTGTAGATGAGCTTGCCGGACGTGTCGTAGTAGCGCTCCACATTGGCGGAGACGGCGGCGTTGTACACCCCTGCGGCGCTGTCCATGAAGGTGGTGCCCACGGGCGCCTTGGCCGTGTAGGTCCTGCCGACCTCGATGTACTTCCGCCAGTCACCCGCCCACAGGTTCCCGACGGCTTCGCGGTCGGTCGGCAGCCCGGCCTTTTCGAACAGGTCCTTGCGGTAACAGATGGCTATCGGCCCGATATCGGTGCCGAGGCCGATCGTCCTTCCGTTCTTCGTGGTGGCCTGCGCCCACTTCCACGGAAGGAAGCTGTTCTTGTCGACACCTTCGGCCTTGCCCAGGTCGACGAATTCGTCCGCGTGCAGATTCGCTATCTCGGCGACGTTGCCGACCTCGACGGCCTGGATGTCCTGCAGACCGCTCCCTGTACCGAGGTGGGTGAGCAACTGCGGGTAGTACTGGTCGAGTCGCTCGATCGACGTCTCCTTGATGGTCACGCCAGGGTGGAGCTTTTCGTACTCTTTGTAGAGTCCCGCCTGCTTGTAGCCGAAGACTCCGAAGACTCCGATGGTGATGGTGGTCTTTCCGCCGCGGCCCGAGCCGTCGGAGGTGGCGGTGGATTCCTTGCTGTCCGTCGCGCATCCCGCCAGCAAGCCGGCCCCGAGCGCGACCGAGGCCGTGAACAGGAGCGCTCGGCGGGGCGGGCGGGGCGTTGGGCGCATGGGATCTCCGTAGGTTGTTGGATGGCCCGGGAGGGTCGGGTGTGGCTGATGGGTTCTTGGCTGCAGTGGCTTCGCGGGAGTGGCCGTCCGGCCCTCCGGGGCGCCCTGGCTGCTGATCGAGATGTGCGCGCCCCATGCGGTCGCTGATCCGGCCGCCATCGAGGTGCCCGCCCGGTTGCCGGTCGGCCTCGCGCTCGCAAGTCCCGTCCCGGCGACCACGTCTGAAGGGGGCTCTCGGACTCGCAGCCACCGCTGCGGCCCGCAGCAAGAACACGTACCTTGCTGCCCGCTGCAAACGCATCGCCGTCCGACGCGGCAAGAAGCGCGCCATGGTCGCCGTCGGCCGCACCATTCTGATCGGTCACCTGCCCGAAGCGCTGCTTCGGGCAGGTGACCGGGCATGCGCAACTCTCCTACTGGCCCGTGCTGAGGCGCGCCGCAGTCCTTCGTGCAAGCCTGGCCGGCTCACCGTGTATCGCGTGCGGCGTGCCTGCGCAACGGGGCGGGAATCAGAAGATCGTGATCTTCGTGATCGTCATGTCGCTGCCGTCGATGTTCCTGAGGACGACACCCTTCTGGAGGTGGTGGACCGTCTTGTTGTTGATCACCACGTCGACGCGGTAGTTCCCCGGGTCCACCGAGTCCACCTGGTAGATCTTCACGTCCTGCGAGCCCGCGTTGGCGAAGCAGAGCTGCTTGTTGCCGTAGTTCGTGATCTTGACGACGTCAGTTCGGCCCCCGCAATCGGTCCGGCCGATGGCCGATGCCGAGCTCATGGGAATGACCGCGCTCAGAACGGCCGCGGAGGCGATGGTGAACGCTATTTTCTTGAACGACTTGTTCAACGGAAAGGCTCCTGTGTGTGGTCAATATGCGCCCCTATCCCAGCGAAACTGAAGCCGACCCTCACGTTCATGACGGTCGGCGTTTCCCCCGGTGCCCTCAGCCGACAGGAAACCCGCACATCTGCCGGAGGAGAAGGATCCCGCTGCCTGGGCACCCTCGCTGGAACAGGGCTTGAACAGGCTAGGGGGCAGATCGTGCAGAACAGAGACCAAGAACTACTTGAGTAGTGTTCCGATGGTGCGGCTGGAGGGCCGGATGCCCGAAGCCCTTGCGGCCGTCGCGAGTCCTCCGCGCACCGCCACACCTCCTTGACCCAGCCGGGCATGCCCTCGTCGTCCCGTTCCATCGCCCGTCGGGCCGGGGCCTGGCAGGACCGGCCGTTGCACACCAGCAGTTCCCGCGCGCCCTGGGTGGTGCAGGTACGGTGGAGACGTCGGCCGATCACGGTCTTGACGCTGTACGGAGCGGACGCTGACCCGCAGGTCCTCGGCGGTCATGCCGCCCCATTGCGGATTCCGCAAACCCCGGTGACACCGCACGAGCGACGAGCCGTCTGCCCCTGTGACAGCACAAGTTCGTCCGATATCCGGCGACCCCCCCGGTTGGTTCGCGCGGGAGGTGTGATGCACTGGGCGGATGGTGCTCCCGCTCTTCGGACCGGTGGACCGTACCGGCAGGCGAGGCCTGGAGCCGGCGTAGGACGGGTGTCCTACTGCGATGTGCGGGCCGTCTTAAGGCCGTCGCACGTGGGAAATTTTGCGCCAGTCCGTCCCGGGGGGCGGGCTGGCTTATGGGCGGGACAGAGACCACATGACGGATTTGCGAAACACCACAGGTGGTTCCCGGAGAACGGTGGGAGGGGGGAGTCGGTGACCCCCCTGTTTCCCCTGGTGGGCCGAGAAAGGGAGCTTGCGGCACTGCGGGAGGCCACCGAACAGCTGCGGGACGGCACCGGCGCGGTGATCCTCGTCGAGGGCGAACCGGGCATCGGCAAGTCGTCGCTGCTCGCCGCGGTGACCACGGCTGCCCGGGACGAGGGAGTGGCGGTGCTGCAGGGCATCGCGGACCAGGCCGCCTACCCGCTCCAGCTGCGTCTGCTCTACGACTGCCTGCGGATAACGCCGCACACCGGCGACCCGCGTCGCGCGGAGATCGCCCGCCTCTCGCGCACGGAGTGGACCGATGTCCTGTTGGGCAACGTGCATGCCGCGGTGCCCGACATGCTCCTCACGCTGATCGAGGAGGAATGCGCGAAGGCGCCGACCATGATCGTCCTCGATGACGTGCAGTGGGCCGACGAGATGTCGCTCGACGTGTGCCGGCGCCTGGCCTCGACCGCGGCGCAGCTGCCGCTGCTCCTCGTCCTGGCGTGTAGACCCATTCCCCGGAGCTGGGGCATGAGGCAGCTGCTCGCCGGGCTGCGCGGCCTCGGTGCGCCGACGATCATGATGGGGCCGCTCGGTCCGGAAGCGGTACACGACCTGCTGTCCGATGTGGCGGGCGCACCCCCGAGCCCGGCCCTGACCGACCTCGCCGGGCAGGCGGGCGGCAACCCGCTCTACCTGCGGGAGCTGGTCGAGTCCCTGATACGGGAGGGCGCGGTGGAGGTCGGCGAGCGCGCCGAGCTCCGGGAGAAGTCACTGAGCACCGTCCGGCGGTCGCTGGCCGCGGCCCTCGACAGCCGGCTGAGCTTCGTCGGGGCCCCTACGCTCGACATGCTGAGGATGGCCGCACTGCTCGGCAGGGAATTCTCGGTCACCGAGGTCGCGGCCGTTCTGGGAAAGTCCGCCCTCGACCTCGCCGAGAGCCTTCAGGAAGCCGTCGCCGCCGGAATCCTTGTCGACGCCGACCAGCAGATTGCGTTCCGGCACCCATTGATCCGCCAGGCCCTGTACGACGGGATGCCGAGCGCCCTCCGGCTCGCCCTGCACCACGACGCCGCCCGCGCGCTGAACGGCATCGGAGGGATCGAGCCGCAACGCGTCGCGCAGCAGCTGCTGGAGTCGGGGCGTGCCGGCGACCACTGGACCCGGCGATGGCTCGTCGACACGGCTTCCCTGCTGGCCGGCCGGGCACCGTACATCGCCGCGGAATTGCTCCATCGCGAACTGGAACACGGCGTGGCGGACAAGGGCGACCGGGCCGTGCTCAGCGTCGCCCTCGCCCAGATCCTCATCAGCACCGGACAGCACGAGAGGGCGGCGCTGTGGGCCCGGCAGGCCCTGGTGGTCTCCGGGGACCCGGCCGACCGCGGCCTGATGTACTGGCTACTGGCCCGGGCGCTGTTCAGCGGCGGCGACAACCGGGCAGGCCTTGCGACGCTGGAAGAAGCGCTGGAGCAAACCGAGGTGCCGGAGGCCTGGCGTGCCCGGCTGCTCGGCTCCCTGGCGATGTACCAGAGGGCCGAGACGGGGGAGCTGGAGACCGCCGAGGCCACAGCACGCCGGGCTCTGGAGACCGGCCGCGGCGCCGGGGACACCGTCGCTGTCGCCTACGCGCTGACCAACCTGTGGTCCACCCACTCCGTACAGCGGCGCCACCTCTCCGCGCTCGGCTGCGTGGACGAGGCGCTCCAGACACTGGAGAACGACGAGAGCCAGGCGGACCTGCGCGCCTACGCGCTGCATTCTCGGATCTTCACCCTGCAGAACCTCAGCCGGTGGTCGGACGCCGAGGACGCCCTTCGTCAGGTACGCCGCCTCCTCTTCGAAGCCGACCGGACCGAGGACTCCGTGTCCAGCGTCACCGCGGCCGTCCTCATGTACTGGCGGGGACGGTGGGATGACACGCTGGCGGAACTGGACTCCATCGATCACAGCATCTCCGCGATGACCTACCGGGGTCTGCGTGAACGCGGTCCGGTATGGCTGTGGCACGGCGTGTCCGCGCTCGTCGCCGTCCGCCGGGATGACCGCGCCACCGCGGCCGTGCACCTGGGCGCAGGCCTGAGCCGGACACCTGTGACGGTCGCCGACCGGGAGAACACCGACTTCCTGTTCGTCGCGCAGGCGCTCGCCGCCGAGCAGGACGGGGAGCCGCACCGTGCGCTGGAACACCTGGGCGGCCTGCTCGACCGGCAGCCCAGTGAGATGACGCTGACCCACCAGTGGCTGCCGGTGCTGCTCAGAATCGCGCTGGCCGTGAACGACACCTGCGCCGCCCGGGCCGCGCTCGAAGCGTGCCGCTCCGAGGCCGCTGCCGAGCAGGTACCGGCCCGTGCGCGGGCCGCCGCCGATTGGTGCGCGGGACTTCATGAGGGTGACGCCGTACCCCTGCGGTCGGCCGTGGAGCACTACCGGACCGTGGGCGTTCCCGTGGAGCAGGCAGGTGCCCTGGAGGACTTGGCCGTCGTCCTCGCCGGGCAGGGCGAGGCGGCCGAGGCCAAGTCCGCCGTGAGCGAGGCCGTCGAACTCTACGGCCGGTTCGGCGCGATCTGGGACATCCGCCGGGCCGAAGCGCGGCTGCGCCCGTACGGGATCCGCTGCGGTGTGCGCGGCTCGCGGCCCAAGCGGCCCAAGCACGGCTGGGAAGCACTGACGCCGGCGGAACTCAAGGTGGCCCACCTGGTCGCGGCCGGCGCTTCCACGTCCGACATCGCACAGGGCATGTACCTCACCCGCCGTACGGTGCAGACGCACATCTCACGCATTCTCGCCAAGCTCGGCATGCGCAGCCGGGTGGAGATCGCCCGCGAGGCGTTCCACCACGGCTTCAGGGCCGTCCCGGGCGAACGGTGACGTCCAGCAGGGACCACAGGAAGTAGCCCCGCACGTCGGCGCCGTTCTCGGTGATGTGCAGCGGCAGCCCGGGTAGCTCACGGCCGTAGCGCATCAGCAGGTCGTACAACCCGGTCGGGTCGACGGTCCAGCCCATTGCGGTCCGGTGATCCACTGTTCCACCCGGTCGCCCGGTGCCTCCCCGACCGACTGGGCGGATCGGCGAACCGGTAGGCCGTGTCGCGTTCCGGCCTGCCGCCCGCGTCCGCCGGGCTGGATCCGCGGCCGGGAGACCGAGAGGCGGTACGCATCCAGGCCGAGCTCCACCGTCAACGCGACATCGTCCCGGCAGCGGTCTCGCCCCGGGCCCGGACCCTCACCAGGTGATGACAACCGTGCGGCGGCCCCCCTCACCGTCCGCGGACGGCGTACCGCCGCTGCCGGGCGAGCCGATCCTGATGACGAGCAGGTCGAAGTCGAACTCCGCCTCGGCCCGCTCCGCGTCCGCGAGCCAGGCGTCGTAGAAGGCGCGCAGTTTCTCGCGCAGCAGCCGCTGCACTTCGGCGGCCCGCTGCCGGGCCATGACGGACGTGCTGCCGGAGCCGGTGATCGTCACTTCGGGCAGCGGGAGGCCCGCCCGGTGCGCGGTCAGGATCTCCTGGAAGATCACACGGGCCGTGCGGCGGGTTTCCAGGCGGGTCCGCAGCGTGAGGCTCTTCGAGCCCGCGGCGAATCCGATCACGGAATGGCCCGGCTCGTCGGGTGCCGAGGCCGCCGGGGGCAGCTTGAGGTAGTCGGTCAGGTCCTGTCGCGCGCCCTGCATGTGTGCGTTGACCCGCAGGGGTGGTGCGTTCCGGCCGGCAGTGCCCTGGGGGCCGAAGGTGAGGGTGATGTCCGTCGCGGAGAGCCGCGGGGCGCTCGGAACCGCGTGCCATGCGGCCAGGTGAGCCGTGAGCCGCTCGGTGAGATGGAGGTAGGCCTGCTGCTGAGGAGTGGCCACCCGCGCCCCCGGGTCGCCGGCGCTGCCGCCGCTCAGCTCCAACAGCGGCAGGGGCAGGCCTTCGCGGGCCCGCCATACGGCGACCCTGGCGACGGTCCGGGCGAGCCGGTCGAGGCGTTTCCTGTCCGCCTCGTCGAGGAGGCCGCCGGGGGGTTCGCCCTCGAACGACATGGTGTGGTCCTCGTGGCCGGCGAGGAGCACCATGGTCAGCGGGTTGGGTACCACCTCGGATCGCTTGGTGTGCATGTCCCCGCCGGGCGTGCGGCCGTCGTAGTAACGGAAGAACCAGCCGTCGCCGTTGCGCCGCAGGCTGTCCCCGGAGATGGCGGCCAGGAGCTGCCTGGCCTCCCGGCCGGCCATGTCGAGGTGTTGTTCGAGGTCGGGTCTGGCCTCTCCGGGTGCGGCGGTCAGTTCCGAGTTCAGCCGTGTGATGGTCCTGATGCATTCGAAGAACGCCACTTCAGGGCTGTTCGGGGCCAGTTCACCCCGCTCGACCTTGCCCCGGAGCCGGGCGGATGTCTCGTGGATGATCGGGGTGTAGTACTCGATGTTCCGCAACACGGTGTTGTTCACGACGGTCCGGGCATGTTCGCGGTTGGGGGCGTTCTCCAGAGTGACGATGCTGCCCCCGTCGGAGCTGAAGGCCACGGCGCCGGCGAAGTGATAGCCGAAGCCCTGGGCGATCTCGGTGGTCTGCCGCTTGCCGTCCTCGTTGCGGAACGGCACGCCCTGTACGACGAATCCCTCACCGATGTGCCGCGGCTGCGCGTATTTGTTGATGCCCAGCGCGGCGTTCTGGCCCTCCGCGAGGAGGCCCCGCTCGTAGGCGGCGTACTCCCGGCCGGGCGCCGGGGAGTCTTCGACGAACAGGCCCAGGCCCCGGTGCATCAGTTGTCTGGCCTGGTCGGCGGTGAGGACCGTGCCGTCCTGTTCCGCCGTGGCCAGTTCCTCGGCGAGGTGGGTGACTCCGGAGACTTCGGTCCCGCTGTCGGTTTCGATGGCGGCCAGGTGCGTGTTGCCCTGGGGCGTGCGCAGCACCACGTGGGACTGGCCGCCGCCGAGGACTTGCTTGGAGAAGTCGCGGCAGATGTCGACGGGCGGGGAGGAGAATTCGGGGGTGACCCGGACGAGGTCGCGGGTGACGCCGTTCGTGGTGACGCGGAGGTACGTGTCCGGGTGGGCCCGGAGCGTCACCTTGCTGCCTATGAGCTTCAACTCCTCGGAGGAGGCGGTGAAGTTCTCCATGGTGGTGAAGAACTCGCGCCCCGTTCCCGGTACGGCGATGGTGCCGTCCGGCGATACGGACATCGGGGCCGCCGGGTCCGGGTCTGCCCTGCGGATGGGGATGAAGGCAGGGAAGGCTTCCGGGTCCCCGTCCTGGCGTGCGTCGTAGAGCTCGGGTTCGTGGAGCCCCACGAACGGCCGGTCGTCACCCTGGAGCCCCTCGGGAGCCACCAGCCGGTGGGCCGGGGCTGCCGGCCGGCTGATGGACCGGGTCAGCCTGCCGGGCGTTCCGTCGCTCTGGGGGCCCAGGACCAGGAGGTCGGGGCCGCCTGCGGGGTTCGAGCGTGTCCCGATGTCACCGCTGTAGCTGTACGCCGAAAGGCCCGTCCTGTCGGCGAACCTCTGCGGGACGCCCTCGGCAGCGAGCCGCGAGGTGAGGAAGACGACGGGTGTGTCCGGGTGACCGGCGAGGTCGGGGTCCAGCTCCGTCAGTCTCTCCAGGAGATAGCCCTCGGCCACCCAGTCCTGCTCCTCCGGGTCGTAGGACTCGTCCGGGCGGGCCGGCAGGGTCATCTGGACGCGGCCGTCGGCGGCCGTTCTCGTCAACACCAGTACCGGCGGGCGCTCCGAGCCGGCCCAGGGTGCGGCGAAGATGGTCTCCTGCACGGCCCCGTCCGCGTGGCGGCCGAGCTTGACCAGCATGTGGGAGTCGAAGCCCTGGGGGGCGGGCCGGTCGCTCCAGTCCCACTGCACGCCGTGGGCGCCGGATTCCTGGGTCGCGGACTCGGCGGCACCGTCGCCGGACGTGCTTTCGTCGTCGGGCTCCGCTACCAGCCACCCTGCGTCGCGGAGTTGGTTCAGTCCTCCCAGGAGGTCGTCGAGGTCGATCGCGTTGAAGTTGTCCGCGCGACGCGCCTGGAGGCTGGGGGCGCCCTCGGTGTCGTCGTCGGACTCGTCCGGGTCGGCACCCGGTGCGAGCCCGGCGGCTCCGTCGTCGGACGTGCTCTCCTGCGGCGTGCTCTCGTCGTCGGCCCCCGCTCCCAGCAGTCCCTTGTTGCGGAGTTGGTTGAGCCCGTCCAGGAGGTCGGCGAGCTCGTTCATGTCGAAGTCGGCCTCGGTGTCGTCGTCGGGTTCGTCCGGGTCGGAGGCCGGTGCGTACTGCACGGCACCGTCGCCGGACGTGCCGGAGCCCGGCGGGGTGGTGGCCCCGGTTGAGTCGGCGGTGCGGTTGCGGTGGGCCGCCAGCGTCTGGAGGTCCTCGGTGCTGAGCCCGAGATCCCGTACCGGGAGGGATCCGTTCATCAGTACGGCTTGCGTGCGGACGGCGGGGGCGAGCACGAGTCCTGCCGCGTCCAGCTCCGCCAGCGGAATCTGCTCGTCGGCGGCCGGTACGTAGGTTCCCTCGAGCGCGTCGTCCACTGCGCGGGTGTCGGTGTCGGCGCCGGTGTCGAGGTCGCCGAACTCCGAGGCGGTCTCGCTGTCGCTGTCGGCGGTGTAGGTGTTCTCCGGGAGGGCCGACGGTGTGGCTGTGGCTGTGGCTGTGGCTGTGGCTGTGGCTGTGGCTGTGGTGGTGGGGTGTGGGGTGGGTTCGGGGCGGTGGCCGGGGTGTCGCCAGACCGTCGTGTCCCATGCGGCGTGCGTTCCGTCGGGCCGGGGGTGCATGACGACGCGGCTGATGCCGGTGTTGGGGTCCTGTTCGGTGCTGAGGGGGCCGTTGTAGCTGTAGACGCGGTGGCCGGTGAGGTCGGCGAGCATGTGCGGGAGCCCGCCGGGGTCCTGGTGGGGCGAGATGATGGCGATGGACCGCTTCTGCCTGCGCGTGTGCGTGGTCGGGTCGAGGGTGACCATGAGGTGGAAGAGCTGTTCGTAGGAGACCTCGTACGAGGTTTTCCCGCCGGGCATGGTGACGGTGAGAGCGCCGGTGTCCGTCCGGTTGACCAACAGCGCCAGGGGGGGCTCGGGCGTCTGCGACGGCGACGACCCCGGAGCGGGTGCCCACGGCGGCCGGGATTCCCTGCGAACGGCGGTGCCGTCCGGCTGGATGGTTTCGGTGATGAGTTCGGCGGTGTCCAGTCCCTCGATGGCGTCGTGGCCGCTCCAGTTCCACTGCACGGCGAGTTCGTCGGTCCGGCGGCCACGGGAGGTGTCCCAGAAGCCCTGCTGCCAGAGGTGGAGGGCAGCGAGGAGGTGGCGGCTGGGCGCGTCGAGGCGCTGTTCGAATGCCTTGGCCAGCAGGGCGCGCAGCTGTGCGCGGTGGACGACCGGCTGCCACAGCACGCCGGAGGGCATGTGCATGACCTCGCGTCCCCAGGTGCCGATGTTGTCGGCCCAGGGGCTGTTCAGGAGTTGTTCGGCGTCGGCGAGGGCCCATAGCGCGCGGGTCTCGACCGGGGCGCCGGCTGGGCGGGGGAACCTGCCGCGGGCCGAGACGAGCAGACTCTCGCCCCGGGCGGCGTGCTCGTTCATGACCTTGGACAGGGCGCTTGAGATGTCGCGGAGCGAGCGCTTGTGCTGGAGGGCGGTCCGGGCGCGTTCGAGGGCGGCGACGTAGTGGGACTGGTCGGGGTTCGGAGTGTCGTGCCTGGCGAGGTGGTCCCACATTTCCATGCGGAACTCAGGTGAGAGGGAAGTGAGTTCCGAGTCGCCGGCCCGGAGGGTTTCCAGTGCACCGATGCCTGCGAGGAGGTCGCGGAAACGGTCCGGGTTCGCCTGTGCGATGTCGTGGCCGAAGGTGAGGCGCAGGGCGCGGACGAGGCGGAGGGCGGTTTCGCGGGTGGCGGGGGGTACGTCGGTGTCGGGGCCGGGGTGGAGGCCGGCCTGGACGGCGAGTGCGCCGAGCTCCTCGGGCGCGGGCTCGGGCAGGAACCGGACCCGGCGGCCGAGCTCACCGCCCGGCTTGGACCACAGGGCCGGAGGCTCCGTCGTCGCCAGGCCGGCCTTGAAGGTGGTGGCGGTGACGGCACGGAGGCTGGTGTTGGCGACGTGCTGGCCGAGGGGGAGCGTGCGCAGGGGATCGTCGACCGGCGGCGGCGCGGCCACGTGGGTGTGGACGGGCTCGGGATTGTCGGAGGGGGTGGCGCCGTAGCAGAGCTGGAGCCAGATCTCGACGGCGTCGGGGAGCTGGGCGAACTCGGGCACGGTGCCGATGTATCGGCCGGCTTCCTCGGCGTTCAGCCACACGGGCTGGTTCTGTCCGCTCAGCCGGAGCCGGAGGAAGCCGGGAAGGCCGTGGGCCCTGAACACCGCGAGCGCCGATTTGGGGAGCGCGAGGTTCTCCTCCTTGAGGAGCAGCTGCAACGAACCCTCCACCTGCACCAGGTGCCGTTGGACGGTGAAGTCGCGGAACCCCCGGAGGCCGGATTCGCGCCTGCGATCGGCCTCGTTCAGGACGGAGACGTCGCCCTTGGCGTTGCCGACGAGCATGTCCTCGACGTGGCTCCGGGAGAAGGCGCGGCCGTCGGTGGTGGTGAATACGTCGTTGGCCCGGTCGGGGACGTGGCCGGCGGGCGGGTCGAAGCGGACCCAGCTGCCGGCGGGCTTGGTGCGGTTGACGGGGTCGTGGTCGAAGAGCCCGATGGTGGTGGTGGGGCCCTTCGCGGGGACGGTGACGGTGTGCAGGTGTCCGTCGAGGACGGGTGCCCAGAGGCTGGTGTCCTGGACAGTTGCGTTGATGGCGCGCAGCAGGCTGCGGGCGCCGGAGGCGAGGTTCGGGACGGGCAGGACGATGGGCATGCCGGAGGGCCGGTCGGGGTCTTCGGCGATGGTCTTGGCGACGTCGATGTCGCGCAGGACGCTGCCGTCGGGTCCGACGGCGCGGCCCTGTGCGTCGATGCGCAGGTCGACCACCCAGGCGTCTTCGCCCCACGGCGCGCGCACGCGCGTGACGAACTCCGGCTCGGCGCGGTCCGGGTGGACCGTGTATGCGGAGGTATGTGCGGTGGCGATCGGGCCGAATCCGTCCGCCGGCCGGCCTGACCAACTGCGTCCGGTGACGTCGCCGAAGGGGTCCTCGAGGAGGAGCGCGTCGTTCAGCAGGTTCGGGAGGACGACTGCGGGTTCGGGTGCGGGCTCGTGCGTTGCCGGGACGGAGCTCTGCGCCGCGGGCAACCCGACGGATGCCGTGGTGGCCGAGGTGGGCGGGAGCGGGGGAGAGGAGGACGTGCCGCTGTCGGGGTCGGCGTCGATGCGGCTCAGGACGTCGCCGCTATGGGTGGTGATGCGGAAGTCTTCGGGGTCGCCGAGGTCCGAGGTGGTGTCGTTGCCGTCGTGGTCGGGCACGTCGTTTCGACCGGGCTCCGTGAACAGTCCCCACGTGGCACCGCGGTCGTGGTATTGCCGTACGAGTTCCTGCGCCGCCTCCCCTGACGGAGGCGCCTGCTCGCGGCCGGCCAGACGGTCGACCAGCGCGGACAGCTCCGCGGCCTTGTCGGCGTCCCGGGCCGGGATGGCTTCCTCGGCCTCCGCGTTCTCCGCGGCCAGAATCTCCCCCGTCTCGGCGAATGCCAATAGCAGTGCCCGCACCCGTTCATCGAGGCCCGTCTGGCTGGCCCCGTCCCGGAAGAAGCGCAGGAAGCTGCGCTGCAGCAGGGCCGGCGCCGCGCGGTAGGCATCCAGGCCGGGGCCCTCCAGCGCGGCCAGCCAGTCCCTCGCCGCCTTCGCGGTCTGCTCCGCGTCACCCGCGAAATCCGCGCTGATGTGGGCGAGTTCGGTGCGCGTCGCGATGATCGCGCCAAGCCGGGGCAGCATTCCGGGCCCGCCGTCCTCCTGGACTGCCGCCAAGCGGTACAGCTGCTTGTGCAGGAAATGCTGAAGGCGAGCGACGCCCGGCGTCCCCGGTGCGTTCACCCGGTCGGGCCCGGGGAGCTCGCAGTTGTCGACCACCGCGTGCAGCTGCTCGATGAACTCCTCGTCCGACATGGGGGTGACGCCCAGTTCCTCCAGGCGCTGGAACAGGCCGTCGGACTGGACCATCATCTGCAGGTACATCACGCTCGTCTCTGTGGGCCCGCCGAGCTCCGGCCGGTGCGGGAGCAGCCCGGACCGCTCGCCGATCTGCCGGGCCGTGGCCAGACCCTCCATCACGGAGTCCGACGCGTGGTGGGCGAGCGCCGCCCACCGCTCTTCGAGCTGCTCGGCGACCGGGCTGAGCACCGACGGCGAGGCTGCCGAGCCCGGCTCCGCGGCGGCCTGGTGTTCGGCCTGCGACTGCTCGGCCAGGGCGGTGATCTCCTCGAGGGACAGGCCGCCGAACGCCGCGTTCCACTCCTCGTCGCTGAGGACCAGTTGCAATGCCCCGGTGATGGAGTCCTCCTCCTCCTCCTCCTCGGAGGTGCCGTCGTCGTTCTCGTCCCGGTCTTCGATCAGCGTGGTCGCGGTCGCGGTGATGTCGATGCCGTTGCGGTGCTCGGCGGGGGCTCCGGGCTCGCTGAGCCTGAGCAGTGCGCGGGCCGCGAGCCGGTCCACCGCCGCGTCGGGTGTGGGGTGGGCCAGGCGGGCCAGCAGTGCTCCGCGCAGGGCGAGTTCCGGTTCGGCGTCGGGGTCGAGCCGGAAGGCGATCTGCCGGCTGACGCTGGCGTAGTCCTTGGCCGAGAGGGTGCCCTGGGACACCCGGCGGGCGGCGTCCTCCAGCCGGCCGAGCTGCTCGCGGATGGCCGCGCGGGTCTGCGCCGGGGCGGGCGTGGACTTGCGCGGTGTCTCGGCCGGTGGCACCGGCGGGAAGCTCGTATACATCTCGACGCCGCCGGTGAGCTTGGCGATCGTCTTGCGCTGGCTGCGGACGGTGTTCTCGAACTGGTCGTCGCTCTTCCTGCCGGGACCGGTCGTCCGCTCGACCAGGGCGTCGAGCACGATCCGGGCGTACTGGGCGGGCAGTGCGCGCTGGTCGGCCTTGAACGTCTTGAGCATCCGGGCGAGCACGCCGCGGTTGCGGAGTTTGACCAGGTCGGCGGGGTGATCGGGCGTGGCGGCGATCTCCAGGTGGTGGGTCATCAGGATCGCGAGCTGGTCCGCGGTCTGTGTCAGACCGCGGCGCTGGGCCAGTGTCGTGGCGGCCTCGACGGGCTTGATCACCTTTTGCACCGTGTCGAGGTCGGTGAGCCCGTACCGCAGCAGGTCGGCCGCGGCCCTGCCGAGGTTCTCGACCCGGGCGAGAACCTCGGCCTCCTCGGTCAAATCCAATATGTTGCTTATGCGCCCCGCCGGGATCCGGTCGCCGAGAAGCATCTCCACGGCCCCGCGCACCAGCTCGACGGCCTTGCCGCGCAGCTCCTCGTCGAAGGCCGACGGGTCAGCGGCCAGATGGCGAAGCTGCCGCAGCCGCGCCAGCGAAGGGATCACTTCGCCTGCCCGGCCGGACCCAGTGGCGATCCGGGTCACGCCCACGTCCCCCGTCAGCTCTTCGAGCCGCTGGGTCAAGTCCTCCTCGCCCGGTCCCGCAGGTGCCATCAGCCTTTCGGCCCACAGCAGCTCCTGCTGGCCCGCACGGATGCTCGTGATGAGCGGCAGGTCGGGCCTCGGCTTGCGCAGCTCGGCAGCCAGGTCTTTGTCGAGTCGCTCTATGAGGGGTGCAGCCTCGTGGGTGTCGGATTTCCGCAGACAGTGGTGGTCGTACCGAGCCGCGCCCTCGTCGAGGAGCTGCCACGCCGGATTGGTGTGGTTGCCGAACTCCTGGACCACCTCCGCTTCCGTGATCAGCAGGTTTCGCTGCAGCCCCGTCCACTTCGCGATGGTCGTCTCGCGGTCCGGGTCGGCCGGCTGCCAGATCAGTGCGCGAGCGGCACGGATCAGCGAGATGAGCTCCTTCGCGTACTCCTTGACGGCCGCCTTGAGGGCCGCATCCTTCGCGAAGTTCTCCACTATGTCGCAGTACCGGTTGTAGAGGACCACGGTCTCGGCGAACGACATGTACTCCGCCTCACGAGCACGCCACAGCTGCGCCCTGGTCTGCAGGGTCCTCGTCCCGACCTTCCGCGGCGCGAGAGCCGCGACCATGGCCGGCGTGGCTGCCGGGTGGGCCTCCACCCGCTCGCTCAGGCCCGCGATCCGTTCGTGCACCGCCGCCGCGAACGTCTCGTAGCGGTCGTTGACCGCGGCGGCCCGGCGCTTGGCCGGATCGTTGGTCTGCTGCTGATCCAGCCGCAGCAGTTCCTCCGCCAGCTCCTTCTCCCGCTGCCCCATGCCGCTCAGCACGGTCTCCGGGGCCTGCTGCGACAGCGCGAAGACGACATCACTGACCGCGAGCCGCTGCTCGTACTCGTGCTTGCGCGACACCCTCAGCACATCGTCCAGATGGTGCCTCAGCTGCCGCGCTTCCAGCTCACCCAGCTCCAGCAGCGCAACGCCGGCCGTGGCCAGCACCTGCAGGTGGTGGTTGTACGCGACCCGGGGCAACGAGTTGCCCCGGTCGGTGACCTGCACCAGGCTGTACAGCAACGGCGGCCAGTGGCGCAGCCGCTCGGACGCGGACTCACCCAGTCGGTCACCCACCAGGTCGGCCAGCGCCTCGGCCGCCACCATCAGATGGCCGGCGTGATCCCGGAAGCCCCCGCCGAGACCCGTACCCAGCTCCACCGCCCGGCGCAGCAGGACCAGCGCCTCCTCCAATTCCCCTACAGCGAGCGCACCCTCGCCACGCGCCGACAGCTGCTCGACCGTGACCACGGCCTTCAGCGCCGCCACCGACTCGTCCAGTGCGTAGTCCTGCTGAGCCTGGGGAAGCTGGCTGGCCCTCGTCCCGGCGTCCTCCACCCACGCCGTGAGCTCCTCGAACGACACTACTCCGGAAGCCAGTTCCCGACGGCCGGCACCCCACAGCGCGGCCAGTCGTTTCCAAACGGCCTCAGCAGACTTCACCCGCCCCGCCGGCAACTTCGACGCCGCCAGCTCCCGCGCATCCTCACTCACGGCCACCGGCAGCGAGAGCTGCTCGACCGGGAGCGGTGCGGTCGCCGCGCTCTTGCCCTTCTTCGCGGTGGACGGCTTCGGCGCCGCCGGCGCGGCCTCGGGACCGCTCGCCGTCACCGGCACGGCCGGAACGCTCGTGGCAGTGGTGGCAGCAATGACGGCAGCGGCGGCGCTCTGCGCCTGGGGTGACATCCACGGGTTGACGACACCCGTGTTCCTGGGCTCCCGGTAGACCGGCCACGCCGCGCGGATGTCACCTCCCGACGCGTAACCGGCTATCCAGTTGCCGAACTTGTCGACACCCAGGAACTTGTCCGCGTCCACACCCGCCTTGGCCGCGTGCAGACCCCGGCGCAGATCCGTCGAACCCTGCACCACCGCGTACCGGTAGGCGTGCTTCGCCGACGCCTTGATCGAAGCCCAGCCCAGGTGCGGCGGGAAGAACGAACTCCCCTTCTCCGGCAGCGGACCCCACGCCACCGACGTGTACTTCAGCATCGCCTCGAACACGCCGTTCGCCAATGGAGCACTCCGCTCTGCCTCCGGGACCGGGACCCTCACACTCTGCCCGTCCTCCCACACGGAGATCAGTCCGTCCTGGTCCAGCTGGTGACCGCCCACCAGACCGAACCACTGGTCGACCCCGTTGCCCGTCTGCTTCGCCTCGGCCGCCAGCACGTGCCTCTTCACCGCCACCGGACGAGAGATCGTCACCCACACATCCTGCTGGGAGAGCGAAGATCCCGCCTGGGACGCCGAGACCGACTCACCGCCACCGCCGGCCGTCGTCGCCTTCTTCCTCTTGCCCTCGAACACCGGCCACTGCTCCACGGGCCCGGACACACCGTCCGGACCCCGCTCAGCCTGGGCCGCACTGTTGAAGACATACTGCGGACCAGTGATGAAGTTGTTCGCGGCGTCCAGCGCAACGGCCCACACCCGCGAGACCCGATCCGCATGCAGAGGATCCTCATCCGCAGGACGCACCTCACCCGTGTGACCGTCCACCCACAACACGCCGGTACCCGGCACGGACAACACGTTCCACACATGCGCCCAACCATCGGCGCCGGCACCGAAGACCAGCGCACCAGAACCCGCACCCGCACCCTCAACCCGTGCGAGTACCGCCCCCAGCGCCCCGCGACCCTCACCGAAGTACTCCGCAGCGAACCCCGTCCACTCCTGGGCCACCACGTGAGCCGAAACCGGCGGAGCCACCGGCTCCTGCGGCACCTGCGGAACCCCATGGAACGTCGAGTGCACTGCCATCGCCGTCACCACACAGTTGTCCGCCGTACCCGACGACGCATCCACATCCCCAGCGGGCGCCATCAGATCCAGCCACGCCCCCGGATGGGAGAACCCACCCACACGCGACAGCCGGTCGGCCAACGCCTCCTGACGCACACCGTCACGCCCGTGGTACGCATCCCCCCCGAGACCACCCAACAACACCTCGATCGACCCGAAGACCTGCCCCGCACCCTCGGGCGCCGCCGCCTGCAGACCACCCGTCTGTGTGCGCTCCAGGCGGTACGCGACCAGGTCCGCCACGCTGCCGGCCCGGTTCTCCGGTGTCGCGGAGGCCACCAGCGAGACCAGTTCGAGCTGCTGCTCCAGGGACGCGGGTGCGTCCGGGGCGAGCCCCAGGACGCGCCCGGCCACCGCCGTCACGGCAGCTTCCAGCCCGCCCGTCAGGAATTCGGCGGTCCCCAGGGCCGTGATCCGGGCGACGGCCGTGACCAGGGAGTCGAAGAGCTGGTGGGCCTCGATCTCCGGCCCGTACAGCTCGCGCACCTTGGCGGACCAGTCCTGCTGAATCCGCTGTGCGAGGTCGTCCACGGCCGCCGCACCGCTCGGCTGCCGGCTCATGACGGCGGACAGCTCGGCCGACGCGGCCCCGATGTCCGACAGCAGTCGTGCGTGCACCTCCGGGGCCAGGTAGGCGTTGCCGGGTCCGCGGTCGCCGGCCTGCCGGGTGAGCTTGTCCAGCAGCCCCGTCAGCTCCCCGGCGACGGCGGGCGGCAGCGGCTCACCGAGCGCGACCGCACCGATCGCCTCGGCCAGCCGCAGGGCGTCGTGCTCGGCGAGCAGCGGCTCCGGGGCGCCCTCCGCCTGGGGTTCCGGCAGCGCGGTCGCGTGGTCCAGCAGCGGCGCGAAGGCCCGGACCAGAGGGTGGCCGAGCACGCCCCGGACCATGGCGCGAAGGACGTCGTCGGACGGCTGCTCCGCGTGGCGGACCGCCCGTGCGTAGGTGCGCGCGCTTTCGGCGATCAGCTGCGCGACGACCTGCCGCAGTTCCTCGGGGCTGGTGAACGGGCTGATGAACCGGCCCCCTACGAGGACGTACTGCCGCAGTTCCACCAGCACCAGGGGCACCGCGAGGCGGCCACCGTCGGTGTCCAGTTCCGGATAGTCGTCCATACCGACGCTTTGCCACGCGCTCACCTGGTCGCCGGCCTCGGTGTGCCCGCGAAGGGCGGTGGACAGCTGGTCGCCGACGCTGCGTCCCCGGTAGCCGCTCTCCGGGTCGAAGAACCCCCCGTAGTTCAGGAGGTCTCCGAGGTCCACCAGAGCCGCACCGCTCTTCTCCTCGTATTGCCTGAGGTCCGACCGGAGCAGGAAGAGGAACAGATCCGTGAGCGCTTCGTGGTGCCGTTCCAGGAAAGCTCGGGTACGGGGCCGGAGAGCCGCGTGGATGACCCCGAACGAGTGGCGGGACGCAACCGGCAGCATGTTCTTCGTCAGCACCTCGAACCATTGATTCGCAGGTACGGCACTGGCGTGGGAGTACAGCAGCCAGCTGTAGCCCCAGACCTCGTCGATGTCCGGGATCGCCGCGAGGAACGGCACCTGCGCCGCCGTCACCCCGCGCTCGCCGAGAGCTTCGTGGAGGAAGCTCTCCGCCACCCGCTGGCCGAAGCTACGAGCCGTCTCGAAGGTCGTCCAGAGGACAGGGGAGTTCTTGACCGGGCCGCTCGCCAGATTGAGCATTCCGCGCAGGCCGGACGTGGCGAGGCCCACCGTGTAGTGGTTGTAGGTGGAGTGCGAGGGGCCGTCGATGCTCGGGTGCACCCGCAGCTGGGCGCCCACCTCGGTGGCCTCCCAGCCCGCCGTCGGCGTCAGCAGGTCGCTCAGGGGAAGGGAGATCCCGAAGAGGTCCGTGAGGTCGAGCGCTTCACGGGCCCGCGTCAACTCGGTCAACCGCTGCTCGGCCGACGGCCGCTGCTCGCCCGGCAGCGCCGCCATCGGCTGCACGACGAACTCGCCGATGGTGAAGCGGACGCTTCGGGGCTCACCCTGCCCGTGGGCCAGGGCGGCGCGGCGTGTCGCGTGCAGACTGCCGTCCGGCGCCCCCCAGAACGACATGTACTCGATCACCAGATCGATCCCGGGACCCTTGGCCAGGACCACCTTCCCCGGGAAGAGCGGCAGCCCGGTCTGCCTGTCCAGCAGCGCCGTCCCGTCGAGGAGGGTGAGGAAGTGCCGGTCCTCGGCCTCCACGCCGAGGGCGCCGTAGCGACGGTCGGTCGGGGCGTCGACCAGGGCGAGCGCGTCGGAGGAGGACTCGGCGAAGGCCGGCAGCGCGCCGCCCACGGCCTGTCCGGACGGGTCGATCACCACAGCCGTCGCATCGTACGGTGCGACCGCCGGCGGCGCGTCGGAGAGTCGGCGACGCTCGCCGGCGAGCAACTCCACCCACACCACGCCGCGGTCCGGCTCGCCCGCGGCCGGCCGCGGATAGTACGCGGCCCAGGCGTGCCCGGCCCGGTCGCCGGGACGGCCGGCCAGGATCAGCGCGGACGCGCCGTACCCCTGCCGCTCGACCGCCCCCGCGACGGACTCCCAGTCTTCCACCCGCTGCCAGTCCTCGCCCATCACCAGCGAGGACTGCGCGGATCTGCGGTCCAGCGCCGAATCGTCCAGCACGCCGGAGGCCCGCACCCCGTCCGGGAACAGCTCGCGCCGCAACCCCTGGAGCAGCGCGAGGCACTCCGCCACCGTCCCGGCGTGCGCAGCCGCCTCGCCCGCCACTCGGCGCACCACCGCCTGCAGCTCGGCCCGGCTCAGCCCGTGACCCGCTGCGCCCTCGTCGCCGTCCGGCCGGAAGTGCGGATTGGGAATCCACTTGCCCAGGTCGTTGGCGTTCTCTTCGAGTCGGCCCGTAGCGACGATCCGCCAGGCACCCTTGATGTACCGCGACGCCACACCGCCGGCGAAGGCGACCTCGTCCTCCTCGTCGTAGCTGTACGGGATGCCCGCCGCACCCAGCGTCCCGGCCACGTCGACGCCGCCCGACGCGTCGACCTCGTAGACGTACCCGTCGCTGCACCAGCTCGCCACCCACTCGCGGGACGCTCCGGTGCCCACGAATCCGTACAGCGCATCACTGCCGAGCCCGAGCCGCACGTGGGCGTCGAGGTCCAGGTTCGACGGGTCACGCGGCACGAAGCCCTCCGCGAAGATCACTCCGGGAGCGCGCCGATCGGCCCGGAACACCGGACGCCGGGGGAACCAGACCGGCGGCGGGAGGATGGCGGAGGCGTTCACCGGCACCACCGCAGCCGGCAGCAGGTTCTCCTCCTCAACGCCGGAGAAAGCGTCCTCGGCGGAGTCGGATCGGCCCTCGCTGCCGTCGTCCCCGTCGCTCCACTCGGCCGACGTCTCCGGGTCATCGAGATCGTCCCAGTTCACCTCGCGGTCGATCCGCAGGCGCGGCCCGGTCGAAGCGGCCAGGGCGCCGGCCGTGCTCGTCGCCGCCGAACCGTCCGAAGCCCCGGAGCCACTCAGGTCGCCGTCCGACCTCACCGCACCGTCGCGCGGAGCCGGCCGGCTGCCGGCGCCGCGCCCGCCGTCGGCCAAGGCGTGGACGGCCATGCCGAAGGCGAGGTTGGTCCGTGCGATCAGTTCGTCGTCGTCGGAGGCGAGTGCCTCGTCGAAGCGCTCGCCCCACTCGGCAGCCTGCTCCGGGCTCATGCCCTGCTCGATCGCCAGGGCTTCCATTCCGACCGCGTCGAGGCCTGGTTCGGGCTCGGTGTAGCCGAGCGAGAGCGGTACCCGGTCGCCGACGATCGCTGTCAGCCGCGCGAGGTTCCGCGGGCGCAGACGGCTCTGTGCCAGGCCGCTGCCCGGCTCGACCGGCGCGTTGTAGTCGCCCATCGCGCTGCCGTCGACCCGGAGGCCGTTCGCATCCGCACTGCTTCGGTGCTCGTCCGGCAGGCCCAGACGGTGGCCCACCTCGTGGCGCAGGTCGACGGCGAGCGCGTCGATGCGCCACCACGAGACCGTCATCGCCCCGTCGCCCGGCTCGATCAGCGTCACCGCGGCGTCGCTCAACTGCCCCTCGGCAACCGGCACCTGCTCCGGCGCGATCCGGGTCAGCGTCACCGTCGCCACATCGCCGTTGCCGAGCCTCAGTACATCCTCGGGGGCGTTGTACAGCTCCTCGACGCCCGCCAGGCCGCGCTGCCACAGCGCCTCCACCCTGGCCTCGTCGAACGCGTCCGCGTTCATCAGCGCGACCTGCACCTCCAGGTCGGTGTACACCTCTCCCCGGTACATGAAGCGCCGGACCAGGAAGTCGGCCTTCGTCGTCATCGGCTCCCCGGTCTCCGGGTGGGCCGCTTCCGGGCTCGGGTCCGACCACACGTGCTGCCGCCGCACCGGCAGCGCCGCCGCCCGCGCGGCCCACCAGCCGTCCTCGCTCCGCACACCCTTGAACGCGAACATGCCCGGCAGCGTCTCGCCACCACCGGACGCCTCCTGCGCCGACATCGGAGCCGTCGGCTGGAAATGCCCCGGCAACGCCCCGACCCCACTGAACGTCCCAGCCCAACCGCCGGGGAGGAAATGGTCGATGGTCAGCCCCTGGCCGGCCGCCGACAACGCCTCGGCCAGCAGGACCGGCAGCGCCTGGACCGGAGCCGGCTCCGGCTGGCCGCGCTGCGCGAAGTACTGCCCGAGCAGGTCGCGCAGGCGCGCCCAGGTCAGCATTGCGCTCTCGCCGCTGGCCGCGCGCATCGCGTCCAGCCAGGCGAAGCTGCGCAGCAGCGCGACGAAGGCCTCCTGGGCATCGTCCACCGCGCCACCGAACACCAGCCGCAGCGCGCGCACCCACCGAAGCACCTGGTCGGGGCTCGGCGCCCCGCCCTGCGCGTCACGCGGCATCAGACCGGCGAGACGGGTCAGTTCCGTCTCGTCGGGCTCGGGCCGGAACACCTTCCAGCAGGCCTCCGGATGGTCGATGTCCTGCACCTCGACGCGCCATCGTGAGGGCAGACCGTCCGACGGTGCCAGGTGTGCGATTTTGGCGTCGGTCGCCCACACCACCCGGTTCCACACGTTCGCGAGGATCTGGGCTCCGCGCGGTTTCTCCAGCAGGTCCCCCGCCCGGGCTGCCGCAGCGAAGCATGCCAGGGCGAGCACCGGCCGGTCGTCGGGCAGCAGTTGCATGCTCCGTCGGCGGCCGAAGAAGCTGCCGATCTCAGAGAACTCGGCATTGCGCCGGGTGCCGTCTCTCAGGATGAGTCCCCCGTCCTCCCAGTTCGAGTGGAACCCGACGACGTACGGGTCGGTGAAGGGCAGTTCGAACGGAGCACTCTCCCGGTGCGGCCGGCCGTCGGCCCGAAGGGGCTCGGAATGGACGTAGTGCCTCGTTCCGGAAATGTGCCTCAGGTTCTCGTCGATGTTCAGGTGGTTCGCAGGCGTCGACATCCGCCCGGTCTGGCTCCTGCCGTCCTGGGTCAGCTGGGTGAAGCTCTGGACGGCCGAGTCCGGGACCACCGTGCCGTCCATCAGCGTCACCGAGCCCTCGGGGCCGACGGCGTGCATGCCCGGGTCCGCCGGGACCCACTGCCCGGTCGGCAGGTCGGCGGCACTGCGGTCCTCGAAGACCAGCATCCGCCTGCCCCAGGCGTTCACGAGCCGGGACGTGTTGTCCGGAGACCAGACCCGCACGCCGAGCCCGCCGGCCACGATCCGCGGCCGCTCCGGGACGTTGTCGCCGTAGTTCGACACGGCCAGCACCACCTCGTCGCCGTTCCAGGTCGGGTCGTGGCGCAGCAGGTGGGGCAGTTCCTCCGGGTACACCACGACCTCGGCGTTGTCCCGGTCCCGGAGCAGCATGTCCCCGCTTCCCGGCTCGGCCCGCGCCGCGAGGACGTGGGCGCCCGGCGACCAGGCGGCAGGCCGTTCTTCCAGAGTGCCGTCCTGGTGCTTGACGGCGTAGGCGTCCTTGCGCAGCGGCATCCGCCCGGCCGTGGACCAGTTCCAGCCCGTGGGCCGTCCGTCTTCGTCCACCAGCAGGTGGGCGTCGTCGAACACCTCCCGGTGCACCTGGAGGTAGTACGCGCCCAGGGCGGCGAGGCTCTCCGCCCGGTCCACCTCGCCGGCACGGGAGGTCAGCCACAGCAGCAGACCGAGCTCGTGGTCCGAGACCGGCGCAGCCGGGTCCAGCCGCAGCACCCGCTTGGCGACCCGCTCGAGTGCCGCGTCGAGACCGCCCTCCGCGTCCGCGCCGCCCAGCCGCGACAGCTGTCCTACGGCGTTGACCAGCCGGTCGTACATGCCGTCGAGCTCGACGCGCGGTCCGTACAGTGCGCGGACCTTGGCGGCCCACGCCGCCGCGTCCTGCTGCGCGCTGTCGGGCGCGGCGGGCTGGTGACGGCGGTCACCGGACTGCCCGGCAGGGGCGGCCGCCGAGGCCGGGTCCGCCTCGGCGGTCCCGTCCCCACTGGGCTCCGTGAACAGTCCCCACGTGGCACCGCGGTCGTGGTATTGCCGTACGAGTTCCTGCGCCGCCTCCCCTGACGGGGGCGCCTGCTCGCGGCCGGCCAGACGGTCGACCAGTGCGGACAGCTCGGCGGCCTTGTCTGCGTCCGGGGCCGGAACGGCGTCCTCGGTCTTTTCGGCCGCGACCAGACCGTTCGCCAGCCGGTCCCTCCTCGTCTTCTCGAGCGCCGCCCCGAGTGCCAGCACCCGCCTCTCCGGACCCGTCCGGCGGGCCGCTCCCCCCTTGAAGAAGCGCAGGAAGCTGCGGTGCAGCAAGGCCGGCGCCGCGCGGTAGCCGTCCAGGCCGGGGCCCTCCAGCGCGGTCAGCCAGTCCCTCGCCGCCTTCGCGACCTGCTCCGCGTCCTGTCCGAAGAGCGCGCTGGTGTAGGCGAGTTCGGTGCGCGCCACGTTGATCGCACTCAGCCGGGGCAGCATTTCGGGCCCGCCGTCCTCCTGGACGTGCGCCCACTGGTACAGCAGCTTGTGCAGGGTGCGGTGGAGGCCGGCGCCCTGCATCGTTTCCGGTGCGTTCACCCGGTCGGGCCCGGGGAGCTCGCAGTTGTCGACCACCGCGTGCAGCTGCTCGATGAACTCCTCGTCCGACATCGGGGTGGTGTCCAGTTCCTCCAGGCGCTGGAACAGGCTGCTGTGCTGGGACGCCATGTACAGGTAGGGCACGGTGCTCTCCGGGACCATGACGAGATCCTGTCGGGTCGGGAGCAGAGTGGCCCGCGCCCGGATCTGCTGGGGCGTGGCCAGACCCGCCGCCACGGAGCCCGTCGAGTGGTGGGAGAGCTCTCTCAGCCGCGTCCTGAGCGGCTGCACGATCGGGCCGAACGGGAGGTCTCCCGACGGCGAGGCTGCCGAGCCCGGTTCCGCGGCGGCCTGGTGTTCGGCCTGCGACTGCTCGGCCAGGGCGGTGATCTCCTTGAGGGACAGGCCGCCGAACGCCGCGTTCCACTCCTCGTCGCTGAGGACCAGTTGCAGTGCGCCGTCGATCCGCCTGTCCAACGAAGTGTCGCTGTGGGTCTTCTTGCGGTCTTCGATCAGCGTGGTCGCGGTCGCGGTGATGTCGATGCCGTGACGGTGCTCGGCGGGGGCTCCGGGCTCGCTGAGCCTGAGCAGTGCGCGGGCCGCGAGCCGGTCCACCGCCGCGTCGGGTGTGGGGTGGGCCAGGCGGGCCAGCAGGGCTCCGCGCAGGGCGAGTTCCGGTTCGGCGTCGGGGTCGAGCCGGAAGGCGATCTGCCGGCTGACGCTGGCGTAGTCCTTGGCCGAGAGGGTGCCCTGGGACACCCGGCGGGCGGCGTCCTCCAGCCGGCCGAGCTGCTCGCGGATGGCCGCGCGGGTCTGCGCCGGCGCGGGCATGGACTTGCGCGGTGTCTCGGCCGGCGGCACCGGCGGGAAGCTCGTGTACACCTCGACGCCGCCGGTGAGCTTGGCGATCGTCTTGCGCTGGCTGCGGACGGTGTTCTCGAACTGGTCGTCGCTCTTCCTGCCGGGACCGGTCGTCCGCTCGACCAGGGCGTCGAGCACGATCCGGGCGTACTGGGCGGGCAGTGCGGGCTGGTCGGCCTTGAACGTCTTGAGTACTCGGGCGAGCACGCCGCGGTTGCGGAGTTTGACCAGGTCGGCGGGGTGATCGGGCGTGGCCGCGATCTCCAGGTGGTGGGTCATCAGGATCGCGAGCTGGTCCGCGGTCTGTGTCAGACCGCGGCGCTGGGCCAGTGTCGTGGCGGCCTCGACGGGCTTGATCACCTTTTGCACCGTGTCGAGGTCGGTGAGCCCGTACCGCAGCAGGTCGGCCGCGGCCCTGCCGATGTTCTCGACCCGGGCGAGAACATCGGCCTCGCCGGTGAAATCCAGTGAGTTGTTCATCCAACCCGTCCGGATCCGGTCGCCGAGAAGCATCTCCACGGCCCCGCGCACCAGCTCGACGGCCTTGCCGCGCAGCTCCTCGTCGAAGGCCGACGGGTCAGCGGCCAGATGGCGAAGCTGCCGCAGCCGCGCCAGCGAAGGGATCGCATCGGCCGCCCGGCCGGACCCAGTGGCGATCCGGGTCACGCCCAGGTCCCCCGTCAGCTCTTCGAGCCGCTGGGCCAGGTCCTCCCTGCTCGGTCCCGCAGGTGCCGGCAGCTTCTGTGCCCACAACAGCTCCTGCCGGCCCACCCGGATGCTGGTGACGAGCGACAGGTCGGGCTTCGGGCGACGCTGCGCGGCCGCCAGCTGCTCGTCGTGCGACACCATCAAGGACGCCAGCTTGGCGGGGGCGCCCAGTACCGCATCGAGATTCCCCCGGTGCGTGCGGTTGTCGAGGAGAGTCCACGCCACGTTGCCCTGGAGGCTGAACTGCCAGGTCACCTCTGCTTCCGCGATCAGCAGCCCGCGCTGCATCCTCGTCCACGCTCCGACGGTCGTCTCGCGGTCCGGGTCGGCCGGCTGCCAGGTCAGTGCGCGAGCGGCACGGATCAGCGAGATGAGCTCCTTCGGGTACTCTCCGGCGGCCGTCTTGTTGGCCTGGCTCCTTTCGAAGGCGGACTTCAGGCCGAGACCGAGATACCGGTCGTGGAGGACCTTCGCCTCGGCGAACGACAGGTATCCCGCCTCACGAGCACGCCACAGCTGCGCCCTGGTCTGCAGGGTCCGGCTCCCAAGCATCCGCGGCACGAGAGCCGTGACCATGGCCGCTGTGGCTGTCGGGTGGGCCTCCACCCGCTCGCTCAGCCGGGTGATCCGTTCGTCCACCGCTGCCGCGAACGTCTCGTAGCGGTCGTTGACCGCGGCGGCCCGGCGCTTGGCCGGATCGTTGGTCTGCTGCTGATCCAGCCGCAGCAGTTCCTCCGCCAGCTCCTTCTCCCGCTGCTCCATGCCGCTCAGGACCGTCTCCGGAGCACGCTGGGACAGGGCGAAGACGACATCACTGACCGCGAGCCGCTGCTCGTACTCGTGCTTGCGCGACACCTTCAGCACATCGTCCAGATAGTGCCTCAGCTTCCGCGTGTCCAGCTCACCCAGCTCCAGCAGGCCCACTCCGGCCGTCGCCAGCACTTCGAGGTGGTGGTTGTAGGCGATCCGGGGCAGGTTGCTGCGACGGTCCGTCACCAGCACCAGGCTGTGCAGCAACGGCAGCCACTGCAGCACGTTCGCCGGTACCGACGCTCCCAACCGGTCGGACGCCAGTTGCGCGAGCGCCTCGGTCGCCAGCATCAGGTCGGCGGCATGGTCCTGGAAGCCGCCGGCCAGGCCCCACCCCAGCTCCACCGCCTGCTGCAGCAGCTCCAGCGTCTCCTCGAGCCCCGCCGCATCGACATCCGCGTCCGGAGCGGACAGCCGGCCCACCGACACGACCGCCTTCAGCGACGCCACCGACTCGTCCAGCCCGATGTCCTGCTGCGCGGCCGGCAACTGCTTCACCCGAGCGGCGACCTCGCCCACCCAGGACATGAAGACGTCAGCCGCCACCGCTCCGGCAGCCAGTTCGCGACGGCCCGCGCCCCACAGGGCGTCCAGCCGTGTGCGTACCACCGCGGCCGACTTCACCCGGCCCGCCGGGAACCTCGACGCCGCCAACGCCTCCGCATCAGTGCTCGCGGCAACCGGCAGAACGACCTGCTCAACCGGTGCCGGGGCGGCGGCGTTGTCCTGGTCCTGCGAGTCCGCCGCCTGGGTGGCCTTCGCAGTGCTCGTCACCGGTACGGCCGGCACGCTCTGCTGCACCTGCGGAACGCGGACCCACGGGTTGGCCGCACCCCGGTCCATCGGCTGCCGGTACACCGGCCACGCCGTCCTGAGGTCACCACCCGTCGCATAACCGGCAATCCAGTTGCCGTACTGGTCGACACCCAGGAACTTCTCCGCGTCCGTACCCGCTCTCGCCGCGTGCAGACCCCGGCGCAGATCCGCCGCACCCTGCACGACAGCGTACTGATACGCCTGCTTCGCCGAATCCTTGATCGATGCCCACCCGACGTACGCAGGGAAGAACGAACTCGCCTTGGCCTCCAACGGCCCCCACGCCACTGACGTGTAGCGCAACGTACCCTCGAACACGCCGTTCGGCAGTGGCGCATTCCGGTCCTCGGGCAGGACCGGAATCCGCACACTCTGCCCGTTTTCCCACACTTCGATCGAACCGTTCGCACTGAGCTGGTGACCACCCGTCAGTCCGAACCGCGAACCACCCCACGCATCGGTCGTCCACTTCGCCTCCGCCGACAGCAGATGGCGCCGAAGCCGGGCAGGACGACTGATCGTCACCCACACATCCGCCGGCGCCAGCACCGCAGCACCCGGGGCGGACGAGGCGGGGACAGACGTGGAGACGGGCGCAGCACCGGGCGCGGTCCCGGTGCCGGTGCCGGCGGCGGATGCAGCGCTGCCGGCGGCCGTGGCCTTCTTCTTCCTGGCCCCGAACACCGGCCCCGCCTGCACCGGCGGGAACGGACCGGCCTGGCCCAACTCCGCCTCGGCCATGGCATTGAACCCACCCGGACCCGCGATGAAGCCATTCCCCGCGTCCAGCGCAATCGCCCACACCCGATCCAGGCCATCCGCATGGAGAGGTACGTCCCCGGGCCTCACCTCACCCGTGTGAGCGTCCACCCACAACAGGCCCGAGCCCGGTACGAACAACAGGTTCCACACGTGCGCCCAGCCATCGGCACCTTCGCCGAACACCAGCGCACCGGAACCCTCACCCGCACCCGCAACCCGCTCCAGCACCCCCGCCAACGCCCCGGATCCGGAACCGAAGAACTCGGCCGCGAACCCCGACCACTCCTGCGCCACCACATGCGCACCGACCGGCGGAGCCACCGGCTCCTGCGGCACCTGCGGCATCCCGTGGAACGTCGAATGCACCGCCATCGCCGTCACCACACAGTTGTCCGCCGCATCGGCCGGACCACCACCCAGCAGGTCCAGCCACACCTCCGGGTGCGAGAACCCGCCGGGCACCGCACCCGCACCGGACAGCCGCCCGATCAGGTCGTCCTGACGCCCGGCATCCCGACCGTGGTACGCCCCCGCACCGAGGCCCTCCAGCAGCGCCTCGATCGACCCGAAGAACCGGCCGGCGCCATTCTGCTGGAGGTAGGGCTCCCAGGCTCGCCGCAGGTTCGCGTCGACCTCGACCGTCGATGCGGTCGAGGTGGGCGCGGTCACGATCGTGGCGGTGTCGACCGGGGCGGTCGCGGACGGCAGGGGAGCGGATGAGGTGGTACTGGTCGCGTCGAAGAACGGTATCCCGTTGTCGAGGAGCATGCTCTCGGCGGCCGACCTGGCGGACGTGCCGGGTGCGAGCATGCTCTCGTCGAACCCGTCGTTGGGAAGCCACTCACCCAGTGCGGCGATCGAGTCCCCCGCCTCGTCCGTCAGGATCTCGAAGGCACCGGCGATATGGCGGTACCGGGTGCCGCCGAGGGCCGTGACCTCCTGCTGCTTCAGGTGCGGGTTCATGGTGGGGCCGAGGTTGGCCACGCTGTCGTTGGCGTCTATGCCGCCGGGGAAGAAGCCGACGTAGAAGTAGCCGCTCCACTCGGCGCCCTTGCCGGCGGTCCGGAGGAGGCCGGGTGTCTTCGTCCACGAGACGAAGACCGATCCGGACCCGCCCATGAGGGCGGTTACGTGCTCGTGGAGATCGGTGATGCGGGTGCTCTTCGGCGTCATGCCGGCCGTGAAGATCAACTCCGGATCGCGGCCGTCCACGCGCCATACGGGCCTACTCCGCCAGTCCGGTCGGTCGCTCGGGATCCACCGGTCGATCTCGGACGGTTTGGGCAGCCCGGTCACCGCCGCGGTGTGGTTCCACAGGTCGTGCGGGTGCAGGGCAGACAGTTCGTCAGGAGTGGGCCGTGCGTCGGACGGGAGCACCGGGAAGCGCTGGGTGCGGCGGAGCGTGCCGAGGTGGCTGCCCACCAGTTCGTGATCCTTCTCGGCACGGCTGTTCTGACCCGGAACGTAGACCTTGTTGGTCACCGCCTTCGTGAGGCGGTTCTCGTCCAGCCAGAGATCCGTACCGGTGCTGAGGGCGCGGTCGAGCTCGCTGCCGGGTCGGCCGAGGAAGGGGAACTTCTCACGGGTGGCCCGAAGGTCCACGGCTTGTCCCTCGGCGACGGTGACCCGGAGCAGCTGGTGGCCCTTCGGTACGGTCTGCGGTTTCGTGCGGGACAGCGCCATCCGCCCGTTGTTGGCAGTGATGCCGTCGGCCAGCAGGCGTTCGCCGGACGTCGTGGTCAGGAGGTAGGCGTCGGCCTTCGTGCCGGCCGGCCACCGAACGGCATCCGAGGGCAGACCCAGGACGGAGCCGGGCACCTCGATTCTGATGCCGAGCGGGGATGGCCGGTCGAGCGTTCGCACCTCGGACAGGGCACCCGCGCTGACACTCGCGTGCCCGATCACCGTCGACCGCTCGGCCAGTGACGGGGGGAGGAGGTAGAGCGGACGCTGGCGGTCGAGCGCGTCTTGGAGCGATTGGGGAGCCGAACGTCCTGTCTTGCCGGAGAAGGTCCGGAGGAGGTCCACTGCTGCACCGGCCGGGACCGAGATCTGCAGGACGGTCTCCGCTCCCAGAGGAGCGTGGAGCCGGGCCGACGCCGGGTCCGGCGAGGCAACGAGAGCCGCCACGTCTCCCGGGACTCCTTCGTCCAGAACGACCGCGAGTTTACGGTGGGTCGCCACATAGACCACCAGCGGCTCCGGGTTGACGACGGGACTGGGCGGCAACCAGTGGATCTCGTTGAAGGCTGCCTCGCCCGTCTCCGTACCACGGGCCGGGACGGTGACCGGGGCCTCGGGAGTCGGGCCGGGCTCGGGGGCGGTGGACTCAGGGTCCATGACGGTGCTGCTGTTGACGCGGTGGACGTCGGCGGGCGCGGTCTGCGGGAGAAGAGGGGTGGTGGAGCTGCGGTGGGCCGCGAGGGTCTCGAGGTCCCGAGGGCTGAGCCCGAGATCCTTCACCGGGAGGGATTCGTTCATCATCACGGCTTGCGCGCGGATGCCGGGTGCGAGGGTGAGGCCGGCCGCGTCCAGTTCCGCCAGCGCGATGCGCTCGTGGGCGGTCGGCAGGGTGGGTGTCGCGGGCCGGGTGGCCGGGGTGACGGTGATGGCAGGGGTCTGCGTGGTGATGGTGATGGCAGGGGTCTGCGTGGTGTCGGCCGGAGGCCGGGGTGCCTGAGCGGTGGTGTCGTCGGCGGTCGTCGTCGCGGTGGCCGTGGGCGGCAGGGGGCGGGGGAGGGCGGCCAGGTAGTCCGAGCCGCGTTGGTAGACGGCGAGTTCCGGCAACGCCGTGTCGGGCGGGGTACTGCTGGACGTACCGTCCTCGTTGACCAGCGTGATGCGGACGCCCAGGGCCCGGGTCGCCAGTACGACGGCCAGGTCTGCGGTCGCCGCGTCCCAGCGTCGGGCAGTGAGGAGTTGGGTGCGGATCAAGGTCTCGACCTGAGCGCGGTCGAGCGCGGCCACGGTCTGCGGCGACAGCGTTCCACCGTCGGCGCGCAGCCCTGCCAGGGCGTCCGCGTCGAGGGCGCCCGCCAGGGAGGAGCGGTCGCCGGAGTGGAAGACCGCCTGGGGGTCCAGCTGGGTCGAGGGCGGCAGGACGCCGGCCGCGACGGCCGAGGCGATGGCCTCGGGCGTACGGGGAAGCACCGGGACCGCTGGAGCGCCCGGGCCCGGTACCGGAATCGCCTGCGCCAGTGCCCTCGCGAGCGCCGGGTAGAAGCCGTTGCCGTCGCCCTGCGGCTCCACCAGGTCGTAGACGCGTCCGTCGGGCCCCGTGACCGTACGGTGCTCCGCGTCCGATTCCGCGTCGAAGCCCGTGCTCGCAGCGGTGGCAGCGCCCGCGGGCTGCTTCCACGGGGGTGCGGAGTGTGCCGGACGCTTCGGTTCCGTCCCCGTGGGGGCAGGAGGGACGGCCGCGGTGAGCGGAGAGGCCACCTCGCCGGCCCGCAGGGGCAGTGCGGCGCTGAAGACCTTGTCCGCCAGGTACAGGACCACGTGCGGCGCGTCCTGCCCTGTGGGGGACGGGAACGTCTGGAAGCGGCCCTCGGCGTCGACGACCGTCACCGTGACCCCGTACGTACGGGAGGCGAGCACGGGCAGCAGGTCGGCCGCTCCGTGGTCCCAGCCCGAGTCGTCCGCCGCCCGGCCGTCGCGCATCAGCTGGGAGACGGCCAGGTCGAGGCGTTCGTCCCGGGTGAGCGACAGCTTGACGGAGGGCGGCAGCACCCCCTGACGGTCGTCGTACTCACGCCGCTGCGGCGTGCCGGCCGCCAGGTCGATCCCCGCCGCCTCCAGTTCGGTGGTGGAGAACGTGTCGTCCTCGTCCGTTGCCAGCGCGGCGAGGAGGTCGTCGCTGGCCGGATCGGCCAGCTGGTTCGCGAACGCGGCCCGCATCCCGTCCGCCGGGGGCAGCCCCGCGGCGAGGACGGGAGCGCGCTCGGCCAGGGACCGCGCGAAGGCGTGGAAGAAGGAGTTCCCGTCCTTCGGCACCGCCTCCACCCCGAAGCGCACCGACCGGCCGGCCGGCCCGGGAGCCGTCAGGGTGATGGCGCCGTCGGCCGTCTCGTCGCGCTCGAACACCCGGGGCTTCGGGTCGGCGGTGGCCGGAGCCTTGAGGGTCACCGTCTCCGGCTCCGCGAGGCCCGCCAGCTGGGCCCGGCCCGCCGCGGTGTCGTTCAGCTCGTGCCAGCGTGTCAACCGGAAGGCGTCCGAGTGCGCCTTGTGGTAGTCCGCGGCCAATTGCTCCGCCGCGGTCTGCAACGTGTCGAGCCGGTCGCGCACCTCCTCGTGGGCCGCCCTGGCCCGGTCGCGCGCCTGGAGCGCCGCGTCGAGAGCGGCCTGGGTGACCTCGCGGGCCGTGCGGTCCTCGTGGGCCCTGGCGGAGGCCAGGCGGCTCTGCGCGACGGTCCTCGTGGCGATTCCGTCCGCCCGCAGCTCCAGTGCGTCGGCCCGGGCCGTCACCGCGTCGAAGGCTGCCCGGGCATCTTCGAGCGCGGTGAGCGCTTCCAGGGCCGCCGCTCCGGCCAGCGCCTCGTACGCCCGGGCGTCACCGTCCGCCGGGGTGTCCGTGCCGCCGAGCGCCTGCTCGTCCATCTGCGCCACGTTCCGCTGCGCACGGGCCAGCGTGGCCTCGACCCGGTCGCGCATCCTCTGCGCGCGCTGCCGCAGGGTGGTGGCGGCCCTGCCGGTCTCGTCCATGACCCGGATCGCGTCGTGGTAATGCCGCTCCGCCGCGTCGTGCGCCGCGGTCGCGGCGTCGAACCGTTCCCGCGCCTCGTTGTACGCGTCCACCAGGGCCGTGCCGGCCTCTCGGCGCACGCTCCAGTACTTCTTGTCGGCCTCCACCCACGCGTCGGACGCGGAGTCGACGGCGTCCCACGAGTCCGCGACGTGCTGCGGGAAGTTGCCGTCGGTGATCAGGCCGAGCCGGCGGGCGGCGTCCTCGGCCACCCAGGCGAGGACGGTCCCCTTGGTCTCGTACGCCTGCGGCCCCGGGTTCCCGAAGTGGTTGCCGGCGATCACCTGGAACGGCGAGATGAAGGCGCGCCCGAGCTTGCTGTCCTTGACCTCGCGGTGGACCGAGGCGACCGCGATCCAGCTGGTGGGCACGGCGAAGAGGAACGACCGGCCGGCGCCGAACTTGTCCTTGGTCCCCTCGCTGGTGTCCAGGTTTCCCGAGTCCGTGTCGACAGTGCCCTCGGACGGGCCACTGGTGGGGCCGGCGGGCAGCAAGGACAGGTCGCCCGTCTGGGCCTGGCCCAGGATGCCGGCCGTCGGACCGACGGTGTCCCCGGCCTTCAGCGCCTCGGCGCCGCCGTTGCCCTTGCGCACCTTGACCTGCTGCTTGGCCTTTCCGGCCACGCGCTGCAGCCGGGCCTCCCCCAGTTCGGGCCGGGCGTACACGGTCACCTCGCCGACGGCGCCCCCGATGGGGTTCCTGCGGCTCAGCGGCGGCGGTGTGTAGCCCTCGGGCCCCATGGCCTCCCGGGCGAAGGCGCTCAGTACGTGCGGCGCCGTGGCCGAGTCCAGGGCGTGTGCCCCTCCCGCGCCGGTTCGCGTCAGCCCCGTGCCCTGCACCCACCTCGGCGCGGTGCCGTCGCCGGTACCCGGATCGCGGTGTCCGATGTTGTAGGCCTTGGCCAGCGCGTGCCGCGCGGCCTCCCGGACCAGGTGCGCGTCGGGCACCCGCGAGACGATGAAGCCCTCACCGAGTGCGGTGAACTTCCCCACGCTGCCGTCCGGGTACGTGACCAGCCGCCAGTCCGCCGCCCCCGAGAGCGAGGGCAGCGGCACGCTGCGCACCGGACCCGGCGCGGGGAGCGGGGCGGGTGCGTCCAACAGCCCCGGCGTGCCCGCCGGAGAAGGCAGGATCGAGGCCAGCGGGGTGTGCGTGGTCTGCGTGCCGACCGCGCCCTCGGAGCTCACCGGCTTCGACAAGTCGGCCTTCTGCAGCGTCAGACGCAGTCGGTACGAGGTGACGTGCTCGGCGTGGGGACCGGTGAGGGTGACCTTCTGGGTCACCTTCTCGCTCTCGGTCCGCGAGGACGTACGGGTCGTCGTGACCGAGCCCGACTCGGTGTAGGTGACACCGGCGTTCGGGAAGACGCCACCGCCCGTCTCTCCGCGCTGGGCGGTGGTCAGACCGCCCTGGAAACCGTTGCTCCGGGAGGCCGACGTGGAGGTGCTGTCGCCGGTCACCAGCGCGTCGGACAGCTCGGCGCTGTGGCCGAGTCCGGTGAAACGGCTCTGCTCCGAAATGAGTTCCGCCAGGACCTGCACCTGCTGTCCGCCGATGTGGATGCTGCCCCAGCTCCAGTAGGCGATCCGGGTGGGAACGGATGCGCCGGAACCGGACATCTCCCCCTTCATGGCGCTCAGCACCCGGCCGGACACCAGCCGACGCACGGCGTCGCGGTCGGTGTCGCGGGCGAACAGCCTGTCGAGCTCCCGGTCGAAGGCGCCCAGGACCTCCGCGGCGTTGAGCGCGTTCAGCGGATAGCTGCCGAGGCCGCCGCCGATCACCCAGCCCGGCAGCGACCACTCGTGCGCGGTGTAGCGCGGCACGGGGCCGAAACCGTCCCGGATGACCCCGAGCTCGACCGCGCTCTTCTCCGGCAGGCTGCCGATCCAGCCGCCGGGGACAGTGACACTGGACCCGGAGGCATTGCCGAACATCGACGGCACCAGAGAGGAGTTCGCCGCCTTCATGGTCCCCAGCGCGGTGGACGCGGCGGCCACCATGTGCGTGGCGTCGGCCATGACGGCCACCTGGTGCGACTCGTCCGCGCGGCTCGTATCGGCGCTGACGGACCTCTTGGCGGACTGGCTCGCGCCCTTGCCGTACTTGAAGGGGGTGATGCCCAGGCCGATGCCGCTGCGGCCGCCGGCCCGTCCCACCGAGTGCTGGGTGGTCTCCGAACCGCTGAAGCCGAACGTGTACGTCCACTCCGAGCCCTCAGCGGCCCCGAACTTGGTCTCGACGGAGATGACCCGCTCCAGCTCGCCGGGGGTGGGCCCGGACAGCATCCGCAGGTCGTCCAGCACCATCCGGTGCCCGAGCGACGTCGTGCGGTTCCCGTAGGGTCCCGGCGTCCACAACCCGCTCATCTGGTATCCGGACGCGCTCATGCTCTGGTCGGAGTTGGCGGTCAGATAGATGGACTGGAAGGCGCGCAGCGCCGCATCGTGGGCCGGCGCACCGTGCTGGGTGAGCTGCCACCCGTCGCCCGACGCGTCGCGCAGGGCGTCCTCGGCCGCTTTGACGAGCTCCGGCCGGGCGATCACCATCAGCGTCTGGACGGGGTGGTTCTCGTGCGGGGCGGGCGCGCGGGTTGCGGCCGAGCGCAGCAGGGCCGGGGAGCCGGTCGCCAGGTCGAAGGAGTCCGTGGCGGGCAGCGCGCGCGTGGACACCGTCCGGCTCAGATCCCGGTAGGGATGGGCCGCGGTGGCCGCGTCCGGGTCGTCGAGCGGGGTGTGCCCGGGGGCGACGCTCAGCAGGACCCGGCCGGTCGGTGCGGGCGGGTTGGGCGCGCCCAGCGGACGGTGGTTCTCCCGGAAGACGAAGAGCCCGGTGCTGAGCAGCCCGAGGGAGAGCGCACCGCGCAGCACCGCGGACGGTCGCCAGTAGCCGCCCCTGCTGACCGAGAACGTCAGTTCGTAGCTGAACAGGTGCGAGTCGGCGCTCGTGGACGTGGTCTGCTCGAGGGAGGCCGTCTGGCCGAACGCGTTGTCGCGGTCCTTGGACCGGCCGGCCGAGGCGGCCAGCGCGAACCCGCCCGAGGTGCTGGTGCCGGGGTTGCCGGGGCCCGACCCGAGCGGCCGGATGAAGAGGGAGGCCTCGGGGGCGGCCTCCAGGGAGCGCGAACCGCCGTGCTCGGCATCCAGCTTCTCCGCGCCACTGGTGGTGAAGCTGAGCCTGCGGCCCCGAACGGTGCGCTCGAAGCGGCGGTCCGTCAGCGTGCCGTCCAGCCAGAGGTAGCGGTACCCGGTCGTGAACCGCCCGCGCTCCCGCAGCTCGATCCGCAGGCCCGTGGTGATCAGCGTCTCCAGGCTCGTCGACATCGCGGCGTGGGCCAGCGTGCGGCAGACCTCGAGGGTGTTGGCGAGAACGAGCTCGAAGTGCCCGTTGTTGCGCCACTTGGGGTTCGCCGGATCCAGCTCGGCGAGCGGGGCCACCAGGCCGGGGTAGAGGGCTGCCGCCCGCTCCAGGATCTCGTCGGTGAACCGGTCCAGCGCCGTACGGCCGAACGCCCCGTCGGCCGGGGGCGCGCCGGGCGCGGTGGCGACAGGGCTCTCGGTGAACGAGCCGGTGCTGAAGAGGAACGCCTCGACGCGGCTGAAGCCCAGGGTCGGCGGGTTGTCCCGCGTCAGGTACGCCGGCGCGAACGGGTCGCCGATTCCGCTCTCGGGGGGGACCGACGATCCGTCGTCCCAGCCCGCGAGGCGACGCGCCTGGTCCTCGGGGATCCGTTCGAGGCTCCAGGTGGTGAATTCGACGGGCGCGTACAGCGGGGGCAGTCCGTCGGGACCGGCCGGGGCCTTGCGGTTGCGTCCCGAACGCTGCACCCGGACGGTCTTCTCGACCAGGTACAGCCCCGTGTTGGACTTCGGCCCGAGGCCGGAGACCGTCACCTGGGAGCCGGAGCCGCCGGACCCCGTCGACCTGGTCCCGCCCCACGTGGCCCGCAGGCCGAGCAGCGCGAGCGTCAGCCGCAGGTTGACCGGTCCGGTGACGAAGTCGAACATCGGCCCCAGGGAGGTCTGGAGGCTGATGGTCCGGCTCTTGGCCATCGACCTTTCGTTCGCCGAGCTGTGCGTGAGCGCATTGCTCACGTCGTACTCGTTGGAGTCCGTCACCAGTTGGGCGCGGCGTGACACGGTCCGCACGGTGAACACGCCCACGGGCCGGCCCTTGGCGTCGGTCAGCGGGGGAGTGGAGAGCCGCCCGCCGGCCAGGACGGATGCATTGTGCTTGAAGTTGGTGCTGGAGAAGAACGTGTCGAGCAGCCGGTAGGCCGGCGTGCCCGGCGCCGCGCCGAGTTGCCGTGCGGCCCAGTCCCGTGCCTGGACGAGCGGACCGTACTTCTCGGTGCCGATCAGTCCCGGATCGGGCTGGGTGGGGAAGTCGAGCGTACGGGGAAGCTTCTTGACCGGCGGGGTCTTGGTGGCGGCGTCTCCGAGCTTCAGCGACAGGCCGTTCCTGACGGCGAAGCCGGCGAGGAGCGGTGCGGCACTGTCGGAGGTGCTCAGGCTCGGCTTGCTGACGCTGATGTCCACGTACACGTCGGTGAGGTGGATCAAGAGCTTCCCGGAGGTCCCGACCCCGGTATCGGTGGTGACCTGTGAGGTGAGCGTGAATCCGAGGCTGCGCGCGTGGCCCAGGCGCAGGCCGAAGCGGGTGAAGACGCCCGCCGGAGTGAAGGGCAGGAGCAGCGGGAGGACCGGATTGACCTGGCGGCTCGTACTGAGCTTCCGGCTGCGGCCGGTGGTCGCCGCGGCGCGCGAGCTCTTGAACGGGCCCTTCAGGCGGGCATCCGCGTCCTGGAACCGCTCCCACTGCGCGTACGGACGCAGTCTGAGCGTCAGGACGCGGGTGCCGTCGTCGCCGGTGGCCTTGGCTGCCTTGCCCACCCTGGCCGAGTAGGCGAGCTCCACGCCTTCGCCGATGAGGGTGTCCATCGAGCCGTCGAAGGCCCGGGTGATCTCCGCCGCGAGTCCGGTGCCGGGCAGGGCCTTGCGGCCCTGCGGCTTGGGGCTCAGCCCGGGTGTGGCGGCCAGCTCCCGCAGGATCTCCTCCACGGCCGCCTGGGGCGCGCGGAAGGTGAAGGTGCTCACGCCGTAGCTCTCCGAGAGCTCCAGCACCCGCGGCGGCAGGAGCGGGATCAGGGCGGCCAGGTTCCCGGTGGGCGCGGGCAGGCTCGACCCGTCGGTGAACGCGGCCGGGGCGCGGTGCGCCGGGGGAGGCGGCAGGTCGCGGTCGATCCGGGGCGGCCGCCGGCGGGCCAGCCGGTTCTCCAGGGTCTCGGTGGGCGTCGTGGCAGTGGTGGGCGTGGTGGCAGTGGTGGGCGTGGTGGCGGGTACGGAGGCTGCCGTGCCGGTGCCGGTGCCGGTGCCGGTGCCGGTGCCGGTGGTGGCGGTGGTGGTGGTGGTCGTCGAGGGGCCCGCGATGGTGGTGCCGGGCTGCTGGAGGGTTCCCGGGAGGTGGCCGCTGTCGCGGGTCGCGGGGTCCGCCGACACCGTCGGGGAAACGGTGGCGGCCTCGTCCCAGAGGCCGGGGTGCTGCCACTCGGTCCGCTTCCACTGGGGCGCCGTACCGTCGGGTCGCGGGAGCATGACGAGGCGCAGGACGCCGGTCTTCGGATGCCGGCGGATCTCGGTCGGGCCGTCGTAGGTGTAGGCGTGACGGCCCGTCTCGTTCGCGAAGTACTGGGCCAGGGACGGGTCCTGGGTCGGGGTGACGAAGACGAACGGTGCCGCCTGGTCCCGCTCGTGCGTGGCCGTGTCAAGCGTGATCACCAGGTGCCTGAGTTCGGCGGGCGTCACCAACCAGAGGTCCGTGCCCCCGGGCATGGCGATGCCGATGAGACCGTCGTGCTCCAGCTCCGTCCACACCAGCAGCGGCACCTCGATGGGCCTGCCGGAGTCTTGCTCGGAGGCCCAGGGGGGCGTTACGGGGAACAGCTTGCGCGTTCCGTCCTGTTCCTGGACTTCGAAGTGGAGCTTGGCGGTGTCCAGGCCCTCGGGCGCGTCGTGGTAGCTCCAGTTCCACGTCACGGCGTGCCGACCGGTCCGCGGCGCGTGGGACGTGTCCGAGTAGCCCTTCTCCCAGAGGTCGAGGGCGGATACCTGGGCGTCGTCCGTGGCATCCAACCGCTGTTCGAACGCCCGGGCCAGCAGGCTCCTCAGCCGCGCGGGGTGGGTGTTCGGGTCCCACTGGTCCAGGGGCAGCATGTGCATCAGCTTGCGGGCCCACTGCACCTGGTCGCCGAGTGGCCGCGGCCTCAGGACGAGCTGCTCGGCGTCCGCCAGGGCCCACAGGGCCCGTGCCGTGAGCGGCTCGCCGGCCGGACGGGAGATCTTCCCGAGTGCGGAGTCCAGCAACTGCGAGCCCTGGGCGGCGTGGTCGCGCATCACGGTGCCCAGTGCCGGTGACAGGGCGCGCAGCTCCATCGCGGGATTCTGCCGCAGTGTCCGCCGAGCCCAGTTCAGAACCGATTCGTACTCGACCGGTCCGGGGCTCGCGTTGAACGCCCGGGCGAGGTGGTGCCAGATCTCCATCCGGAACTGCGGCGTGAGCGCGCTGATGTCCTGGTCGTTGGTGCGGAGGGTTTCGAGCGCGGCGATGCCCGCGAGGAGGTCGCCGTAGTCCTGGCGGCGGGTCTCGACGTCGTGGCCGAACCTGAGGCGCAGCGCGCGGACGAGCCGCAGGGTCGTCTCGCGGGTCGCCGGGGGTACGTCGCCCCCGGTGGGGCCGGGGTGGAGACCCGCGCTGACGGCGAGTGCGCCGAGCTCGCCGGCCGTGGGCTCGGGCAGGAACCGGATCCATTCGCCGTTCTGCCCCCCGGGCAGCCCCCACAGAATCCTGTGGGTGAGGTTCATTCCGGCGCTGAAGGTCGCGGCGGTGACGGCGCGCCGGCTCACGTTGGCGGTGTGCTGGGCGAGGGAGACGGTGCGCAGGGGGTCGGCGACCGGTGATGGCGGCGTGCCGTTGCCGGCGTATGCGAGGGGGTCGTCGCTGGGGGTGGCGCCGTAGCAGAGCTGGAGCCAGATCTCGATGTCTCCGGGGAGTTCGGCGAGCTCCCGGAGCGTGCCGATGTAGCGGCCGCCCTGCTCGGCGTCCAGCCAGACGGTGTTCCCCTTCACCGTGAGCTTCATCGCCCCCGGGCCTCCGTGGGTGCGGAACGCGCGGACGGCCGCGTCGAGCGGAGCGTCGGATTCGTCCCCGAGGACCCTGCTCTGGCCGGCCACGTCGACGGAGCGTGTGAGCCGGGTGTGCTCGCGGAAGGCCTCGAGCGCGAACTCCCGGTAGCGGTTGCGGCTGTGCAGGATGGCCGGGGTGCCGCGTCGGTCGCCGACGCGGACGGTGTCGTCGACGTCTGTGTGGGTGAAGGGGGTACTGGGGCCGACGATGGGTGTGAAGAACTGGTCGGCCCGGTCGGGGAGGTCACGGGCGGGCGGGTCGAAGCGGAGCCAGGTTCCCTGGGGCTCGGCCTGGTCGACGGGGTCGTGGTCGTAGATGGCGAGGTCGGATACGCCCGCCTGCTTGCGCAGGCCTCCGTCGAGGCTGGGGGCCCATACGCTTTCGCCGAGTTCCTTGGCCACGGCCCGCAGAAGCGCCTGGGAGCCGGCTCCGGCATAGGGAATGGCAAGGACCACGGGCACGCCGGCCGTGCGGCCCGGGTCCGCGGCGATGGTCTTGGCCACGTCCTCGTGGCGCAGCGCCCGGCCGTCGGGTCCGGTCACCCGGCCGTGCTTGTCGACGTCCGCCTGGATCACCCAGGCCGCGGCGCCCCACGGGGAAGCGGCCCTGTCGGTCTCCTGCGGTGCGGGGTTGTCCGGGAGCAGCCCGTACACGCTCGTGGTCGACGTGAGTACCGTGCCGAAGTCCTGGCCCGGGCCGCCCTTCCAGCTGCGTCCGGTGGAGTCGGTGATGCCCGTGAGGAGGCTGTCCGGGTCCAGCAGGGCATCGATGACGACCGCGGGCGCCGGGTCGACGTCGGTCCAGTCCGTCTCCTGGGCGGGGTCGCCGCCGACGGTGATCGCGAGGGTGGAGCGGACGCCTTGGTGGTGGAGGCGTACGTCGTGGGTGGGTGCCCAGACGACGACGTCCCCCAACCGCCTGGCGATGATCTTCTGGAGCGCCTGGGATCCCGTTCCGGTGGTGGGGATGGCGAGGACCACCGGGACGCCGGCCGGGCGGCCCGGGTCGTGGGCGAGGGTCTCGGCGATCTGCTCGTGGGTGCGGGGTCTGCCGTCGGGGCCGGTCACGAGACCGTGCTCGTTCAGGTCGGCGCGGATCACCCACGCCTCGCTGCCCCAGGGGGCGGGCCTGGTTCCGGCGTCCTGCGCAGCGGGGTCGCCCTCGGGGAGCCGGAGGGTGCTGATGCTCGACGGGATGAGCACGCCGGGCTTCGCGGACGCGGGCGTGCGGACGGTCCAGTCGCGTCCGGTGGGGGAGGGGACGCCCTCGAGTGCGGTGTCCGGGGTGAGCAGGACGGGGTCGGCGGTCGGGCCGGCGATCGGTGCGGACAGCGGGCCGGGGCCGGGGAGCACCGGTGCGGGAGACGGGTCGGAGGCGGTCGGGGCGGCCGATTCCGGCGGGCCGGCCAGGAGGGACGTCCCGCCGGGAGGGGCGTCCCGCGTGTCGGCATCGGCGTCGCGATCGCCGAACTCGACGGCGGTCTCGATGCCGATGCCGATGCCGATGCCGATGTCGGTGTGGTCGTCGTAGGAGGAGGTGCCGCCGTGGCCTTTGACGGTGGAGGAGTTCGCCGGGAGGGACGACGGCGTGGCCGAGACGGCCGGGTACGGGAGGGGCTCTTGATGTTGATCAGGGTGCCGACCGAGTGCGGTGTCCCCTTCGGCGGTCGTCGCGGTGGGGGACGGCGCGGGCGGCGAGGACGTCTCGCTCAGCGGGCCGGAGCCGGTGTTGAGGCGGCTCAGGACGTCGCCGCTGTCGGTGGCGATGCGGACGCCGTCGCGGTCGCCGAATTCCGAGGCGGCGGGTACGGGCTGCGGGGCCGTGTGGTTCGGGTTGGGTATCCACTCGCCCAGGGTGTTCGGCTCTCCCGGGGCACCGCCCGGGACGATCCGCCAGGCGCCCTTGATGTGCTGGGGGACGATCCCGCCGGGGAACGCGACCTCTTGCCGTTCCGCGAATTCGTACGGGATGCCGCGATCGGCGAAGGTCTCGGTGACGTCGATGCCGCCGGGTGCGTCGAGGAGCAGGATGAACCCGCTGTCCCGTCGGCCCAGTGTCCAGTCCAGTGAACTGCTGGTGCTGACGAAGCCGTACGCGGCCCTCTCGTCCGCGCCGGGCTGTACGAACTCGTACAGGTCCAGGTTGTCAGGGTCGCGGGGGTGTATGCCCTCGGCGAACAGGACGGCCGGATCGCGGGAGTCGGCCCGGTACAGCTCGCTCTGCGTGGACCAGGTGGGCGAGGGCGTGATCGAGGCGGTATCGACCGGGACGACCGCGGACGGCAGAGGAGCGGGGGACGGTGGACGGGCCGTGTCGTCGTCGCCGAGCTCGTTCCGGGAGAAGTCCTCGGCCTGCCGGTCGCCGCTGTGCTGGCTGGTGGCGAGCGGCCCCGTCGAACGTTCGACGGGTTCCGCAAAGGCGCCCTGCCCGGAGCCGGTGCCCTGGGGCGTGGTGTCGCCCTGGACGGTATCGGTACGCGTGCGGTCGTCCGCCGACGGCTCCGCTTGGCCGGAGGTGGTGCCTGGTCCGGTGTGGTGGGCCGGCGCGGCGGGGGCCGGCGAGGCGGGGGCCGGCGCCCCGCCGAGCGGGACGGCGCTGCCCGGGGGCAGGCGCGTGCCGGTGCTGGTGCCCGTATCGGGGGTGGCCGGGTTCGACAGGGCCGGCGGAAGCACCGAGTTGGAGGTGCTCCCGACCGGGGTCGTGTCGAGCGGCGCGGTCGTGTCGAGCGGTGTGGTGCCGTCGGAGGGGAGCGGGGTGTCGGAGCCGAGGATGATGTTCGAGGTGGTCGTGCTCGGCAGCGGTGGCGGGAGCAACGGGGCGCGGGTGGTCCCGTTCTGGCTGAGGGACGGCAGCGGGTTCCCGGCCGGCAGCCGGTTGCCGGAGTTCCGGTCGGCATCGGCAACGCCGGTGCCCGCGCCGGCCGGAGGCGGGGAGGGCGTATTGAACGGCGCCGGGTTGCTGAGGCCCCCGGCCGTACCGGAGTCCTGCGGGCTGACGGTGTTCGGGAAGCCGGGGGTGCGGTCCGTCGCGATCGGAGGGCCGCTGAGCAGGTCGCCGCCCTGGTCGGTCGGTCCGTCGAGCGGAAGCGGGTCCGCGCCGTTGTTCCCGCCGTGGAACGTGGACGGGCTGTTGGTGAAGCCGGGACTGGGGCTGAGCGAGGGTTTGAAGAAGGCCTGCCTCGCCCACTGGGCGCCGCCGATGAAGAGCCCTCCGAGGGCCGCCTCGGAGATCGAGCTGACCACGGCGCCGCTGAACGTGTCCGGACTCCACGCCCATTTGTTTTCGAAGAACCCGTTGACGAACGTCTCGGCGGTGCTCTCGCCGAAGCCCTCGCCGAGAACTTCGCCGCCCCCCTCCAAACCTTCCTTGAACCACTTGTTGTTGTTCAGGTAGTCCTTCTTGAAGACGGACTGGGGGAGGGCGTGGAACATGCGGCCGAAGAGGCTGGAGAACCCGCCCGCGAGCCCGCCGAAGGCCGCGGACTTCCCGATGTCGTTCCAGTCGATCCCGGTCGGCTTGCGGTTTCCACTGTTGAGGCTGATCATCGCCACCCGCACGGCGAACGTCGTGAAGGCTTCCTGGAGAGCCTCACTGAACGCCGGCATCAGATGGGCGTTGCTGAGGACCCGGTTGAAGAGGATCAGCAGGGACAGCCGCGTCCGAGCCTTGGCCAGCGCGACTTCGCTCAAGGACAGCCCGCCGGTGAAGAACGACAAGGAGGAGAGGAAAGCGAGTTCGATGAAGAGCTGGATGATCTCGGCGAGGATCTGCCACTGACCCTCCATGATGTTCCGCGACTGCTCCAGCTGGCCGTTCGCGAGGTCGTTCATGGTGCGGCGGAGATTCCCCATGTGGTCGGTGCCACCGCGGCCCGTGAAAGTGCTCATGGCGTCGACATAGCGCTGCGCCACGTCCGGCGGGAGCCCGTCGTGCACCGCCGAGAAGGAGTCGACGATCCTGCCGACGAGGTCTGCCAGCTTGCCTCCGTAGCCCTCGATCGGCAGGGTCGTGGCGTACGCCTTGTCGCTGCTCGCCTGGAGCGGCCTGTTCCCCGTCAGGAGGAAGAGCATCTCCCGCTCTTCCTCGGTGAACTCGATGTCCCCCGGCACGCTACCGCTTTCTCCCGTACTGACCGAGGTCGAAGTTCTCCATGGCGTTGATGCCCTGATCGATCGATTCCATCACCGCGCCCTGGGCCGTACTGATCTTCTTCAGTTCGGCCAGGCGCACGTTCACGATCTCCGCGAGCCCCTTGACGATTTCGTCATGGGTATCGAGTACCGCCTTGATGTTCTGGCGGTACTTCGGGCCGGCCTCCAGCGCGTAGTCGTCGTCGACCCCCATCCAGTCGAGGTGGGGTCGCAGCTCGTTGTCGAGGTCGATGCCGATGCCCTTGGCGAAGGCCACGATGGCCTCCATCTCGGCGATCGCCTCGGACAGCCGCCGCGGTGCCGCCTGGAACGTCCCGTACTCGCCCATGGCCCGCCTACCGTTCCCCGCCGCCGGCCGGATGGCCGTCCGGGTCCTCGTGGATTTCGTCCCGCAGCTTGGAGTTCGCCCCTGTCGGGACTGCGGAGCCGGCCCCACCGGCCTTCGCCGTAGCCGCCAGTGGCCCCCAGACGTCCGCCCAGTCGAACTCGCTGCCGCCGGTGCCGGGGAGATCACCGATGTTCTCGGCCAGGGGCCCGAAGGCGTCCATCACGCGCTGGGCCATACGGCCCCGGGCGCTCTGGACCGCCTCCAGGACGGCCGCGGACAGCTGAGTGGCGCCCATGGAGCGGTACTTGTTGTCGAGGAAGGTGATCTGCGTCATCTCCCCCTGCGGGCCCACGACCACCTCGACGCTGCGATCGCGTGAGCGAACCTTGGCCGAGCCGCCGCGCAGGCTGTCCTCGGCCCGCGCCACCGCCGCCCGGGTCTCTTCGAGCGCGGCCCTGGCCTGGGCCACGCGCTCCTCCATCGATTGGGTCATGATCAGTCCCTCCCGAGTGCGGCCGGGGCGCCGCCCTCGTCCGTACCCCACACGTCGTCGTCCTCGGCGACCCAGGAGTCCCGCTCCCGGTCGCTGCTTTCCGTCTGCTGTCCGCCTCCGCCGCCCTGTCCACCCATCGGGGGCATGAACGGCGATCCGCCGGAGGTGGCCGTCCCGCCGCGCTGGGCGGCGGCAAGCTCCTCGTCCCGTCGGTGCGGTGCGGCGCGCCGGCGCACGACGGTCTGCTGTCCGTCGTCCAGTACCGTGCGCACGCGCTCGCCGCTGCCCTCGCCGCCGCTGGTCCCGCCGTTGATACGGGTGCCCATCGGCAGCATCGGGGAGCCGCCGGGGCCGCCCCCGTAGCCGCCCTCGCCGCCGCTCTCGCGGGCGCCGATGCCGGACGGGGACAGCTGCGCGTCGAGGTTCTCGTCGAACAGGTCCTCCTCCATCCGGGGCATCTCGTGACGCGGACCGAAGGAGGAGCCGTTGTTGAGGCTGGTCCCGGAGGACAGCCCGTCGAACGGGTTGTCGGGGTGGTTCGGCAGGGCTCCGCCCGGCGTGACAGGCGTGGTGATCGTGGTGCCGTCGGGGAACGTCGTGGTCGAGAGGGACTTCTGCGGGTCGACTACGGACGAGCTGCCATCGGGGAAGTCTGTGGTGAGGGTGCGGTCCGGGTTCAGCGTGGTCCAGCTGCCGTCCGGGTTCCTGACGGACCCACCGGGCTGGAGATCGCTGATCTGCTGGGTGCCGTCGGGCAGCGTGGCCGTGACCTCTCCGGTGGCCGGATCGATCCTGGTGGTCGTGCCGTCCGGGAAGTGCTTGGTCAGCGAGCCGTCCGGGTCGAGCCTCGTCGTACCGTCGCCGGAACCCGGAAGCGAACGGGACAGACTGTCGTCCCAGCGATTCTGTTGTTCCTGCTGCAGCCGGTCCTGCCTGGCCTCCTGCTCGTGTTGGAGCCTGTCCTGCCGCTCCAGCTGCTCCTTCTCACGCTGCTCCTGCTTGGCCTCCTGCTCGTGCAGGCGCTGTTCCTGCTTCTGCTCCTGCTCCCGTTGGTGCTCCCGCTGCTCGTTCTGGATCTTCTCCTGCCGCTCCTGCTGCTCGTTCTGGAGCCGCTCCTGCCTCTGCTGCTGCTCCTGCTGCAGTTTCTCCTGTTTGGCTTCCTGCTCCTTCTGGTGCTGCTCCTGTTCCTGCTGGCGCTGTTCCTGCTTGTGCTCCTGTTCCTCCTGCTTGCGTTCCTGCTTCTCTTCCAGCTCGCGCTGCCGCTCCTCCTGCTTGTGCTGCTGCTCCTTCTGCTCCTTCTTCTGCTGCTCGCGTTCCTGCTCGGCCCGCCTGAAGGCGATCTGCTGCTGTGCTTCCTGTTCCTGCTGGCGCTGTTCCTGCTTGTGCTCCTGTTCCTCCTGCTTGCGTTCCTGCTTCTCCTCCAGCTCGCGCTGCCGCTCCTCCTGCTTGTGCTGCTGCTCCTTCTGCTCCTTCTTCTGCTCCTCGCGTTCCTGCTCGGCCCGCCTGAAGGCGATCTGCTGCTGCGCTTCCTGTTCCTGCTGGCGCTGCTCCTGCTTGCGCTCCTGTTCGGCCTGCTTGGCTTCTTGTTTGGCTTCCTGCTCCTTCTGGTGTTGCTCCTGTTCCTGCTGGCGCTGTTCCTGCTTCTGCTCCTGCTCCTCCTGCTTTTTCTCCTGCTTCTTCTCCCTCTCCTCGGCGCGCTTCTCAGCCTGCTCCGCCTTGTCGTCCATCTCCTTCTGCCGGCGACGGTTCTCCGCGTCCAGATCGTGCTGCCGCTTTTCCTGTGCGGCCTTGTCCGCCTCTGCCTTGTCCTTCTTCAGCTCCTGTTCGAGGTTCATCGTGTTGGTCGAGGTCACGGCCTTGAACTTGGCGTCGTTCCAGGAGTTCTCGACAGAGAGCAGAGCTTCCTTGCCGGCCTGTCCGAGAGACCTGATCACCTGTTCCTGCCACAGGCGGATCGCCTCTTCGCCGATCCGCTTCCACGTGGCCAGGTCGTCCAGTGCCCCCCAGTCCTTGTATCCGCTGCTGAATCCGTCATGGCGTACGTGGAAAGACTTTATATTGATCATGCCGCCGCGAATGTCCTGGTTTACAACCCGAACCTTCTTGATGTTGTTCTGCCACACGGAATCCGTGACATCGAGCAGTACGTCGTGTAGCCAGCGCAGCGGATTTCCCGTGTACAACTGCCAGTGGTTCCACTTGTAATAGAGCTCCTGGCCGGCCAAGCGCAAAGCCTCCATGAAATGGCGCAGGTCGTCGCCGTACTCGGAGCGGTGGAACTGGGTGAGCGGGAGCTGCTTGGTGTACGCGCCGTATTTCCGGACCAGTCCGTGTATCAGGTCACGGAAGACGCCGGCGGCCTGCCCCTTCCATGCCTCCTCGCGGCCCAGGTCGAACTCCCAGTCCTTCAGCTCCTCGTGCTGCTTCTTGAAGAACTTGGCCGCCCGGTCGAAGGCCTCCGCCGCCTCCCTGAAGGAGTTCAGGTCGACGGCGTTCCTCCGGTCCACGAAGAGGCTGTTCCACTCGAAGCCCACGGTGGAACCGCTGGACCACAGCGCCTCCAGCGCCTTGCCGCCGGCGTAGCTGTACTGGCTGAGCTGCTTGTCGCTCCACTCGGTGTGGGCGGCCACATCGTCGAACGCCTTGTCCCCGCTGTTGAACGAGTGCCCCGCGACGACGCCGCCGGCCGGCGGGGCGTCCAGAGTCTGCGAACCGAGCAGCGTGATGCGTGCCCGGAGCATCTTGACCTCGGTGTCGGGTGACGCGGTGGTGCCCGCGCCATCGAGCCTCGTGTAGAAGGGGACGACGAAGTCGGTGTTCTCGATCCGCCACCCGGAGTTCGCGGTGCGCCACTCGAGGTCGTAGACGATGTCGTCGATCACGCCGTAGTACGGTTCGGCGCCGTCCGTGATCTCCACCTTCATCAGCGGAATGTGCTGGTTGCCCACCAGCTTGTCGAAGATGTCCTCCCGCAACGGCATGTCGGCGCCCGTGAGCAACTTGACTGCCAGGTGCCAGTAGTCGTTCACGGAGTGCGCCGGCTGCACGGGCATGGGTGTGGTTCTCCTCGTCGAAGTGGGCTGGTGCGGAAACGCGTCAGTCGCTGCTGTCTTCGGCCTTGCCGCCCGAGCCACTGCTGAGGTTGTCGGACACGTCCTCGAAGGCATCGAGGAACGCCTGGCCGTCCACGTCCGCCAGGCTGGCTCCCTGGGTGTTCAGGAGCGTGGTGATCGTGGTCTCAAGGTTGCTCACGACGTCCGTGAACAGCCTGGCGTCCTGATCGAAGATCTTGACCAGGGAGTTGGCCGTCTTCGCGACGCCGTCGTTGAGGTCCCGGCCGACGCTGTGCAGGTTGTCGCCCGAGGCCATGAAGCCGATCGCCAGGGGCTTCATCAGGTCGTACTCCTCGTCGGGAGTCCTGTCCTTTTGACCGACGAGGCTTGCCATCGAGGGACCGAACGTCGGATCGTCCTGCGTGATCTTTTCGAATTCCCATGTCATGGGCGTGACCCGGTAGTCCAGGAACCCCTGGAGGCCCGCCTTGTCCATGCCCAGCTTGCCCGTCAGGGGCTCAGGGTCCTTCGCCATGGTGCCGTCCTTCCGAGGAGCCGACGTCTCTGTGGGGACGCCGGGTCAGCGGCCGATGTTGACCGAGGACCACATCTGGCTGAGGGAGCCGTCGGTGTACTTGTAGTTGCCGGAGACCTCGGTAAGCAGCCCGGCGTGCTTGGTGAGCATGTTCTCCATCGCCTTCACGGCGCTCTCCCAGGCCTGCTGCTTCCCGTCGTAGATCTCGCGGGGCTCGCCGATCCAGGTCTTGCGCAGCTCGTTCAGTTCCATCTCCAGATTGGAGATGGTGGTCGCGATCGCCTTGGTCTGCGCGATCATGTCGTCGGAGGCGTTGTTCATGTGGGAGTAGTCGACGTAGATGTAGCCGTCGGAGAGGTTGTTGCTCACGTTCCGTCCTCGTGGTCGCCGAAGGTGAACTGCCGTGGGGGTGGAGTCAGCCGGTCAGGGCGTCGAAGATCGCCTCCGACTGCTGGTACGCCTGGTTGATGGCCTCGTTGGACGAACCCTGCTGGAGGCCGTGCTTGGTGAGGGTCTCGTTCAGCGCGTCGATCATGTCCTGAAGGTTCTTCAGGATGATGTCGGCCTGTTTCTCCCAGGCGGTGATGAGGTTCTGGAAGCTGTGGCCGTCGCTGCCCTGGTAGCCCGACGACAGGCTGAACCGTGTGGCCTCCACGTCGGAACGGCTCTTCTGGATTCCGGTGAACGCCATCTCCAGGGCCTGGATGCCGTTCCGGGTTGAGGTTGCGGACGACTGCTGCATGGTGTTGCCGGACACGTATCTCCCTCTCGGTCGTATGGACCTGTTCAGCCGTACCGTAGGAGGCGGGGCTTGTCTTTTGCGGTGTCCGCCTTGCCGCCGCCTTGTCGTTTCCTTGCCGACGCCCGATGGCGCCACCTACTTGCAGACCGGCCCCGTGACCTGGGAACGCCCCTCCTGCGCGGCCTCGGTGGACAGGTCCGGGCCGGACGGCAGCATGCCGAGGAACTGCGACGGCAGACCCTGGGCGGAGGCCGTGTCGTAGCCGAGGGCCTCAGCCGTCTTCGTCGACACGATGCGGTACTTCAGCCCGGTTCCGGTGACCAGGTACAGCGTCCCGCCGACCTGCGCGCCGCTCGCGCTGAGCGCCTGGACCAGTACGCCGCCCCCCGGCGGCACCGTGACCCGGTCGATGGGTGTGCAGGGCGGTGCGACGGCGTCCGACGATTCGGCGACCGGCCCCGGCGTGGGCGAAGCGACCAGGGCCATGCTGATCCGTGTTCCCTTGGCGTCCGCCCCGGCCGGTGTGATGCGCACGCACGGGCTGCTTCCCTTGGGGACGCCCATCAGCTGCGGCGGGGACTGCGGCAGGCGCTCCGAGTCCTTGCCGGCGGGGTCCTCCGGCGCCAGTCGGCCCCGTAGCGCGTCGGCGCCCAGCTCGGCCACCACCGGGGACTCGCCCCCGTACGCCTTCTCCCGAGTCTGCGGATCGCCGAGCATCAGTGCCGCGGTGGTCGCCGAGACCGGCTGGAGGCCCTCCTGCCGCAACAGGTAAGTCCGCGGGGCGTCGGCGCCCATCACGGACACCCGGAACAACTGCCCGATCTGCGTGGCCCGGCCGCCGAGCTGCGGCCCCGGACTGCCCCGGCCCGGCACCTCGGGCGGCGTGAGATCGGGCCCCGCAGGCAGCGCCCCGAGCAGCGCCGCTGACACCTTCAGCGGGGCGGCCGAACCGTAGCCGAGGGCCTCCCGAGCGCCGCGCTGCGCGTCCAGGCGCAGCCGCATGCCGCTCCACAGTACGTACGGGGTGCCGTCCGGGCCCGTCGCGAGCAGCCCCTGCCGTTCTCCGAGCGGCGTGCCCGTCGGCTCCGCCGCCACCGCCAGGGTGCTCACCGGGCCCTGGCCCTCCGGCCCCGTCGAGGAACACACCTGCCAGGGCGCCGTCGACAGGTCCCGCGCGGACGGCAGCCCGTCCGGAGCACCCGGTATGCCCGCCGACGCGCCGTGCGGGGTGTCCTTGAGCGAGGCCGAGCCGACCGTCGTGGTCTTCAGCTTGGTTCCCAGCAGCAAGCGGGCGGAGGCGTAGTTGCGGACCGGGCGGAGCCGGCCGTCCACGTACAGGTAGCGCGAGCCGGTCTCCTTCTCCACGATCAGCGCTCCCGAGCTCCGCCACGAGTCCTTGGTGCCGGGCGCGAGCAGCCCGAACACGAAGGCGCCCGCCGACACCAGGACGGCGAAGATGACCCCGATGGCGATTCCCCGGTTCGTACGCCCCTGCGGGCTCTCCGGCGAGTCAGGGTCGGCGCGCAGCATGCTGGAGGTCAGGCGGCCCATCAGGAACATGTGGGCGTGGACCTGATCGCGTTTGTTCTGCATGTGTCATTCCTCCGTGGTCGGCATCGGTCGATCGGTCGGCCGTCGGCCGTCAGCCGTTCAGTCCGCGCAGGTATCCGTAGACGCCGAGCACCCAGATCGCGAGGGGCAGCGTGGCGATCGCCGCCGCGGAGTGGAGCAGTTCGGCGGCCCGGGCCCAGTACGGCACCATCCGGCGGCCCGGCACGGTCCAGGAGGCCACGGTCAGCGCCGCCGTCACCGCGAGCAGGGTGGCGAGGAGCAGCAGTCGGCCGTGCGGCGAGAACGACGTCGCCGCCGCGAACAGCAGAAGCAGGAGGCCGATGCCGCTCGGCAGCAGCAGCGAGATCCGCTGAAGGGTGTTGCCGAGCCCCCGGCTGTGCAGGACCAGTAGCAGCGTCAGGGCCCCGATCGTCAGAAGCGAGGACAGCCCGGGCCGGGTTGCCAGGCCCAGCAGGGCGCCGGTGCACACCGCGCCGGCGGCCCCGTACAGCCCGGTCATCCAGTCGTCCGCGAGCGTCGCGCGCTGGGCCACCACCGCGGGCGGGTGGGGCTCGATGCCCTCCTGGAGCTGCTGCGCGTTCGTCGGGAGCAGCGGCAGCCGCAACCCGGCTAGGCGGAACGACAGGGACGGGACGAACGCGCCGAAGAGGACGGCCGCCAGGGCCACGACGCCCGCCGTCTGGGCCGGCGCCAGGTCCGCGGCGACCATCAGGCCGCCGGCCAGCGCCCCCGAGAGGCCGACCACTGCGGCGGCCACGAACACGCCCGCGTACGCCGCCACGACCGTCAGGGCGATCATCGCCCCGCCCGTCGCGGCGGCCCCGGCGGCCAGGACCCGCGACCCGAGCGCCTGGTACAGGTACGGGCCCGCCAGCTCCCCGCCCGGCAGCAGCCAGCCCGCCAGCCCCAGGTAGCAGATCGCGGGCAGGGCCAGCGCCAGTGCGGACGCCGCGTCCCCCACGGCCCGGCTCGCCGAACCCGCGCCGGCCAGCAGCAGGACGGCGACTCCGGCCGCCGCCAGCGCCCGCAGGCTTCCCGAGCTCCCGGGCACGCACAGGAGTGCGAAGCCCGCCGCGAGGACGGCGGCGGCCCAGGACAGCAGCACGCGGCGGCTGATCGTGGCGGTCCAGCCGTACGGGCGCTGCTGCATGGTGGTGGATATGCCGTCCACGAGGTCGTCGAGGTGGACCTCCGGCAGTTGATCCGTGTGGGGGCGCAAGTAGACCGTGTCGCCGTCGCGCAGGCCGAGGGATTCGATGCTCAGCTCCTCGGCCAAGCGCTCACCGCCCAGCCGCTGGAGCACCCAGCCGCTGTGCTCCAGGCCGGATTCGGCGAGGTTTTCGCCCGCGTACTCGACGAGGGTGGGCAGCAGGTCGGCGACTGGGACGTCGGACGGTACGGCCAGGTCGATCAGCTTCGCCGGGGCGCGCACGGTCAGGCGGCACAGGGAGTTGACGGAGTTTTCGGTCATGGGGGCTCGCGGTCCTCATATCGGGGGTCGGGTCACGGGGGTGTCCATCGGCGGGGTGCTCGTCTTCCGGACGTACGGGCGTACGGATGTACGGGACGTACGGGCGTACGGGACGTCTGGGCGGGCGCGACGACGCGGCGGGCGAAGGCCCGGCAGGGCACGAGAGTGTGGCGGGTGGCGTCGGGGAGCGGCGACGCGAGGGGCGGCGCGCAGGGGTCCGGAGGGCCGCAGGAGAAGGACCATGTGTTGGACGAACGCGCCGATCACCTGCACACTACTTGTACAACGCCTGCTTCTGAACGGGTGCTCGCTTCAACGCCCGCGGTTGTTCCTCAACTCGTTATGGACGAGAACCCCCGCCGCCGACTCCTTCCTGCAGGATGTCGGTTCCGGGCCCGCACGCACCCGGTGCTCCCTCCACGCGCTGCTCCGCGCTGCTCCGCGCTGCTCCGCGCTGCTCCGCGCTGCTCCGCGCTGCTCCGCGCTGCTCCGCGCCGCCACCGCCCCGCCCGCCGGGTCCGCGGACGCACCCGAGTCGGCACCCGTACATCCACATCCACGCAGGCCCGCGGGCGGCGTGGACCACCCCACCCAAGGAGAAGCCCCGTTGAGCGTCGTGCTGTTTCGCAGGCCGGCCCGCCGGCCCGGCCCGGACATGCCGGAAGGTGAGCTGAGCCTTCAGGAGCCGCCCACCCTGAGCGAGGTGGTGCCGGACAGCTCGGCGGTCTGGCAGTACCTCCCCATGGCCCTGATGTCGGTGTCGATGATGCTGATGTTCATGCGGCCCAGCGGCCAGCAGGGCGGCCGCGGGTTCATGTACCTCGCGCTCGGCCTGATGCTCGTCGCCTCCGTGGCGATGATCGCCGGCCAGTTCATGAAGCGCAGCGCCGACCGCAAGAACACACTCAAGGCGGAGCGCCGCGACTACCTGCGCTACCTCACCCAGACCCGCCGCAAGGTGCGCGCCTCCGTGGTGGAGCAGCAGCGTGCCCTCAGCTGGCGCCACATCGAACCCGCTGCGCTCTGGTCGCTGGTGGGCACCTCACGGCTCTGGGAGCGGCGCCCCACGGACAAGGACTTCGCGGAGGTCCGCGTGGCAGTCGGGGACCAGAAGCTGGGACTGCGCCTGAACCCGTTGTCCACCAAGCCGGTGGAGGACCTCGAACCGCTCTGCGCCCACGCCCTGCGCAGCTTCATCCGCGCCTACTCCATCGTCCCCGACCAGCCGATCGCCATCTATCTCAAGGCGTGGGCGCGGGTGCTGCTGCGCGGTGACGAGGAGCGGCTGCGCGCCATGGTCCGCGCCCTCCTGTGCCAGCTCGCGACCCTGCACGCCCCCGACGACCTGTGGATCGCGATCTGCGCAGCCGAGGAGCACCAGGCCTCCTACGAATGGGCCAAATGGCTGCCGCACAGCCTGCACCCGCACGCCCAGGACGGCGCCGGCTCGGTGCGCCGCGTCGTCCACTCCTTCAACGAGCTTGAGGACCTCCTCGGCCCCGAGATCGCGGAACGGCCCGCCTTCGACCCCGAAGCCGTGTCCGGCCGAGAGGAGCCCTACTGCGTGATCGTCCTCGACGGAGTGCCCGCACCCGGCGGCCACCGTTTCGACGGCCTCGGCTCCCGCAACACCGTCGTCCTGGACATCGGCTCCTGCCTGACCTGGCGCCCCGGCAAAGCCACCCTGCGCCTCGACCTCACCGACGAGGAGGTGTCCCTCGTCCGCACCGACCGGGACCGCAAGGAGCAGACCACCGCACTCGGCCGGTCCGACGCCATCGGCGTCGTCGGCGCGACCTCACTCGCCAAGCGGCTCGCGCCCCACCGGATCGGTTTCGGCACCGACTCCAAGGAACCCTTGTCCAGCGAGGTCGAACTGACCACGCTCCTCGGCATACCCGATCTGCACCGGCACGACGCGCCCGAGCTGTGGCGCCGCCGCTCGATCGGCGAACGCCTGCGTGTCCCCATCGCGGTGGCCGCCGACGGGATCCCGGTGGAGCTCGACATCAAGGAGTCCGCGCAGGGCGGCACCGGCCCGCACGGCATGCTCATCGGCGCCACCGGCTCCGGCAAGTCCGAGCTGCTGCGCACCCTCGTCCTCGCCCTGGCCCTCACCAACTCCTCCGAGACCCTGAACTTCGTACTCGTCGACTTCAAGGGCGGCGCCACGTTCCTCGGCCTCGACGCGCTCCCGCACACCTCGGCCGTCATCACCAACCTCGCCGACGAAGTGGCCCTCGTCGCACGCATGCAGGACGCCCTGCACGGCGAGCTCATGCGCCGCCAGGAACTGCTGCGCCGCGCCGGCAACTACACCTCGGCGCTGGACTACGAGAAGGCCCGCGCCGCCGGTGCGCAACTGGACCCGCTGCCCAGCCTCTTCGTCGTCGTCGACGAGTTCAGCGAGCTGCTCTCCGCCCACCGCGAGTTCATGGACCTCTTCGTGATGATCGGACGCCTCGGTCGCAGCCTGGGCGTCCACCTCCTGCTGGCCTCGCAGCGCCTGGACGAAGGCCGCATGCACCAGCTCGAAAGCCACCTGTCCTACCGCATCGGCCTGCGCACCTTCTCCGCCATGGAGAGCCGCGGCGTCCTCGGCGTCCCCGACGCCTACGAGCTGCCCCCTCAGCCCGGCGCCGGCTTCATGAAGACGGGCGTCGAGGCCCTGATCCGCTTCCGCGCAGCCTACGTCTCCGGCCCGTACGTCAGGCGCGGCGGCGCCGCCAACCAGGAGCGCGTCGCCAGCCAGGTCGTCCCCTGGACGGCGGGCTGGGTCGTGCCGAGGACCGTCCCCGACCCGGAAACACCCGCGACACCGGCGCCCGAGGCGGAAGAGGAGGCCGAGACCCTGCTCTCGGTCGCCGTGGAGCGGATGCGCGACGCCGGGCCGCCCGCCCACCAGGTATGGCTGCCGCCGCTCGCCGAGCCCCCGGCCCTCGACGCCCTGCTGCCCGGCCTCGCTCCCCACCCCGACTTCGGCCTCACCCCGACCGGCTGGGCGCAGCGCGGCACCCTGAACGGGGTGCCCGTAGGCATCGTGGACCGGCCCTTCGAGCAGAAGCGCGACCTGCTCTGCGTCGACCTGGCGGGATCGGGCGGCCACATCGCCATCGCAGGCGGCCCGCAGAGCGGCAAGAGCACGCTCGTCCGCACCCTGATGACCTCGCTCGCCCTGACCCATTCGCCCCGCGAAGTCCAGTTCTACTGCCTCGACTTCGGCGGAGGCGCACTCGCCGGGCTCACCGGGCTCCCGCACGTCGGAGGCGTCGCCGCCCGGCTCGACGAGGAACGGGTCGGCCGGGTCGTCGCGGAGGTCACAACCCTGCTCAGCCACCGCGAACGGCTCTTCCTCGAAGAGGGCATCGACTCGATGGCCACCTTCCGCCGCCGCCGCGCCGCGGGCGCATTGCCCGGCGAGACCCACGGGGACGTGTTCCTGATCATCGACGGCTGGTCGACCGTACGGCAGGACTTCGACCAGTACGTCGCCGCCTTCAACGCCCTGGCCGCACGCGGCCTGAACTACGGCATCCACCTCGTCGTCACCACCGCCCGCTGGGTGGAGCTGTCCTCCGCCGTGCGCGACCAGGCCGGCACCCACCTCGAACTGCGCATGGGCGACGCGATGGACTCCGGCATCGACCCCCGCAAAGCGGCCAACGTACCCCGCACCCCCGGCCGGGGCCTCACCCGCGAGGGCAAGCTGCACTACCTCGCCGCGCTCCCCCGCATCGACGGCAGCACCACGGCCGAGGACCTTTCCGACGGGGTCGCGGCGCTCGTGGCCGCCGTACAGGAGGCCTGGTCCGGCCCGGTCGCACCGCCCGTACGGATGCTGCCCACGCTGCTGCCCGCCTCCGAACTGCCGCCGCCGGACGGCGACGTACGGATACCGCTCGGACTGGAGGAGAACGCCCTCTCCACCGTCTACCACGACTTCTCCCAGACACCGCACATGATCGTGGTGGGCGACACCGAGAGCGGCAAGACGAACACGCTGAAGCTCGTCGCGGAGGCCGTGATGAAGCGCTACACGCCCGCCGAGGCCCGCATCATGATCGTCGACTATCGGCGCGAACTCGTCGAGGCCGTCCCCGACGAGTACCGGCTCGGTCACGCCGTGTCCATCGACGCCCTCAAGGACCTCCTGGACGGGGCCGCCCGCGCCGTCGTCTCCCGGCTGCCCGGCCCCGACATCTCGCCCTCCCGGATGCGTACCTGCGACTGGTGGCAGGGACCGCGGCTGTTCGTCCTGGTGGACGACTACGACATGGTCAGCGGCAACAACCCCATGAACCAGCCGTTCGGTCCGCTCCTCGACCACCTCGCCCTCGGCTACGAGGTCGGCCTGCACCTCGTCGTCGCCCGCGCCGCCGCCGGCGCCGGGCGCGGCCTGAACGAGACCCTGATGCGGCGCCTCCAGGAGGTCAACACGCCCAGCCTGCTGCTGTCCTGCCCGCCGACGGAGGGCTACGTCTTCGGCAACGTGAAGGGCCGCATCCTGCCGCCCGGCCGCGCCACCCGCATTGCACGCCGCAGAAACGTCCAGGTCCAGCTCGCCCTGACCGGACCGGAGACCTCGTGAGGCCCCGCGTCCTGGCCTGGGCGGCGGTGGCGGCCGCCGTACCCTGCCTGGCCCTGGCCCTGCCCCCGTCGGCACGGGCCGCCGCGCCGGCCGCCAACGACCCGGTGGCCCTGCCCGCCCTGCGCTGGGCGCTCGCCCCCGGCGAGCCCTGCACGGCGGCCTCGCAGGTCACCGCCGAGACGGAGCCGTGGACGGTGAAGGAACTCGGCCTGCCCGGGGCCTGGCAGCTCTCCGACGGCCAAGGGGTGACCGTGGGCGTCGTGGACACCGGCGTCGCCAACGGGCTGCGCGCCCTCGTCGGGCGGGTCGACGGCGGCGGCAAGGACTGTGTGGGGCACGGCAGTTTCGCCGCCGGGGTGATCGCGGGCTCCCCGCTCGCCGAGGGCAAGGTCGACGGGGTCGCCTCCGGCGCCCGCGTGCTCGCCATCGCCGGCACCGACGAGCGCGGCGCCACCGATCCGCAGCGCCTGGCCGCCGGGATCCGGGCCGCCGTCGACGGCGGGGCCCGCATCGTCTACGTGGCGCGGGCCCTGCTCGACGGGCGGGAGGAACTGACGGCCGCCGTCGCCTACGCGACGCAGAAGCGGGCGCTGGTCATTGCCCCCGCCACCCCGGACGCCGCGCCGCAGGGCCAGGGCGGGCAGCCGGACCTGACCGCCCGCCCGTACTTCCCGGCCTTCGTCCCGCAGGTCCTGTCCGTCGCCGCCCACGGACCCGGTGGGTCTCCCCCGAAGAAGGCCCCCGCCCCCTTCGCCCCCGACCTGTCCGCGCCCGGCGAAGCGGTGGTGGGCATCGGGCCCTCGGGCACCGGCCATTACCTGGGCTCGGGGTCCTCCCTCGCGGCGGCGCACGCCGCCGGGGTCGCGGCGCTGGTGCTGGCGCGCGATCCACGACTGACCCCCGAACAACTGTCCCAGCGGCTCGTCGCGTCCGCCTACCCGGCCGACGTGCCCCAGCTCGACGCCTACGCGGCCGTCGCCGCCGTCCCCGCCCCCGAACGGCCGCACGGCGAACCCCGCGAGCCCGCCGCCCGGATCGCCGCCGCGCCGCACCAGCAGGGCCTGCGCACCGCCCTGTTCATCGGCGGCGGCACCCTCGGCCTGGTCGTCCTGGTGGCCGCCGGAGCCTTTGTCGTCCCCCGCGGCAGGGACCGGGGCTGGCAGCCCGCCGACAGCCCACCGGGCAACGGCGCCGAGGCCCCAGGACCATGAGCAGCAGACCTCACTACCCCGACTTCACCCAGGAGGACCGAACCGTGTCACGGCAGGTACTTGTCGTCTCCGCGGACCAGCCGGGTGGTTACGCCACCATCGGCGAAGCCCTTGCCGCCGCCCGCTCCGGAGCGGTCATCCGGGTCCGCCCCGGCCGCTACACCGAGAACCTCATGGTCAAGACACGCGTCACCCTCGTCGCCGAGGGTGAGGCGGGCCAGGTGGAGGTGTGTCCCCGTAGTGGTTCGGCGCTCGTCCTCGTCGCTGACGCTGTGATGATCACCGACCTCACCCTGCGCGGCGGCGGGGACGACCTGCCGGTGGTCGACGCCGCGCGCGGGCAGGTCGCCATGGAGGGCTGCACCGTCATCGGTTCGGGCTGGACCGCGGTACTGGCCCGCCACACCGGATCCCTCGCCATGCGCAACTGCCGCGTCACCAACAGCGGCGGCGCCGGGATCGTCGACACCTCTCCCATGGGCAGCACCATCGAGGACTGCCTCATCGAGAACCTGGAGACCTCCGGAGTGGTCCTGGGCGAACAGACCCGTTCCACGGTCCGCAACTGCCGCATCCGCGACGCGCGCGGGAACGGTGTCCTCGCCAACGGGGAGGCGCAGGGCAGCGTCGAGGACTGCCACATATCCGGCACCCACAAGCCCGGTCTCGCCCTGGAGGGCAACAGCAGCACCCGGGTGCTGCGCACCTCCGTCCGCGACGTCTCCATCGGCGTGTACGTGACCAGCGCCTCCCGACCCGTTCTGGAGGAGGTCACCGTCTCCGCCACCACGGGCCCCGGCATCACCCTGTTCGACGGCGCGGACCCGTTGATGCGCCGCTGCCGCACCGAGCACACCAAGGGGTACGGCCTCCTCATCACCGACCGCTCCCGCGGCACCTTCGAGGACTGCGAGTTCAGCGACGCCGGGGACGCCGCCATCCGGGTCCAGGCCAGCAGCTCGCCGTCCCTCACCCGTACGGTCGTCCGCAACTGCCGGCACGCGCCGGGCGCGGTCGCGCTCGTCGAGCAGTCCGCCGCGGAGTTCGACCGGCTCGAGATCGTCGACGCGGCCGGCACCGCCGTCTTCATCCGCTCCCAGGCCAATCCGCTGATCCGCCGCGCCCGCATCACCTCGCCCGCCGGTATCGGCGTCGACGTCGGCGACAACGGCCGCGGACGCCTGGAGTCCTGCACCGTCGACCGGGCCGGAGCCGCCGGCATCTCCATCGCCGACGGGGCCGGCACACACATCAGCGACACCGTGCTGCGCTCCGTGGCCGATGTCGGGATCCAGATCGGCGCGGGCGGCACCGCCACCGTCCGCGACTGCGAGATCGACACCAGCGGAGCCTCCGGCGTTGCCGTCGCCACGGGCGGTGAAGCGACGCTGACCCGGCTCCGGATCGGCTCCGCCGCCGCGCACGGGGTGCTCGTCGCGGAGGGAGGCCGGGCCGAACTGCACGCCTGCGCGATCACGGGCAGCGTCGGCGACGGCATCCGCGTCGACAGCTCGGACGCCGTCCAGCTCAACGGGTGCGTCCTGCGGGACAACCGGGGCGCCGGCCTGCGCCAGACCCGACCCGGGGCCCGCCTGGAGGTGTCCGATCTGACCAGCACGGGCAACGCGGTGCCCGACGAGTGGGGCGAGAGCGCGGGCACCCACGGCACGGGGGGCGGGCCGGCCCGGCCGGTCGATCCGAAGGATCTGAGTCCGCTGGACCATTTGGATTCGCTGGTCGGCCTGGACGGTGTGAAGCACCAGGTCCGTACCCTCGTCAACCTCAACCAGCTGGCCCAGCGCCGCAGCCGCCTCGGCATGCCCGTCGCCACCATGAGCCGCCACCTGGTCTTCGCGGGCCCGCCCGGCACCGGCAAGACCACCGTCGCCCGGCTCTACGGGTCGATCCTCGCCGAACTGGGCATCCTGCGCTCCGGCCACCTCGTCGAGGTTGCCCGCCCCGACCTGGTCGCCTCGATCATCGGCGGGACCGCGCTCAAGACCACCGAGACCTTCAACCAGGCCTTGGGCGGCGTCCTGTTCATTGACGAGGCCTACACCCTGCTGTCCGACTCCCGCGGCTCGGGCGCCGACTTCGGCCGCGAGGCCATCGACACCCTTGTCAAGCTCATGGAGGACCACCGTGACGACGTCGTCGTGATCGTCGCCGGCTACTCCGCCGACATGGAGGGCTTCCTCTCCGCCAACCCCGGCATGGCCTCGCGCTTCAGCCGCACGATCGAGTTCGAGAACTACTCCGTCGACGAGCTGGTGACCATCACCGAGAACATGTGCCACGCACACCGCTACGAACTGGGACCGGGCACCGCGCAGGCACTCGCCACGCACTTCGGCGGGATGACCCGGGACGCCACCTTCGGCAACGGCCGCGCGGCCCGCGGGGTCTTCGAGAGAATGATCGACCGGCAGTCGTTCCGGCTGGCCGCGATGCAGGACCCGGCCGAGAGCGACCTGACGCTCTTCATGCCCGCCGACGTCGGCGACGAGGGCACGGACGCGGCCGCCGCCACCGCCGGGAACCGCGAGGAGATGCTCGCCCGACTCCACGCCATGGTCGGTCTCGGAGCCGTCAAGCGTGAGGTCACCGACCTCGTCAATCTCCTGGCCACCTCGGCCCAGCGCGAGGCCGCCGGGCTGCCCGTGACCCGTATCAGCCAGCACCTGATCTTCTCCGGTCCGCCCGGCACGGGCAAGACCACCGTGGCCCGGCTCTACGCCGAGCTCCTGCACTCCCTGGGCGTGCTGCCCAAGGGACAGCTGGTGGAGGTCGCCCGCGCCGACCTCGTCGGCCGCTACGTCGGGCACACCGCGCAGCTGACGCAGGAGGTGTTCCGCAGCGCCCTGGGCGGTGTGCTGTTCATCGACGAGGCGTACACGCTCACCCCCGAGGGGTCCTCGAACGACTTCGGTCGCGAGGCCGTCGACACCCTGCTCAAGCTCATGGAGGACCATCGCGACGAGGTGGTCGTCATCGCCGCCGGCTACACCGGGGAGATGCGCCGCTTCCTCGACTCGAACCCGGGCCTGGCCTCCCGCTTCGCACGCCAGGTGCGCTTCGAGAACTACACGACCGACGAACTGGTCACCATCATCAGGGGCCAGGCGGAGACATCCGGCTACGAGTGTGCCCCCGGCACCGTCGAGGTCCTGCACCGGCAGATCGACGCGCTGCCCCGGGACCGTTCCTTCGGCAACGCGCGCCTGGCCCGCCAGCTCCTCGACTCCATGATCACCCGGCAGGCGCGCCGACTCGGCGGCACCCCGAACGCGACGCTGGACCAGTTGCGCAGCCTCCTGCCCGAGGACCTGGCCGCCGACACGGACTTCACCACGGCCTGAGGGAAAGACCGTACGTCCATGCGGAAGGCGCTCGGCGGGGGGATCCTCCCCCCGCCGAGCGCCCTCCGTCGTACGTCAGGTGGCCGGAACGGCTTCCTCGGGATGCTCGGCCCTCCACCGCTCCACGTCCGCGTACGCGGCACGCAGCGCGTCCGGCGAGACGATCTGGGCGACGGGCGCGGAAGCGGACAGGAGGAGGACCTGCCGGTCGTCGTCCACCAGCCGGTCCAGGAGTTCGGGGGCCGACATCAGCGTGTGGGGCGGCACGTCGTCCGCCGCCAGGGTGGGGGAGGGGGGGAACACCGGGACGGCCTTGGGCCCCTCGGGGAGCTCCGCAGTGGTGAGCGTCCCGTCCTCCTCCACGCAGACCGCCACCTCGGAGTCGGCGAGGACGAGGTGGAGGACCGACTCCTCCATGTAGCCGGTGGCGGTCAGCTGGAGGGCGTGGTCCAGCCGCCCCGCCGGCGGCGCCCAGTCTCGGACGTCGGGGGAGGGGCGGTACGCGTCGTTCGTCTGCCACTCGACGATCTCGCCCTCCTCGTCCGTGCGCCAGCGGCCGAGCACGGCCCACGACGGGGGCTCCTCGCCGTCGGATCCCATCCAGTGGGGATCGACCATGTGGAGCCAGTGGCCCGGCGCGGTCTTCGCTGCCGCCACGATGTTGTCGGGGGGCGTCCGGTAGCCGGGCTCGCCCGGGCTCACGCCGAGCCCAGGTACGGGGTCGGCGCCGGGGGCGGGGCCCAAGGGGCCGACGGTCTCCGATTCCTCGTGTGCGGATGCCATGGTCCTTCTCTCCGTTACGTCGGGCCGGGGGGCCGTCAAGGGCGTCGACCCCGGCAGGGGCAGTTCATCGCACCCGCCTTGCCGAAACCCTGTCATCTTCGCTGTCAGCCGCCGGAGCGCAGCACCTGCGCCACCATCGTGCTGAACGCCTCGTGTTCGGCAACTGCGAGGACGTGTCCGGTACTCGGCTGCGCCGCCACCACCGAGGACTTCGGACGAGCGGCCACAGTCTGCTCGGTTCATGAACGGGGCGGTGCCGGTTCCCGGCTCGCAGCGGCCGAAGATCTTTGCGCGGTGGACGTCGCAGGCGGGCGTACAGACCGAGGACGCGCTCGGCCTTGGGGCGGAAGGCCGGGTCGGTGATCTGCTTCTACGGATGTCACGGGCTCCGGGTTCAATTTCGAATCAAGGTGACCCCCAAGGTGACCTCCCACGTGGTAGGGGGTGCCGGACCCCCGAACCTCCCGGAAGGAGCGTCCGGAGCGTCGCCGTATATCGGCACAGACCAGTCCAGTTTTCATGGAGGATGCCGTGACCGGCCACAGCCTTAGATTCAGCCTGCTCGGACCGCTCGAGGTCCGGTGCGGTGACCGGCAGATCGACCTGGGACCGCCCAAGCGCCGCATCCTGCTGATCCGACTCCTCCTGAGCGCCGGTCAGGCCGTGTCCGTCGACCAGCTGTGCGCGGACCTCTGGGACAGACAGCGGCATCCCGCCGGGGCGGTGTCCTCGGTCCATTCGCACATCAGCAGGCTCCGCTCCGCCTTGGAGCCGGACCGTGGCCGGGACACGAAGTCGACCCTGCTGGTGCGCGAGTCCGGGGGCTACGTCCTGGCCGCCGGCGCCCAGGACCTGGACACGCATGTCTTCGAGGCGGCCCTCCACGAGGCGCGCGAGGCCAGGGCCGCCTCCGATCCCGCCGCCGCGCGCCGCGCGCTCGAACGGGGCCTGGGCCTGTGGCGGGGCGAGACGGCGCTCCAGGACGCCGCCGCCCACCGGTTCGCCGAGCAGGAGGCGGCCCGGCTCATGGGCATGCGGCAGCTCGCCGAGGAGATGCTCGCCGGGATCCTTCTCGCCGAGGGCGACGTGGACGCCGCCATAGGGATCACCGAACGCCTCACCAAGTCGGCTCCGCTGCGCGAAGAGGCTTGGGAGGTCCTGCTCCGCGCCCTGCACCGGGCGGGCCGCTCCGGAGAAGCCCTCCAGCAGTACGCGCGGCTGCGCACGATCCTCGCCGAGGAGCTCGGCGTGGACCCGGGCCCGGCACTGCGCGAACTGCACCTCGCGATCGTGCGCCACGACCCGGCGGCATCGGGCGGGCGACAGGCGCGGCGTCCGGCCGACGCGGCGACGGCCACGCCGACAGCCCCTGTCGAGACCAAGGGCATTCGGGCCCTGGGACGCGAGGACGAGGCGGATCGGCTGCGTGAGGTGGTCGCGGCCTCGCCGAAGGGGGCCCGCTGGGCCGTCGTTGCCGGTGATACCGGTTCGGGGAAAACGGACCTGCTGTCTTCGGCCGTCTCGTACGCGACGGCGCACGGTTTCACCGTCGCGCGTCTCGGCTGCCGCGACGCGGACCGCGCCGGGGCAGCCGACTCGCCGGCGGAGCGGCTGCTCGCCGAGCTGCGCGCGGTCCGGGCACCTGCCGACTGCTCGGCCCGCTCCGGCATCGCGTGCGCGCATCGGCCTGCCCCGGACCTGCTACGGCAGCTGCGTCAGCGGCCCGTCCTGTACGTCCTTGACGACCTGGACGAGCAGTGCGCCGACTGCCTGGCATTCCTGCGCCGACTCGCGTCGCTGCTGCGCGACGAGCCGGTCGCGGTGGTGGTGTCCGTACGCGATTCCAGGACTCCGGCACTGGCCGGGCTGATGGCCGACCTGGCGTACGCGGGCGCGGAGTACATCCCGCTCAAGCCGCTGGACGCCGCCGGCGTGGCCCGGATCCTGTGCGCTCGCGAAGAGGACGGCTCTCCGGAGGCAGCCGCGGCCCTGCACCGGCGCAGCGAGGGCAATCACTTCGTCCTGCGCGAACTGCTCGCGCTGGAGCCCCGGCACCGCACCGGGCCCGGGGCACGGCTCCCGCTCGCGGTCGAGGCCGTCCTGCTGCCGCGCATCATGGTCCTGCCCGAGGCGGCCCGCCTGATGCTCGCGAACGCCGCCGCCGCCGGGGAGGTCCTGGACCTGCGACTGCTCGCGGCGGCCCAGGAGCTGTCGGCGCGAGAGCTTCTCGCCCTCGTGGACGCGGCCATCGGCGCCGGTGTCCTCACCTGGGAGGGAGGACCGGGCTACCGGTTCAGCGGCCCGATGCGCGACGTGGTGCTCGCCACCCTCACCCCGGCCGGACGCCAGGTGCGCCTGGCCGTGCTCGCCGACGCGGCGGAGCGGCTGGCTCCGTCACCAGCCGGGCTCCACGAGGCTGTGCGTTCCTTCCGCGCGAACGCGGTGGGGAGCACGGCCCCGGACGGCGTCCGCGCGGTGGTACTGCGGCTGCCTCGATCGGCGGACGGTATGACCGGCTCTCTTGAGCGCAGGCGGATCTGCTGCAGTTTTGGGTGACGGGTTCAGTGACGCGGCCCGGAGGGCCGGTGTGGTCATGGCGGGAGAGTTCCTTCCCGCGGTCCCAGGAGAGGGTTTTGCGCAGCTGCTCGGGCAGCTGTGTCATGGATGCCGTGAGCGCCTTGAGTGCGCCACGGCCTTCGACGAACAGCGTCTGACAGATCGCTTCGTGGCTCATGCGCATGGACTCATCACCGGGGGAATCGGCACGAAGCCGGGCCGGTGCGAGATCTGCTCCGGGCTCCACGCCTTCGCCCGTCGTCTGTCCTGCCAGGCTCCGTAGGTGCCGTCGGAGTCCTGGTGGCCTCCCGCCCCATGCGCCCGACTTGAGTGGCTGCCTCACCTCCACCGGCCTGTCCGTCAACCCACCGGCCCCACCCTGAAAACCTCAGGAGCGGGTGGTGGGGGCGTAGACGTAGGCGCGGGGGAGGTCCAGGGCTGAGCCGATGTCGAGGAGCAGGCCGGTGGCGTTGAAGCGGGCGACTGTTTCGACGTTGAGGCCGGTGAGGTCGGTGAGCCATTCGAAGGTCTGGGTGTAGAGCTCGCGCATGCGGGTCCGGATTTCGGGGTCGCTGGTGGCGGCGTAGCCCTGCAGGCGGCAGCGCAGCAGGTTGCGGTCGGCCATCAGGGCCTGGTGGACGGCGCCGAGTGCGGTGAGTGCTCTGTCCGGGTCGTCGCTGGGCTGCCAGGCGGCGGCGAACGCCTCGCGGATGCGTTCGCTGACGAGTTCCTGCACGGCGAGGAAGAGGACCTTCTTGTTCTCGAAGAGCGCGTAGATGTAGGGCTGGGAGATCCCGGCGCGTTTGGCGATGTCGCCGGTGCGCGCGGCCTGGTATCCGTTCTCGGCGAACTCCACGATCGCGGCGGCGAGCACCTGCTCGCGGCGTTCGGCGGCTGTGGGGCGCGCTCCGCCGTTCTTCTGTGATTTCACCATCCCGCCAGTATTGATTCATCAATCACAGAAGTCAAAGAGGGCAGTCGGGCCAGTGCCTTGTCCCGCCTTCGTCCTGTCCGCGCCCTGCTCACACGGCGGGTGAGCAGGGCGCGGACAGGACGAAGGCAGGGGGATCAGATGCTGGCGTAGTGCTCGCCCATGAACTGGCCGTGGAAGCCGTAGGGGATGAAGGTGTCCAGCTGGGCGCGTGCGATCTCGGTGAGCTCCCGGGCGTCCAGGACGAGCAGGAATGAGGTGCGGGAGCGTGAGTCGAGCACCAAGGAGAGCAGGACGCCGTCGTCCTCGGCCGTGGCGCCGGGGCGGGGCACGAAGACGGGCTCGCCGGGGAAGCAGCCGTCCTCGAACCATACGGTGCTCACGTTCGAGGCGGTGTCGGCCTTGACGACCTGGTTGTAGGCGACCTCCGGCAGGTCCTGGCGCTGGCCGGCGGCGTAGACGTAGCGGTAGCCGAGAGTGTTGTACTGGCCGACGTTGTAGGTCGGCAGTTCCATGGTCTGGCTGCTGACCACCTCGTAGTCGGCCTTGCCGGCGCCCTTCAGCGGCAGGGTGTAGCGGCGCAGCTGTCCGGTTGACAGCGGCGCGCCGGAGCGGCGGCGCGCGATGACGTAGTCGCCCCAGTGCTCGGCGCCGTCGTAGGCCACCAGGTCCATGACGATGGTGTCGCCGTGCTCGTAGGCGTTGGCGTTGTGCATGCAGTACATGGCGTCGGTTTCCATGACGTGCACCAGGCTGCCGTCGTTTCGGCTGACGATGTAGATCTTGACCGGGGTCTCCTCGGCCCAGGACCAGGTGGCGGCCCTGGGGAGGTCGCCCGCGATCATGGCTTCGACCTTGGCCGGGTCGGTGCCCAGGGGGTACTGGAGCAGGACGAGGTAGTTCTCGGTGAGGGCGAAGGAGTGGCGGATGCTGGGTCGGCCCTGCACGGGGATGGAGTTCAGTACGGACTTGGTGCCGGTGGCAACGTCGGTGACGATGACGTCGTAGGTGGGGTTGGGACCGAAGCAGGTGTGGACGCTGTACTCCAGGCCGCGCTTGTAATCGCGCTGCAGGTGCGCGGGGGCCGCCACGCTGCCGGGGCCGCCGTGCTGCGAGGCCTTGAGGTCGTACAGGTCGCGGGTTTCCAGTGTGACCGGGTCGATCTCGACACCCATGGGGTGGTCGCACAGCGCGATGACCGCCTCCTTGATACGGGTGAAGGTGATGTTGGCGTTGACGCCCTCGGCGACGAACTCGGTCTGCTCGCCGCGCAGGATGTCGTGGCCGGGGTCGGCGAACAGTGAGCGGTGGTGCAGTCGGCCGTCCTTCTCTGCAGCCAGATAGGCGGGGCTGTGCAGGAACCGGCAGCGGTAGCTGACCTTGCCCGCGCTGAAAGTGAAACGCTGCAGCAGGGACAGGCCGTCGTACCAGTGCTCCAGGTGGTCGACACCGAGGTCGAGCTTGCCGACGCCATTGCGCAGCAGGCTGCCCGACAGCCACTGGGGCAGCTTCCCGCGTACCGGCACGTCGTCCATGTCGACCTCGTGCGGCAGGTTCTCCCAGCCCAGCGCGCCGCGCAGGGTTCCCACGCGGTTGCCGAGCCCCCCGCGGTACAGCCCTTGGCGCACCAGATGGTCCAGGTTGGTCTGCGGATCGAAGTGGTCGGCGAGCTGGGAGGCTGTCAGCTGGGACATCGTGTGCGCTCCTTGTATCGGATGGGTGTAAGCCCTGGCGGGCATGCGTGGAGGTGTGAAGGTGGTGGCTCTGTCGCGCGGTCTGCTCCGGGAACCGAATCCCCGGGGCTTCGCGGGACCGGGGAGCGGGGCGGGGATCTGGATGCCTGGTCCGCGCGCAGCCGAGGGCTCGGGTGTCAGAGGGGCAGCTGGGTCAGGACGAGGACGCGCTCGTAGGTGTAGTCGGCCATGGCGTAGGCGACCCCTTCGCGGCCGACGCCCGATGCCTTGACACCGCCGTACGGCATCTGGTCGGCCCGGTACGAGGGGACGTCGCCGATGATCACGCCGCCGACCTCCAGCTCGCGGTGCGCACGGAACGCGGTCTTGCCGTCATGGGTGAACACCCCGGCCTGCAGGCCGAATCTGGAGTCGTTGACTGCGGCGAAGGCCTCGTCGGTGCCGTTGACCGCCTCGATGGTCATGACCGGTCCGAAGACCTCCTCGGTGGCCAGACGGACACCGGGGGGAACATCCGAGAGGAGGGTCGGCGGGTGGAAGGCTCCCGCGCGCGGGCCGCCGGCCAGTACCTTCGCGCCGCCGGCCACGGCTTCCTGAACCCAGCTCTCCACCCGCCGTGCGGCCGCCTCGGTGATCAGCGGCCCGACGTCGACGCTGTCGTCACGGGGGTCGCCGGCGATCTGCTCGCCGAGTTTCGCGACGAGCTTCTTCACAAGTCGGTCGTGGACGGTGGCATCGGCGATCACTCGCTGCACCGATATGCAGGACTGGCCGCCCTGGTAGTTCGCGAAGGTGGCGATGCGGGCTGCCGCCCACTCCAGGTCTGCTTCGCTGGAGAAATCGGCGAGCACGACGGCCGCTCCATTGCCGCCCAGTTCCAGCGTGACGTGCTTGCGTGGAACCGAGTCCTGGATGCCGTAGCCGACCGTGTCGGAGCCGGTGAAGGAGATGACCGGCAGCCGCTCGTCCTGGACCAGGCTCGCCATCCGGTCGTTCGGGACCGGGAGGATGCTCCACGACCCGGCCGGAAGGTCGGTCTCGGCCAGCAGCTCGCCCAGCACCAGGGCGGACAGCGGAGTGGCCGGCGCGGGCTTGAGGATGATCGGCGCCCCGACGGCAATCGCCGGGGCGACCTTGTGGGCGACCAGGTTGAGCGGGAAGTTGAAGGGTGCGATACCGAGGACGACGCCCTTGGGGAATCGCCGAACCAGGGCGAGCCGACCGGTGCCGCCGGGGTCGGTGTCCAGGCGCTGCCCCTCGGCCCCGTTGAAACGGCGGGCTTCCTCCGCCGCGAGGCGGAACACGGACACCGCCCTCGCCACCTCGATCCGCGACCACTTGAGCGGCTTGCCGCTCTCCGCCGTGATCAGCTGCGCTATCTCCCCGGCTCGCTCGGTCAGGCGTTTGGCCACGTGGTCCAGCGCGTCGGCCCGCAGGTACGCGGGTGTGGCGCTGAACTCCTTCTCCGCAGCCACCGCGGCCGCGACGGCACGCTCGACCTGCTCTTCGTCGGGTACCTCAACCATCCCAACCAGGCTGCCGTCCCAGGGGGAGTGAACGGCGAAGACGTCCTGACCCCGTTCCTGCCGCCCGGCGCACCAGAAGGGACGGGCGGCGCCAGATGTCGTGACCATCACGATTCTCCTATTGATTGATCCATCAGAAAGGTTGCCATCGATCGCAGCTCGATGGATGGCGCTTGGGGCTCGGGGCCGAGCCGGAACCCCCGGTGTGGGGCTTTGACCATTGGCTCGCAGGGGAAGGGATCCTCGGGCCGTACCGTGCGGTGCTCGGCCGAGCAAGGCGTTCCAGTGATTTCTATGATTGATAGACCGATCATAGAAGTCAAGCAGCCCCGAGGACGGGCTGACTGCACGGTCAACTGGAGCCCGCCTTACACCTCGACGACTGCAGAGCGGAACGGTGACCGCCCCGGCACAGCCCCCCCCCACACCCACCCGGCTCCGCCGGTGACTGCTGCCGTGTTCCGGCACAACACCGCGATGGTGGTGGCGGAGTTCAAGCCCGCCGACGCGGGAAGCAACTGCCACCCCGGCACGATCGGCGACGCCGTGTGCAGCGCGGCCGTGCAGCACACTGGTGATCCCCTGCTCCCTGCCCGTGAGTTGCGTATGCGGCGGTTCAGGCCGGGTGGGCAGTGGCGGGAGGTGCCGACCGGGTTCGGTCCCCGGCCCACCGTCCGCAACCGCTTCAGGCGGTGGGGGACACCGGCCTCTTCGAGGCCCTACCGGAGGGCCTGGCAGCCGGGGCCGTGAAGAGGGGTGGAGTGCTCCGCGGACTCGTTCCGCAGCCCCGGCCGACCTGCGCCGGCCCTGATGCGTACCGGCCTGCGGGGAGTCGGGCGTGCACCCGCCTGTCAGCACGTCCGGCGGCGCAGATCACGCGGCCTGTTTCTCCTCAGGCCGGGCCGGTGCGACGGTGGTCTGCAGCGGGGCCTCTTCGATGAAGAGGCAGAGGAGGAGGGCGAGGAGTGCGGTGGGGGCGGCGTAGAGGAAGACGTCGGCGATGCCGTGGCCGTAGGCGTTCTCCAGCCAGGTGCGGACCGGGGCGGGGAGCA